>CBDUGP010000018.1:0-102991 GCA_965366625.1 uncultured bacterium
GAATTCAGTGGAAAGTTTCAGATTTCGATGAGAGCGGGCGACCGGTTGCGCCCGAATCTTGCGTGCCGGCGCCGGCCCGAGGAATCGGGGCATCCATTACCCACGGCGGGTAATGTGTTACCGCTCAATCTTGGGTCAAGCCGTTGCGAATGAGCTCGGCGTACGGTGCCCCGACTTCATCGTGGTGCAGAGCCAACACAGGATCGGTGCCGGCGCGAAGGTACGCCGTCAGGGGTGAGAGCTGGATGGATGGGCCCTAGCGAAGGGATCGCTTCCCAGCGTCGACCCCCAGCTCGCGTAGTCGACGCCGAATCCCTTGCGGAGAGACCTTCAATTGTTCCGACATGGCTTCCAGATTTTCATGGTGGCGCTCAAGGCTTTCGGCGAGCTCGTCTCGACCCAGGTCCCTGGCTCGTCGAATTCTCGGGGAGCGATCGATCAAGGCGTAAAGCGAGGTGCGCGAAACATTGAGCTGCGCGGCAGCCGGTTTGAGTCTCCAACTGTGGGCGCGGAGAGCCTCGAGCAGATCGTCGTCACTGACGTCATCGGGAGCGCGGTAGAGCTTGTAGTCCCGGCTTGGTCTTGGGGTGGGTGCCTCTCTTCTGGGCTGTGTCGTTGGACCCGCGGAGGCGTCGGGAACGAAGAGCATTTTGTCGAGCTCAGATTTTGATGCGTCAGGACCCTTGACGGCCAGCCATCGGGCAATATTTCGCAGCTGACGCACATTCCCCGGCCAATCGGCACGGGCGAGTTGAGCGATCCAATCCGTCGGCGGCCACGGGCGACCATCCGCTTCGGTGACCACGGATTGGACAGCGCGCATTTCGAGCTGCAGGAAATGGAAGAAGAGACGCCCAATATCGTCACGTCTGGATCGTAGGGGCGGCACATCGATCGTATAACCCGAAAGCCTATGAAATAGCGGTGCCCTGAAGTGCTTCTCTTGCATCGCGGTCTCTAAGTCAGCGTCGGTGGCTGCCACAACTCGGACGTCTAAGCTCACGGGGGAGGTGCTTCCGACCGGCACCACTTCACCGGTTTCGAGGGCCCTTAGCAACATGACCTGAACCTCGGTCGGAGCTTCACCGATTTCATCGAGCAACAAGGTACCGCCATTGGCTTTTTGGAAGAAGCCTTGCCTCTTGCGATCAGCACCAGTAAAGGCCCCCTTGGCCGCTCCGAAGAGCTCGGCTGCAGCGAGGGTAGGCGGTAGGGCCGCTAAGCTGACGGCAACGAACGGTCCCTGTCGGCGACCACCCGCATCGTGCAAAGCACGGGCGATCAGCTCCTTACCGGTGCCGCTCTCACCCCGAAGCAAAACCGGCACATCCAAACTCGCTACCCGAGCAATCTCGCGCTGAAGACTGCTCATGGCCTCACTCTCGCCGATCAATCCGTTGGATTGGGTTGTGCCTGTCGTTCCCTGAGCGAGCGTATGAAGCAGGAGCACGACTCGGTGACCCAGCTCCAGAGTCACTCCTCTTTCGATTTCTTGCGCAGAGAAGGTCTTTTCGACGCTGAACTCGACACCGTCGGCGATCAAAGGGGTCCGCGTTGAGCCGGTTTGGAGGACAATAGAGCCGCGTGTCTTACCACCTGAGAGTTGAATCGGTTGACGACTAATGTGCGCCACGGCCATGGGCCGAGCCTGCCCGGTCGAGGGGTCTTCGAAGTGTGGCTCTATCCTTGAGATCTTGATCTCCCGCCCCACTGCCAGAGCCGGCAAGATTCGTCGATCGCCCACTCGGGAGGGATCTGGATGTCCGAGGATCGTCAAGCTCGGAACTTGCTTTCGAGCTTCTGCGGGCAGATGATTTCGCCCAGTGACCTGGGTGTCCTGGTCGAGGACCTGCTCGGCCGGATCTGGATCGTGTCTGTTAAGTGTGGGCATGGGGGGGGGCCTCCTCTCGCTCAACGGTGGGTTGGACTGAATCTCGGATCGAAACAGGAGCCTAGACAACGAAGGCGAAAAATATGGATCCACGAAATACTGGATCCCACCATAACGGGTTGAAAAACTGAGACGATCATACTTGAGTCAGCGCTAGATCATAAAATCGCCTCAACATTCTCACTTGCGAAGGGATGTGGTGATGAATCGTGAACGGCGCCGGCGCGTCGACTTTCTTTTGGACACTCCGATTTCCTCTCACGAGGGCTCATCGACGTTGCGGCAAGCCCTCCGCGATGACCTGTCGCTCTGTCGCGATCTCGAAACTGTGGTCACCACGAACGTCTTGCCTCGGGCTCGAGCCCTTCGGCCGGGGACCGAGATTGAGCTGGCCGCCGGCGAGAAGATAGGACCTTATCGAGTAGACCGCCTGCTCGGTCGCGGTGGCATGGGTTTGGTCTACCTTGCGACCCGGACTGACGACTTTGAGCAGAAGGTAGCCCTAAAAATTGTCGAGCCCGGTAGCCGCAGCACTGAGATTCTGGATCGGTTCTACCGCGAACGACAAATCCTGGCCGACCTCCAGCATCCCCATGTTGCGCGCCTCCTCGATGGCGGGTCCATCGGTGATGCCTCGCCCTATTTGGCGATGGAATATGTCGACGGTGTGCCGATCGATCGCTTCTGCCAGGAACAGCAGCTCTCGGTCACCGAACGGCTGGAGCTCTTTGCCAAAGTCTGTGGTGCGGTGCATTTCGCCCACCAGAGCCTAGTTGTTCACCGTGACCTGAAGCCCGGAAACATCCTGGTGACGTCGGAAGGTGAGCCTAAGCTATTGGACTTTGGTATCGCCAAAATTCTGACGCCGGAGCCCGTCGAGCGACAAGATTGGGATCTCGAAACAGCATCGGATCAGCGCTTGATGACGCCCGCCTACGCGAGTCCTGAGCAATTCGTTGGCCAGGCGGTCACCACGGCTAGCGATATTTATGCTCTCGGTGTTTTGCTTTACCAGCTGTTGACAGAAAACCCACCCTACCGTCTGCGAGTCCATGAGCACCACGAAGCGCTACGTCTTGTGTGCCTCGAAGATCCGCCGGCGCCTAGCTCGATCGTGCTCGGCAGCGGCGATGCCCGGCAGGCTCGGCGCCTCAAGGGAGACCTCGACGCGATTGTTGCCAAGGCGATGCGAAAAGAACCGGAGCAGCGCTACGGATCCGCTGCTCAAATGGCGGACGACATCCATCGTCACCTTGGGGGACGGGCGGTGACCGCCCACACCGGCAATTGGATGTATTACGCCGGCAAATTGGCCTGGCGTTATAAGCCGGCGTTGGCTGTTCTGGCCATGGTCCTCGTGTTCAGTGTTGCTTCCACGGTTCTTTGGCGCCGCGCCGAGTCCGCTCGCTGGGCCGCAGAAGCTGCCGCCCAAAACGCGGAATCCGAGCGAGTCCGAGCGCTGCAATCGCGAGAACGCGCCGAAAACGTCAATAAGTTTCTCCAGGATCTTTTCAAGGCGGCCGATCCGAACGCCACCCGTGGTTTGGAAGTTTCCGTTCGCGAGGTCTTGGATCGGGGTCGTTCCAAGCTGGAAGGCTCTCTTGAAGATTCTCCGGAGATCCGAGCCGATCTCGCCGGCACCCTGGGCACGGTTTACAACAATCTCGGTCAATACGAGACAGCGGCGGAGCTCAAGAAAGAAGCCCTGCGACTGCGCCGGGAAGCAGACTCGGGAGATCGGCCTGAGCTGGCTATTGATCTAAATAACCTAGCCCGCCTTTATTTCGAGCAGGGGAGCTCGAGAGCCGCTGAGCCGCTTTTCCGAGACGCTGTTCAGATGTGGCGACGGCTGGGCGACCGAAGCTCCCTTTCCACCACCCAGCTCAACCTCGCCGCTCTCTTGATCCACCAGGGGGATTGGGATGAAGCCCTCGCCCTGCAGCAGGAAGTGCTCGAAGAGCGTCGCCGCAACCAGGCCGGGGGCGCAAAGATCGCTTCGAGCCTGCACAGCCTAGGAGTCCTGCACTATACCCGTGGTGATTTCGTAGCCGCCAAGAAAAACCTCAGCGAGGCCTTGGGCCTTTATCTCGACACCCACGGTGAGGAACATACCCGTGTGGCGTCTGTGCGCGGCACCCTCGGGCTGGCCCTTCACGGCGCCAAACGTCTCGACGAAGCCGAGGTCGAGCTGCGCCAAGCCCTCGCCTCGCGTGTTCGTCTCTTAGGGGAGGCGCACAGCTCGGTCGCCATATCGCGCGCTAACCTGGCGGCATTGTGCCTCGACCTCGGCAGGACGACCGAGGCCCATGAATTGCTGGAGCCCGCCCTGGATGTCCTACGTTCCAACCAACCGCAAGGCTCGTGGACCTTGGCCCACGTGGAGAGCATCTGGGGAAGCTACTTAGGGGCCGTCGATCGCCGAGACGAGGCGCTTTCTATTCTGAAAGCCAGCTTGTCGACTTTGGTTGAAACCAAGGGCGAGCACGACATCTACTCGATCCGTGCTCGCGCGCGTTTGGATAGCTTTCTATCGGAGGGATAGACTGTGAGTGTTAGGGGTACTCCGCCCCGAAGACTCCAGTTACCTCATCGGTACCAGGTTCATCGGCAAGATTCTGGACCAAGCCGACTATCTGACCCGAAGAGTCGGTCTTGGAAGCTAGCTCAACGAAAACCAAGATGAATGTTTTGTTGGATTTGGGTTCGGTCCAAGTGGCTCGCCAAGTGTTTGGTATTGGCCAATCATTACCCCAAGGGTTGGGGCATTCCCGACAATTCTGCATATAGAGACAGATCATCTCTCCAGGCTCGATATCCCTAACGATTCGCAAACGGCTTGTGTTGCCTTTTAAAAAATCGAAGTACGTGGGTTGAGTGGAGCTGGGGGCCAAATATCTCTTGATCCTGTTGCCTGTTAAGAAGGGATTCCTGTTCAGGTCGGAGTTCTCTCCGACACGGATTAAATAGCTACAATAGCTGTCGTTCGGTGCAAGGGCGTTTGGCGGTGGGGGAGTGTAGGGATCCTGGCCTGCTGAGAAGGCGCAGAAGTAAACGCTTTGGTATGTTGAACCCGATTTAATAACCACCGTTCCCGCTAAAGAATAGTTGGTCGTTGATGAGGGATAGGTAGGCGCTAGGAGGATGCATCTCCAGGTGGATCCAGTGGTGTTCGTCAAGAGCTCTTTCGGATAATCGCTACGGTCATTGCTGGAAAGGTTGTTTGTCTCCCCGGGAATACCGGAGAAGCTCAAAGTACCTTTTTTATTTGAGCTGTCCAAAATCCACTCCAAGGTATCCCCCAGGGAATTATTGGCATTTCCGAATGCGCTAATGTAATAAGTTGTCATCGATAAAACTCCTCTTGCTCGGCTATTGAAGTTGATCCCGTGCACAGCTTCCGGCCGATTCTAGATCAGCAAAAAATGGACCAGCTCTTGATGGGACTCTCTGCCCTGTGGTGCCGGCCATCAAGGGGTGGGGGAATCCGAAGCTGGTGCAGATAAAAAGTGCATTGAAGCAGGAAGAGGGGCAGACTGTCGAGTGTCGTGACGTATGTCGCCCGACACTCGACACGGGTACCTGGTCTGTGCCGAGGCTGTCTTACCTCAGTCGCCGAGTTGCGATCTCGTAATCTCCCTGACCGGGTCCTTCCAATGCCAGGAAATAGCGCCCGGGGGCGAGCGATCTGACCACTTTCAACGCATGGCCTTCAGCGCTTGTGATCCTCTCGCCAGATTCCCGGAAGAGAGTCTGGGTCAAATGGCGGTCTCCGTCGGCTCGGATTTCGAGAGTCATCGTTTCCAGAAGATCGAAGCTATAAACCTTTAGATCGCCGTCTGAATGCGGCCCCATTTGATCCTCCAGACGGGAGCCCACTTCAAGCGATGCTGCGCATCGGAAAGAGCTGCCTTCTCGGCCCTTGCAGAGTCCTGAAATTGCGGTGGACAGAGCCGCTTTTGGATCCAACAGCGTCCGCTTCGTCGACGCTACAACTTGTCCGATGGCCGCGCTCGGATCCTGGTCGAAATTGATCCACGGCAGTCTGAGGCTCAGCTCGATCATCTCGTCTCGGGCGTCAGATGGGGATTCCAGTTGCGTCCCGAGTCGAAGGGTCGCGTAGGCGGAGCTCCAGGCCGTCTCAGAGTTGCCTGTACCGACTTCAGCTCGTAGGTCAGGCCCTTCCTGAATCCAAGCGGCGGTGAGCTGAAGGTTTCTATCCGTTCGGATCCCGCCTGGATTGGGATCCACCTCTTCAAGGTCGGTTTTGGTCGAAAATTCGGTACCACGGATGCGGAGCACTTCAATCTGGCGGGCCGTCGCCTCGAAGCGCAAACCTCCGGGATTGGGATCCACCTCCTCGAGATCGGTTTTGGAAGGTGTTGAAATCGGCTTGAGCACGGTGTGCGTCGCCCAGGCATCCCCGTCCCAGAAAGTCGTGGATCCCGGCAAAATCCGATGGATCGCTTGCTCGGTCCAAGCTGCGACGAAATGATGGACCACATGAAGGCCACCGAGTGGGGATTGGAGATCCTGTGACGAGACTCGGAGCTCTAGCGGTCCAGCGCTGAGCACGGCGAGAGTCATACGGTTCATGGAGCGCTCCAAGATCGCCGCGTGTTGCAAGGTTTCAGGCTGAGCCAGATTCAACGAAATGGGATTCTGAGAGCCGGCTCTTTGCAGGATCTCGACACTGAGGATTCCGGGAGCAGGCAGATCGAATTCAAGGTTATGGGCGGATTCTGCGATTTCCGCTCGACGACTTGAATGGACGTCAAAAAGGGTGTTTTCGAAGTCTGTCGCTACAAGGCTGGTTGAGGCTAACCATAGGCTTAAGCAGAGAAGGAAGAGGGGACCTTTGGTCAAGTGGTTTGGGATTAGAACGGATTGCGGATGAGCTTGGTTGGACATAGCGCCTCCATTCCCAGGATCACCAAGATCCAGGATGTTTAGAGTGGAAAAAAGGAGGCTGGCCAGCCTGTTTGTGCCGTGTTTGGCGTGCTTCGAGGGTGGGACTGCTACGAGGTGAAACTATGTCTCAGTTTTTCTTAGGATTTTTTTTCAGTGATCCCACCAGGAGCCGGCAGAAGCCTTGCTAAGGTACTTCAGCAGGCAGTGAGCTACGAGCTTTGTTGACATGCAGGGAGATCCTGTGGAAATTAGAATGCTTGAATGGATTCGCCGCGAGGTCAGCCGCGAGACAAGACGTCGAACGGCAGACTTCTGCTGCAGGCTGTTAGGTGTTCTGCTGGTATCGACCCTAGCTACGAGCTCGGTGGAGGGTTCAGACGCCAACGGCAATGCCCAGCCGCTTCGGGTCGGCGATCGAGTCGAGCGAGAGATTCGTGGGGGCGACCTCCATAGCTATCGAATAGAGGCCGAGAGCCTGGGCCAAACTTGGAAAGTCGCCGTTGATCAGCGCGGCATCGATCTCATGATCCGGGCTTTCGACAGTGCCGGCGGTGCAGACGTGAGCGTCGATGCTCCTTTCGGACGCCAAGGCTTAGAGCGGTTGATTCTCAAGTCGGCCGAGGCGCGATTCTTTGTGGTGCAAATCGAGCCGAGCTCTCCACTGGCCGTCGCCGGCAGCTACGAAATAAGCGTGGCCCCTTTGTCGATCCAGAAAAGTGGCAAGGTATCGCCAAGGGACCAGGCGGAAATCGCCATGAGCGAGGCGGCAGCCGGCTCATGGAATGGCACATTGAACGACCGCCGTCGGGCTGTGGAGCGTTACCGAGAAGCCGCCGAGTTGTTTCGACTCGCCGGTCATCGACGCGACCAGGCCTTGGCCTCTTATGCCGTGGCGAGACTGTCGCTCGATCTGGGAGATCTGGAGTCGGCCAAAGAGACTTTGAACCGGGCGCTGCCCCTTTGGAAGGGGCTCGGAGACCTCAATTTCGAAGGCGTTGCATTGAACGACCTCGGCCTCATCTATCTCCAGCTCGGAGATAAGGAAAAATCGAAGTTGCTTTTTGAAAGGTCGATTTCTAAGCAACAAGAAATCGGCAACGTTTTCGGTGAGGCGGTGCCTCGGAGCAATCTTTGCCTTTTTTTGCTTCACTTTGACGATCCCCGGGACTCGGCCCCCTGCTTTCGTCGAGTGCACGCGCTATATGCCGAAGCGGGGGAAGAAGAGCAGTCAGCCCGGGCTTTATTGAATCTCGGCGGAGCCTTCGACACCCTGGGCGAGCCGAAAGAAGCGGCTTCCAATTATCAGCTGGCTATTTCGAAGTTCCGTGCTTTGGACTATCGGCTCGGTGAAGCACAGGCTTTGCACAATTTGGGAATGACGTTGAAACGTCTCGGGCAGCTTCAGCGTGCGATGGAGCATTTTCGTTCGGCGCTTCAAGTTTTTGAAAGTGAAGGCCACCTGCGCTGGCAAGCGAGGGCGGCGAGCAATCTCGGAGATGCCCTTGCCTTGCTCGGCGACTCTCAGCGCGCGCTTTCTTACTATGAGCAATCGCTCGAGATTCGTCGTCAGGTGAACGATCTGAAAGGGGAGGGCATCACCCTCGGTCGGATCGCCGAAGCCAGGCGACAACAAGGCGAGCTGCATGAGGCGCTCAGGCTTCATCACCAAGGTAGAGCCTTGTTGCGTCAAGCCGGAGATGGTTGGCGTGAAGCCATGGCTCTGGGCCAGATGGGCCAGGTCCAGGCAGACATGGGCCGGAACGAGCAGGCAAGGAAAAGCTTTGATTTGGCCCTTCAGAGGCATAGGGAGCTGGGTGACTCCAAAAACGAGGCTCAGACGTCCCTTTTCAGGGGCAAAGCGGCCCTCAAGGTCGGTGATTTTGCAGGGGCAGCGGCCGATTTCAGGCACGCGTTGATGTTGCACGAGTCTCTGGGTTGGATTTCGGCAACGGCGGAGTGTCATTTTGGGCTGGCCCATGTGGCAGAGCGGCGTGGACGATTAGGCGAGGCCCTTCAATCACTGCAAGCGGGGCTCATGATCGCCGAATCGATGCGAGACCGTGTGGAGGTGCCGAGCCTGCAAGCCAGCTTTATGGCGGGTGTCGGCGCTGCCTACCGGCTTGAAGTGGACCTGCTGATGAGGTTGGGCCGGCCTGAGCAGGCGTTCGAGGCGAGTGAGAGGGCGAGGGCGAGGGCTTTGCTCGATCTATTGGCCGGCTCAAATGTGGATAGGCACTCAACCTTGGGAGAAGACCTCCAGGTCCGCCGGCAGGACGCCTTAGACCGCTTGAACGCTAAAGCTCAACGAAGATTGCTGCTCACCGGCAGCTCTTCCCCAGAGCGTCTCCAAGCCGCCGTCCAGGAGCTGGACGCTGCCTTGGTGGAAATGGAGCTGGTGGAAGCCGAGGTCCGCCGAGAGGCCGGTGGAGCCGTTCTTTTTGCTCCGATCCACCTAGCCACGGCCAAGAGGCTAGTGGGTGAAGAATCCCTGTTGCTCGAATATTCGCTGGGTGAAGAGCGAAGCTACCTCTTTGCCGTGGGCTCGAACGGATTCGACGCCTTTGAGCTGCCGGGCCGCCAACCCCTGGAAAAGCTGACACGACGGGTCGTGGATTCGATGCGTAACGTCGTGGCAGGTTCTTGGGATGAAGGGTCAGAGGCCGGCTCGGAGCTGAGCCGGATTCTGCTCGGCCCGCTCACGGCGACATTGTTGGGCAAGCAACGAATCCTCATCGTTGCCGATGGAGCGCTTCATCATCTTCCGTTTGAAGCGCTGCAACTGCCCGGCGGTTCCAAAGACGAACGGGTCATTACCCGCCATCTGGTGACCTATGCGCCTTCGGCTTCCGTGCTCGCGGCCGAGAGGTCGCCGATCGGTAAGAGGGCATACGTGGCGTCCAGGACGGTCGCCATTTTTGCCGATCCGGTCTATGCGCCAAGCGATTCTCGGCTGTCGGATCCACATCAACAGCGGGCGGATGTGGCGGCGTTGACCTCTCTTGCAAACGGAGATGCCGACAGAGATGTGGCTCCAGGGGGACGGCTGGAGCGCTTACCGGGTACACGGCATGAGGCGCAAGCCATTGCATCCCTATTCGCCCCAGATCAAGTGGTGGTCAAGTCCGGATTTGAGGCCAATCGCCAGAGCCTCTTCTCCTCCGAGCTCCAAGGTTTCAAGATCTTGCACCTCGCCACCCATGGCGTCACCGATGGAGAGCGGCCCGCTATGTCGGGCCTGGCTCTTTCCATGCTCGACCGGCGTGGACGCCGCCAAGACGGCTTCCTGCGTCTCCATGACCTTGCGCACCTCGAGCTTTCGGCAGATCTCGTGGTCTTGAGCGGTTGCGAGACCGCTGTCGGCAGGCGGCTCGAGGGGGAAGGTCTAATGGGGCTGACTTTCGGCTTCTTCCACGCGGGAGCCAAGCAAGTGATCGCCAGTCGGTGGAAAGTTCGAGATCGGGTAACAGCGGCGCTGATGACGGAGCTTTACCGGCAGCTCCAGACCGAGGGGGCGGAGCCGGCAGCGGCTCTTCGTGAAGCCCAGCTCTTTATTTCTGCCCACCGTGAGTGGCGCCACCCCTATTATTGGTCGTCCTTTGCCATGTATCAGCGGCAACACAGATGACGGTCTGTACAGGACAAGCCGCGGCCTTCGAGAAACGGTCGGCCCCTTCCAGCCAGGCAACATTATCTCCATGAAATTTAGCGGCAATGATTTGATCTATTTTGATGTGAACGGCGGGACATTTGAGCCAATCACGAACGGTTTTTCGGTGGTTGTGAAGACTGTCGTGGAGAAGCGCAGGTTTGGGGCTTTGAATGGCAAGAAACACGCCCTGACGGTACCGTGATGGACTGGCAGCTTGTGGTCATCGAGGAGTCACACCGCGACGATTCACCGCGGGGGTTGCCGGTTTCCTATATAAAATTGATACAGGCGTTAGAGAGGTGACCGGCGTTTTCGGAGCGGAGTATCCCTAGCTCTGACGCGCCGGGCTCTGGTATCTTACGCCCATGCAAGGGCAGGCGACCGAGCCGGAAATCGCCCAGGATCTCGCGCAGAGGATCCACGCGGGCGACACGGCCGCAGAGAACGAGCTGATCCAGCGTTACAGCCGCGGTCTCTCGTTTTTCCTGCGTCGGCAGTGTAGTGACCCGGCCTTGGCGGAGGATATCCACCAGGAGGCTTTTCGCGTGGCGCTGCTCCGTTGCCGGGAGGGCAGCCTTGAGGATCCCTCCCGCCTAGCCGGCTTCCTCCAGCGCACCGCGAAGCATCTTTTGATCGGTGAGTTTCGCAAGACCGGGCGACGCAAGACGGATTCGGATGAAGAGGCGATCCAGCGAACCACCGCACCGGCTCCGCAGCTGGAACGAGTCCTGCTCAAGGAAGAAGTGGGATTCGTTCGACGTTTGATCTCCGAGCTGAAATCGCATCGGGATCGGCAAATCCTCTATCAGTTCTACGTTGCGGACGAAGAGAAAGAGCAGATCTGCCGGGACCTCGAGCTCGAAGGTCGCCACTTCGATCGAGTTTTGTTCCGAGCCAGAGAACGATTCAAGGATCTGCTGGAGCGATCAGAAAAACGCCGGAGGCTGGAACATGTCAGCTGAAGAAACAACGTCGCCGGCTAGCGATCGACCGAAAGCGAGTCCTATGGACCACTCCACCATTGAGAAAGAGCACGTCGTCGATCGATACCTGCTGGGCAGGCTCTCCGCCGAAGAGGAGGAGCGTTTTGTTGAGCATTACATGTCGTGCCAGGAATGTTTGGATACCCTCGGAAGGGCCGAAAAAATGCAGAGGGCCATCAAACATCAAGCGATAGAGGACGCGGAGCCGGAAAAAAAGACCGCAGGCAAGCTCTTGACTTTTCCTGCCGGCCCCAAGGCGAGTCTGCTAGCCCTGGCCGCTCTCCTGCTGCTTGTGATTCTGCCGTCCGGGCTCATGCAGCGACAAATCTCGGAGCTTCGAGCGGAGCTGGACGCGGCCAGAAAAGCCCAGAACAACGTCGTCCTAGCCACCCTCGGCGCCGAGCGGGGCTCTGGCGGAGCACCGACCCAAATCGTGCGGCTCGAAGCCGAGCAACAATGGATTGTTTTCTCTCTAGAGCTCAACTTGCTCGAGCATGAGGTCTATCGCGCGACGTTGCGTGACGAAGACGAGCGCGAGATCTGGGCAAGCCTCGACCTGCTTCCGACCCCTTCCGACACCCTCACCCTCGGCCTGCATTCCACGGCCCTAAGCCCAGGCGACTACAACATTCAGGTGCACGGCTTGAGCCCAGATGGGGGGGAGTCCTTCGTCTCGAAGTTTTCGTTTCGGGCAGTACCCGCCGAAGACTGAATAAGACCCCCCCCCGGAGCCGACAGGCGACATCGTCGACCGACATCCGACAGACCTCTTCCGACACCCGACACCCTTCGCACCCTCGGTACTCTGGGGATCGCCTTTCCAGATTGGGTTTTCGCCGGGCCCAGCCCGGCCGATAGGCCACGCCTACCTTTAGTTGTTGCGTTTACGTTGTCTTCTTGCTTCGAGACAGGTGAGCTTTGTGCCGTCTGGCGAGCGTATAAGCTTACTATTTTCAGAGGTTTTTATTCTTGTCTTAATTTCGTGCAAGCCTAGGGGTGGCCGGCACGGAGTTTGCTGTTTAGAAAAACATTCTTCAGCCCGGCGAGCTTATGGATCTCTCGATGCGGCCGGCCAGAGACCCAGGTTGACGACGGGACCGTTTTCAGACTGGCCAAGGTCTGATCGGCAAGAGAATCGCCGCCACTACCGCAGAATGGATGACCAAGAAATGATTAAATTTGACGAGCTCGTTACCGCTATTCAAGGCAGTCTTCTTGAAGCTTCTTCCGCTCTTACTGAACAGAATCTTTATATCCTCAAACGGTTCTTCAAAAAAACCGATTGCGAAGAAACGAAGAAGCGAATTGAAGCTGCCCTAGCCGTGTCATCGGATGTCTCTGACAACACGGATCCGGAGAAGCTCAGGGAGGCTTCTTCGGCGATCAAAAAGGCTGCGCAATTGCTCGAAGAGTGCCCGCCTTCAGATTGTTTGGTTCCCATCACAGTGGCGATGGAATATCCCAGGATGACTCCGGACGGGCCAGTGACTCATTTGGCCCACATACCGTTGGTGAGTCTCGTGCCCTTGACCTTTTCGCAGATCGACGAGCTGCGTTTCAAATCAGAGTTGGAGCTGTCCATCGTCGACGACACTCTGAGAGTCGGTTTCCCTGCCCGCAGAGAAGTCGGTACTTGCGAAAAAGATGGGGTCACCCCAGATGAACCTTGTGGAGCCAACGCGTCCGTCGAGATCATCGTCCGTCCGGCTCATCCTACCGACGGCATGAAGAAAGTCATCGAAGGTTATGACAGGAGCTTGCGAGCACAAATTCCCGGCTGATCGCGGTCTCGTCGTGAGATCGCCGATCAGCATCCACGCAAACAGTTACTGAAAAGGAGACGGCTATGGACGAAGCACAACCTCCACTGGTCTCTATGGCGCAGCAATTCACGGGTCTACCCATGAAGGATCTCATTGGCGGTCCGCTTCAAGCGGCTGCTCAGGCGAATGCGATGATGGCGGTAACCCAAACTCGATTTCTGCTGGACACCTGCTTCACCTTTAAGGAAGGAACAGACGATGAACCGGGTACTTACGAGCCAATTATGATCGAAATGACCCTGATTCGAGGGCTCCTCGTGCCGGTCGATCCTACGGCCAGCCCGCCCGCAGAACCCAAGATCGAACAGGTGAAGACAACGTTTTATTTACCTTTGCTGACGATCCTGCCGCTCAATTCGCTCGCAGTCGATGATGTTTTGGTGAAATTCGACATGGAGGTCAAGTCGAGCTTCAGTGATGCGACCAATAACACGACTGAGAAGAAAATGGCGGCGGAGACCTCGTTTGAAGCCAAGCTAGGCTACGGGCTCTTCTCGGCGACCATCACGGGCAACGCGAGCTATGAGAACAACACCATGGAATCACGCGAGACTCACTACGAGAAGAGCAATTCCGCTCAGTATTCCGTGAGCGTCCATGCCGGACAGTTGCCCTTGCCCGACGGGGTGAAGGTGATCATTGAAACCTTCTCCAAAGCCATCGAGCCAATCACCATGCCAGTCGTCGTTGAGCCGCCGCCGAGCTAACAGGCTGTGGGCGCCGAGTCGTTCGGCAAAGCGAGTGGCTTCGAGCCGGGCGATCCGCCCGGGAAACACGGAAAACTATAGAAAGATTAAAGACGTGGAAGCTCAAATTCCTTGCCCACATTGTCGTGTGCCAATTCAAACAAAAATAGATCTATTACTTGCAGGAGTCGGAGCTCAGTGCCCGAGCTGCGGGGGGCTGATTTCGATTGCCTCGAGTAGCCTATCTAAAGCCAAGGAAACCGTGAACGCTTTCCGTCGGCTCGATGCGCTGAGCAAAACGTGAGTTGACCCGTTACATCAGGGTGAAAAGCATCGCGATCGGGTTCTTCTATAGAACCCGTAGGTCCGCGGTGACCGCAACCCAACAAACCCAACCGAAAGGAGACAAGGAATGAGTCGAGTTACGAATGTTAGAGCCTTGGACAGCACAGGAGCCGTCGTCTTGGATAATGGCACGGGTGACTACCTGACCGGGCCGGTCCCGACTCTGAGCACAGGTGGAACCCCTGAGAACGGAGGACCGGTGACTGGGCAGCAGTACGCATTGAGCTCCAACGAAGTGCCAGACATGGGTCAAATGAAATTGATCACTTTCGATGGCACCTACTATCAATTCAGGGGTCCATGATTCCTAGGGACTGGATCTCGGACGGAGCAGCCTGCTAGGTGAGGCAGAGTCAGAAAGTGCTCTCGGCCACGATGACTGGAAGGAGAGGGTCGAATGCATCGACCACCCTGGTCCGCGACTCGGGGCCGAGAGCCCTGTCCCGAATGTGAAAATCGACGCCTGCAATTGCGTATTGCGACGGAAATCTGAGGTAGGCTCCGTTTTAGGACGGACAGAATCGAGATCTCGGGCCACTGGACTCGCCTTTGATGGGGTTTGGGTCCGGAAATGTGCCGAGGCGTGACCACCGATTTGATGGTGGGAAAATCGTTTACGAGCGCAGAAAACCAATTTGAAAGGAAGCAATTTGCTTTTGCAGTGTTGAAAGAAAATCACCGAGGTCTCGCGGGAGCCCTCAAACCCGCAGAGAAACTCAGGGAGATGACCATGAAGGCAGACGGACGCATCCTGACGATGTTGGTGGCTCTAGCTCTTGTTGGATCCCTTGGGGCTCAGAAAATCCCAGATTCCTCGGCCTCCTGCCCGGGATTTGCACCGGGAACTCCCTGTCTTTGGCAGTCGCCCTACTGCGGGGACGATTGCGGCAATCTCCCATTCTGCCTCACAACCTGCCAGGGCGCGGATTCTGGTTCCGAGACTAATCTTCTTTACTGCGAAAGCGCGACCTACGCCAACTGCCACTATTCCGGCCCTCCCTGGGCGACCGGCACGAATTCCGACAACATTCCGCTGCCCTGCAAGCTGAACGCCGACAACTCGGTGGCCGACTGCAAGTGTCCGGTTTTCGAAGGGCCTACGTACGTTCACATGAACTACATCTTGAACCTCGGGGTCTACTACGAAACGGTTGCCGTTTGCGGCTCGGACGGCTCAAAGTGCCAGAATCAAGAGACGTGCCCGCCCGGCACCGAGGGAACTTGCCAAGGTGAGGTCCCGCCCGTTTGCAAGTACATCACGCAGCAGGCCTCAGACGATCCGAGCGTTTCTCTGATCCCCGGCGCGGATCTCATCTCCACCTATGGTTACGGCATGGACCAAGACTATCCAGACGTCTCCCCTACCTCCACGACCTGTAACAACTTGGTCATCGCGAATTGCATGACAGCTCCGTGCACCTACGACGACAGCAATGCTGATGGGGATTCACCGTCTGGAATGCGCTACGCCCAATGCGCCTGTCCGACGATGTTCGAAAGCTCCTTCCCGCTTTCCCAGGATGGTCAGATCTGCAATCTCCCAGAAGGTTATGTGTGGGAGTAGTCCCGCCGGTCACCTCAGCTTCGGCAGCCGCTGACGTTGGCAGCCGATGGCTAGGGACGAGGACCAAATCCTGATCACAACCACCTCAAAGCTGTAACGACTTCACCTCCAAAAACTCTTCCAAACCCCACGGACCAAATTCGCGCCCGTTGCCGGATTGTTTGTATCCGCCGAAGGGGGCCATGGGGTTGTAGCGGCCGCCGTTGATGTCGACTTGGCCGGTGCGTAGGCGGCGGGCGATGTGTTGGGCCCGCTCTGGGTCGGCGGACCAGACGCCGCCGGCTAGGCCGTAGGGGGAGTCGTTGGCGATGTGGACGGCTTGGTCTTCGGTGTCGAAGGGGATGATCGAGAGCACGGGGCCGAAGATTTCTTCTTGGGCGAGGGTCATTGGGTTGTCGACGTCGGCGAAGACGGTGGGGCGGACGAAGAAACCTTTTTCGAGGTTTTCGGGCGTCTCGGGGCCGCCGGTTACTAAGGTGGCACCTTCTTCGATGCCTTTGCGGATATAGGCCACGACGCGATCCCGTTGGGCGGCGGAGATTAGGGGGCCGAGCTTGGTTTGGGGCTCGGTGGGGTCGCCGAGCACGAATCGCTCGGCGGTTTGTTTGGCGATGGCGATCGCTTCGTCTTGACGATCACGGGGCACCAACATGCGGGTCCAGGCGGAGCAGGTCTGGCCGGAGTTGAAAAAGCATTTATTGACGCCGGTGCGCACGGCTTTTGGGAAGTCGGCGTCGTGGAGCACGAGGTTGGCGGATTTGCCGCCGAGCTCTTGGGTGACCCGTTTGACGGTGGCGGCGGCGACTTCTGCGACGCGGCGTCCGGCGCGGGTGGAGCCGGTGAAGGAGACCATGTCCACTTGCTCGTGGGCGGCCAGGGCTTCGCCGACTACCGGGCCGAGGCCGGTGACGAGGTTGAAAACGCCCGCCGGAAGGCCGATGTCGTCGATGATCTCGGCCAGCAAGAAGGCGTTGATGGGTGCCACTTCCGACGGTTTCACCACCATCGTGCAGCCCGCCGCCAATGCCGGTGCCACCTTGCCGATGATCTGGTGCAGGGGATAATTCCACGGCGTGATGCAAGCGACCACGCCGATCGGCTCGCGGATCACCAACGAGGTGCCGTATTCTTGTTCGAAGGCATAGTCGTCGAGCAGGTCGGCGTAGGCCCGCAGGACGGTGATCGGCAGGCCCACTTGCACCGCTTTGGAGAGCACTTTGGGCATGCCCACCTCGCGGGTAATGGTCAGCGCGATTTCTTCCTGGCGTGCCGCGAGGCCGTCGGCTAGGTCGATCAAGGCCTGTTTGCGTTGCGCTACCGGGGTTTGGGACCAGGGCTCGAACGCCAGCCTCGCCGCCGCCACGGCCCGGTCGGCATCTTGGACCGTGCCTTCGGGAATCCGAGCGATGACTTGCTCGGTCGCGCTTTCGGTGACCTCCAGACGGGCCGGTCCTTGGGACGGGGTCCACTGGCCTCCGATGTAGAGCTGCTCAAACGTTTTCATATGATTCTCCGGTTATTTTTGGACGGCTCACTGCGAGGCCTCGGGTGATCGAAGGTTCTGGGGTGGGCGGCAGTGTATCGGCTTGAGGTCCATGCTCGCAGGTCTCCGTTGACCCGGTACCCCGAGGTCGAGAAAATGGAGGTCCCGACGCGAGGCTCGATCCCGGGCCTTCGATCCGGTGAGATTCGACGAATGGTTCTCGGTATGACGAAAAGGCTGATGATGGACAAGGCTGATGATGGACAATAAAGAGTTCCGTAGATCCTGCTGCTCACGATGGACCCTCATGGCCTGGTTGGCGGTGCTTTGGCTCGGCCCGCTCGCGCCGCCACAGCTGCTGCCGAACGGCTGGTCCGAAGCCGTGGCGGAACCCCATACCTACGGCATCGACCGGGCCCATTCGAATGTCGGCTTCGAGGTGCGCCACTTTTTCAACAACGTGCCGGGTCGTTTCACCCGTTTCGACGGCAAGGTGATTTACGACGCCGAGCAGCCTGAGAACAGCAGCGTGCACCTGGTGGTCGAGGTGGACAGCGTCAATACGGATCTAGAAACCCGTGATCAACACTTGCGCTCCGAGGATTTTTTCTTCGTCGAGCAGCACCCTCAGATGTCTTTCCGCAGCACGACGGTCAAAAAAGGCGAGGGCAACGTCCTCCAGGTGACCGGTGACTTCACCTTGCGCGGCAAAACCCAACGACTCACCATCCCGATCAAAATTCTCGGCATCATGGAACTCGGGCCCGGAGTGGCCAAAGCGGGATTCGAAACGGAATTCGTGATCAACCGCAAAGATTTCGACGTCTCTTGGAATCGCAGCCTCGATCAAGGGGGGGCGATGCTCGGAGATGAGGTTACGATCCGCGTGGTCTTGCAGCTCGATCGCCTGCCGCCCTCCGCCGATGGTGAGACCGGCGACGAGACCGGCAGCTGAGCCTTTCCGAGCCCTCTGCAACCGTGAGCCCACAGCAACCGTGAGCCGTCCATCGCCACGGGTCGCCTTGATCGTGCCGGTGTTTCCGGTGTTGTCGGAGACGTTCATCGTTCGACAATGGTTGGGTTTGCTCGATCGCGGTTGGGATGTGCACATGGTCTGCAAGCGGTTCGACGCCGAGGCCTGGCGTCGAACCGAGGATTTCGAGTCGCGGCCGGCTTTGCGCAAACGGGTGCACGCGGTGGGTCCAACCCATTCCTTGGCCCGGATGGCGATGCATCTGCCGAAGGCCTTGACCCGCTGGTTGGGCAGCCTGCCGACGGTGGCCGGCCACGCCCGGCAGCTTGCCCCCAAAGGCTGGACCGAGGTGTTGAAACGGCTTTATTTGGACGCTCCTCTGTTGGCGCTCCGCCCGGATCTGGTCCACTTCGAATTCGGTAGCCTCGCCCCGCGGCGCATGGATCTCGGGCCTCTGCTCAACGCCCGCCTGGTGGTGAGCTTTCGCGGTTTCGACCTCAACTACGTGGGTTTGGAGGAGCCGGACTACTACGACTCAGTCTGGTCCGGAGCGGATCGCCTCCACTTCTTGGGTCAAGACCTCTGGCGTCGAGCCCAAGCCCGGGGTTGCCCGAACGACAAACCCCACAAGCTGATTCCGCCCGCGGTCGACAGCACGCGATTCCAGCCCGCCAAACCTGGGGGTGCCAAAGGTGAAGGCAGCGATGCCGATGCCCTGCGCATCCTCAGCGTCGGCCGTTTGGAGTGGAAGAAGGGTTACGACTACGCCTTGCGGGCGATCAAAACCTTGGTGGACGACGGCGTGGCCTTGACCTACACCTTGGTGGGAGGAGGTAGTGAGCTGCAGAGCTTGGCCTACGCTCGCCATCAGCTCGGATTGCAAGGGGTCGTGCGGTTGACCGGTCCGTTGCAACGATCCGAGGTCTTGGAGCAGCTCCAAAACACGGATGTTTTTCTGCACCCGGCGGTTTCCGAGGGTTTCTGCAATGCGGTGCTCGAAGCCCAGGCCATGGAGCTGCCGGTGGTGACCACCGACGCCGATGGATTGAGCGAGAACGTCAGCGACGGGCAAACCGGTTTGGTGGTCGCCCGTCGCGACCCGGACGCTTTAGCTCAGGCTTTGGGCCGGTTGGCGAAGGATCCGGAGCTCCGACGGCGGATGGGTCGAGCCGGCCGCCGGCGGGTCCTCGAACTCTTTCGTCCCGACCAAGAGCTCGACGCCTTTGAGCAGCTTTATCGCGACGCCCTAGCGTCGACGGGGGCCTGATTTGCGCGTGGCTCTGCTTTGGTTGAGCGCCTCGAACGGCGAGCCGCCGCCTTGGTCCTTTGGACCTTGTGAAGCGGTGAGCCCGAATCCCCGGGCCGTTCGCCGAGCCGCGGATCGGGTCGCAGTCGAGGCTGCGAGGTCCGGGACGGCGGACCACCTCCTTTTTTGGCATGAGGATCTGGGAGCGCCGCCCGAAGATCCGTCCTCGATCGTCGACCAAGTCGGCGAGCTTTGGCATGGGGGGCTTTGCCTCGGCCAAGGGGGGCGACCGGCCTTGCTGGACTTTGTGCATCCCACCTGGATGTTGCAGATCGACCCGAATACCGACCGGCCGGCGTCGTCTTGGCGTTTGAGCCTGAGGGCTGCGGTGGTACCCGTGGACCTTTGGTCGCGCCTGGGCGGGATCGACGATGGGTTCGAGGATTTGGACGTCGCGGCCCTGGAGCTGGGTTTTCGGTGGTGGCGCGGGGGGATTCTGCTGCGCCATGTGCCGGAGTTGGTCGGCTCTCGCATCGAGGCAGGTGGGGGTGATCAAGGTCCGGAGTCGAGCTACGACGATCAGCTGCGATTCTTGCGTCTTACTTGCGGTGTTTTTTGGACCGGTTGGGCCGTGCACCGGGCGATGCTCACCGGGGCCGGCTCGCGATGGGCTTTGGCCAAAGCTTGGTGGCGAAGTCGGAGGGTCCGAGCTGCCACGGTCGTGCATGTGGCCGACGCGCCGGCCGATTCGTCGGTCGATTTGTCGGTCGATTTGCCAGCGGGGCCTTCGAGCCCGTCGGTGGCGGTGCTGATTCCGACCCTGGATCGATATCCCTATCTGTCGGTGGTTTTAGAGCAGCTCGCCCACCAGACCGTGGCACCGACCGAGGTGGTGGTGATCGATCAAACGGAGCTCTCCCGTCGGCGTCGGTGGGCCGATTTCGAGTCGGATCTTCCACTGCGGGTGTTGGAGCAAGATCGCCCCGGGCAGAGCAGCGCGCGCAATGCCGGTCTGTGGACGATCACCGCCGATTTTGTGTTGTTTTTGGACGACGATGTGGAGATCGAGGAGGAGTTGATCGCCCGGCACTTGGCGGTTTTGAAGGACTTCCGGGCCGACGTTTCCTGCGGTGTGACCACCGAGGTGGGGGCGGGCCCCTTGCCGGAGGAATTCCGTCGACGTCGGCTGAGTGATGTGTTTCCCACCTGCAATTGTTTGGCACGTCGCGAGGTGCTCGAAAAATCGGGTCTCTTCGATCTCGCCTTCGATCACGGGTCCAGGGCGGATGCGGATCTCGGAACCCGGATCTATTTGGCGGGCGGTTTGATGGTCTTGGAGCCTTCGATTTCCGTCCTACACCATAAAGCCCCGGCCGGTGGGCTGCGTCGGCATGGGGCGCGCAAGGTCACCTTTGCCGACAGCCGGCGTGTTTTGACCGCCCGTCATCTGCCCAGTGTCACGGAAATCTACCTGGCGAAACGTTACTCCAGCCCCAGGCAAGTGCGGGAGGCCATGGTGTTGCGTCTTTTCGGCACCTTGAAGGGAGGCGGCGGACCCCTGCGCGCGTTGCTCAAGGTGGCGATCGGCTTGATCCAGCTGCCCAACACCTTGTATCGAATTCGAATCGCGAGTTCCCGAGCCGAGAAGATGCTGAAAAACTATCCTCAGATTCCGTACCTGAACGTCGGTGAGACGGGCGAAGGGGAAGTTTCTTGAAGCTCTTGGTGGTTTCCCACACCCCCCACTACTTCGATGCCGACGGCACCTTGGTGGGCTGGGGTGCGACGGTCCGGGAGCTCGATCGCCTGTCGAGGCTGTTCGAGCGCATCATCCACCTGGCACCGATTTACGCCGAGCCGGCGCCGGCCTCGTCGTTGCCCTACGACTCGTCGCGGATCGAGGTGCGGGGGTTGGCTCCGGCGGGCGGTGAAGGTTTCGTTGACAAGCTCGGTGTTTTGACCCAGGCGCCTGCTTTTTTTCGCGCCTTACACCGTGCTTATGGCGAATGCGATGCCGTGCATGTGCGGGCGCCGGCCAACGTCGCGATGTTGTCCATGGTCGCTTTCAGCGCTTGTGCGCCGGCCAAACCTTGGTGGTTCAAATACGCCGGCAATTGGAGCCCTTCGGGCGGGCACGATTTCCGTTCCTATCGACTACAACGTCGATGGTTGGCCATCAACCGCGGCCGGGGATCCGCGCGGAGGGGATCCGGGCCGATGGTGGTGACGGTCAATGGCCGAAAGCCCGGCGACGGTGAGCACGTGCATTCGTTCATGAATCCTTGCCTGACCCGGGCGGAACTCGAGACAGCTCGCCGATCGGCGTTGGACAAATCCTTCGACGGACCGTTGGAGTTGCTCTTCGTTGGACGTTTGGACGGTCATAAGGGCGCGGCGCGGGCGCTGCGGGTGATCAAGGTTTTGCAGGATCGAGGGACCGAAGTCCGTCTGGTGATCGCCGGGGACGGCCCGGCCCGAGCAGCCATGGAGCGGCTCGCGGCGGAACTCGGCATCGTCGAGCGTGTGGAGTTCAAGGGCTGGTTGCCGCGACGTCAGCTCGACCTCTGTTACGCCCGTGCCCACGGCCTGTTGTTGCCCAGCGCCAGCGAAGGCTGGCCCAAGGTGCTCTCCGAAGCTATGGCCCACGGTGCGCTCGCGTTGACCAGTCGGGTGTCGAGCATCGCATCGACCCTTGAGGAGCTGGGTGGCGACGAATCCATAGGTTGGACGTTCGAAGTGCACGATATCGAAGGGTACGCCTCTGTCGCCGAAGGCATCTTGGCCTCCGAGCAGCGCTTCAAAAGGCGATGCCGGCGGGCCGCCGAAGCCGCCGAAGCTTTTTCCTATGAGGCCTACTTAGAGCAGGTCCGAGAGCTCTTTCGACACGGTCTCGGGCTAAACCTGCCCGCGCCGAACACCGATCTTGGCTTATGATCTCCCTATGTCGACGGCTTCCGATCCGCCCCTGAGCCAGAGCCCGCCCTTAGGCCACGGTTCGGCGTCCCAACCCTGGGCCCACACCCGATTCCGGCCCGGCGTCAGCCGAGAGCGGGCGTTTTATAGCGTTTTCAACTTGGGGGCGTTGCTGCTCTTCCACATGTTGTTGGCTTTGGTGATGGAGAGCTTTCGGACCGTGGCGACGGTGCACGCCATCGGCACCCTGCTGATCGCCGTGAAGTTTGCGAGCAGCCGTAAGACCCACGACTTGGCCATTTATGCTTGCGGTTATATCGCCAGCGCCGACGTGCTTTGGCGCATGACCAAATCGATCGTATTTTGGGAGTACGGAAAGTACGCGATCGTGGTGGTCATGGGAATGGTCTTGATCAGTCAAAAAGGGCGCCTGGGCCTTGCCGCTTGGGGGCTGCTCTACTTTGCTTTGCTGATGCCCTCCGTAGCCCTCGCCGTGGGCGCCCAAGGGTTGACCAATGCCTTGCGCCAAGACCTCAGCTTCAACCTTTCGGGACCGTTTTCATTGGCTTTGGCGGTGATATTTCTGTCCGGCTATACGGGCAAACGACTCAACCTCTCCAAGCTCTTGGCTTGGATGTTGATGCCGATCGTCAGCGCCTTTACGTTGGCCTTGTATTCAACCCTGACCGCCACCCGGTTGAATTTTGCCAACGCGGCCAACTTCGTCACCAGCGGAGGATTCGGTCCTAATCAGGTGTCCACCATCCTGGGCCTCGGCGTGGTGATCTCCTTGGTGCTGGCCACCCAAGCTCCCAATCATCTGCTGCGTTTGGCCTATTTGGGTTTGGCGGCGATGCTGGGTTTTCAGGCGGTTTTGACCTTCAGCCGTGGAGGGCTGCTCAACGCTGCGATCGCGTTGGTCTTATTTGGCGTGCACAATCTGCAGAATAAGAGGATTCGCCAGAGTTTCATTGCGGTGACGATTGCGGGGGCGGCGGTGGGTTTCTTCATTCTGCTGCCCCAGCTGACGGAGTGGACCGGCGGCAAAGTGGCGGAACGGTTCACCAGCCTCGATACCACCGGCCGACAGACCTTGGCTGAAGCGGATTTACAGCTATTTAAGGAAAATGTGTTGTTGGGGGTCGGGCCCGGCCAGTCTAGATATCAACGTCGTGCCGGTAGCTTGGTGCGGGTGGCGGCGCACACGGAATTCACGCGCCTATTGGCGGAACATGGGGTTTTTGGAGTCACAGCATTATTCGTCCTGATCTTGATTGCCCTACAGGCGTATCGGTTGGCTCCCACGGCCCTGGCTAAGGGCTGGGTGGCCGGTATGTCGTCGTGGGCTTTGGTCAGCATGACCCATGCGGGAATGCGCGTGGCGGCGATGTCCTTCGTATTTGGTTTGGCGGTATTGCCGTTCCACTATTGGCGTCGACAAGAGCGTTTGGCCGAAAACCCAATCGCCCCAACGAATGACCCTCGATGAGCGACTGACCGTGGGCGATCTAAGTCTGTTGATGGTCGCCACGGAATTTCCACCGGGGCCCGGCGGGATCGGCAGTCATGCGTGGTCCGTGGCCCGTCGGCTGAGTCGGCAGGGCTGGCGGGTGACGGTCGCCGCGCCCCAGGACTATGCCTCGGATGATGAAATTCTCGATTTCCAGGCTCGTCTAGCGGCCTACGGCGGGGTTCGGGACGGTGACGGGACGGACGGTGACGGGACGGACGATGAGATCAGAGGCCGTGGCTCGATCGAGCTGATTCGCCTGCACCACTGGCCCGGCGCCGTGATCCAAGGGGCGGTTTGGGCCCTGCGTTTGGGTTGGGTCATCCTACGTCGACGTCCGCGTTTGATTCTGGCTTCAGGGCAACGGGCGGTTTGGTTGGCGGCGGCCTTGCACCGGATTTTTCGTCTGCCGTTGACGGTGGTGGGCCACGGCACAGAGCTGGCCGGAAAATCCGGCTGGGAGGCACGCCTCAATCGCGCTTCGTTTTCCCGCGCGGACCTTTCCATTTGGGTCAGTCGGTATACCCGGGAGGTGGCGATGGCGGCCGGTATTCGGGCCCGCCGCTCGGAGGTGGTGCCCAACGGCGCCGACAGCGAGCGCTTTCGCCGACTGTCGGAATCCGAGCTGGCCGACTTCCGGGCCCGACATCCCGTGGCGTCGGCCGATCGCACCCTGCTGCTGACGGTCGGCCACGTGGACCGGCGTAAGGGTCAGGACTTGGTGATCAGAGCCTTGCCGAAGCTGGCCCAGACCTTGCCGAACGTCCACTACTTAATGCTCGGCCTACCGACCCGGGGTGAAGAACTCGAAACCCTGGCGCGCGAACTCGGGGTTGAGCAGCGGGTGCACCTGCTCGGTCGCCGATCCGCCGACGAGCTATTAGGTTTCTTGAACGCCTGTGACCTCTTCGTCATGGCGAGCCGTCACACGGCAAGCGGTGATTTCGAGGGATTCGGCATCGCGGTGGTGGAAGCCGCCCTGTGCGGCAAACCGGCCGTGGTGTCCGACGATTCCGGATTGGTAGAAGCCATCGAACCCGGGGAAACCGGCCTCAGCGTGCCACCCGAGGATGTCGACGCCTTGGCCGCGCGAATGCTGGAGCTGCTCGAAGATCCGCAGCGTCGGCAAGCCATGGGGCAAAGGGCTTACGATCGAGCCAGGGCGGAGCAGACCTGGGATCGCCGCGGGCAGCAATACCATCGACTGTTGTTGCAATGCCTGGAGCCCGGGGCCCAGCCGCCCGGGCGCCCGTCGCCGACCGAAAAAGCGGAGGCCCCGCCATGAGCCTAGCTAGAGCCTGTCCAGAAATGGGGTTTTCGAGGATCTAGAAGGCGCGGTGATGCGAGCACGGAAAGCGAGCGTGTCTGAGCGATACAACATATGAATCGGCTTAAACTCTTTCACATCATAGATTTGCGACGACACAGCAGCGGTGGCGCGAGTTCGGAGCGACGCGCGCAGGGCGCCGCGCCGGCCCACCGAGATTCTATTTCTGGACGGAACCTAGCTATCCTGCTTCCCCATTCCGGGCCGTCCCGCAGGGACAAGGCAAGGGTAACCTCGGAATTTATTCCGTGGCGCGGGTCGGCGTCCGACGTACGGTTCGATCTCGAGCCTGCCGGGGTTTCGGACCGGCTCAACGCCTCGGCCTCTATTTCGTGGCGCAGGTCCGGGCCATGAGCCCGCGGCGTAAACCTCGCCTGTGTTTCGTTGGACCCCATCTGGCACGCCATGCCGGCTGGGTCACCACCCAATCGGAAGTGGTGTCAGCCCTGTTTGCGGCGGAAGGCTACGAGGTTCGAAGCACGTCCTCGATCCGCAACCCTTGGCTCCGACCCCTCGACATGTTGATCTCCCTGGTGCGCTGGCGCCGCCGGATCGACTTGATGGTGTTGTCGGTGTTTAGTGGACGAGCGTTTCTCTATGCCGATTGGCTCGGCCGATTGGCTCGGCGCCTGGGCGTGAAACAGGTTTTTTTCTTGCACGGTGGTGACCTGCCCGAGCTGGCCCGACAAACACCGGAGCGGGTGCGCAAGGTCCTGGCTCGGGCCGACGTCATCGTGGCGCCGTCTCGATTTTTGGCCCGCTTGGCAGAGGATCTTGGCTTGTCGGCGACGGTGATTCCCAACGTGCTCGACTTGCAGGACTATCCCTTCAAGCTGCGTCAAAGGCTAGGATCGCCGATCAAGATACTCTGGTTGCGGACGTTTCATCCGATCTATCATCCGGAGCTGGCGTTGGAGGTCTTGGATCGATTGGCCCGACGGGGCATTGAAGCCTCGCTCACCATGGCCGGCCAAGACAAAGGGTTGGAGCCCGTTTGCCGGGAGAAGGCGCGGCAGCTCGGTCTGCAAGACCGGGTTCGATTCCTCGGCTTTCTCGATCCGGAAGCCAAAGCGGACCAGCTGGACAGCCACGACCTGTATTTGCACACCAATCGGGTGGACAATACGCCGGTAACGGTTTTGGAAGCCGCGGCCTGCGGGCTGCCGGTGGTCGCGACCCGGGTGGGCGGCATGGCCGATTTGCTCGGGGACGCGGGGATTTTGATCGCGCCCAGCGACCCGGACGCGCCGGCCGACGCCATGGCATCGAACATGGCGGATGCGATCGAGGGGCTGATCGCCGACCCCGGTGAGGTTCGTCGATTGTCGGAGGCGGGGCGGGCTTTGGCCCTGGGCTGCGCTTGGCCATCGGTCCACGAACGGTGGTGTCGCCTATTCGCCGAACTCGGCGTCGGCTCGGAGCCCGGCCAACGCAGGAATTCGGATTTAGGAGAGTAAGCACCATGACCGAACCCCACGATTCCGAGCGCCGGCGGGCCTTGGCCGAGAACGAGCGTCGACGCCGAGAGGTGGAGTCGTCCCGTTACGCCCCTTGGAATCGGGCAGAACGCCTGATGGTCGACGGTCGAGCCCGTGCCGCAGCCGCCATGTTGCATCGGCGGCAGGTTTTTCCCACTGCGGAAACCCGCTGTTTGGAGATTGGTTTCGGTGAAGGGGGATGGTTCCCAACCCTGTTGAGCTGGAGGGTGCCGGAAAGAAACCTTTGCGGCATTGAAATCGATCCCCTGCGGGCCGCCTCTGTCTGTCAGCGCCTGCCTTCCACCACCCTGTGCATCGCCGACGGTGGCCTCTTGCCATTCGTCGACCGAGCCTTTGGTTTGGTGATCGTATCGACGGTTTTGACCTCGGTGCTCGATCCCCGAGTCCGGGTTGCCATCGCCGGCCAGATCGAAAGGGTGCTCGCGCCGGGAGGGGCATTGCTCTGGTATGACTTCGCGGTCAACAACCCGCGTAATGCCAATGTACGAGGCATAGGTCGGCGGGAGCTGGGGTCCCTATTTCCGAGCTTGCGCGGCGAGGTCCGCTCGATCACCCTGGCACCGCCGATCCTGCGTCCGGTGGCCCGATGGAGCGTGGCGGCGGCCGAGCTGCTGGCCACGTTGCCCTTTCTGCGCAGCCATCTATTGGCGGTGCTGACCCGCGCCGAGGGTGATCCTCACATATTGTAAGACGTGATGATTCGGTCCAACTCGCCGCTGGCCTTTAGGCGTTCGATGTAGGTGTTGAGGCGCGGTAGAAGGTCGCTGCCTTTGCGCACCGCAACGCCGTAGGCCTCCTCGTCAGGAAATGAGAAGGCTGTCCGCAGCTGTTCTTTGATCTCGAAATATTTAGCCGTGGAGGTCTTGATCGTCCCGGAATCCACCAGGGCGAAATCTGCCTTACCGCTCTGCACGGTTTCGAGCGCTTCGAGGGTGTAGTCGACCTCCACGACCTCGAGCCCCGGTGGGGCCAGTCGGCGCAGGCGTTGATCATGGCTGGAGCCGGTCACCACCGCGCCGCGCTTGTTGTTCAAGTCTTCAACCGAAGCGATCGTTGATGCTTTGGGCACCACCACAACCATACGTTCGAGGTAATAAGGGGTAGAAAAATCGAATAGAGCTTGGCGGGAGGGGGTGATCGTCAGCGAGCTGGCGGCCAGATCGCCTTGGCCGGACTGTAATGCCGGGAAAATGCCTGAAAAGGAATCCTTCGCCGGGATAACCTCGAGTTCAACGCCGAGTTCGGCGGCGAATCCACGGACCAGCTCCACGTCGATGCCGGTAAAACGGTTGAGCCCGTCTTTGCCGTATTCCTCGATCATGCGTCGGATGAATTGGCTTTCCTGATGGGGCCAGCTGATCATCCGTAGGGTTCCGCGGGCGCGAACCGTGTCTAAATCGCCGGCCGAGGCTGTGGGTGCAGAGCACACCGTCAGCAGAACCGTGAGGCAGAGAATCGAGGGGACTTTTTTTGTTTGTCTAAAAACCGAACTCAGCATGGATGGGGCCTCGAATCGATAGCGGCTTGGGGCCGATCCTAATTCAGTC
The DNA here is from genome assembly GCA_965366625.1 of uncultured bacterium. Taxonomy (GTDB): domain Bacteria; phylum Acidobacteriota; class Thermoanaerobaculia; order Multivoradales; family J023; genus JAUIJL01. The sequence goes on from CBDUGP010000018.1 coordinate 28,348, forward strand.
GCAATCATTCTAGAATAATAGACAGCCCTCCGCAGCGGCATTTCCTCCGCTGGGTGAGGCAGCTCGACCGACAACAGCTTGTTCGACAACCAAGGGGTGCTCCATGAAGAAACAAGATGGCCCGGTAAGTGGGCCGATCGGATCGGAATCATCAGTAGGTCTGAGGCGTGTTCTCCTTGCGGGGAGCTTGCCGTGGGCCGTGCTCGGCGGGATCGTCCTGATCGCCCTGGGCTGCTCGGTTTACACACCGACAGCGGCTGCAGATCAAAGGGGCCAGGGTGGTCACGGCTACGGAGACGAGGCCTATGGTGACGACGGTCCTCGTGACGGTTGGGGCGGAGGTCCATACGACGAAGGCATTTATGACGACGACGGATACTTTGGCTATGGAGATGGTGCCTTGTTGTTCCGGGACGCGGGTTTGCGGGGCCGTGGATTGCGCGTCGATCGCGATATCCCCGACCTCGGGCGCACGCCCATCGGTAACGACCGCCTATCCTCGATCAAAGTAGCCCGTGGCTGCTGGGTGACGCTCTTCCGGGATGCCGGCTTTCGCGGTGAGCGCATGGAGGTCCGCGAAACCGTCGATGATTTGGGTAGGACCCGCTTCGGCAACGACCGAGCTTCTTCCCTGCAAATCGACTGCAATCGGGATCCCATGGACGGCCATGGCTTCCGCGGCGTGGTTCTATATCGGGACGACGGCTTTCGGGGCCGCGCGGAAGTTTTCGAAGAAGACGATTCAGACCTCTCGAACAATGCGGTCGGCAATGATCGCGTGAGTTCGGTTCGGGTAGCCCCCGGCTGTGAAGTGACGCTCTTTAGAGACAACCGTTTCCGTGGACGCAGCATGGTCGTCGATCGGGATGTGCCGTCGTTGGCGCGGTCGACGTTTGGCAATGATGCCGTGTCTTCGGTGCGGGTGCACTGCGGTCGGGGCGGCGGTTGGGGACATCCGGATCGACCGGGTGGCGGTCGCCCTAGCCCAATTCGACCCGACGATGGCGGTGAGGAATTCGGGGTCACGGCGTTCGGGGATGAGGATTTCCGCGGCAGCCGCCAATCTTTTGACCAAGACGTTCCGAGCATGAAGCGCACCCAAGTCGGCAATGATCGCATGAGTTCCGTAAGGGTCGCCCGGGGTTGCCGGGTGACCCTCTACTCAGACGAGGGTTACCGGGGGCGCTCCGTTACCCTGAGCGGTGACGGGAGCCGGCTCCCGTCGACGCCCGTGGGCAACGACTCGGTATCGTCGATGAAAGTGGACTGCGGACGGCGTCGCTGATCGGGCGACGCCCGCAGGTCTTCAAACACCGGTCAAACGGCCTTGGGCACCGGTAGGGGCTCGCGGTGAGCAATCACCGCGTCGGTCTCTTCGACGATCCGATTTTGCCGATCGACGAATACGACTTTGGGTTTGTGGGTCGCGATTTCCGACTCGTCGAACTCGGCATAGGCACAGAGGATCACCAGATCACCCGGTGAAACTCTGTGGGCGGCGGCGCCGTTGAGCACCACCTCCCCATGGCCGCGTTGTCCTTCGATGGCGTAGGTGGAGAATCGTTCGCCGTTGGTGACGTTGTAGATTTCGAGCTTCTCGTGGACCCGCAGGTCGGTGGCTTCCATCAGGATGGGATCGAGGGTGATCGAGCCGACGTAGTTGAGGTCGGCGTCGGTCACGGTGGCTCGGTGGATTTTCGCTCTCAGCAGGGTGCGGCGCATATTAAGCTCCTTTATGGACGGCGAGGCCGTCGAACCGTGGCTCTCAGCCACGGGAATGGTTTCAGGCAGATCGGTTTCAGGCGGATCGATCCGATCCGGTTTTCGGTCCGTTCAGGTCTATTTGCAGGTTGTCCAACAGGCGGGTCGTTCCCAAGCGGAAGGCGGCGGCGATCACCAGACGGCCACGAAAATCGCTCAGCTCGGTGAGCGGCTCGAAGGAGCCTCCGTCGACCACCGCCACGTAGTCGGTGCGGCCGGTCGGCTCGCTTTCGAGTTCCGAGCGCACCAGATCTTCGAGCACCCGGGGATTGCTTTCCCCGGCCCGGATCGCGGACTCGGCACCGGCCAGGGCGCGGGATAGGACCTGCGAGGCTCGACGCTGATCGGAGTCGAGATAAACGTTGCGCGAAGACAGGGCCAGGCCGTCTTTCTCGCGCACGATGGGTGCACCGATGATTTCGATCGGCAGGTGCAGATCGTGGGTCATCTGTCGGACCACTGCCAATTGTTGAGCGTCTTTCTCACCGAAAACCGCCACGTCGGGTTGGACCAAGTTGAAGAGCTTCAGCACCACGGTGGCGACACCGCGGAAATGACCGGGTCTTTGGGCGCCTTCGAAACCTTTGGAAGGTCCCTCGACGTCGACGAAGGTGCTGCCTCCGGGCGGATAAATGGTCTCCACCGACGGCAAAAAAACCAATCGACAACCGGCGTCTTCGAGCCGACGGCAATCCGCTTCCACGGATCGCGGATAGCTGCTCAAGTCTTCGTGGGGTCCGAATTGGGTCGGGTTGACGAAGATCGAGGCCACCACCCGATCCGCCGCCTCCAAACCCCTCGCCACCAGGGAGAGATGACCTTCGTGCAGAGCGCCCATGGTGGGCACGAAGGCGATGTTCAGGCCGCGTGCACGCCAGCCTTGGATCGCCGACCGCAGCTCCGCGGGATCCGTCACCCGGCGAAGCCCCTGTTCCATGGTTGGGGAAAGAGCTGCCTCAGCCATAGATTTTCTCCAAGTTCTCCACTGCCAGACTGCCTTCCACCCGAGCGAGTTCGGCCCGGCTCGGGGTCCGTGACGACTGCCCGCTACGGCTGGGATCGGCATAGCTCTCGTCTTGGGTGGGGAAACGGCGGTTGCGGACGTCGTCGGCAAAACTTTCGATCGCCGTGCGCGCGTCCGACCCTTGGTGGGCGTATCGACGCACGAAGCGGGGAGCGAGCCGATCTTCCAAACCCAGGAGGTCGTGGTAGACCAAAACCTGGCCGTCACAGCCCACTCCGGCACCGATGCCGATGGTCGGAATGTGGAGTTCGTCGCTGACCTGCTGGGCCAGATCCGAGGGAATGCATTCCAGAACGAGGGAGAACGCTCCCGCTTCTTGCATCGCCCGGGCCGCGCTGAGCAGGCTGTCGGCAGCGTCGTCACCCCGGCCTTGAACTTTGAAACCACCGAATTGGTGCAGGGATTGCGGGGTGAGGCCCAGGTGGGCCATGACCGGAATCTCGGCGGCGGTCAATGCTTCGACCACCCGCGGTCTCGCGCCCTCGATCTTGACCGCTTCCGCTCCGCCTTCCTTGACGAAACGCAGGGCGTTTTCAACCGCCTGGCGCTCGCCCAAGTGGAAGGAGCCGTAGGGCATGTCGGCGATCAGCAAGGCTCGCTTCGAACCCCGACGCACCGCTTTCACGTGGTGCAACATCTCGTCCACGGTTAGCGACAAGGTGTCGTCGTGGCCGAGCACGACCATCGCCAGGGAGTCGCCCACCAACACCAAATCCACGCCGGCGGCGTCGACGGTTCTGGCTTGGGGATAGTCGTAGGCGGTCACCATTACCAAGGGTTGGGCGTCGGCCTGGGCGGCATGGTCGCGGACCCAGGGCACGGTGACTTTCTTGACGGTCTTTGGGACGGTCTTTTTCTTGGGGGTCTTCGTGGGGCCCAGGGGCGAGCCGGAAGACGAGTCGCGGATCGGATCGGGGGTCGGCTGGGGTGTTTTGCCGCCTGAAAAGGTCGCCATCACCTGCCTCCTTTTGCTGTTCGTCAGCGAAACGCTCGGAGGAAGGCGGCAATTGGGCGCCGGAAATCACGACGAGGAGCGCGGTGACGATCGCATTGGGGGCGACCTACCGTCATCCTCGCCACGGAAGCTTTGGCCGACGATCACGCAGGCTGATGGGGTGTCCGTCGCGACGGCTGAGCCGTCGTCGATCAGACCCGCCGCAAGCGAGATCCGCGAGCTTCCTGAGTTCGGCGCTTCGAGCCGACCGTCCCAGTCCCTTATCGGGATCCAAGCGGTACGTAGTACTCGGTGCCCTTGCGGGGCTTCATGAGCTGCTCCAGCAGCTCTTCAAAATCACTGGGGCGCGCGGGGAAATTCAGGTTTCGAGTGTCCACCACGAGCACCGGTGAGCTGCGGTAATGATGATAGTAGTGATTGTAGGCGTCGATCAACTCGACGAGGTACTCTTCCGACAGCTTCTTTTCATACGTCCGATTGCGCTTGCGAATTCGCGACAAGCAGGTTTCGATGTCCGCCACCAGATAAAGCACCAGATCCGGGCCCGGCACCTGGGGCTCCAACATGGCGTAGAGCTTGTCGTAGATCAGCAGCTCGTCGTCGGTGAGATTCAGATAGGCGAAGATCCGATCCTTCTGAAATGGATAGTCCGCCACCACAAAACGCTGGAAAAGCTCCCGCTGCACGATCTCCTGTTGTTGCTTGAATCGCGACAGCAAATAGTAGAGCTGGGTCTGGAAAGCCGCTCCGGGGCGGTCTTTATAGAATTTGTCGAGAAACGGATTGGTGGCGTCTTCGAGGACTTTGACGCCTTCGAATCGGTGGGCGAGCATATCGACCAGGGTGGTCTTACCGACACCGATTGGGCCATCGATGGCGAGGTAATTAAAGGGCAGGGATTCCTTGCTCAAGATGGAAGCATCCGTTCGGATCGAAGAGTCAATGTAGTGGAGCCGCGGGGCGACGGCGATCGGATCGACCTCCGGAATATACCGCTATCGGCCGCCGCCACAAAGCCTTCGGGCCCCAAAGAAAGCCTTCAGGTCCCCAAAGTCACCGCCTGGCAAGACCCTCGCGCCGGCCTCGGTGCGGTAAACCGAAGGTAAAGCCTCGACCAAGCTGTCAGCGACCGGTAAAAAGGCCCGGCCGGACGTCCAATGCCTTTCGTGATCAGAGCTAGCATCGATCCATCCGAGACGATGAATCGACGACGAATTGCGACGAATGACGGCCGTGGGCCGAGATTTTGGAGGCACCGATGTGGACGAAGGATTTTTTTGTGCGAAGCCCCGGTTTGGGCAAGGGCCTGCCGGCCATCGCAACGACTATGGCAATGGCCACGGTCGTGGGAGCCATGGGTGTCATGGGCATTGGAGCGATGGCCGCGACGGCTGATTCAGAGATCCGTGACGACTCGTCTGCCGAGCAGCTGACCTGGAAGCACAGCACCCGGGACGTTTATTGGAACGGCGAGTTGGTGCCGGAGATCGAGGTCCTCAGCGCCGAGGGATCCCGCTGGGCGGTGGCCCTGCCGAACCAACAAGGGATTTATGTCCTGCAGCCGGACGAAAACGGCGAGTCGGCGGTGACCGCAGTACCTACCGAGACCTTCGAATGGAGCGAAGATCGTTTGCGGGCGACCTCGCCGGCCATCGAGCCCGGTGACGACGCCGAAGTCTTCGATTTTCCCGACGGAGTTTGGATCCGCGAGCCCGCCCAGGGTCTAGCGCAAGGTGTTCAGGGCGGGCAAGGTCCCGGCCGGCATGTGCTGGTGACCCCACATCAAGGACCGTCCGGTCCGCTCACCGTCGATCGGCTGTGGCATTCAGTGCCCGTGTGGCGCTCGGCCTTCGACGCCTACGAGCCCACCGCGAAAGCGGTCGACCGATTGCGCACCGAAGATCGAGAGCTCAAGTTCAAGGTGTTTTTCGGCACTTGGTGTGGGGACAGTCGACGCAGCGTGCCCCGTTTGTTGTCGGCCCTCGGTGCCGCCGACAACCCGAAGCTCGAGGTGGAGCTGGTGGCGATCGGGCGCGGTTTCACGGAGCCCATGGACGATATTCGCCGATTTCGAGTGACCAACGTGCCGACCGTGGTGGTGCTGCAAGGCAGCCACGAGGTGGGACGTTTTGTCGAGCGGCCCCATTCCGACAATATCGAAACCGACTTGGCCGCTTTGCTCGCAGGGCGGCCCATTCCGCCCAAGGCCCTCTTCAACGAAGACGATCAGCTGCTGGCTTCCGGTCGTTATGGCCTCTTTGTCGACGGGAAAGACGGTGTCGGCGGGAACGACAGTGTCGGCGGGAACGACGGTGTCGGCGGGAACGGCGGGCCCGACGGCGGCGGAGCGGCTCGGGTGGGCGAGGAGAGCTGGCGCCTGTTCAAAATCGCCGACGGGGGATTCCGTCTCCACACTCGGCAGCTGGAAAACGGACGCCGTACGGACACCTGGCACCGGCGCACGGAACTCGGCCCCACGGCGTTCATGGAAATTACCCGCTTCGTCGACGGTGAGCTGTCGCGGACCCGCGCTTCCTTCGGTGAGCACCTCGCCACGTCCACCACCCGCGGGAGCGAGGGTGGGATCCTCAAGCAGACCGCGGGTTTGATCGGTGATCGCGGCGATCGAGCGCTGGTCTCGGCGCCGTCGGTGGCGGGCTGGGGATTCCTATGGGCGGCGGCCGGACGTCCCGAGGGTCGTTTGGAAACGGACGCTTTCGTTTGGTCCGGAGCCGGCTCACCCACCGCCGGTCGCATGGAGACTTTAATGCTCGACGGACTGGGCTCGGGGGCCCTAGGCGAGCAACCCTGCGACCGGATCGCGGTCGGCTTGGGGCAGCGGTCCGGCGAGCTGTGTTTGCATCCCGAGCTGGACCTGCCCGTGCGCGCTTCTTGGGGAAAAAGCGAAGCACGGTTGGAAGCGCTCGAAATCGAGCCTAAGCGTCCTCCAGCAGAGGTCGAATCGCCGTAAGTCGTTCGATGGAGGCCTCGAGGCCGCCCGGTTGGGAGCGTCGAAGCCAAATCGGTCGGAGGGATTCCGCCAGCTCGTCCAGCCGAACGCGAAGGGACTTTCGGCCGGCGGCGGGCAGAGCCGAGAGGGGCAGGTGCTCGCCGATCCGTAAGCGCTCCTGAGCGAGGCGCGCACCGAAACGGAGCGCACTCGCCACCCAATCCAGCTCCTCGCGGATCCAAGCCGCATCCGGAGCTTGCAGGTGGGATTCCGACAAGTGCTGGAGCACGGCGTCGAGTTCGGCCATGGATCGATCGATGCCGTCGATCGTCAAACCCACGCCGCGTCGTTCCTCCACCGGAAGGTGGGCCCGCATCAATGCGTAGAACAGCGGCGAGCCGTTGAGGGATTTGACCCCGGTCGCGTCCTGGACCCGGCCTAGATCGAGCAACGCGCCTCCCGCCAAGCCCTTGGAATCCCGCAGCACCCAGGTGTCGAGCATTCGGCCCCAAGGCAGGGTCTCGGGGTCCTGTGCGGAACCCACATTCCAGGAGAAACAGGCGCCCGCCAACCAGCCGGCTTGGCCGATGATGGGCGGTTGTAGATGCCCGTGGTCGCCCCAATCGGTGACCAAATAGCCGGCGGCGCCGTGGGCCTGCCCTTGGACCGCCGCGCTCGCCAAATTGATCAGAGCATTGTCGCTGCGTCCGGAAAAGCTGCTCCAGCCGCTGGTGCCGGGGCAGACATAGAACTCGCGCCCCGAAGCGGCGAATAGGCGGCAATCGTCGGCGAATGGATGGTCCGCCTCGTACCCCCACTCCAACGCGATGATGTCTTCGGGCAGACGGTCGATCAGTTCCGGGCGTTTGAGGATGATGTCCCCCCACATCATTAAACGTTTGCCGTGGGCGGCCGCCAAACCGTGCACTTGATGGACGAAATTTAGGTACACCTGCTCCGTGCCGAGTTGCTCGCAAAGGGCTTTGGATCTACCCAAACCGAGATCCAGGGTTTCGTCCAAATTGGCGTTGAACAACGGGCTTTCGGCCAGGGGCAGCAGCCGGCCGTAAAGGTCTTCGAGCAGCTCCAGGGTTCGGGGGTCGGTGGGGCAAAGGCTGAAGGGCTCGGCTTTGAGAGAAAAAGGATGCTCGATGCCGTCCGGACATTCCGCCAAACGACGGTAAGGCTCGTGCACCAGCCACCGATGCATGTGCCCAAAGCTGTTCTGATTCGGCACCCATTCCATGTGACGCCGGCGTGCGTATTCGGCCAAGTGGCGCACATCGTCGGCGGTGAGGGGGCTCCAGCCGCGCCAAACTTTCTCGTGCCCCGGATAGGCGAAGGTGTGCTCGGTATAGAGTTGGATTTGGTTGTATTTCAGCTCGGCCAATCGATCGATAGTGGCTTCGAGTTCGGCACGGGTCGGCACCCGATTGCGGCTGATGTCGAGCAGCAAACCGCGGGTGGCGAAATCGGGCCGGTCTCGGATGTCTACGCCTTGAATCCAGGCTGTCGGAGCCTCCGTAGGGGCGTGTAGGCGCAACCACTGGCAGAGGGTCGTCAGGGCACGAAAAGCCCCCGTAGGCGTTTGAAATTCGATTCGAGGACCGTTTTTGTCGATCCACAGTCGATATCCTTCGGCGCCGAGCAAGGCATCGGTGCTGCCCCTTTGTGTCGGCCCATGGAAGCGCACGCGACCGACTCCGGGCGACGGCTCATCGAGACCGATTCCGAGACGTTTCAGCTCTCCGTCCAGGGCGTGTAGCGCCACTGAAATGTCGTCGGCAATGTTGTCGATCGTGCCGTCGCCAAGCTCGCCGTCGCGGATTGGGGCGCGCTCTTGCGGTCGCCAGCCGCGATCGAGCAGCACGGCGCGTTGGGGCTGGGGAGCCAGGAGTTCGGGGCTCGGGGTCATCGGATCCTCCGGGCGGGGGTGTGGGGGGCTGCGCTCGATCCGGTGCCGCCCGGGATCGACGCTTCGGGATAGGATGTGGGTCCACGAAGGCCATCAAGGTGGGTGCTCTTGCGAGTTCTCCAACGAGATGTTGCCGAGAATCTACACCACTGTGTCTACAGTTAACTGTGCCTACCGTTAACGAAATCCACCAAGTCGCTGAATATTACGAGCTGAACCTACCTACTTGAACAAAGTGTCGAGCCACCGTTCGAGGAGATCGTCATGCACCCTGTGAGCACCCCAAATAGACCCGTTCCCCAGATCGAAATCCCGTCTTTGCCGCGGGGTTTCCGAATTCTTGTCACGCTTCTACTGTTGGTGATGGCCGGCACGAGCTTCGGTGGGGTTGAGGTTCGAGTGGCGAGCAAGCACTTCAATACTGAAGCAGATAAAACCGAAGCAGGTAAAAAAGAGGGCGCCGACGCCGAGAAGTCGGCTGCTACCGAGACCGCCGGCATCTTGCGTCTCGACGACGGCAATTTGGCCATGGATCTGAACCTGGAAGAGGGGGCCGAAAGAGCGAAAACCACCGTAATCTTTCAAGGTAAGGTCGAGCATTTTCTGGTGGTGAATCACGAAGAGCAGGTCTACTCCGTCATGGACGACGAAGCCATTCAATTGATGGCGGAAGAGTTGGAAAACGCCATGATGAAACTCGACGAGCAAATGGCCGGTCTGCCGCCCGAGCAACGCAAGTTGCTGCGGGATTCCCTGGTCGGCGGGCAAGCTCGCAAGGGCTCCACGGAGATCGTCAACACCGGTGAGGTGGCGACGAAAGCCGGATTCCCGACCCGCAAGATGGAGGTCCGGCGGGGTGACGAGTTGCTGCGCGAGGTGTGGGTGGTGGATTGGTCTCAAGTGCCCGAGGGCGAGGACATCAAATCGACGCTCTTAGGCCTGGAAGACTTCTTCCTCAAGATTCAAAAAATCTTCGACAGCATCACCGCGGGTTCCTTGGGTGGCGCCAAACCTTTCGACATGGGCGACAGCCCGTTCCAAGACCTGGCCAAGCTGAACGGTTTTCCGGTCCTGACCCGCAACTACCAAGACGGCAAGCTGACCATGGAAACCCGGGTCGACGCGGTGGACGAAACCTCGATTCCGGAGACGGTTTTTCAATCGCCCAGCGAGTACAAGCGGAGGACCATGAGCGGTGGACGCTGATCAAACGACCCCACCAACCCGCAGCAAGAAACCCGGTGCCCGTTGGCGAGGCCTAAGGGAGCGCATGCGGGCCTTCGTGCTCGACCGCCACCCTTTTGCTTTGGACCTGGTGTCCGAAGCGTTCGACGCCGCCATTGAGGTGCTTTTGCACCGCTCGGGAGAGCTGGAGCGCAGCGTGACCCCTCGACCGCGGGAGATCGAGGACGCGCGCGGAACGTTCCGGGAAGAGGTGATCGATCGTCTGGAGCAGGTGACCGTCAGCCGCTTGCCCGAGCCGACGCCGGGGGTCACCGCCCTGGAGCGCTTGGCCCAGGCCACCGAGGGGCTTTTGACGGACATCGACGGTTTCTTGCGCCGGGAATCGATCCGGGCGTCCTTGACCTTGGACGAGCGCCGCGAGCTGTTGGCGGGCATGGTCTTGACCCGGGCGGTGGACAATCGCCTGAAGCAATTCTTCCTCGGCGGCGAGGTCCGGTGGGACGGCAAGGCGTTCCAAGGCAAGGGCTTTCGCTCCCTGGGCCAAGAAGCGATTTACGCCGCTTGTTTGCGTTTGAGGCGTGGTGACGAATTTCGCGACGCCGACGGCTCTTGGCGCGGCGACATCGTGGCGCCTTTGATCCGCGACTCCGGCGTGGCCCTGGGCATGCATCCCGAGCCGTCCATGGTGTGCAACATCCTCTCCGCCCAGATGGCGAAGGCGGGGCTGCCCATGGATGGTCGGGATCTGCATATCGGTGATTTTTCCCGCGGCGTGCTGCCGCCGGCAGCGCCCCTGTCGATCTCCGCCTTGAATGCGGCCGGCTTGGCGTTTTCCATGGCTTATAACGACGAGGATCGAGTGGCCGTGACCTTCATCGGCGAAGGGGGCTCGTCCCTCGGCGAGTGGCACGAGGCCATCAACGCCTGCGCGGCTCGTCGATTGCCGGCGATTTTCTGCATTCAAAACAATCAGACGGCCCTTTCAACCCCCCTCCACGAGCAGACCTCTGCCCGGGCGTTCGCCGATAAGGCCATGGGTTACGGCGTGCCGGGCATCACGGTCGACGGCACGGATCCAGAAGAGATCGCCGCCGCTTTCGCATGGGCTGCCGAGCGCGCCCGCAACGGCGAAGGTGTGACTTTGATCGAGCTGATTTGCATGCGCATGTGCGGTCATGCGCACCATGACGACATGCTCTATTTGGGCAAGGAGCCCGCCTCCTCCTGGGATTATCCGGAGCTGCACGCAGGCGGATATGCCGACCCCGCCGCTTGGGAGTATTGGTCTCGGCGGGATCCCCTGACTCGATACGCCCAACGCCTGGAGGGGGACGGAGCCATTGCCGCCGGTGATTTCGACACCTGGAAAAAAGAGGCCCAATCCATGGTCGAGGAGGAGGCCAGGAAGGTGATCGAGGCTCCCTGGCCCGATGCCGACACCGTGGGTGAGCGGGTCTACGGCGGGGGTGAGGTGGTGCGGCGATCCGAGCCTTTGAACTCGCGATCGGCGATCGACTCGAGCCTGCCTGAACTCGACCCGGGTCTGCCGTTCGTCGCCGCCGGCAAGACGTTCCTCGAGGGGGTCCAGCTGGGGGTCGGCGATGCCCTGGCCTCGGACGAGCGGGTTTTTCTCTACGGCGAGGACGTGGGCGGATCCTATGGCAATGCCTTCTTGCTCCTGCGCCCGTTGCTCGACACCTTTGGCGACCGAATTCTCAACTCACCGCTTTCCGAAGCCGCGACCCTGGGAGTGGCCACCGGCGCGGCGCTGGGGGGATTGCGTCCGATCGCCGAAATCCAATTCAACGATTTCGTCGCCACGGGTTTCAACCAATTGGTCAACAACGCCGCCAAGATTCGCTATCGCTGGGGTGCGGCGGTGCCGATGGTGGTGCGCATGCCCTGGGGAGGTTTACGTTCCGCCGGGCCCTACCACAGCCAAAATACGGAGTCGTGGTTCTATCGCACACCCGGGCTCAAGATTGTCGCACCCTCGACCCCCCAGGATGCGCGGGCTCTCATGCGCTCGGCGGTCGAGGATTCGGACCCGGTGTTGTTCTACGAGCACATCGGTCTATATCGCGATCCGAAGATCAAACAAGAGCTGGGTGAAACCGCTCCTGATCCCATGCCCCTGGGCCAGGCTGCCCTAAGGCGCGCGGGATCGGACCTAGCGATCATTTCCTACGGTGCTTTCGTGCATCGGGCGATGGCCATCGCCGATCGCCTGGCGGCCGACGGCATCGAAGCCGCGGTGCTGGACCTGCGTTGCCTGGTGCCCTTGGACCGGACATCGATCCTGCGAGTAGCCGCCCATTGCGGCAAAGTGTTGATCATGCACGAGGACACCCGGCGAGGATCCATTGGCGAGAGCTTGGCAGCGATCATCCAAGAAGAAGCCTTTGAATATCTGGACGCTCCAGTGCGCGTGGTCGGAGCCCTCGACACCCCGGTTCCCTACTCACCGCCGCTGGAGAAAGCCTTTTTGCCCAGCCTCGACGAGCTGGAGGCCGCCGCTCGTCGGTTGGTGGAGTATTAGACCGAGCTTTTGGTCGGCTTGAATCTTTGGGTCCGTCGGCGCGTAGGGTATGGCAGGGGCCTGGCCCCACGGCGGCAGAGCTGCACGAAGTTGCACCGATGTTGGTGCCATTCAACTGGAGGTTGCCATGCCTTTGACCCGTTCGAGGAAGAGTCGTGTTTTAGCCGGAGTTTGTGGCGGAATGGCCGATTGGTTGGGTTGGGATCCCACGGCGGTACGGATTCTTTTCGTGGCTTGGTCGGCGCTTTCAGCGGCGTTTCCGGGCATTTTGGTCTACGTCGTCCTCTGGGTGGTCATGCCCGAGTCCTGACAATCCGCACGTCGGCGAGGAATTCGCTAGAATCGTTGGATGTGGATCCAGCTCCTTTGGGCCTTGCTGACAGCTGTTTTGAGCAGTGCCTTGACCCTCGGCATCGCCTATTTGGCGTTTGAACGCTATTTCAAACAGCAGATTTTGGACCAGATCGACCAGCGGGTGGAGGAAGCTCGCGAAGAGATCGGCCGCGAGGTCGAAATTCGGGTCAAGAAGGGAGTGGTCGACGGGGTGGCGTCGATCCCTTCTTCTGAGGTCATCGCCGGTGCAACTCGCACCGCGGCTCGCTCAGGGGTTGACTTGGTGTCCACATTGCTCGGCGGCGGCCGTCGTACGGGGCAACCTTGAGCGCCGAGATCGACATTCTGCGGGCCCGACGGTTGGCGCTCGTTCGAGCCGGTTTGCTAAAAACCGAATGGACCTCATTGCCCAAGCGGGCGGTGGGGCGTCGATTGCGCGCTCGGCGCGCCGCCCACAAGGTCATCGAGCGTTTCGGTTATCTGCAGCTGGACTCCATTTCGGTCAGCGGTGCCCGCACCCACGGATTGGTGTTGGCGTCTCGGGTGAGCGGCTTCGACGCCCGCTTCGCAGAATTGTTGCTACAACCCGGCGAGCCCCTATTCGAATATTGGGGTCACGAAGCCAGCTGGTTGCCGATGGACCTTTACCCCGTATTCGGTTTCAGGCGCAAGGAATTCGCCGTGCATCCCTGGTGGGGAGACTTGCTCGGAGAGCATCCCAAGCTTGCGGACGAGATCTTGCTCCGTCTCGATCAGGAAGGCCCCCTGCGCTCTAAGGACTTCGAAGGCTCGCGCACGGTCGGCAGTTGGTGGGATCTCAAGGCCGCCAAGAAAATGGTCTCAGCCTTATGGTCCGCGGGTCATATTTGTGTGGCGGAACGGCGAGGATTTCAACGCATTTACGACCTCACCGATCGGGTGATCCCCGAGTCCCATCGTGGCCGAGATCTGCCGCTGGAATCGGCCCTCGAAACCCTTTTGCTCAAAGCTCTCGACGGCCACGGTTGGGCGACCACGTCGACCCTCATCGCCACTTGGCGCCTGACCAAACGACGACCACAAATCGACGCGGCGCTCGAGCGGCTGCAAGAAAAAGGCGAGATCGTGCCCTGCTCGTTGGATGTCGAGGCAGACCTTTCCACCCCTCGCCGATCGATTGCCGGCTGGATTCGTCCCCAGGATTTGGAGCTGGCGGAACGGGCAGCGGCCCTGCGTCCGAGGGGTCGGCGGGGCGTCCTGTTGTCGCCCTTCGATCCGGTGCTTTGGGATCGTGCCCGGGTTCAGCTTTTATTCGGTTTCGGGCAGGCGATCGAGATCTACAAACCCGAGTCGGAGCGCCAATACGGCTACTACAGCCTGCCCGTTTTGATGGACGATCAGCTGATCGCCAGGGTTGATCTCAAAGCCCACCGCAAGGCGGAATGCCTGGAGATGAGAACCCTACATTTCGAGGTTGACCCCCCGCCCGAAAAACACCGACGGGCGACGCGCATCGCCATCGGTCGCCACGCCCATTCCGTGGGCCTGGCGACACCTATCGGCTCAGGGGTCCAAGCGACGGATTGACTACCGTAGCTTTCGTCCACTGCATGGGTCGACCCCGGGCCTCGGAGGCAGGCCCGACACCGAGGCTGCTTGCTTGGGAAGTTGGCAGACTCGGCGCAGTATGAGAGATTCTCGGCGCCATGTCGTACCGTCGTCATCCTTTCAAGAACTCTGAGCGCGGATTGCCCTCCGTCGCCCTGTCCCCTGCCGTCCTGTCCTGCCTGTGGATGGTCGTCCTCGCCGCCCTTTGGATGGGGTGCGGCGTCACCCCGAGGGAGCATCGCGAAGGCCCCTCCAAGGTCGAGAGGAGGTGGGTCGAGAGCGAAAAGCTCGGTCCCGGGCCGTCTTTGGTCGGTCATCGGTTGCCGGTTTACCGCGATCACGAAGCCTTTGCTTGGCTCTTGCGCGACGAGTCGGATCTGGCGTCTTGGCATATGGTCAATCTCGACCGGGCTTGGTATTTCGGCGATTACGGCCTGCGTATGGTCACCCCCAGCTCGGATCCCATGCTGGCGCGCACGGTGAGCTTTGACGCCGACGAGGTGCATGAGATTCGGGTGCAAATGGGCGGCTTAAAGACCCGATCCCGCGTGCAGCTTTTTTGGGCCCACGGAGAAACGGAGCCCTTCTCCGAAACCAAGAGCCTGGAGGTGGATCAGCCGACCCTGGAAGGCCAGCTGATTCCGGTCTACACCTTTCAAGTTTCCGATCATCCGGATTGGAACGGTCGGATTGCCCGCATCAGGCTCGATCCGACGATTTTCAGTCTCGATGAGGTGGAGCTGGTGTCGGTGCGAGGGTTGCGGCGCGAACTCGATCCCGAGCTGCTGCAGGCGGCCATGGACCGACCCTTCAAGGTGGATTTGGGGGCCGACGTGCGCAACGCCTTGGCGAGCCTGCCCGGTTTTTCGCCCCGGCTCGAGGTGGACATTCCGCCCCGGGCCGAGCTGCGATTCGCCTTCGGTTTGCAGCTCGGACTCGCTTCGCCGGTGGACTTCAAGGTCGTGCTCTCGGGCGGCCCGGGCGGTCAAGAAACCCAACTCCTTTCGGAGCAGATCCTCTTCGAGCAGCGGCTCGATCCGTCCGATCCCGGCCACATGAAACGCTGGCACGACCAACGCATAGCTTTGCCCGAGCGGACCGGAGCCCGGCTGGAACTCCGAGCCGAGCATGCCGACGGCTCACCGCTGAATCCTCTGGACGGCTCGCCGGTTTGGGCAGTGCCCGAAATCCTCGCTCCGCCGGTGGTCGCCGCCAAGAAGAGCGAGTCGACCGATAACGATCCTCCCAATGTGGTGATGATCGTGGTCGACACCTTGCGAGCCGATCGCCTGCACCTCTACGGCTATGACCGACCGACCTCGCCCCGGCTCGACGAATGGGCTGCTCGGCGAGGGGTGGTATTCGAAAAGGCGGTGGCCTCGGCCCCTTGGACCCTGCCGTCCCACGTTTCGTTGTTCACCGGCCTCGACGCCGTGGCTCACGGGGTGAACTACCACCACGACGCTCCCGCGGAACTCGAGCTGCTGGCCGAACGATTGCGGGATGGGGGTTATTCCACGGCCGCGTTCACCGGCGGCGCCTATTTGGCCGCCCGCTACGGTTTGGCCCAAGGTTTCGATCGCCTGGTCTATTGGTCCGAAACACCTCAGCCGTCGGCCAAGGCGGACGACGAACTCGAGTCGGGCCTGCTCGGTGCCATTCAATGGTTGGAAACGTCGACCGAACCGTTCTTCCTCTTCCTGCATACTTATGAGGTGCATTCCCCCTATCGCGCCCGTGAGCCCTGGTACACGGAGTTCGGCGGACCACCCTTGAAGCCGTTGCCCGGGTTGGCAGATTCGTCCGCGCGCATGCGCACGGACGTCCTGCTGCCGAAGCAGGAAGAGGGCTATCGCAGCCTTTCTCAGCTGCTCGAACGGGATGCCGACGACACCTGGAATCCGTTCACCGGACCGGATCAGGGACAGCTCGACGCGCTCTACGACAGCGGTATCGCCAATGCCGATCACGCCATTGGCCGGTTGCTCGACCATTTGCGCGAGTCGGGTTTGGAGGAGCGCACCCTGGTGCTGATCACCTCCGACCACGGCGAGGGTTTGGGGGAGAGAGATGCCCACGGCGAGCCGGTCTTCGGCCATCGCCATCTTTACGACTCCCACCTTCTGGTGCCCTTGATCGGAGCGTGGCCGGACGGCCGAGCCGGCGGCAGCCGGATTTCGTCACAGGTTCGATTGATCGACGTCACCCCGACGGTGCTCGACAGCGTGGGCTTGGAAATTCCGGAGGGGCTCGACGGTGTGTCCCTACTGCCGTTGGTCGAAGACCCTTCCGCCGAGGCGCCCGGAACGGCTTTCTCGTACGCGGGATCGAGCAATTTCGGCCTTTCCGCCCGAATGGCCAATACCCGGAAGGTGATTTTCAACCACACCCCATGGCCACCCTTGCACGGTCGGATCGAAACCTTCGACCTACGGCGTGACGCGGGAGAAAACGAAATCCTGGCGCCCAATCCGAAACGAGATCGAGCCGTGACCGCGTTGCTTCGTGAGCACTTCGATCGCGGTGCTTACGGCAAAGTGGAGCTGGCGAATCACACCGAGGCTGTGCTCGAGGTGACCCTGCAAGGCGAAGTGTCCCATGCTTTCACCGTCAAAGCGTTCGAGCTGCCCTGTGGGGATTGTGCCGGCTGGGCCGACGGTCAGGCCACCGTCGAACTCGCGCCGGGAACGGAAATCGAGCTTTCCCTCGACGCCCCGCCCCATGGCCAGCTCAGGGTCCGGGCTCGTTGGCTCGACGGTCGCCAGTCGGGCTCCTTGGAGCGCGACTTCGAGGTGGTGGATTTCCGTCGGCAGGCCTGGCGAGCCTTCTGGTTGGATGGACAGTGGCAACAAGGCCCGGAGCCGACCTTGGGGCAAGAGTCCGGGGTCGCGATACATTGGCAGTCGGGTCTACGCTCCCGGGCCACGCCGAACCAAACCATGGATCGGGAGATGCAAGAGCGTCTGCGGTCGTTGGGATATTTGGTCGACTAGGGTCCGCGATGGGTGTCGGTGCCACTGGCCGCCCGGACGCTCCCAGAAGCCCGGCCCGGCTACACATCTCGCACGTGCCGAGATATGGTGACGGTCTGCGCCGACACCCCGCGAACTCGTCTTCACCGCCGTGATGAGGAATCTCCAATGACCCGTAAGCGTATCTATTCCTTCACTTTAACGACCTTGGCAGCCTGCGTCGTGGTGGCCGGGCTGGGCTGCTCTCGGCAAGAGGCTTCCCTATTCGATAAGAAGGTTCTGGAACGTTGGATCACCGAAGAGCCCACCGGTGAGAAGGCGCAAATCTTCGATGAATATGAGGTCTTTACCTGGCGGTTCAAGACCGAGCAGGACATCGAGCCGTGGAATGCGATTCAGATCGATTGGGACTATCGGCTCACCGGCTCGGGTCTGTACATGCGGTCTCACCACCACGACCCGCAGCTCCACCGTGAAGTGGATCTAGAGGCGGAAGACCTCAGGGTGATCCGGATCGAGCATTCAGGTTTGATCGGTGAAGAGATCAAGCTTTTTTGGGCCGCGCCGAATGAGGCGTTCAGCGAGGAAAAGAGCCTTTCAGTAGACAAAGAAGATCCCGGCGACGCCCTCAATAAAACCTACACCTTCGAAGTGGGTCGCCATCCCCATTGGAAAGGGAAAATCGGCCGCATCCGCCTCGACCCCACCTCCCAAGCCGAGCGTCGGGTCCAGCTGTTTTCCATCACGGGTTTGGATCGTCGGGTGAACGCGGATCGGCTGGCGGTGACCGTGTCGCGACCCTGGCGCATCGACTTGGATCGGGACGTTCGCTCCGCTCTTTTCGCTCCTCCGGGGGTGCCGATCGAGCGCCGGGTAGACCTGCCGGCCGGCAGCGCCTTGCGCCTGGCCTGGGCCGTGGAGCAGGTGCGGGGTCCCGCGGTGGATTTTCGGGTCGTGGTCGAACCCGAAGGTGGCACGGCCCGGACGGTGATCGAAAGCCGGGTTGATCCCGCGGTCGGCGCCCGAAAATGGAACGACGCGAGCGTGGATCTTTCAGATTTCGAAGGCCCTTGTCGCATCCGCCTCGAAACGTCGAGCGACGAAGCGCTGGACCTTCAGCTCGGATTCCCCATGTGGGCCAATCCCGAGGTCGTCACCCCGGTGGGTGATACGCCGACACCGCCCAATGTGGTGCTGATCGTGATCGACACCCTGCGCGCCGATCACATGTCTCTTTACGGCTACGAGCGGCAGACCTCACCTCAAATCGAGGCCTGGGCCAAACGCCGCGGGGTGGTGTTTGAAAACTCTGTGGCCTCGGCTCCATGGACCCTGCCCGCTCACGTGACCATGTTCACGGGTCTCGATCCCCTGACCCACGACGTCAATCATGGTCACCCGGCGCCGGCGTCGTTGACCATGGTCGCCGAGCGCCTGCGCGACGCGGGTTATGCCACGGCGGCGATCACCGGCGGTGCGTATTTGACCCCAAGCTACGCCATGACCCAAGGCTTTGATCGTTTCGAATACGCGTTGCTCGACGACACGGTCAAAATCGCCGAGGGTGGCAAGGATCTACCCAAGGGCATCGAAAGAGCGCTGAGTTACGTTTCGGAGCAAGCCACACGACCGTTTTTCCTCTTCTTCCACACCTACGCGGTGCATGCGCCCTACGACGCCCACGAGCCATGGTTTTCCGAATGGCATCAATTGGAGCCACGGGGCCAGGGGGTCCAACAGGTGCGCACCACGCCGCTCACCCCCCATGATGAAGATGGCTGGCGACAAGAGTCGAAGTTCATGGAGCGGTTGAAAGAGCCGCCGCTGCCGGAGTGGGAGGATCTGAGGGACGATCGGTTGCAGTTGGCTACCGATCTTTACGATAGCGGCATTGCCTACGCCGACGCCCAGATCGGGCGCTTGCTCGACCGCCTACAAGAACTCGGCTTGGAAGACGACACCCTGGTGATCCTGACCTCCGATCACGGCGAGGCCTTGGGCGAGAAGGGGTTGGCCGGCCACAGTCAGCTCTACGAACTCAACCTGATGGTGCCACTGGTGATCGCCCTGCCCGATGCCTCCGGAGCGGGCAGTCGGGTGAAGACGCAGGTTCGCCAGATGGATATCGCGCCCACCGTGCACCAAGTCGCGGGTTTGAAGGTCGATCAGCCGTTGGACGGTCAAAGCTTGTTGCCGCTGATCGAGGACCCGTCGGCGGAATTTCCCGGCGTCGCCCGGAGCTACGGCGGTTCCGCCAACGCAGGCATCTCGTTGCGGGTCAACAACCGCTGGAAATACGTCTACCAGCACTCGAGCTGGCCGCCGCTGCACGATCAGCGGCAGCTTTTCGACCTCACCTCGGACCCCGAGGAAGAGAATAATCTGGCGGCGGAGTCCGAGCGCGAGGCCGCGTTCTTCAATCAAGTGTACGAAGGGTATAAGGCGGATAGCCGCAACTTCCGCTTGGAGATTCACAATACGAGTGCGGAAACTCTGAGGGTCAGTCTGCGCGGCAAGGTGGCCCACGCCTTTCAAGTGAAGGGATTCCAAATCGAGGCGGATCGGGCTTCGTGGAGTAAAGGCGAGGCGCGGCTGCTGGTACCCACGGGTGAGTCGGAAGTGTTCTATTTGGAAGGCGTGCCCCAGGGCGAGATGCACATTTTGGTGACCTTCGAAGAAGATCCGAGCAAGGCGGGTTTTTCCCGCGTGCTCGACGTTGCCGAGATGATCGAGAACCCTTTCTCGGCGGTTTTCTTCGGCAAGGAGTGGCGGTTCGAAGCCTCGGCGGACGAAAGTCGAACCCGGGTGAGCATCTCCTGGCACGGTGAACCCCCGGGTGAGCTGGGCTCTGGGGAAATCGATCCCGAACTCAAGGAACAACTACTGGCCCTGGGTTACGTCGGAGGTTGATTCGTGGCTCCGTGGAGACTCTTTACCGACCTGATTCTGGCAGCGATGTTGGTGGTGTCGGCCGATGCCGCCCTTTTTCACGGTGGGCTCTACTTTCAGCTCTTGCAGCCGAGTTCATATTCGGGGCAGATCGAGTCGTCGTCGCGCCGCTTCCACGCAACCCTAAAGGCGTTCCCGGACGATCCCCGAATCGTCATCATGGGTGATTCCACCGCCGGCTCTTGTGTCAACGAAAAGCAGCTGGATCAATATCTCGATGCCCGTGGGCTCGATGTCTACGGCATCAATCTTTCCCAAGGCGGATCGACATCTCGGTCCTGGTACCACCTGATCGCCAACGAGCAGATTTTTGCGGAGAATACCCGGGCCGTGGTGGTGGGCATTCATCCCACGGCGTTGATGGAATTCGATCTGCTGAAACCCGATGTCGACATCCTCAAAACAAGGATTTCCCTCGGCGACCT
Organism: uncultured bacterium; assembly: GCA_965366625.1. GTDB lineage: Bacteria > Acidobacteriota > Thermoanaerobaculia > Multivoradales > J023 > JAUIJL01. The sequence continues at coordinate 48,943 of CBDUGP010000018.1, forward strand.
CAAAACGATGGTCCAGGGCTACGCAGGCCTAGAGACTCGGCTCGAAATTGCATCGGGCGTTATCTACCGTCTCCCGTGGTTTCGCGACGATGTTCGGGAGCTGTTGAAGAATCCTGCGGAACGTCTTCGGATCGTCAGGGAGAATCGAGAAAGCGAAGCGCGATTTGAGCGCGGTTGGCGCCGGCAAGTGCTGTCGGATCGCACCTTGTCGTCCGCTCGGTTGGGGCCCGACGGCAAGTTGGTGACCCAAGGGCTGGCGCCTTTTATCGCCCGGGATCCCATGTTGCAGGATGCCCTGGCCCAGCAGATTTCCCGGCGCGGAACTGAGCGACGGCGCCCGATTCAATTGGATCCATTGAAGAAGGACCTGTTGCGTCGTCTGGTGGAGTTGCTCGATGCCCGGGGCATCACCACGGTCTTCGCCGTCACTCCCGAGAATGCTTTCCCATTCGCTGGGCACGATGTTCAAGACCTTGAGCAAACCTTTGAAAAGCTCAAAGCCGAGGGCCTGGATGTGGTCTTTTTTCACGATACCGAAATGCTCGAAAAGATCGAGGATCCCACTTACTTCCGCGACCAGCTCCACGTCAATGCGGCCGGAGCCGCCCTCTACACCGAGGCGTTGGCGGATTTTTTGGCGCCGATCCTGAGGTGAGCCTTTGATCAGCAGGGTCTGATCAGCAGGGTCTGATCAGAATTGAAAGTAGAGGAACGGCTCCAGGTCGTTCGGTGTGAACAGCACCATGATCCAGAATCCGATTGCGATGATCGCCACTCTTACGGGCAGGGGAAGCTCGTCGAAATGCTGCACCAGATCGTATTTTTCTTGGCTGATTTGGATCAAATAAAGCAGCCCGCAGAATAGGAGCATCTTCGCTTCGGCCAGGTCCCCGCCGCCGAAGGCGAACATCTGCTGCAACATCGCCAGCGCCACCTCCAGGGAGGCAGCGCGGAAGAAGACCATGCTGAGGGTCCAGCAATGGAATGTCAGCAACACGAAAACCGGCAGGGCTAAGGGTGACGCGCTGAGCCGGTCCACCGTCGGCACCGCCGCTCGCAGGCGCTGAAATTGCCGATGCACGATCAAAAATAGGCCGTGTAGGAATCCCCACACGATGAAGGTCCAATTGGCGCCGTGCCACAAACCTCCCAGCACCATGGTGATCATCAGGTTGCGTAGAGTCTTGCTGCGGCCGTTGCGCGATCCGCCGAGGGGAATGTAGAGATAGTCCCGCAACCAGGTGGACAAACTGATGTGCCAGCGGCGCCAAAAATCCGACATGTTGACCGCGCAATAGGGTCGCCGGAAGTTGTCGGGAAAGCGATATCCAAGGATCTGGGCCAAGCCGATGGCCATTTCCGAATAGCCGGAAAAGTCGAAGTAGATTTGGAACGCGAAGGCGTAAGCACTGACCCATAGGTCACCGCTGGAAAAGGCGTCGGGGTTGGCATGGACTTGATCCACCACCCGAGCCAGGTTGTCCGCCAACACCAACTTCTTGAACAGGCCGACGAAGAAGAGCTTGAGCCCCAATCGAATCTCTTCGGGCCGCCGGGGCGTGTTTTCGCTCAGCTGGGGCAGGAAGTCGACCGCTCGCACGATCGGGCCGGCGACCAGTTGAGGGAAGAAGGAAACGAAGAGGGCGAAATCCACGAAGTCACGTGCCGTGCCGGTTTTTCTCCGGTAGACGTCGATCGTGTAGCTCATGCTCTGGAAGGTGTAGAAGGAGATTCCCACCGGCAGCAAAAGCTCGTGGATGGGCAGATGGAGGCCCAAATATTCGGTCAGGCTGTGGCTGAAGAAGTTGTAGTACTTGAAGACCGCCAGGATGCCGAGATTGGTGCTCAGGCTGAGGATCAAGAAGAATTTTCGCCGAGCCTGGGTCTCGGCTTTTTCGATCCACCCTGCGGCGAGGTAGTCGACCAAGGTGGAAGCGGCGATCAGCAGGGCGTAACGCGCGTTCCAGCTGCTGTAAAAAAGATAGCTGGCGACCAGCAGGATCCACCGTCGGGCCGGGATCGGCGCCAGGCGGTGCAGAATCACCACCGCGCAGAAGAAAATCAGGAAGGTGTAGGAATGGAAAAGCACGGTATCTAAGAGTCGGAAAGGTCGGAGCCCGTGGGGTCGGAGTCCGAAGGGCTGGGGCTCGTGGTGCTGGGGTTCGTGGTGCTGGGGCTCCTCGGCTCGAGGGTCGGAGACGGGCTACCGCTGATACGGGCCGGCTTGCCCATCAGGTCGCGCACCGCACGGTCCAGGATATCTGCCACGAACTCGTGGGTTTCGAGATTGAAGTGGCCTTCCAAATAGGGATTGATCAGGTCGAACGACTCGTTGAATGGTTGCAATAGGCTGACCACGGGAACGGGCTCATCTTGCAACAGCTCGGCGATCCGCCGATCAGCATAATCCGCGTCGGCGGCGAACGGAACCCGGGGGCTCCAGGCGGTCCAATAGGGTCCGAGCTGGCGAATGTGAGGCACCACCAACACCATCATTTGCGCTCCAGATGCCTTGACCTTGCGGTAGATCGAGAGAATGCCCTGCTCGGTGGCGCTCCATCCCTCCTGAATCATCGGCAGTTGTTCGTCGTGGGGCGAGAAGATATTCATCAAGAAGAGGGGTTGATTAAAACCCTCCGGCAGTCCGAGTTCCAAACAGCGTTGCTCCACCCAGGCCAGTCGCTCGGCGTCGTTGAGGAAGAAGCGCTCTCGACCCCATGCTCCCCATCGGGATTGAAGAATGTGAGTCGAGTATCTGCCGATCGCCAGGTTGCGGCGAATCCAGCTGGTGATGGGATTGAGATAAGTGATGCTTTGGAAATCGTCGTCGGGGTCGAAATAAGGCCGGTAGGTGTCTTGCAAGCTCGACATATAAGCGGCCGACATGCTGTTGTTGACGATGTCGTTGAGGGGGAAGACCTGCAAAATGACCAAGTCCGGCTCGTAGGCCAAGCCGAATTTTTCCAAAGTGATGAACTCTTGGGCGGTGCCGTAGTCGCCCATACCCAAATTCTGAACCTCCCAATATTCTTTGGGATCATCGTTCAGCAGATCTTTGAGCTGAATGGCGAAGGTCTTGTGCAGCTCAACTTGGGCGGCCTCCGCAAAGGAATCGCCGATCAGCACGATTCTTTTCAAAGGTAGACCGCGGGTCTCCCGGGTATGGGGCAGGTCGCGAAAGCCCTGTGAGTTGACCTCGAAGCGGATCAAACCGTAGTCGCGACGGCGATAATTGACCGAGTCGGGGTTGCCCGTCCACCCTAGATCCGGCTCATACGCGCGCATCGGGCTGCGAAAGAACGGCGGCGCAACGATCCGCATCACCACCTCTGCACAGCCCAACCCAATTCCAATACCCATCAGTGAGAGTAGGAGCTTGGCCAGGGCCGCTCGCAGGCCTACTTTCAGCGAGTCGTCCTGCTTGTCGTCCAGCTTGTCGTCCATGGGCGGAATATAGCTCGTCGTGAGTTGGCGTGACCAGTGCCGAGTGACCTGTAAACCCGGCCTATCGGCGGCAGATAAGAAAAATCGGAAAATTTCGGCCTGGGCGTAACGAAATCCCACCGAGGTCGACTAAGGGGGGTGACGTTGCAAAAAAGAGCCCCTGAAGAGGGTCTCGAAGAAAAAGCAAAAAAGTCGAAATTTTCGGTAACGAAATCGAAAGTCCATCGACTACAAACATATAAGCACTAGGAAGCGGCAGTCTCGGAGCCGCATCGCTACGATCAAACCAGGAGATAAGAAGATGCTCAAGCGTTCCCTGATTGCCTTTGCCACACTGGCGTTGCTCGCCGGTTCCGCATTCGGCGCCACCTCGCTGTCCGTCACCGCCGACGCCGCTATGGCCGGCACCAACTTCGGCCTCGAAGTCACCTTTGACGGCGCCGGTGGCATCGCCAAAGTCGTCGACGACACCCCGGCCGACGAGAGCACCTACCGGGCTCAATTCTGGATCGACTTCTCGAACGTCACCATGGCGGACTCGACCTTCTTCGTATTCCAACGCTCGACCGACACCGACTTGTTCCGTTCCGGCCACCAACTCCTGGTGACCCGCAAGAACAACCTCTATCGTGTCTCCGGCCGCGCCGGCACCAATAATCCGACCGCTTTCCGCATCACCCCTCGCCTCAACGTCACTGATGCCTGTGGCCCGGTTCACCTCCAAATCGAGCGTACCCAGAGCCCGACCCCGGGTGTTGGCGACGGCGAGCTGACGATCACGGTCCTCGACGGTGGCACCTGCTTGGCCGACGGCACGTTCGTGAACACCACCCAATTCCACGGTAATGGTGTGAACAACTCCAACGTCAACATTGACGACCTGCACTTCGGCGCTGTCGGCAGTGTTTCGACCAGCACCACCGGTGATCTCTACCTCGACGAGTTCGCTTCTTTCCGGACCCTCTCGGCTCCGTAAAGCGATCTTTCGAAGTTAGTGAACGGCGCCCGGCCGGCTGATGCCACCGGGCGCTTTTCTTGTTTGATCCAGTAGACCTGCAGCTCGGCTTCTCACCACAGGACCCCTTGATGAATCCTCCGTCACGCGTTGAAAACGTTCTGCTGGCCCTGGCCGTCGTCGGATTGATGGGAACCGTTTTTTGCGCGGTGGGTTGGTATCTACACAGCCAAAAGACCGTCGGGTTCGAGGACTTGCTGCAAGAGGATCGGCAGCGGCTGATCGAGAGCTTCCTCGAAACCACGGGTCATTCCTACACCCCTGCCTGGTACGAGCCCGAACTCGCCTACACCCTGCACAGAAATCAAGAGTTGACCGCCTGGGCCGACACGTTCCAATCCAACGAACTCGGTTTTCGGGCGCCTGCCCCGGCCAAGAAGGCGGGAGTTTTTCGTATTCTCTTCGTCGGAGACTCGTGGACTTACGGCATGGGAGTTTCTGAGCAGGAAGCCTTTCCGGCTCAGCTCGAAAAATTGGCCAACGAGATGCTGCCAGAGGATCACGATCGGATCGAGGCATGGAGCCTGGCGTTGCCCGGTTACAACACCTTCAACCAATTGAGTGGTTTGGAGATTTTTCTCGATCGGCTCCAACCCGACGCCGTCGTGCTCTGCCCCACTCGGAATGACAACGATTCAAATTTCTTCGTCATGCCCAATGGCACCAACAAACGGCCGTCGGGTGTGTTCATCGATCGCTTCGGGCACGATATCGCTCGAATTTACCAATTTCGATTTTTAGCCTCCTATCGCTGGACCGAGCGTTGGCAGATGGCTTTTGACAGGATTCGAGCGGCGGAGCTTCGCCTCGACCAAGAGCGGATTCCATTCCACATGTTTTTCGTCGCCTATTGGGAGCCGGCGGTGATTCACGATTTCGTCGGACGGGCGGGCATCGAAGCACCCTATGTGATCGCACCCAACGAGATGGTGGACGGTAAATGGCGCGGCACCACCCAATGGCGCCACGGTACTCCCGAGGCCTATAGCCTCTACGCTCGGATGTTGTATCGCAACTTGGCACCGCAGCTGGGTTGGCCGGAGCTGCCGATGGATCCGGAGAAGGATCCCTTGCAGGCCGAGGCCTTTTCCGGCTTGCCGAATGGAGATTGGCGGCAGGTGACGGACCGGCTGCTCAGGCAATGGTCCGAAAGAATTGACACGCGATTCCGGCCGGGCAAAGTCTCGGACGGCCATTGCCTCGGAGAGATCGATTGTCGAAACGGTCTGATGGGGCGGAAGGCAGCGATTGTGTTGCGTCGGGCGGAGGGAGTGCGCCATCTCAAGGTGACGCTCGCTCCCCTGGCCGAGTCGACTTATCTCTATCCCCTTGAGTTGCGGGCTTCGATCCCGACTGCCGGCGGTGAATCCAGCGCCACGGTTCAGGTGTCGGGCGCCGAGCCCCAGAGCTTCATGGTAGCGCTTCCGTCGGAAGCGGAACTCTCAGCAGGAGAGGTGTTGGAGCTCGAGCTGCGCGCTGCCGCCGCCACCATGGCGCCGGATATTTTCGCCCTCCGGTCCGTGACGGTGGCCGACGTGGAGCAAACGAATTAGGGCCCATCGGCGGCTTTCCGGTCCCGTCGGGGCCTGTTGAACAGGGGTTGTGCGGTGGTTATACTGCCGCTCATCCGTTCTACCCCCTCCAAGACTCGATGCGGACGCATCGAACAGGAAAAACAGTGAGCAGCCAAGACGCCTCGGCACCTTCGAGCCCCACCGGCGCCCGCCAATCCCAAGCAAGGGTTGACGCCGAACGGACGGCTTTCGCCCGACGCATGATCCGCAAGATCGTCGCCAGCTTCGACAGCCTGGTGACGCGCCTCTATTCGAGGATCCGATTTACCATCCTGCGCCAGCCCTTCTTGGACGAGATCGGCCAATATCTGCCCAAAGACGGCCGGATCTTGGATCTCGGTTGCGGCTTCGGCTTGTTTTCCCTCTACTTTGCCGCTTTGGAAAAAGAACGGGATCTCATCGGTATCGATCTCAATGCCAGAAGGATCGAGCAAGCCACCCTGAGCGCGAAAAAACTTGACCTCACCAACGTGCGCTATGAGGCGATGGACGTCTTGGACTGGAGTTCCGACGACACCTTTGACGCCATCTATTTTTTGGATCTAGTGCACCATCTGCCCGCCGAATTTGTGCCTGTCTTCTTGCAGAAGGTGCGAAAGCTGATCCGGCCGGGCGGTATCTTGATCATCAAGGACGTCGCCGACAAACCGTATTACAAGATGCTCTTCACCCTCATCCTCGATCGCTTGATGGTCGGCATGGAGCCGATTCGTTATTGGCCTCCCAGTGAGCTGCAATCGCTGGTGGAAAGCCTGGGTTTCGAGGTGGTCCGGCATAAGATGATCGACATCCTGCCGTATCCCCACATTCTGTATGTCGCAAGATTGTCGGACCACGAGTAGGCTCGGCTCGGCTGCGGAATGCTGATGATGGCTACGCTCCAAGCCCGAGTCTCTTGGGGATTTTCGCTGAAGCTTCTCGGGATTCTTTCGGCCCTGGTCGGCCTTTCCTGCGAACCGGGACCCTCGATCGTTATGCCGGCCGAGACCAAGGGGCGCAATGTCATCGTGATCGTCATCGATTCGCTGCGAGCGGATCACCTGGGTTATGCCGGTTATCCCCGGCCCACCTCCCCGTTCATGGACAAGATCGCCTCCGAAGGTGTGGTCTTCGACCAGGCCTACTCCAATTCTTCCTTCACCCAACAATCGATCTCGACCCTCATGAGCGGTTTGTTTCCCTCTCGGACGGGAAGCACGGAATGGGGAGTCCCGCCATTCAAGTCTTCGATGACCCTGGGTGAGATTTATGCCCGGGCGGGTTATCGCACCGCCTTTTTCAGCAATACGCTGGTGTTGAAAGATCCCCTCTTTTCCCAGGGCTTCGAGGAGGTTCAATTCCTCGGAGATCGGTGGGACTACAGCGGCGGCGGGCTCCAGCTGTCGAAGGCGGCGGCGAGCTTTGCCGAATCCCATCGCGACGAGTCTTTCTTGATGTACCTTCACTATTTGGACCCGCACGGCCCCTATCGGCCTGAAGAAGAGGTCTATCGCCTATTCGCTGACGAGGTCTATCCGGACCCGATATCTCTCTACCCCCATGTCAGGGATCAATGCCACGAGTTGGTGAAGTCGGGATTCGGCCCGGGTGATCCTCGTTTCGAGGATTTGGTGACCCGCTACGACGCGGAGATCGCCACCGTCGACCGGGCGATCGAAGCATTGTTCACGGATCTCGAAGACTCCGGGCTGTTGGAGGATTCGATCGTGGTCATTACGTCGGACCATGGCGAGGAATTTCTTGACCATCGATTTGTCGAGCATGCCTGGACTCTCTACAACGAAAGCTTGCGCGTGCCTTTGCTGATGTGGACGCCTGGGGCAAGCCCGCTGCGGACCGATCAGCGGGCAGGACTGGCAGACCTTCTGCCCACGCTGCTGCAATTGAGCGGCATTCCTTATTCCGCCGAGTCGTTCGATGGCCAATCTCTATTCCAATCTTCCAGCCCTGGTTTTCATCTCGAGCCCCAGCGCAAGGTTCATGTCGCGGAGGTTTTGATCCAGAACCGAAATATCCTGCGCACGATGATGGTCGGCCGCTGGAAATACATCGCCGCTTGGAAGTGGCATCCTCCTGAGGAACGCGCCGCGGCTTTGGCGGCTGAGCCCGGACCGGCCACAGATATTTGGGGCCCACCGATTCGCGAAGAACTCTACGATTTGGCGGTGGATCCCGACGAACGAACGGATGTGTCGACAGAGAATGCCGATGTGGTGGCGAGGTTTCGCGGCCATATGGCCAATTATTTGGCTTCTTGCTCGCGAGTCGAAGGGCGGGCTCCGACCGCGCTCAGTCCGGAAGAAGAAAGCGCCTTGAAAAGTCTCGGTTATCTCTAAGCGTTATCGGCTGCTGAACGCCCGCGTTCTTCGGAGCATACGGAATCCATTCCCATGAGCGAAATTCTGACGGCTTTGATCTTGCCGGCCACAGCCTACCTGCTGTGTTTGGCAGCTTTGTGCTCGGCTGCTTGGCTGGCGACCTGTTATGCGCTGCCGAATTATTGTCGGGGTGGCCTGAAATTGGCCCTGGTGCTGATGGGGCAGGTGGCGCTCAACGCGGGCATTGTGCAAGCCCTCGGACTGCTGGGCAAGCTGCGGACCGAGTATTATCTCGTGACCTGTGCGTTGATTGGCGGGCTGTCTCTGTGGTGTTTGCAGCGCTGGTTCCCGGGTCGCTCGCTTCTTAGGCTGGTCCGTCATCAGGTTCGATTGTGGATCTGGGCAACACCTTTCGGCCTGGGGTTGTTGGGCGCCGGAATCATCGGCTTTTTGGCCATTCGTTGCAGCCTGGTGGAAGGGGTCGATTCCCTATCGATCCACGGTCCGATGATCGTCGAGTGGTTGCAAACCGCCAAAATTCCGTTGCTCTGGCATTACAACTACCCACTGTGTTGGGAGTATCAATTCGCTGCCAACATGATGTTGATGGGGTCCGACGTGCTAGTGGTTGTGCCCCGTGTGATGATCGTTGTCACCCTGCTTTTGATGCTCAAAGAAGTGGGATGCCGGATTGGGCTGGGCGGCGCCCTGAGCCAGCTCACCGCTTGGCTGAGTGCGCTGACGCCTCTGGTCTTTGGGATCCACGGTCAAGGAGCGTTCAAAAACGATGCGGCGCTGGCGGTGGGTTTGTTGGCCTGTTTGCTCGCAGTAGACCGCCTGTGGCGAGGCCACCCTGGTGGATTCTGGGCTCTGCAGTTGGGTGTTTTCTTGGCCATAGGCATGAAGTCGACCGGTCTTATTTTGGGGCTCGGATTCCTGGTCTTGGGCTCGCTCATCGCCATTTGGCACGCGCGCAAGGAGTTGAGGCCGAAACGGGTCGGTTGGGTCTTGGTCGGCATCCTATTGCTTCAGGCGACGCCGCTGGCCTTGCCGATGACCAACCTGGTCGAGAACGGCAGCCCATTCTTCCCGATCGTGATGGAGGTTGGGGATTGGATCAAGCTGCCCGGCAAGGTCAGCCTAAAAGGCACCTCGATTCTGGAGCACCGTAAAGACCCTGGGATTTGGCGCATCTTCGCCACCGGTGCGGGGCGAAAAATAGGGTTCGAAACACCGCTCCTGTGGCTCGTTTTGGGCGCTGCCGTCTTGTGGTGGACCTTCCGGTGGGGTGGACTGTTGCTGAAGCAGGGGCCACGCGCTGCCCTCTTCGATCCATCCCTTTTCCCGCTGATGTTCTATTCCGTCGCGGTCGTGGTTTTGTGGCTGATGTTCTTGGCCACTCCTTGGACCGCGGGCATTGATCCAGAATCTCTCGGTTTTGTATCCAGCGGTGGAAGCCTGAGGTATGCCCTGGCCGCAGTGGGTTTGACCTACCTTTTGTCGATCGCTTTGCTTCGAGATGTTCTGGGGGTTGTGGGCTGCACACGCCTGGTGATTTTGATGTTACCCGTGGCGTTTTACCAAAGGTGGAATCCCGCCCTCTTCCACCTGACCCAAGCGACCGGTGTCAGGGATTCGAATTTCTTGTTGATCGCATTTTTGACGACCCTTGCGGGGCTGTGGGCCTTGGGTAGGCTGATGCCCAGGCTCGATCGGGCCTTGAGAGGGTCCCGGCTTGGGGAGGCCGGTTGGCCGGTGGCGGCTTTAATCACCTTGCTCTGTGCTCTGCCCGCCTTTGCCGAACTCAATCATCAGTTACGGCAAAGGACCTGGGGTGCTTTCGGCGGTCCGTCGGCCAACTTTCGCAAGGCATGGACCTACGTTTGGAATGAGATGCCCTCGGGTTCGGTGATCGCTTGCAACATGAAACAGCCGGCCTTCAATTTTTCCTACTTCTTCTATGGTCCCGAACTCCAAAATCGATTCCTCGAGGCGCGCGATCCACTGGCGGGACCCGAGCAAGATCTTCCGCCCGAAGTTCAGTATTTCTATGTGACCTATTACCAGGTCAAGCCAAAACAGTTGCAACAGGCCATCCAGACGCTCAAATCCAGAGGTTGGTACACCGTTGCCCGGGTCGACGGCAATACTGGAGCTCTCATGAAACGGGGGGAGTCGCGTTAGCGGGCGTATCTCAGCGGCTCGGCGTCGTCGACTGCTAGTCGCCTTCTCCGTTCGACCCGGAACCTACTCCCATGGGCGAAGCTCTGACCACATTGATGTTGCCGGCCGCAGCATATTTGCTGTGTTTCGGGACTCTGTGCGCGGCTGCCTGGCTGGTGACTTGTTGGGCGGTGCCGAACTCTTGTCGCGGTGGTCTGAGGTTGGCCTTGGTGCTGATCGGGCAGGTGGCTCTCAATGCGATCGTCATTCAAACGCTCGGGGTGCTCGGTAAGCTGAGGGTCGACTACTACCTCGGGACCTGCGCGTTGATCGGAGCCCTGTCGATCTGGTGCTTGCGCCGCTGGTTTGCCGGCCGATCGCTGCTCAGGCTGGTCCGGCACCATGTCCGGCTATGGCTGTGGTCAACGCCCTTTGGTTTGGGAGGGTTGGGGTTCGGAATCGTCGGCTTTTTGGCGCTTCGCTGCAGTCTGGTTGAAGGGGTGGATTCCCTATCGATCCACGGCCCAATGATCGTCGAATGGCTGCAAACTCAGCACATTCCTCTCCTTTGGCATTTCAACTACCCATTGTGCTGGGAATATCAATTCACCGCCAACATGCTGCTCATGGGATCCGACATCCTGGTGGTATTACCCCGGATTTGGATTGCGTTGACTTTGCTCTTGATGCTCAAGGAAGTGGGGCATCAAATCGGGTTGTCGGGGGGCTTGAGCCAGCTGATCGCATGGATGGCTATGTTGACCCCTTTGGTGCTCGGCGTTCACGGTCAGGGCAGCCTAAAGAACGACGCGGCCTTGGCGGTGGGGTTGTTGGCTTGTTTGTTGGGCATCGATCGCTTGTGGCGCGCCTTGCCCGGTGGGTTTTGGTGTTTGGTGCTCGGTGTTTTTCTAGCGATCGGCATGAAGTCGACGGGCATCATCCTGGGTTTGGGTTTTCTATTCTTGGGAATGTGCATCGGGGTTTGGCATGGGTATCGGCGGAGCCGTAAGGCTCTCGGGCCGAAACGCATCGGCTGGATCCTGGTCGCGGTGATTCTATTTCAGGCCACGCCCATGGCCTTGCCGGTGGCCAACTATCTCGAAAACGGCAGTCCCTTCTTCCCGATCATTGTGCGGGTCGGGGATTGGATCGAGCTGCCGGGCAGAGCCAATCTGAAGGGCACCTCCATCTTGGACCACAGGGACGATCCGGGGATTTGGCAGCTTCTTTGGCTCGGGTCTGCGAAGCGGATCAGCTTCGAAACGTTGATCGTCTTGCCTCTATTTGTGCTCGGTTTGTTTTGGTGGGTGACCAAGTGGGCGATTCTGGCGGTTCGCCGCGGGCCGCGGGTCGCGCTATTCGACCGAAGGCATTTCCCTCTTGTTTTTTACGCCGTGGCGGCGGCAGCGCTTTTTTTGATCTACCTGGCGACGCCTTGGTCTGCGGGAGCCAAACCTGGCTCACTCGAGTTTGTGGTGACCGGCGGAAGCCTGCGTTACGGGCTGGTAGCGGTGGTTTTGATCTACCTAGGAGCTGCGGCCTTCTTGAGCCATCTGGTGGGCCCGGAGGCCGCCCGGCGTCTGTTGATCTTGGCGTTGCCCGTAGTTTTTTACCAAAGGTGGAGTCCCTCCTTTTTCCACCTCACCAGAGTGTTGGAACTCGGAGACGCCAACCTTTTGATCCTCGGATTTTTGGTGATCTTGGCGTTGCTCGGGTGGGCGGGAAGAGGCCTGCCTCGGCTTGATCGTGTGCTGAGGAGATCGAAGCTGGGAGAGGCGGGTTGGCCGGTGGCTGTGCTGACGCTATTTCTTAGTTTGTTGCCGCTGTACGCCGAGTTCGTGAGCGAGATGCGATGGCGGGTCTGGGGTACTTCCAGTGGCCCTTCGGCCGGCTTCCGCAAGGTGTGGGCCTATGTCTGGAAGGAGATGCCCCCGGGATCGGTGATCGCATGCAACCTGAAACAACCCGCTTTCAACTTCGCCTACTATTTTTACGGACCGAGATTCGAAAATCGCTTCCTCAAGGTTCGAGATCCGATCACCGGGCCTAAACAAGACCTTCCGCCCGAGGTCCAATATTTCTATGTGACGTATTACGGGGCGCAGCCGAAGCTCTTGCAGCAGTCTATTCAGACACTGAAATCTAGGGGTTGGTACACGGTCGCTCGGGTTGACGGCCATGTAGGCGCCTTGATGAAGCGCCAGAAGAAGACCGGCAAGCCGAACCCCCGTCCACCTGACTCGAACTCTCGACCCAAACCGGGCGCCTATAAGATCCCATAAAAAAAGGGTGTCGTTGTGACACCCCTCTTGTGGCCGGCGAACGGCGGCTGGCGGCCGGCAGATCAGTTCTGAATTGACTCGGGTTCCGTTTTAAGACCCACCACTCGGGTCCAACCGGACATATCCTCGAAGCCCGTCGCGAAGAGTAAACCAGAGGATGCCGTGGATTCCACGGGTTCCTGGACGGTTTGGATTGCAGGACGGGAAGCCATAGTTTCCATAGACTGGACGGTGCTCGAGCCCAGGCCGGTTAGGCTCCACATCAGCGTGCCCGTGGCCAAAACCGCGGTCAGGCTGGCGGCCACCGCATAGTTGCGCCACGGCAGGGCTTTCGCGGCTTCGCGCTTTTCGCGCTCGGCTGCGAAGTCGATCACACCGGTGGGCACGGCGACAGGCAGAGCCATTTCGAATTCTTGGGAGCACGACGGGCAAATCGCCAGATGCGCTTCGATGGCTTGCCGGTCGACGCCTTGGGGATCGAGTCCCTGGGCGTATTCGGCGAGCGCTAGGCTCGGGATGTGAGTGGTGGCGGTCTGCCAAACCTCGACGGTTTCTTGAAGCTCGCGACAGCAGCTTTCGCATTCGGCGAGGTGGGCCTGCACGAATTGCTCTTCGTCCTCGGACAAGGTGCCGTTGAGCATCCAGGGCAAAAGCTCTGGAACTTGTTGGCAGGCCGGGCCTTGAGGTGTCGGTGTCATGGTCTTCGCTCCGTTCGACGGTTCGCTCGGGTCCGACGGGCCTTTTGACCCGTCTTTCAAAGTGTTAGTCGTCGAGGGGCGAATTTCGTTACGTGTCGTCGGCCTTTTTTTCGGAAAAAATCTTCGACCGCAGCTCGATTGCCCCTTTTCGGCACCTCAACACCCGCGCCCGCAAGGTTCCTTCGGAAACCCCCAGCTGCTCGCTCATTTCGCGGTAGCGCATGCCTTGCTCCAACATCTGCCAAAGTTCACGGCAGGATTCGGGCATGGCTTCGAGAATGCGGGTCGCCAGCTCCACGTTTTGGATGCCTTCCAGGGCCGAAGGCTCCCGCGACTGCAGCTCGAGATCCTCTACTTGCACCCACTGCCGCCGACCCAGGGCCCGGAGTCGGTCGATGCATTTGTGGTGGACATAGGTATTTGTGTACGTCCTCAGGCTGCTCTGACCGCGAAATCGATCCGTGCGCAAGGCCTGGCTCAGCTCGAGCAGGATCTCCTGCTCCAGGTCCTCGAGTTCAGAGGAAAGCCGGGATCGATAGGGGGTGAAGGCTCCGCGAATCCAGGCTCGAACTTGGGCAATGACCTCAGGGTCACCTTCCAATAGGCCTGAAACCATGGATTCGTCGTTCATCGCTCAGAGGGGTCGAGGGTGGATGGGCTCGCTGAGAGTCAGGGTGCCCGCGAGCACCGGTGAGATTCGGGGATCCTATCCCATCGGCTCGGCAGGCTGTCGGGTCCTTTGTTGCGGGTATTTTGCTTTGATCGCAGGAATCGGATGGTTCGAAATGTTGCCGGGGGAGACACTGTGTTCGCCAGACGCCGTGTTTCGTCAGACGCCGTGTTTTCGGATGTGAGCTTGCCGGACGCGTGCGACTCGACTCGCGAGCAAAGCTAAAATGGAAAGACCGCTGAAGACCGTTGGAGTTAACATGAATAGACTCTCCACCACGACTCGACCGCCCATCGATAACCGACCTACCCAACCCGCGTTGAAGCCTCTTCCGATGGAGCCCTCGTCCGTTGATTTGCCTGCGACCATGTCAACCCCAACTGCAACTCCAACCCAGTCCTTGGCACCCATCGATACCAACACCGCATGGACGGCAGTGTTGAATCGAGACCGTCGTTTCGACGGGGCCTTCGTGTATGCGGTTCGTTCGACCGGCATTTATTGCCGTCCCTCTTGCCCTTCGCGACGGCCGATTCGCAAGAACGTGGATTTCTTTGCCGCTCCTGCGGGTGCGGAATCCGCTGGGTTCAGGGCCTGCCGACGCTGTAAGCCCCGGGCGCTGACGTCGCCGGTGGCGGATTTGGTGCGCCGGGCCGCGGAGTTCTTGGATGGTCATTTCGACGACTCGCCCAGCCTCGAGGACGTGGCGGCTCACGTCAAAGTGAGCCCGGCCCACCTGCAGCGAACGTTCCGTCGCCTCACCGGGCTTTCTCCGGCCGCTTACGCCGAAGCCAAGCGCATGGAGTGTTTACGTTCCGAGCTGGAAGCGGGATCGTCGGTCACTGACGCAGTGTATGCCGCGGGTTTCGGCTCCGGCAGCAGGGTCTATGAAAAGTCGAACGCCGTGCTGGGCATGACCCCAGGGGCCTATAAAAAGGGAGGCAGGGGCATGGTGATCCATCACACGATCGTGCCGTGTAGCTTGGGCTTGATGTTGGTCGCGGCGACCGAGAAAGGCATTTGTGCGGTCAGCTTGGGTGACGAGGAGCAAGGCCTGCGAGACGAGCTGATCCAGCGTTTTCCAAAGGCCGATTTGCGCGCCGCCTCCGACGAGTTGTCCGCGTGGGTGGACGGTATCCTGGAACTCTTGAAGGGCTCGGAGCCCTCCCCAGAGCTACCCTTAGATCTTCAGGGCACGGCGTTCCAATGGCAGGTCTGGAATATCTTGCGGCGCATTCCCAAAGGGGCGACCCGGACCTATAAGGAGATCGCCGAAGAGCTGGGGCGCCCGACCGCGGCGAGGGCGGTGGCACGAGCCGTGGCCGGCAATAAGTTGGCGATGGTGATCCCTTGTCACCGGGTGATCCGCAGCGATGGCGAGCTCAGCGGCTATCGCTGGGGTGTGGAACGTAAGCGTCGGCTGCTGGAAAAAGAAAAGGCAAACGCCTGATCAAGGC
This sequence comes from uncultured bacterium, assembly GCA_965366625.1. Lineage (GTDB taxonomy): Bacteria > Acidobacteriota > Thermoanaerobaculia > Multivoradales > J023 > JAUIJL01. The sequence goes on from CBDUGP010000018.1 coordinate 64,564, forward strand.
TCCGCGGGCTCGACAGGCCCCTCGAGTCCGGCAGGCCCTTCGAGTTCGGCAGGCCCTTCGAGCCCGGAAAGCCCTTCGATTTCGGAAAGCCAGGACCGGAATTCGTCGCTCACCGCTCGGCACGCGTCCGCATCGAGGGATAGGGATTCCACCAATTTCAAGGCGCTTTCGATTTCCGTTCGCGGGTCGCGATTCGCGGCCACCAACACGTCGAAGCGCAGGCGCAGGCTCTTGCGCAGATTGTTCAGATCGAGAATTTTGGGCTGGAGCCTCAGGTTCCGGACGTAGAGTTCCACCGATTCCAAGGACTGTGAATCGGCGTTGAGACCTTGTTCGAAGAGATAAAGCCCGAGGGTTCTAAAGGTGCCGCCGAGTTGGTTGATCACCAAGCTGCTATTGGGTTTGAGCTCCATGGCTCGCCGGAAATAGTGGACGGATTTTTCTAGATCTTGCCGGGGATCGAGACCGGCGTTGCGCGCATAGTGGCCGATGTTGCTGTGCAGGCTGCCGGCGGAAACCAGGATTTCGAAGTCGTTTGGGGCCAGCTCGAGGGCACGGCTCATGAGCTGGTTGGCCTGGGTGAAATCGGAGGTCGCGCCCCGCTCCTGGATCATCAGGCTGGACCACACGGCTTCCGCGTCCGCATACAACCGCCAAGCGTGGGGGTTGTGGGGCTCCGCCTGGACGGCTTTGGCGCAGGAATCGCCGATCATCGTTCGAAATCGGTCGATCCCGTCCACGGGATCGTGCAAAGCGATGTGAATGGCCAAACCCGCCATGTCGCACCGGCCCATATGGCCTTCAACAGCGCTTTCGGCCACGTCCGCGGCGGATCCGTAGGCCGCGGCTGCGGCTTCCACCAAGTGAATGGTTTGGTCCTCATTGGCCCGGCCGTAGAAGTGGGCCACCGCACGTAGCCGAGTCAGCGAGGCTTGTAGTAGGTGGGCTTCAAAGAACCACGGGCTGCTTTCCAGAGCCCGTGCGGCGGCTTTTAGGGCGCCGTCGATGTCGTCCCGCAGGAAAGCTCTCTGGGCTTCCAGATAGGTGAAGGGCACCAGATGACCAACGATGGCATCCGAGGACGTCGATTTCGAGGACGCCGATTTCGAGGACGTCGGGTCCTGGGATGTCGGGTCCTGGGATGTCGCGTCCGGTAGCAGGGCAAGGGCCGGGCGGCGCCACTGTCGGTCGATCTGCTCTTCCTCTCTGAGCCGCTGTGCCGGGTCCTCGATGCGCTGGGTGCGGGCGCGTTCAGCCAAATAGATCTCACCGTAGGCCAAGGCGAGCGCGAATCGGGAATCTGGGGTGAGGTAACCCTGAGCCCTGGCGGACTCCAGGTGCTGGGCGGCAAGTCGGGGTTCGCCGAGTATCAGATGACCACGACCTATGGCGTAGCTGCCGGGACCGGCAGCGGTGTCCCCCAGGTTCTGAGTCAGGCGACGCAATCCTTCAACCCTTTGGCGAATTCGATGCTTCTCGCCTTCGATCGAATGCAGAGGGGACATTTGGGCCACCCGCAGACGCCATTCCATATCCCTCACCTCTTCGCCCAAGCGGCGGGAGAGTTCGACCTGTTGCGCGGCGCTGCGCCGTTCGGAGATCGCCCATGCTCCGAGGGTCAGCGCGGAGATCAAACCGATCGCCGTGACCGCTGCGAGCGTTCGGTTGCGGGAGATCAGCTTGCGCAATCGGTAGGCCTTGGACTCGCCCCTGGCGAGCACTGGCCGACCGTCCAGGAATCTTTGGACATCGTCGGCAAAGCTCGCCACGGAGGCATAACGCCGCTCCGGTTCTTTGCGCAGGGCTTTCAGAACGATCGTATCGAGGTCGCCGCTCAGAGCTTTCTGCAAGCGTGCCGGATCCATCCGTCGATCGGCAGCCGCGGAGTCGGCTTGGGCCTCTTGGTCGGCGATCCGACGGCTCGGCGCGGTCACCGGCTCGTCGCAGATTCGAGCGAGGGCCTTTGCTACCGGTAGGCCGTCGATGCGGTAGGGGCGATCCCCCACGAGCAATAAGTAGAGCAGCAGGCCCAGTTGATAGACGTCCGAGGCGGTGGAAATGACCTCACCACGGAATTGCTCCGGACTCGCGTATCCCGGCGTCATCACCGACAACGCATCCTGAGTTTGAGCGATATCGCGGGTTTCAAAGAGCGAGGTGTCGAGGGGTTTGGCAATGCCGAAGTCGAGCAGCTTCACTTGGCCGTCAGAGGTGACCAAGATGTTGGACGGTTTGAGGTCGCGGTGCACCACCAACTTACGATGGGCCGCGTCCACGGCTCCTGCGACATCGAGAAAAATACGCAGCCGCTGCTCGATGCTCAACCGCTCATGGTCGCAATAAAGGTGGATCGGACGGCCGTTCACCAGCTCCATGACGAAGTAAGGCAGGCCGCTGTCGGTCACGCCGCCATCCAAAAGACGGGCGATGGACGGATGATCCAAGCTGGCGAGGATTTGGCGCTCGGTGCGGAAGCGCATCAATGCGTCCGGTGCCAACAAGGCGGTAGACCGTGCGAGCTTGACCGCTACCCGCTGATCGAATTGTCCGTCGTCGCGTTCCGCCAGGTAGACCACGCCCATGCCGCCGCTGCCCAGCTCTTCGACGATTCGATAGGGGCCGATTCGATCCCCGTCGTCGCCGTCGAAAGCCCGGTGAGGTCTCGGCAGCTTGCCGGTGGGGCCGGCGCCAAATAGGTGATCGGGGGTGGGGATACCTTCAAAAAGGGGGTCGGCATCGGTGGCGCCGTCGTCGTCGACCGCTTCGATCAACCGTTCGATCCGTTGTCTGAGCTCCGGCGGGCACTCGGCGTCGAGGAAGCCGGGGCGGTCCGACCGATCGAGGTCGAGCGCGTGGGTGAGCAGCGAGTCGAGCTGCCGCCTTTCAGCAGTCGATCGTGAGTCTGAGGGTCGCCGAGCCATGGACAATAGTAACCCGCCGTATGAGTCTCGGCTGCCCCACCGTCTGGCGGATTTCATGGTCTGCAACGGATCTTTCTCCGCGCGCCTTCGTATTAATCGACGAAATTGCCCCTCGGCCGTCCCTGGGTCGCGACACATGGGGCTCGACAGGGTAGAATCTCCGCCCCGTCGCCCGGGCGTTCCCCCGCCCCAGCCGCTTCAGTAGCAAAGGTAGCCTCTTTCATGATCACCGTGTTCACCAATATCGCCGCCTTTATCTTCGCTTTAGGCGTCATCGTTTTCGTCCACGAGCTCGGTCACCATCTAGTGGCCAAGATTTTCGGAGTTCGGGTCGTCACCTTCTCCCTCGGTTTCGGCAAAAGGATTTGGGGTTTCGAGCACGGCGGCACCGACTATCGCGTATCGGCCTTGCCCTTGGGTGGCTATGTGCGCATGGCAGGCGAGCATCCCGACGAGAAAACCGGCGATTCCGGTGATTTCATGAGCAAGCCGCGGTGGCAGCGGATCCTGATCTACCTGGCCGGACCGGCGATGAACGCGGTGCTTTCGGTCGCGCTTTTCGCGGGCGTTTTCATGCAGGGCATCACCATTCAGGGCCTGCAAGATGTAGATACCGTGGTGGGTTTCATGCTCGAAGGCTCGGCGGCAGAAGAAGCCGGGCTCCAGGTCGGCGATCACATCTTGGCGGTGGATGGCGACCCGGTCGACAAATGGGGCGACTTGGCTTTCATCGTTTCTACTTCCGTAGGCAAGACCTTGAGTCTCGATGTGGAGCGCGCGGGGGATCGACTCAGGTTCGACCTGGTGCCAAAGGCGGACTCGCGCCACGGAATAGGTGACGCCGGTTTCGCTCCCAAGCTTCTGTTGCGCACTTCAGAGATCAGAAAAGGCAGCCCGGCCGAAAAAGCGGGTTTCCAAGCCGGGGACGCGGTGCTCAAGGCCAACGGCAAGCCGGTCACCACCGATCAAACTTTCGTCGATGAGATCCAGCCCAACGCCGATCGTGAGGTGGAGGTGGAAGTCTTGCGCGGCGACGAGATTCTGACCCTCACGGTGGTGCCCGAAAACGTTGACGGCAAAGGCCTCATCGGCGTTCAGCTGGGCATCTACCGACCTCTGCCCCTGGGGGAAGCGTTGGTGGAAAGTGTCCGTTTCAATATCGACATCATCGACAAGACTTTCCAGGTCCTGGGCAAGCTCTTCACCCGCGATATCGCCCCGAAGAGTGCCCTTTCTGGACCGATTGAAATCGCCGTGTGGACGGGGCAAGCCGCGCAGCAGGGATTCAAAGAGCTGATTTATCTGATGGGATTCCTTTCGATCTCTATCGGATTCATGAATCTGTTGCCGATCCCGGTTTTGGACGGCGGCAACATCGCGATTCTGTTGATAGAAAGCGTCATGCGCCGGGATTTGTCCCTGGCACTTCGGGAGCGGTTCACCCAAGCGGGACTGATCTTCCTGATGTTGTTGATGAGCGTGGTGGTGTTCTTCGATCTGTCAAAGAATTTGCCCGGACTCTTCGGAGGGTGATGGTCGTGGCTCCCACCGGCACTGAAGGTTCCGAATCTTTCGGCACGACGGGCACGGCAGGCACGGCAGGCACGGCAGGATCGTCTCCGGCCTGCTGCAAAGCCTCTACGTCCCATCCTTTGACCTCCTCTGCTATGCTCCCGGGCTATGTGGCATAAGCTGCTTCGCGGGCTCGGTTGCCTGAGCTATTTAGGGGTTCTCGGGGTGGTCTTCGCCCTGGTGGCCTACATGGCGTTCAGCCTTTTCGTCCGAGGTGGCGTGACGGCAACCCCGGATCTCGCCGGGCTCTCCGAGCAGGACGCGATCGCCCTGCTGGCCGACCAAGGCCTGCGACCCATTTGGTCGGAGGAAGAGCGCTTCGACGAGCGTGTGGCCAAGGGGCATGTGCTGATGCACGATCCCCAGGCCGGCGTTTACGTTAAACGCAACACCGAAGTGACCTTGACCTTATCCAAAGGGCCTAAGCGGATCGAAGTCCCAGATTTGACCCACCGCGCCGTACAAGCTGCTCAAGTTTCGTTGGCCGCCGCCGGATTGACCCTGGGTAGGGCTTTCAGCGTTTATAGCGACGAAGGCGCCAGTGGGCTGGTAGTGGATCAATCCCCCAAACCCGGTGAGCGGGTCGAGGTCGACGCCGCGGTGGACCTCTTCTTGGCGGTCGACAATCCCACTGAAAAATTCATCATGCCGGACTTGGTCCGGCTTCGATACGAGGACGTTCGTCGTTTCTTCGTCGGCGCTGGAATCCGGATCGGCCGGGTCCGGTACGAATCTTACGACGGCGTTGCCCCCGGAACGGTGCTTCGACAATTTCCGTTGGCAGGCCACCCGCTGCGCCGGGACGACGTGATCGCGTTGACGGTGGTGGCCCCGGAACGAGCCGAGACTCCGGTGGAAACCATTGCCGCCGACCATCCTGGTCACGACCGTCACGACCCAACTAACGCAGAGGACGACCCGACGAGTTCCTCATCTCCCTCAGAGACTGAAGATTTATGAAGCTGGCACCCTCGTTATTGGCGGCTGACCTGAGCGATCTGGCGGGCGCGCTGGATATCTGCAAGGCTGGTGGCGCAGATTTGATCCACTTCGACGTCATGGACGGTCATTTTGTGCCGAATCTTTCTTTCGGCATCCCGGTGCTCGAAAGCTTGGCCAAACGAACTCAAATACCGATCGATGTGCATCTGATGGTGTCGAATCCGGGTCGGTTGCTGGGCGACTACCTGAACGCCGGGGCCCAATGGGTTTCCGTGCATTGGGAAGCGTCCCACCATCTGGACCGGTTGCTCGATCAAATCCGTAGCGCCGGGGCCCGTGCCGGTGTGGTGCTCAATCCCGCGACACCGGTGGAGGTTTTGGTCGACTGCTTGGGATCCGTGGACTTCGTATTGTTGATGTCCGTCAACCCGGGCTTCGGCGGCCAAAGCTTCATTCCCTATGTGCTCGACAAGGCACGGCGTTTGCGTAAGATGATCGACGACCGAGGTCTCGAGGTAGAAATCGAGATCGATGGCGGCGTTGATCAGACCAATATTCGGCAAGTTGTCGAAGCGGGAGTAGAAATCTGTGTGGCGGGCTCGGCGGTTTTCCGCGCCGCCAATCCCGTCGCGGCCATGGGCGAGCTCCGCCGCCGAGGCCAACAAAAAGACTGACGATTTTAAGGTTCCCGATGATAAAGATCCAAGCGAAAAAGCACACAGCCTGTAAGGTTCTCTGCAAGGCCCTCTTTTTACTTTTGACCTTCGGTTGGCTGACCGGCTGCGTCGAGCGGGAGGATCCCCTGCTGCTGCTCTCCGCCGACGAGGCCTTGGCCCAGGGCAAGAGCTTTTTGGAGCAGGAAAAATACTTCAAAGCCCGGCGTCATTTGATCCACGCTTTCGAGGTGGAGCCCAACTCCCGCACCGGCCGCGAGGCTCTGTTGCTGGCTGCCGACGCCCTCTATCTCCAGGGCGGCACCGACAACTTCATCAAATGCGAAGCCAAATATCGGGATTTTCTCAACCGATTCCCCACCAGCGACAAGGCGGACTACGCCCAATTCAAAATTGCCGCCTGCTTAGCTGCCCGATCTGAGCGCCCGGACCGGGATCAGAAGATGACCCAGGCTGCGATCGAGTCTCTCGAAGAGCTGTTGCGCCTTTACCCCACCAGCGATTTCGTCGCCGAAGCGCGCCGACAAATGCGCGAACTCACCGACCAACTGGCCGGCCATGAATTGGTGGTGGGCAAGTTCTACAATCGATACGGCGGGGTGGGCATCTGCCCAGCGGCCATAGCTCGATTTGAATATTTGCAGGAGAACTATCCGCAATTCGCGGGCATGGACGAGGTGTTGGTCGAGCTTGCAACCGCTTACGACCGCTGCCTGCGGCCCGGAGATGCGGCTGAAGCCATCGAAGATCTACGCCGCCGATTCCCCGAGAGCGAATATTTGGCCGAGGCGGCCAAGATTGAGAAGAAGGCGGCCGAGACTCGTTTGGCCCAGATGGAGAAAGCTGCTGAACGAGCGATCGCCGAAGCCGCGAAAGCCCCTGAGAATTCGGAATCTACCGACGACGCGGTTGAAGATGCCGCCGATGGCCCGGATCAGAATTGATTTCGGCCGGCCGTGGTGGAGCAGCTGAGCCATCGACCGAGACCGAGGAGAGAACCATGACCCTAAGCCGCCGGGCCGACTCGACCCAAAAACCGAACCTGAGAGGCGCTCTCGGCTTCGGCATGTCGATGTTGATCGCCGTTTTGGCGGTGGGCTGCAGCTCAGCTCCAACGTCGAAACCCGTGGCTCAGCCGTCCGAGACCCAAGAGTTACGTCGCCGGCTGGTGGGTATGGAGCAGCGGGCGATCATGGGCGAGGTGGAAGCCAAACGACTGCGGGCAGAGGTCGAGAGTCTGGAAAGGGAATTGGCGGAAGTGAAGGAGCAGGCCAAACGGACTGCACCCACTGCTACGCCATCGGCGCCCATCGGCGACGGGATCGGTGGTATTGACCTAGCGCCGTCCATCGAGTCGGCCGAGCTCGAAGAACCGGCGCCGGGTCCTTCCCTCGGAAATCCGCTCGGCGGTACGCCGGACGCCTCGGGGCCCGGGTCGACGATCCGCTACGGTGAATCCGCCCAGGAGATCTACGACCAGGGTTACGCGCTTTTCCACAATCGCCAATACGAGCAGGCAGAACTCGCCTTCGGTCAAGTTTTGGAGCACCACCGAGATCACGAGCTGGCGGACAACGCCCTATTTTGGATCGGCGAGAGTCGTTACGCCCGTGGTGACTACTCCGGCGCCCTGGACGCATTTTCGGCCACGGTTGAGCGCTACCCGGGAGGCAATAAGGTGGGCGATGCGATGCTCAAAGCAGGCAAGTGCTTGGAAGCTCTTGGCCAAACCGCGCGCGCCGTTCAGACCTACGAAGAACTCAGAACCCTCTTCCCAGGTACGGCTGCGGCGATCGTTGCAGAGGAGCGTCTGGGCCGGCTTCGGTGACCGCCGGTCACGGCTTTTCGCGCTAAATGACGATGATTACAGTCTTTCCGGTTCTTGACACGATCCGGGAAAGGATATACTTTGGCTCGCAGACGTTAAATGGCCGTATTGTCAACTCTCTATATGAGGGGCTGGGGCCGTGGGCGAGTGATTTGCAAGCGTAGCGGGTCGCCACCGATGAGCGCACACCTCGGCAGAATCAAGAGCCGAACGGACACCGAGAGGTCTGGACGATGATCGGACGAAGTCGCAAGCTACTGTTGACCTGCTCGATGCTGGGAGCTATCGCTGGAACGGTTGCTGCTCAGTCGCCTCCTAGTGGCCTGCATCAAGAAGCAGATGGCCATTGGACAGCCTGGAACCCTCCGCAGGTGCCGGAAGGTTCCCAGGTCTACAGAGTGCAGGGGGGAGACTCCCTATGGAGCATTGCGGGGTCCCTGCTCGGTGACTCCTATTTGTGGCCCCAGCTGTGGGAAGCCAATCAATACATCTTGGACGCCCACTGGATTTACCCGGGCGATCCGATTTTGATTACCGCCACGGCCACCTCCCAGGCCATGGCTCCTGGGGCCGGCGTGGTCGGCGATCCGATGGACGACGCCCAAGGCAATCTGGCGGACCTCACGGAACAAGCGGGCGATCCCGGAGCCGATGGCTCGGATCCTTTCTCCGATCTGCTCGGCGGTGACTCATCCGGGCCCGGCGACGGTTGGGATCCATCGTTCGCCGATGAAATCAAACCTTCAGCCCCATTACCCTTGGGTTTTGAGACGGACATCTATTGCTCCGGTTATATCGGTGAGCTGGAAGAAGAGTTTCCGTACGCCATCGCCGGCTCTGAATACGAATTCCTGACCCCGTCTCTGGATTCCCTCAAAAATCAGACCATGACCGGTTTGTGGGGCAAAGGCGATACGGAAAAGTATGGTCTCGAAAACGGTGACATCGTGTACATCGACAGCGGGCGAGCGGACGGTCTTTCTGCCGGTGAGCTGCTGACCGCCATCGAGCCCAAGAACAAGGTTCGGCATCCGCTGACCGACAAAGTAATGGGTCGGATCTATAGCTACATGGGCCGTATTCGGGTCCTGAGCGTGCAAGAGGAAACCGCGATCGGCGAGATTGTTCGGACCTGCACGCCCATTCCGGTGGGCTCGCGCTTGCGGCTGTTCGAGCCCGAGCCCGTTCCGCTGCGTCGAAGCACGCCAATTCGTCCGGTGAACTTCCCTGCCGACAACGATCAGCTGGAAGACGCACCGGTGATTCTCTCTTCGGTCGACAACATCATGTCTCTGGGCGCTGGATACTTGGTCTTCGTCGACAAAGGTGAAGCCCAAGACGTTCTGCCCGGTGACATCTTCACCATCTATCGCAAGGGTCGACGGGGTTATCCGCCGATCATTCTCGGCGAACTCGGCATTTTGTCGGTGACCGAAAACACCTCCTTGGCGCGCATCCTTCGGTCGCGAAGAATTGTTTACGCCGGCGACGTGTTGGTCATCAAATAGGGCTGCCCCTTCCCCCACTTGAAGGAACCGCGCGTGGGGCGACTGAGGGGGGGATTGAAATTTTGTTCTGGGCAGGCACTTTTGTAGGGAAAAACCGCTGAAAACTAGGGATTTGGTCGTTTTTCACCTTTGTGCTATCGTCCCGCATCCCCGTTGCGGGAGGACTCTATGGACCGGCCGAACCTCAAACAAGGACTGACCCTCATCGTCGACGAGCTCGTACGGCAAGGAATCACCCTCAGCCAAGCACGTCGAGAATTTGAGCGGCAATTTATCCTGGCCTCCATCAAGTCCAACCAAGGTAACCTCGGCAAATCCGCCGAATCCTTGGGAGTTCATCGGAACACGCTGCGGAATAAGGTCTCGGATTTGGGAATAAAAGCAGACGAGCTACCTTCGAAAGTGATGCGCCGACCTCGGCGCCGCGCGCAGAGTCTGAACGACTCGGCGTAAAGATCCGGTAACAACCCCAATCCCGACGCCCCCCGATCAGGGACCTTATAGATTTCGTCGCTCTGCCTACCGAGCGGCTTCAGATTCCGGGCCCGTATTTGCGCTGCAAAAGAGCGCGCGCGAGCAGAAGCTCCCGGCCCGGAGTCCAAAAACACCGAAACTCGGTCGAGTTCGTTTTTCTCGGAAAGACACGCACCTAGTGTGCTTCAACATATTTGTGGAAGAGGTTGGTCATGAATTTACGGCAATACCGTGGGTACGGCCCGGTTATATGTCTCCTGCTCTTAGGGCTGATATCGACGCCCTCTGGCTCGTCCCATAGCGTTTTGGATCTCGACCCGATCGACGCCGGCGAGATCGCCAGGCTTGAAGAACTCAGCGAGTGGGTCGCCGAAGACAGCCGCATGGAGGCTCGCGCAGAGATCAAAGAACGGCAAACCAGCTTTGAGGTTTTCCGCTCCTTCCACGAGCAAGACGTTCTTTATCAAGGGTTGTCGGACATGCCTTTCGGTGAGCATATGCGCAAAGCCGGAGAAGATCACGGTATCGACGCCCTGCTGATCGCTGCGGTGGTCGAGGTCGAGTCGAACTTTGATCCGACGGCGATTTCTCCCCGCGGCGCGGTGGGCCTGATGCAGATCTTGCCCTCGACCGCCAGCTTGAGCCGCGAGGTCTTGTTGGATCCCTCCGCCAATATCGACCACGGAGCCCGCTACCTTCGCCGGTTGTTGAAGCGCTTCGAAGGTGACCTCGAGCTGGCGCTGGCGGCCTATAACGCCGGGCCGACGGCGGTCCGTCGGTTCGGGGGCGTACCGCCCTTCCGCGAGACTCGCAACTACGTGGAAAAGGTTCTCGACATTTACATTGCTCATCACCGCCAAGTGTGGCTCGGGAGCGAGACCCACGACCTGCTGCTGGACATCAACACGGTGGTGGTCGAGCAGCCGGACGTTGTCGAGCAAGCAAATGTCGACAACACCACGGCCTGATTCAGCTCTTCTGACGCGCCGAGATTCTCTTGACGCAAGAAAGCCCGGATGCCTTCTCGGCAATCCGGGCTTTTCGTTTGGCGCGAGGCCGTGCTGAGCGGATCAGCTGTCCTTTTTATCCTCGGAGTCTTCCGGCAAGGAATCGTCGTCACCGCTTTTGAGGCCGCGTTTGAAGTTGCTGATGCCTTCTCCCAGCCCTTTGCCGAGCTGGGGTAGGCGGGGCGCGCCAAATAGAACCATGATGATCACGAAGATAATGAGCAGCTCTGGAAGTCCAAAAGGCCCCATGGCATAGTCTCCAACTTTGGTAAAGCGACTCTGTAGTAGCGCAGCGTGGTAACGCAATTCGGAAGGCGGGTAGATACCGGGTAGGCTTGAAGCACTCGCCCCAGCGAAATCAGTCTAACAGATCGAAGACGATCTATAAACGAGGGCTCCTATCTCGGTGCTGGGCCGAGTTGCTATTGTGGAGCTTCGACCGGCTTTGGCGGTTTGACATCCATAGGGTGGAACGGTACCTTCGAGAGCGAGGAAGAGCATGTCGCACGATAATCCTTTGATCAGACAATGGCTGCAAGATCTCGGTAGGGCGGTGGCCGAAGCCATGGCCGGCTCAAACGAGGTCACGTCAACCGTGCATCGAATCCAGGAGCAGGGCTTCTCGCTGTACCTGGTTCTGGACGCGAAGGAAACCGAGCAACAGCCGCCTCGATTCGATCTCACCACCAGCGCCGGCCCGCCCGCCGAGCGCCCCGCGACCGAAAAAACTGCAGACTTTCGGCTCGACGGCGAGGATGTGGCTTGGCTCAAGTCCTTGGGCATCGACGCCACTCGAACGGGCAAACGTCGCCGCTCTTGACGGCCACCTGTCTCACCGCCTCTCCGCCGTCGCCCGCCCCTGCAAGCCAGATCGAACCGCCCGAGGATGCTTCCCCATGACCGAAACCACTGCTGAAGACCTGGCTGCCGAAAAGCCAACTGCCGAAGGGCCGACTGCCGAGCAGTCGATCGAAACCCGCCGTAATCTTCTCGGCGTGCGAAAAGACGCGCTGGCGGAGGTCCTCGCCCCGTTTATCGACCGTAAGTTCAGAGTCGATCAAATCTATCGAGCCATCTACGAGCAAGGGGCGACGGACTTCGATCAGATCACTGCTCTGAGCAAAGATCTGCGGCAGACCCTGTCGAAGCACTTCAGCCTGGCTTTGCCGGAAGTGGCGGATCGTCATCAAGCAGCGGATCTGACCACCAAATATCTATTCCGTTTGCAGGACGGCGCGACCATTGAGGCCGTGGACATCCCCGACGGAAAACGTCGCACCCTCTGCGTATCCAGTCAAGCCGGCTGTGCCCTGGCGTGTCGCTTCTGTGTCACGGGATATTGGGGCGGGGGGCGCAACCTGACCGCAGGTGAGATTGTGGCCCAGGTCTTTTCGATTTGGGATCCGGCCGAGCAGAATCAGGAGTCCCGGGGGCTCAACCTGGTCTTTATGGGCATGGGCGAGCCGTTGTCGAATCTCGATAACCTAAAAGACGCCCTGGACATCTTGATGGAGAAGATCTCCTGGCGCCGGATTACGGTGTCGACCGCGGGGGTCATCCCAGGAATTGAAGCTATGGCGGGCTGGAAGAAACGGCCGAAGCTGGCGATTTCACTGCACGCGCCGGACGACCAACGACGCAGCGAGTTGATGCCGATCAATCGCAAATACCCCTTGGCAGATTTGCTGGGCACGCTCAAGAGATTTCCTCTGACCTCCAAAGAGCGGATCACCTTCGAGTATCTGTTGATCGATCGGTACAACGATGAGCCTGCAGACGCGGATGAACTTGCGACGCTTCTCAAAGGGCTGCGCGCTAAAGTGAATCTCATCCCTCTCAATCCGGACCCGGTACTCGATCCCAGGCTGCGCGAGCCGTCCGCCGCCCGGACCGAAGCCTTCCGCCGCCGGCTGGTGAGCCGCGGCGTTTTGACCACCGTGCGCAAGCGTCGCGGTGACGACGTCAGTGCCGCCTGTGGCCAGCTGCGGGCCCCGGATCGTGATCCTCGTGGTTTTCGCCGTAGCGCCTTGAGCCTCTGACGCATCGCATCGGGCTCAGATATCTTCGGGCTCCTGGGTGAGATCGATCCACCAAGGTTCCTCGACCCCTTCCTCGACCACGTGCCTGGCCAGGTTCAGCCACCTCGCTCCAGCGTCGAGAATCGCGCTGTCGGCGCTCACCACCACATGCTCGGACGCCTTGAGCAGTGGATCCGGGTTGGGAACCAACTCTACGGTCCAAGGCCAGGCCTCCTTGTTCGCCAGCTCCAGCATCAGTGCCCGCAATCGGCCACTGTTGGAGATCGGCCGATCCAAATACCAGTGGGCGCTGGCCACCTCGCATTTTTCTAAGTATTGGCCGATCAACCTGAGAGCGTCTCGGGTTTCCTCCACTTTTTTGTAGTGCCGGCTCATGGCCGCGAGGTCGCGCAGGGTTTGATCTCGGGCCGGCAGCAGGATCCCTCCTCCCAAGGCTGCTTCCACGGTCAGCAGGACGTTGTAACCGTCCAGGTCGACCCGGCGGCCGGCAAGCTCACCAGCCTCGACCCGCAGAGTCGCGCGCTGGTCACAAGCGGTCTGTGAGGCGGCTACCCTGCCGATGGCCTTGCGCTGGCGTTCGCGCAGGCTGTGGCGGTCCCCTACTAGGCCTATGGACCGACTTTGGGGATACCCCCGCGTCAACAGCCAGGAGAGTTCGGCGACCGCTCGGCTCAGCTTGGGAATCTGGCTCGCAGCAAAGTCCGCAGCATCCTTGGGATGGGCTCCACGATGGGATCGAGAATCGGGCATGGTTTATTCTTGCACGGGGGGCCTGTGGACCTGGCTCATTGTGCGTCCGCCCAGTCGGGCCCAGACTTGCGAATCACCCCGATCCAAGCGGCAGCAACAATGTTGCGCATTTCGCGAATTCTCTTTCAGCCGAGGTATGCTGCATAGGTGAATCGAGAGCACCGTCCCAACGCTGAGCCCTCGAGCGGTCGGTCCTTCTTTGAGGTAGATCTTGCCACGGAGAGACACGACGAACTCCAGCGCTCGTTTCAGCAGAACCTGTCGAGCATTCCCAAATTCCGGTTTGTGACAGCCGGACTTTTGGTGCTGATGGTGTTCCTCCACAACCGATTCATCGGCGAGCCGAGTGGAAACGAGAGGTTGCCCCTTTTCGCTTTAGTGGTGGCGACTTACACCGCCATGATTTGGGGTGTGTTGAGACATTCGGGTCGCCGAGTTCGCCGCTCGCCCTTTCGTGTCACGCTCCTGGCTGTGGACGTGCTGATTCTGGCCTGGGCGGTCTACCTGACCGGTGCTGAAAGCAGTTGGTTGGTCCTGCTCCTCTTGTTGCGAACCGCGGACCAAATGAGTTCCGGGTTTCGGCGTTGTTTGATTTTCGCCCATTGGAGCACGGTCGCCTATCTCGGTGTCTTGCTCTGGGTTCAGCTGATCGACGGCCGGGCTGTGCCTTGGAAGATAGAAACCGTCAAGCTGCTGTTGTTGTACTTCTCCAACATCTATCTGGCTGTGACGGCGCGATTCTTCGATCTCCGCCGTCGGTTGACCCTGGATTGGGTGGAGCTGACCAAGAATCTCGCCCAGGAGATACAACTACAAGCGGTGGACCTCGAGTCCGAAAGGGTCAAGGCCCAGGCGGCGAGCCGAGCAAAGAGTCACTTCTTGGCCAATATGAGCCATGAGCTGCGAACGCCAATGAACGCGGTCATGGGTCTGGCGGACCTCATGGCCATGCACCGGTTGGATAAAACCCAACGACAGCGAGCCAACCTTTTGCGTGAGTCCGCCGCGGACCTACAAGCGGTCATCGACAATCTGCTCGACTTCTCCCAGATCGAAGCTGAAGCCCTGGCCCTGGAGTCCCGGGATTGCGATGTGCACGAGGTGGTCCGCGGGGTGATCAAACGTCTTCTTCCCCGGGCTGAGGCCAAGGCTTTGCTGCTCGAAACCAAGGTCGATCCGGCGGTACCTCGTCGATTGCTGTTGGACCCCCTGAGGGTTCGGCAGGTGCTCTTGCACTTGGTCGACAACGCGATCAAATTTACCGAGCATGGTCAAGTGGCCGTCAGAGTCCGGGCCGACTCGATCGACATGACGGCAGTGACCCTACAGGTCGAGATCGAGGATTCTGGCGTCGGCATTGCCCAAAAAGATATGCCTCGACTCTTCGAGCCCTTCACCCAACTCGATGCTTCGTTGACCCGGGAGAAAGGGGGCACCGGATTGGGGCTGCCCATCTGTAAACGCTTGGTGGAGATGATGGGTGGCACCATCGGAGCGCGCTCCCGTTTGGGCCGGGGATCTACGGTTTGGTTCACCCTAACCGCCCAGAGATCACCGCTCGACCAAGCCGAGGTGACGGTGGTCAACGACACCTTGGATATCGAAAAAGCGCGAATATTGGTGGTCGAAGATAATCCGGTGAATCAAGAAGTGATCGTGTCCATGCTTTCGGGTCTGGGTTTCGACGTTTCCAAAGCTGGGAACGGAGCCGAGGCGCTCCGGATTTTGGAGCAACAGCGATTCGATCTCGTTCTAATGGATTGCCAAATGCCGACCATGGACGGCTATCGGGCGACGGAAGAAATTCGTCGACGGGAAGGAGACGGTAGGCATACTCCCATCGTTGCAGTCACCGCCCATGCCATGGAAGGGGATCGCGAGCGATGTTTGGCCGCGGGTATGGACGATTACCTGGCCAAACCCCTGAATTTCGAGCGCCTCGGCGAAACCCTCGGTCGCTGGATCCAAATGTAGGCGTCCGAAAAGCCCTGGATGGACCGGGTCGGTGGATCGGGTCGGTGGATCGGCGGGTCGGTGGATCGGGTCGGTGCCATGCTCAACGTCTCCGATTTCGACGACGTATACTCTAGGTATGCACCGACCAACATTTCTTCTCTCGCCGAGCCGGTCCCCATGGGCTTGGATATTCGTCCTATTTCTTCTTCATGGCTCAGCTTGCGCCGCGCAGACCGAGCCAGGGGAGCCCCAGATGCCCCAGATGGAAGCAGACGGCCGGCAACGTATCGATCAGCTGGTCAACATGCAGCAATTTGCTGAGGCCGCCCGAGAAACCGAGAAGATGCGCCTCCAGGCCAGGGAGTCCGGCGATGAGCAGCAGCTCACCAGGGCCTTAATCCAAGAGACCCAGCTGCGGACCGGTTTGCATGGTTATGAGACCGCGGTGCGATTTCTACGGGACCAGAGTTGGCCGGAAGCGCCACGGCATCGATTGATCCTCGGGCTTTTTTATGGTCGCTCCCTCGCCCACTACTTGGGCGCCTACAACTGGCAGATTCAGCAGCGGGAAAAGGTGGCGTCGGACGACGAGCTGGATCTCGAGCTATGGACTGCCGATCAGATTCGTGCCGAGGTCCACCGAGCCTACGCCGAAGTCTGGCACCATCGACAGAGCTGGGGTGGGGAGTCCATTGGCGACCTTTCGGAGTTTATCGAGCAAAACGACTACCCCCCCAGAATTCGCGGAACCCTGCGCGACGCCGTCACTTATTTGTGGGTCGAGCTGCTGGCGGACCGTCTCTTCTGGGGACCTCGCGATGCCAACGAAATTTATCGATTGGATCTCGAAGCTCTGCTTTCCACCGACGGCGCCGATTCCGCCGGCTCGATCGAACTCGACGACCCGGGCCACCATCCTCTGGTCAAGGTCCATGCACTGTTGACGGACTTAGAGCAATGGCATCTCTCCCGTGACGAGCCTGAAGCGGCCTTCGAGGCCTACCTGACCCTGGTTCGGCAGCTCATGTCGAGCTTCGACCACGCCGACGAGCGTCTGCAGATTCGGCAACATCTTCAGAGCCGGCTCGACGCCTTGGGCAATAGGCTGCCCTGGTGGTCCATGGGCCAAAGCGTGTTGGCGGAGCTGGTGCGCTCGATGGATTTGCCGACAGCGTTGGTCGAGGCCCGTCAGCTGGCGATTGCGGGAGCCGAAGCTCATCCGAAATCCTCCGGCGGTCAGCGCTGCCGGCAGACGATCGAAGGCATCGAGCAAAAGTCTTTTCAGATCGCGGCCATGGCCGTAGATGGGGCCGATCGCCGATCCTTGGAAATCACCCACACCAACTTAGATCGGCTCTACTTTCGCGCCTATCGGTTCAGTTTGGAGGGGCGGGTCGAAGGGGCGACGGATCGGGGTTTGGCGCCCAACCACAAACAAGTTGAGGCGTTGGTCAAGGGGTCTAAACCCCTCGTGGAGTGGCAGGTAGACTTGCCCGAAACCTCGGACTATCGATCCCATCGCACCTTCGACGTGCCGCCCATGGAGCAGCTCGGGGCCTATGTGATCGTGGCCTCGGCCCGGTCGGACTTCAAACCCGAGAGCAACCGCTTGTTGGGAGTGTTTTTTCAGATCAGCGACATCGTGTTGCGGACCGGCGACGCCACCCCGGCGTCCAAGCAGGTCGTTGCCGGAAGAACCTGGTGGATCGAAACCCGCTCCGGCAGCACCGGAAAACCCTTGGCGGACGTGGAACTCGAGCTGTTTCGGGTCAATTGGCGCGACGGTCACGAGCGTGTGGGCACCCTGACCACCTCCGATCGCGGTTTCGCCCTGCTCGAACCCGACAGCTTCGAAAGCCTGAGCCCTAACGCAGGGAAACAACGAGGGAATCGCTACCAACAGCTCATCCTCTCCGCTCGGCGGGGTGAGGACCGGGTCTTCCACCCCCACATGCTCTATGCCTATCCCATGGAAGGCGAGCCCCAAGAGCAACGCCGCGCCCTGATCTTTACCGATCGCAGCGTGTATCGGCCGGGTCAGGAGATCCTGTGGAAGGTGGTCGCCTATGAGCAGAGCGCCGACGGTCGCCAATTCGAAACGCTGGCGGGGACTTCGCTTTCCGTCAGCTTGCAGGATGCCAATGGCGAGCAAGTTGAGATAGCCGAGGTGGACACCGGGGAAGTGGGCTCCGCCTCGGGCAGCTTCACCATTCCCGCGGGCCGATTGTTGGGGGATTGGAGCCTTCGCGCCCTCGGTTCTTCGGCCGGGGTCAAGGTGGAGGAATACAAACGACCGACGTTCAAAGTCGAACTCGACGATCCGGCGCATCCTGCCCGCTTGAATCGTGAAACCCTCTTGACCGGCCGAGCCGCCTACTATTTCGGCCTGCCCGTATCCGAAGGGGAAGTGCGTTGGCGAGTCACCCGGGAGCCGGTCTATTCCCCCTACTTCTTTTACCGTGTGGCTCCGACGGTGGAGTCGAGGGTTGTCGCCGCCGGCGAGAGTCGATTGGATTCCAAAGGGCGATTTGAGGTGCGATTCACCCCTGAGGCCGACGAACGGTTGTCCCAAGAACAGCGTCGAGCCGTTCATTACCGCTATCGCCTCGAAGCGGAGGTGACCGAAGGTGGGGGCGAGACCCGCAAGGCCGATAAATCTCTGAAGATCGGATTCGTGGCGGTCGACGCCCGAATCGACACGGAAAAGGCCTTTTTTGTCCACGGCGAGCCGATCGTGCTCGAAGCGCGTCGGTCCCATTTGGACGGCACGCCCTATCCCGGTCAGGGAAGTTGGAGCCTGGTTCGTCTCATCCAACCGGACGAGGTCCCAATGCCGGCGGACCTTCCCGCCGAGCCCGACCCGCTGGTGGCGAACGGCACCCAGGGCGACTCGTTGCGGCCTCGATGGCAAACCCATTACAGTGCCGAGCAAGTGTTGGCCCGGTGGCCGGCGGGAAACGAGGTGGCATCCGGTCCGTTGGAACACGGTGCCGATGGCATGGCCGTTATTTCGCAGCCGGTGGAGGCCGGTGTTTATCGGTTGATCTATCGAACCCTCGATGCTTTTGGCGCCGAGGCGGAGCGCACCAAGGACCTCTTGGTGCTCGATGAGGGCGGTGAGCAGAGGATCGCTTTGCCCGCGATCTTGCTGGCCCAACAGCGGAGTGTCGAAGTCGATGGGGTTGCCCGCTTCTTGGTGCACAGCGGTTTAAAAGGCCAGCACTTGGATCTTCGCTTTTATCGTCACGGCAAAGAGGTCGAGCGCCAAAGTTGGATCAGCGGGGGGCGGCCTCGGGTGGTCGAGGTGCCCATCGCCTCAGAGGATCGGGGAGGCCTTTCCGTCGATCTGGCCCTGGTGCGGGACCACCAATCGATCGTTGGGTCCGAGACGGTCGATGTGCCGTGGAGCAACCGAAAATTGCTCCTCGAGCTAGAGACCTTCCGAAATGTCCTGCGACCCGGCGATCACGAGACCTGGCGGGTCAAGCTGAAGTCGGCTTCGGGCCATGCCCTGGCCGAGGATACGGCCGAGTTGCTGGCCTATATGTACGACAAGAGCTTGGAGCTGTTTAACGAGCATAGGCCGCCGAATCCACAGGGCCTATTGCCGGGCCTACCGGCGACGGTCCAGCTGAACGACAACCTTCAACAGGCGCCCACCGTTTGGCATCACGAAGACAATTGGTACCAACGTCGGGCCGTGGCGGGGCATCGTGGCGATAGCCTGAAATTTTATGATGGATACGCGATCGGCGGTCCTGGCGGGCGAGGCCACATGCGCTTCCGTCCTGAAGTCGCCATGATGGCCATGGACGCGGCTCCATCGGCTCCAAGAGCCATGGCAAGGCAGTCGAAAGCCGCGCCGGCGCCCAATCCCGCACCTGCAATGGCCGAGCAAGTGGTGAGCATGGAGGGCGAGCAATCCGCCGGATCCGGGGGCGCGGACGACAACGGGAACGAAGGAGCCGGCCTGCCTGAGCTGCGAGAAAACTTCTCCGAAACCGCGTTCTGGCACCCTCACCTCTTGCTCGACGACGACGGTGGTGTTTCCTTTGAACTCACCGCTCCCGATTCCGTGACCGAATGGGACCTTTGGATTCACGCCTTCAGCCGCAGTCTACGATTTGCTTCCCTGCGCGAAACCGTGAGGACCGTCAAGGATCTTCTGGTTCGTCCCTATCTGCCCCGTTTCTTCCGCGAAGGGGATCGGGCGGAGCTGCGGGTGGTGGTCAGCAACTCGGGCGATGAGCCGCTGGCCGGCAGCCTGGACTTTGAGATCGTGGATCCCGAAACCCAAGAAGATCTCTCCGCCCGCTTCGGCTTGAAACAGGATCAAGCGCGGGATGTGCAATTCAGCGTCGAGCCCGGGGCGAGCACCACCCTCAGCTTTCCGGTGGTCGCGCCCCAGGATCCGGGTTTGGTGGCCATCCGGGCGCGGGGCAAGGCGGCGGACCATACCGACGGTGAGCTTCGCCCCCTGCCGGTTTTGCCCAGCCGCCTGTATTTGGCCCAGAGCCGCTTCGCCGCCCTCGACGGTCCCGGTGAGCGGGTCTTGACCTTTGAGGATTTGGCTGCCGATGACGATCCGAGCCTCGACCACGAGTCGTTGGTGGTGACCCTCGATGCCCAGCTCTTCTATGCCGCCCTGTCGAGCTTGCCCTATTTGATCGACTACCCCTACGAATGCACCGAGCAAACCCTCAATCGATTCGTTTCCACCGGCATCCTCACCAGCCTCTTCGAGAGTTATCCAGCGGTGGGCAAGATGGCTGCCCAGCTGGCTGAAGATCGGGATACCCAGCTCGAACCCTGGCGAAACGACGACGCCAATCGCAAGATGTTGTTGGAGGAATCCCCTTGGTTGGCGGTATCCCGGGGAGGACAATCGGACTCCGACCATGAGCTGCTCAAGGTTCTGGATCCAAAGATTGCCGAAGAGCATCGAAGGCTGTCTTTGGCGAAGCTGGAGCAATTCCAGCTGCCGTCCGGTGCCTTTCCGTGGTGGTCCGGGGGGCCGCCGTCAGCATTCACCACCCTTTACGTGCTCGAAGGTCTGTCGCGGGCGATCGAATATCGGGTCGAGGTGCCCCAGGCCTTGGTGACCCAGGCTTGGAGCTGGCTGGCGGATTGGTGGCAGCGAACCCAGAAGTCCAAGCTCACGGAAGACGTTTTTTGTTGTCCTGAGTCGGCGACGTATCTGGCCTGGGTGCTGACCCGCTATCCCGATGCTTCGTGGACCGGCAACGTGTTCAGCGAAGACGATATCGATCTGATGATCAGGCATGCGTGGAAGCATTGGAAGCAGCAATCCCCGCGACTCAAAGGTTATTTGGCGTTGGTTCTGCTGAGCCGTGATCGCGCCGACGATGCCCGCTTGGTTTGGGATAGCGTCATGGATTCGGCCCGAACGGACGAGCGGCTGGGAACCTATTGGGCGCCGGAAGACCGTGCCTGGATTTGGTACAACGACACCGTGGAAAGCCACGCCTTCGCCCTGCGGGTGTTGACCGAGCTGTCCCCCGACGATCCGCGCCGGGCAGGATTGGTGCAGTGGTTGATGCTCGATAAAAAGCTGGGCCATTGGAAGTCCACTCGCGCCACAGCCGAGGCGGTTTACGCCTTGGTCAAATATCTCGAAGCGGAAGGCGCGTTGGGAGTTGAGGAAGACGCCACGGTGCGGCTGGGCCGAATCGAGAGACACTTCGAATTCAAACCCGATAGCTACACCGGAGCGGGCAACCAGGTGGTGGTGCCGGGCCCCGAGGTGAAAAAGGAAATGTCGAAAATCGTGGTTGAAAAAACCACGCCCGGCACCCTCTTCGCGTCGGCCACCTGGCATTTCGCCACCGATCGCCTGCCGGAACAAGGAGACGGCGATCTGCTGAGGGTCGAGCGTCGGTTTTTCCGTCGATCCTTGGTTGGCGAGCAGTGGACCCTAGAGCCCCTCGAAGAAGGCGCGCCACTGGAAGTGGGGGATCAGGTCGAGGTCAAACTGACCGTCAAAGCCCTTCACGCGGCGGAATTTGTTCACCTGCGGGATCCGCGGGGGGCTGGATTCGAGCCCGAGGACGTGACGTCCGATTATCGGTGGGAATTCGGGATTGGCCACTATCGGGAGATTCGTGACAGTGGCACGAATTTCTTCTTCGAGGCCCTGCCCGCGGGTGAGTTCAGCTTGAGCTATCGCCTGCGAGCTGCCACCGCCGGCACTTTCCGGGTCGGTCCGAGCACCCTACAATCCATGTATGCGCCGGAATTCGTCGCCTATTCCGCGGGACACCGGCTCGAAATCGGTGGCGATGCTCAGATATTGGAGTAATTCTGGTATTCGAACTCCACTTGACCTGCTCGGATCGTATCCCCGTGACGCATGCGTTTGGCGCCCACCCGGCGACCGTTGACGTAGCTACCGTTGGTGGATTCCAGGTCGACGAAGTAGTAGGTGTCGTCCTTCGGCACAATCTTGAAGTGCTGGGAGGAAAGGGCGGGATCGGGCACCGGCAGGGTGTTTTTTAGCCGATCCCGGCCGACGCCGAAGGCCTTCAGTCGGTCGAGCATGAAGGTCCGCGGGCGCTCCCCCAACTTCTTCATCACCAAAACGCTGTGGTTGGAAAGGACTCGGGTGCGGTCCAGGCGCTCGTCCAGGGTCATGCGCTGAAAGACCGCGGTGTCCACGGTGACCTCCGGGGCTTCTTCCTCCACCGCAATCTCCGCCTGAGCCAGTTCGAGGCGAATCAGACCCGCTTCTGCCTCATCCGAGGCCTGGGCTTCGGCGGCTTCCATATCCGAGTCGTCCAAGTCTTCCGAGTTCGAAGGCCGTTTGCGTCGCGCCAAAGCCAGGAGCAGAACGAGCACCAACCCCACCAATCCCCACACCGCCGGGCTTTGCCACCAAGGTGTGGCGCTGGTGGCGGCCTCGGCCGATCCCGACGCCGATCCCGAATCCGCGCTTTGGGGCTCGGCCGCTTTGGCGGGCTCTGCCTTGCCGCCATCACCGGCCGTTTGGCTCGGTGACGGAGCCGTCGAGCGGGTATTGGGTGATGTTCTTGCGGCTGCCTGGGCGACTTCTTTTTGAGCTGTTTTGACCCCCGAGACCACCTCGGAGGCGTCGACCTCAGCGACCGGACCCAGGTAGGCGCCATTGCTGATCATGGCCAGGCGCCGAAGCGCCTTTTCCTCAACACTCGTGCCACTGCCCAAAGAGAGGATTCGAACGTCCTGGGCCTCACAGCGCCGCGCGATGTCGTCCACCACCACGGCCGAATTCTCGTCCCGGCCGTCGGTCACCAAGAGCAAGACCCCTCCGTCTTGCAGCTCCCGGGTGGCGACGAAGAGGGCGTCATTGAGAAGGGTGTAGTTGCCCTGCAGCTGCAATTCTTGGAGCTTGTCCGCCACTTCCCTCGGCGAAGCGCCGAGGCGAACCAACCATCGGGGCTGATCGTCGAAGGCGAGCAGCGCCGTGGGAGTGTCCTTGTCCAAGGCTTCCAGCGTCAGCCTCAGACGATCCACGGTTTCACCCAGGGCGGAAGCGCTCAACGAGCGGCTGGTATCCACGGCGATTACCACCGGGCTCGGCGGCCGGCGATCCGGCGATTCGCCGGCCGGTGCTCCGACGGCCGCCGTGGGCAGCAGGCACAGCAAGGCCAAGGATAGGAAAAGCAAGGTCGCGGAGCTTCGAGGGTAGACGAAGAGCTTTTTCAAACGGGGGAGAGTCGGCATCATAAAAATGGTGGGCTGCCAGGGATGTTGCAGGCAGCCCGCCGTATCTTATCGCGACTCGAACCGGCACGTCGGCGGACAGGCTCGCCGGAGGGATCGTCCGTCCGCTGGTTGGGCTATTCAGCTCCTGCCGCCGATTCGAGTGATCGGCAGGCCGAATCCAAAATGCAGGCCGACATCCGGTGTGGAATCGAAATTGGAGACGTTTTCCGTGATTCCGAATTCGAACGCTCCGGTGCGTTGGAAGGCGTAGCGCAAGCCGATGGACAGCTGAAGCTTGGCTTCCTCGAGTTCCGAGTCGGTGTTCTGAAAAGGTGAAGGGCTCAATGAGCCTTGCAACACAAACGACATGCGCCGTCCGAAAAGACGCTCATAAGAGCCGCTCACCTTTTGCACGTCTTCTAGTCCGAAGTCCGGAATGTCGCCCGACGTGCCGAGGCGGACGTAACTCGCCGCCAAATAAAGGGCCCGTTTTTCCCATTGTTTGTGAAACGAAATCTGAACCCCATAGTCGTTGGAGCCGCTGGAAAGAAAGTCGTCCGTGTCGGCCACCGCGATTTTGACGGCACCTTCCACCACGATGGTCGACTTGCCGCGCCGGAAGGCCTTGGACAACGCGAGCACGGGATCGGCGAACCCTTTATTGGAGCCCGGGTCTGGTATTTCGAGCACCTCGTCACCGATTTTGATCAGCGCCTGGCTAATATCTTGAGGTGCGAACGGGCGTCCGGCGTCGGAGAAACCAAAGGTTTCGTGAAAACTCTCAATGCCGGAGTCGAGCAGGCCGCCGGAGTAATAGATAAACGGCAGCTTGAGATAGGCGTTCCAGTCCCGGGAAAAAGAATAGTGAAGGGTTAGATTTGCGTAACCCGCCGCGCCGTCGAAATAAAAGGCGTCACCATCCATGGCGCGAATCGCGGCAAAATCCTCATCGGAAAGACGCTGCCGCTCCGTGCCTCGGTTTTCCAAATACTCGCGCACATTGCTGCTCATGATGAAGGTGTTGGCGTGGGAGTGGTGAAATTCGAAGAAGAGCACCCCAGCGCTGCCCTCGACCGCGTGAGAAGGCACAAAGTCCAGGAACGGTAGGGTTAAGGGCATGAGGTCCCTGACCCGAAGCGGGCCGTAAAATTTCACGTCGCGCTCGGTGGTAGGCGGCCGTTCAGTAGAGCCTGCCTGGTTGGTGCCGGTTGAATTTTCGGCCAAGAGAACGCCGGCCGGCAATACGCTCAGAAGGAAGCATAGCGCTGATGCAAGAACGATCGGTCCAAAAATATTCTTGCGAGGATCCAGCTTTTGGGAATCTTTCATTGGGGCAGTCCTAAAAGTCCGTGGCACAAGCTTCTGACAACCTTTTTGTCAACTCGTGTGGGTTATACGATGAAAGCCTGGGGAGGGTTCGCTCCCAATCGAGATCTGGGCATTTTTCTTGAACCACTCGCTTTCTCTTGATCCACCCGTTTCTCTTAAACCACCCGTTTCTCTTGAAACCCGTTCGAAATTCGGGGGGTCCGCGGCGGACCGAAATTGAGGTCGTGAAGGGAATTAGTTGGATTCCCGTAATGCGAGGCGAAAGATGGGCCAGAGATACTGTATTTGTTAGGAGAAAGCCGTGATGCAAGAGCCAACTAAAATCCCCCAAGCGGAGATTTCCATGGACATCGTTTACCGATTCCAAGTCGAGGATGCCGAAAGCGGCCTTCGCTACTTCGTCGTAGTCGGCGAGGACGGCATGGCCTACCGTGAAGTGGTCGAAGAGGTCCTGCGCAAGGCCGGCTGAGCGCTTAGCTCAAGGGTTGCGTGGAAGTTTGACCCCCGTTTGCGGGCCTGGATCGAATCCGGTCACTCTCTTCGCTCGGGTTCCGGCCTTCAACATTCCTCCGGGTTCGACGTGATTCAGCAGGGCCAGCCGCTCAAGGTCGATGGAAGACGGATATTGCCGATCAAATTCCTCGATCGACATGTCCTTTGGCACCCGCACCAAGCTGATCTTCATTCTTTTTAAATTCTGATAGCGACGGTCGTCGAGCTTCGACACGCTGCGCAGGGTCCGTTCGAGCAGATCTTCGTTGCGCGACCAACTATCTGCCTTCGAAATCGCTACGAGCCTCAACACCCCGCTGCCAATTTCAACGAATCCCGCCGCGCCGAGGATCTTGCCCGAGTCGGCCGAAAAAACCTGGGTGGCTCGGAGGGGAATATTCGGGTCCTCGTCTTGCCATGCGCTGCGCACGGAAATCGATTGGTTGCCATAGAACGCCCTGGCCGCTTCGTCCACGGAGCTTTCGCCGGCGGGGCTGAGTTGGAAGAGGGCGTCGTTTTCGGGGTTCACCGCGACCACCGCACTTTTCTGATTGTGGCCCGTCCAACCGTCCGGGAGTTCAATGCGCAATCCGAGCCCTGGATGGACAAAGGCGTTTTCGACGAAGAATCCCTCGCCCGGGTCGGGTCCGAAGGGCAAACCGTCGAGGCGATCCATGAAGGGGTCCCTCTTCCACGGTCTTTGCAAGACTTCCGGGGGCAAGCCGGCTAGACGAGAGCGGGCGGCGATTAAGCGTTGCTCAGGTTCTGGATGGGTGAGCAGATAACCCGGCAAGCGGCTGCCTTCGGATCCCCGGCTCGAAGCGGAGAGCATCGAAAACATGTCGACGAATCCTTCCGGCGTATAACCGACCCGGTCGACATACCGAAATCCCAAGGAGTCCGCTTGGCTCTCATCGTCGCGGCTGTATTTCAAGAACAGGAGCTGCATGCCCTGTTGGGCCAAACCGCCCACGGATCGGGCCAGCTCCGGGGCGAGGATCGACCCCAAACCCAAGCCGACCCCGGCCAGCTGGGCCTTGCTCATGCGGTTGACCCCGTGGCGGGCGGTCACGTGGCCAATTTCGTGTCCGAGCACCGCGGCAAGCTCGGCCTCTGAGCCCATGTGGCCCAGGATTCCGCGGGTCACATAGACATAACCCCCGGGCAGAGCAAAAGCGTTGATCACCGGATCGTCCAAGACCCGGAAATGCCAATCCAGATCAGGCCGCTCCGATTTTGCCGCCAGGTCCGCTCCCACGCGCTCGACATAGGACGCTAGCTCGGGGTCGTCGTAGAGGCCGTATTGCTGCACGATCTCCGGGTCGGCAGACCGACCGATTTCGACTTCTTGGGCTTCGTTGTAAAGGCTGAGTTGGGAACGGCCGGTGGCCGGGTTGGTGGCACAACCGGTGGTGAGGCAAAGTCCGGTCACGGCGACGGACAGGACGGCGAGCTTTGATAGGCGACCCTTGAAACGAGATTTGAGCATGAAGACCTCCGGGCATGGCGGGTTCGGGGCTGAGGCGATAGTTTACCAGGCCCGACCAGTATGAAGTTGTCGGAGAGGAACTCTGAGGCACCCGTGACGTCCGCCCCGGTCGAGCATGTAGGCGGATTTTCCGCATTCAGCATTGCGGAGCCTGAGCAGGCTAGCTAGGATTAGCGGCTCGGGCCGACGCCCGATACCCTCTCCCGCCCCAACCCGGATTCTCCGGCAGCCCGCGACGAATGCCGGGCTTAATGCTCCCTGCGGAGCGAAGCGCTCCCCCACAACCTACCTAGAGCAAATCATGCGACGTCGACACGAGCTTATCCATAGCCAGGCCATGGGCCGACGAATGAACGTTTGGTGTTTCGGTCATTGGGGTGCGCCCCTGGTGGTTTTTCCCTCCGCCGCCGGTTTCGCCCACGAATGGGACGCCCAGGGCATGGTGGACACCCTGGCACCGCTGATCTACGGCGGCAAGTTGAAATTGTATTGCCCCGAATCCAACGTCTCCCAAGCGTGGACCAATAAGGACGAGCATCCTGCGATCCGCGTCAAATCTCATCTGGCTTACGAGCGTTTCATTCTCGAAGACTTGGTCCCGGCGATCCGCAAGGATTGCAATAGCGACGACATCCGCATGGCCGTATCCGGCGCCAGCTTGGGTGCCTTCTACGCCGCCAACTTTGCACTCAAGCATTCCGAGATCTTCTCTTACGCCCTCTGCCTTTCCGGCCGCTACGAAGCGACCAACTTCACCAAGGGTTATACCAACAGCGACATCTACTTCAACGACCCCATGTCCTACGTGCCGCGGCTCGAAGGCGACGAATTGGAGAAGGTGAAGAAAAATACCCATCTCTCGTTGGTCTGTGGTCAGGGGGCTTGGGAGGAAGGATGCATTGAGGAAACCCAGGCTTTGGCCGGTATTCTCGAACATAAGGGCATTCCCTGCCGGCGCGACATCTGGGGCCATGACGTCAGCCACGATTGGAGTTGGTGGCGTCGCCAGGCGTGGTTCCATCTTTCCCACCGCTTCCAAGCCTGATCGGCAACATGGGTAACGCCTCGAAGATCGGTTGGATTGGGTGTTGGTTCGGCATCGCCTTGACGATAGCCGGCTCGACCGCCGCCGATGATCGTCCGAGCCAATTGCCGATCGGTGACGAAAGCCGTCGGCAACGCCAAAGCCCGGTAGTGCTCGACGCCATCACCGACAGCCACGACGGCTCGTTGTTGACGGTTGCCGAACTCGCCTCTCGCCTAAAAGAGACGCGCCTGCTCTTGGTGGGCGAATCCCACACTAGCGAAGAATTCCATCGCGTCCAGGGGGTGGTGCTGCGCGCGCTGCACGAGGCCGGTCGCAAGGTGGTGGTCGGTCTCGAAATGATGCCCACGGACCAACAGGCGGAGCTAGATCGTTGGGTAGCCGGCAAATTGTCGGAAGAAGCCTTCCTAGAGCAAGCCCAGTGGTATCTGCATTGGGGCTATCCGTGGGAATATTATCGGCCGATCTTTCAGCTGGCGCGGCGCGGCGGCATGTCGGTGCGCGGTTTGAATGTGCCGCGGGAGCTGGTCTCTCAGGTGCGCAAAGAAGGTTTCGAAAGCCTGGATGAAGATTTTCGAAAACGCCTGCCGCCGGAGATCCAACCGGCGGACGAATCTTACCGACGCCTATTCCTCTCCTACTTCGACGACGACAGCGGCATGCACAGCATGGAAGGCGAGGTCCTCGAAGGTTTCCTGCGCGCCCAAAGCGCGTGGGACGCGTCCATGGCGTGGTCGGCAGTCCAGGCTCTCGAGCAGGATCCGGAAGCCATCGTCGTCGTGTTGGTGGGCTCCGGCCACGTGGCCTACGGATACGGCGTCGAGCGCCAAGCGCAGCCCTGGCTCGACGGCAAAATCTCGACCTTGATCCCAGTGCCCGTCTCCATCGACGGCGAGCCGGTGGAAAGCGTGACCGCCTCCTACGCCGACTTCATCTGGGGCGTGGCCGAAGAGCAGTGGCCGCGCTTCCCCTCCCTCGGCATTTCCACCCGCGCCGCGGACGGCGGCTCCCGATCCGTGCTCTTCGTCGACGACGACAGCCCGTCCGTGAGCCTGAAATTAGAGCCCGGCGACGTTATCTTGACCATCGACGGCCAAAAAGTCGACGGCGTAACGACCCTCCGTCGCGTGATGGGTGAAAAGCAGTGGGGCGACTCCGTGCACCTGACCTGGCGTCGTGGAGAGCAGGTCCACTCCGGCACGGTTTTTTTACGCCGCAAGCCAGACGAGCCAGAAGCGTCGGCGCCACAGGTGGAAACCCAGCCTCCGGCCGCAACCGACAGCTGAAGCGAGCTCCCGAGCCGGAAATCCGCCGGGTGACTCATCAACCCGCGACCCTTCCGCTGAGCCCAGAGTAGGCGCACTTCAATTACCTGATCGAATGAACCGCCTCTTTGCCGGTCGCCCTCGGCGCTATTCAGCGACCGGCATGACTCCTGTGTAGTCCTGTCTATACAGATTTTGTCGGAAATATCGTTGATTTATCATTTTTTATCAAGTTTGAGAACCGGCCGGTCTCAAACTTGAGAAGCCGACCGTCGCAAGCCATCTGGATGCCATCGCGAACGGGTGAACACGCTTAGAGAACTTCGCGTGGACGACTCGCAAGTCTTTTATTTGTAGTAAGTAAAAGATGTTTATCGAAAAAATCGTACCGGGTTCCAAGAGCCGGCACGCACCTTGCTAAGCAGTGGGTTGATCACAGTTCCGACAATGTGTTTTTAGCTGTGGAATATCCGAGATATTCGCACGTTGAAGGTCCACTCGTTGAATGTCCACTCGTTGAACGTCCAGAGGAGGAACATCCTTGGATGGGTGGGTTGGGTTTGTCCGGGCGCTTCCCGGCGCCGGGTTGAGCCGGTCTGCTCTTCCGCCGGTCGAGGTGCGTTTGGAAAACGCGTCTTGGCCCTGCCGGGGTTGCCGCAGCCAACAGCGGCGGCTCGGTGTGTGAATAGGCCGCTATTAGTCGGCCGTGTGTATTGATGGATCTACAGTCGTTTAAGTGAGGAGTCTTAAATGCAAGCAAGCACAACCTTGTTCACCCCGAAGCGGTTGTCCACCCCGAAGCGGGTGCTTACCCTCTTCGTTTTGGTCCTCTTGGGTCTCTCGGCCGGCGCCGCTTTTGCGGGTTACCTCGGCAGCGGAAAGTTTCCCAGCCGCTACTTGAGCTGGCAGTTCTTTGGAACCACCTCCTATAACGGGAGCTATACCTCGCCAGTGGCGGCCGGCATGAGCACCTGGACGAGCACCACGGACTTATCCTTTTCCCAAACCAGCAGCGGGAATTGGGACATTGCCCAATATGTGAGCACCTTCGGCTCCACCGGTTGGGCGGGCTTGGCCTATATCTGTGCCACTAACGGTGCTTGCAACAATTCGAGCGCGTTGAACGGCACTTACGACTATTGCATCGCTTATGAGAATCGGACTTACCAAGACGGTTATAGCTACACCTTCCGGCGGGCGGTTTCGACCCATGAAGCCGGTCATTGCGTGTCGTTGGCCCACAACAACACCACCTCCAGCGTGATGTACACCTACATTTCGAGCACCGGTGTGACCAGCCCGAATTCCGGGGATCGCAGCGACGTCAACGCCCGCTATTGACCTTGGCCCCCGAAACCGATTCTTAAAATATTTCTAGAAAGGTGATGCAGATGATTCACAACACTTCAAAAAGTTTCGTCGGCCTGGCTGCCGGAACGTTCTTAGCCTCCCTCGCGGTCGGCGCTTGGGTTTCCTCCAGTGTGATTCCCTCGAGCGTAGAAAATGTGACTCTCGATGCGGATGCCGTCGGAGCCCATGCCTCTTGGGTGTCGAGCGCGGAATCCGTGTCCGAGCAGGTCCTCGAAGCGGATCTCGTGGTGCGGGTTCAATCGCTGGACCGAGCCGAACCGCGCCACCTGTGGCATCCCATGCCCGCCGGTGTGAGCCGCATCGACGGACAGGGCACTTTCGCCTTCACCGATACCGAGGTGGAGGTGCTCGAGGTCCTGAACGGTGACGCCAAGGTGGGCGACCGTCTGTGGGTGATGCAGACCGGAGCCGACTTGCAAACCCGTGATGGCAAAATTGCCCGTTTGGAGCTGTCGGAAGATCCGCTCTACCAATTGGGTGACGAGATGGTGCTCTTCTTGGTGGACATCTCGGGCGACAAGGTGCATGCCGCCGACCGGCAGCTCTATCGCACGGTCAACCCCGCCGGTCGCTACCAGGTGGAAGGTGGTCTCGTGGGTCGGCTAGCCCCGGGGGACCATGCCAAAGTCCAAACCTTGGAGCTGGCATCCCTCCGGGAAGAGGTTCGGATCGCAGCCGCCGATCGGGCTGAACTCGAACGCTAATCGGCAGACCGAGAAGCTACGACCCGCCGTCCGGTTCCGGGCGGCGGGTTTTTTGATGGGTGCTTTATCTTCGAATTTCCCGGGTCCGTGTTCGTATGTGTTGGGTTGCGGGATCAAGGGTTCGATTTCGATTGGCCCGGATGTGTCTGACTAAAGTCAGAGAATATATTGACGGGGTCCAGTTATCTGACTAAAGTCAGGGAATGGAGAGCGACGAGATTTCCACCGTGAGGAGCTTCAGCCGCTCCGTGACCCGTCGAGTCGGGGTGTTTACCGACAGATTTCTTGGCCGGGATCGGCCACTCGCCGAGGCTCGCCTGATTTTCGAGATCAGCCGGGACGGTCGCGAGGTTCGGGAGCTTCGGTCCAACCTGGGTTTCGATTCCGGTTATTTGAGCCGCTTGTTGCGGTCCCTGGAGCGTCAGGATTTGATAGAGGTGCTGCCGGGCGAAAAGGATCGTCGCATTCGGCGAGTTCATTTGACCGTCTTGGGTTTGCGGGAGCTCGCTGAACTCGATCGGCGCGGTGAGGAATTCGCCGTCGCCCTGCTCGAACCCCTCAGCAAAAAGCAACGCCGCCAGTTGGTTGACGCCATGGCCGACGTGGAGCGGTTGTTGGACCTCAGCGCCACGGTGGTTGCGCCCGAGGACCCGCGCAGCAAAGATGCCGAATATTGTTTGGCTCAATATTATGCGGAGCTCGACCGGAGCTTCGACCAGGGGTTTGATCTGAAGCAAACGATCACCGCGAACCCCGAGGAAACCACGCCGCCCCACGGAGTTTTTCTGCTCGCTCGCCTCGACGGTCGGCCGATCGGCTGCGGGGTGGTCAAACGGATCGAATCCGAGGTCGGATCGGTGAAAAGAATGTGGGTCGATTCCTCGGCCCGGGGTCTCGGTCTCGGCCGTCGCCTGCTCGAAAGCCTTGAAAAACACGCCCTCGAGCTCGGCTTACGCAAGCTGCGCTTAGAAACCAATCGCAATCTCAAAGCCGCTCAACATCTTTACCGCCGATGCGGATATCAAGAAGTCAGTGCTTTCAACGACGATCCTTACGCGGATTTCTGGTTCGAGAAGGAATTATGAATAGAAAACAATCCACCTCCGCGATGCTCGCGGTAGTTCTTGCGCTATGGGCTCAGCCGCCGATTTCCGCCCAGGAGGTCGGCAAAGCGGGGCCCGGTCTTTCATTGGAGTCGTGTCACCTTTCGGGTTATCGCCAGGAGGTGGAGTGTGGCAGCCTCACCGTTTACGAGAACCGTGCGAGCGCGGAAGGACGGCAAATCGAGATCCAATTCGCGGTTTTGCCGGCCATCGACGAGGCGTCGGAGCCGGATCCGCTGGTTTTTTTCGCCGGCGGGCCGGGCCAAGCCGCCCTTGAGGTCGCGCCCTTCGTACGGGCGATTTTTTCCGAGGTCAATGAGCGTCGCGACCTGGTGCTGATCGATCAGCGGGGCATGGGATCCTCCGCGCCGCTGAAATGTGACATGCCCGAAGAAGAAGGCCTGATGCTCAATGCCGAACAGCGCCGCGAACTATCCCGCGAAATGGTGAGTAAGTGTTTGCAAGAACTCGAAGCGGACGTCACCCTCTACACCCAAGACCTGGCCAATCAGGACGCCCATCAAATCCTCAAAGGCCTGGGTTATGAGAAGGTCAATCTCTACGGGGTTTCGTGGGGCACTCGATCCGCGTTGCTTTATGCCCACCAATTTCCGGAGCACGTCCGGACTCTGATCTTGGACGGCAGCCTGCCGCTCGAAAACGCCGCCCCCTCCCATGCGGCGGAAGATGCCGAGCGGGCGATGGTGGCGCTATTCGACGATTGTCGAGCCGATGCGGATTGTTCCAAAGCGTTCCCGGAGCTCCGGCAGGACTTTGAGCGAGTGGCGGAACGGTTGGGGGACGGTTTGGAAATCTCCCTACCGGACCCCTCCACCGGGGAGCCGCTGACCCTGCTCTTGAATCGCGACGCGTTCGGCGACATGTTGCGCTCGATCCTCTATTCGCCGGAACTCAGCCGTTTGGCGCCGATCATCATCCATCGG
This sequence comes from uncultured bacterium, assembly GCA_965366625.1. Taxonomy (GTDB): domain Bacteria; phylum Acidobacteriota; class Thermoanaerobaculia; order Multivoradales; family J023; genus JAUIJL01. Next base: position 97,678 of record CBDUGP010000018.1, read on the forward strand.
GCGGCAGCCGGCGACTTCCGGCCGTTGATGGGGGTGGGCGGCTTCGTCACCGGAGCCACCGCCGACTCCATGACCCTGGGTGCCACCCTGACGATTTTTTGCTCCGAGGAGCTGGCTCGTTTCACGGCCGAGGATCTCGACCGTCAGGAAACAGCTCGTCTGTTGGGCTATCAATTCCTTGAAAATCTGCAGACCGCCTGCGAGGTTTGGCCCAAAGCCCCGATACCGGCCATTTATCAACAGGAGATTCGGGTCGATGCTCCGGCTCTGATCCTGTCGGGAGATTTGGACCCCATCACCCCGCCCCGCTGGGGCGAGCGCATGACCGAGCATCTGCCGAATTCCAAACATTTCGTGGCCCCGGCCACGGGTCATAACGTCGGCCCTGAGGGCTGTGCTTCGGAGCTGATGCGAGATTTCATCGAGCAAGGGTCCTTGGAAGAGATCGACGGTGAGTGTCTACAAGACATTCGCCGGCCGTCGTTTTTCGTCGACCTGAGCGGACCGTCGCCAGGGCCGAGCGCGCCGACGGAAGAACCACCCGACGAAGAACCTCAGCCCGACGCAACAACTCAACCCGACGCAACTCAAGTGAATGAGGAGGCTTCGAGATGATCGAACTCAACGGCCTTTCCAAACGCTTCGGCGACGTCGTCGCGGTCGACAACCTCTCGTTGAGAGCGGAAAACGGACAAATCACCGGGCTGCTGGGCCCCAACGGCGCCGGCAAAACCACCACCCTGCGCATGTTGTACGGATTGCAACAACCCGACGCCGGTTCGATTCTGGTGGACGATGTCAACGTGCACACCGACCTGGTGAAAGCGGTCGAGCGCATGGGTATCTTTCCGGACACCATCGGGCTCTACGATCGCCTGACCACCCGCGAGCACCTGCGCTTTTACGGCGAAATGCACGGCATGGAAGGCGACCGGCTCGAAGAAGCGATCAAACGGACTCAGGGCTACTTCGCCATGGACGACCTTTTGGATCGTCGATGCAAAGGGTTCTCCCACGGTCAACAGATGAAGGTCGCCCTTTCCCGGGCGTTGATCCATCATCCGCAAAATCTAATCCTCGACGAGCCCACCAACGGTTTGGACGTGATGAGCATCCGCTTGCTGCGCGACCTGCTGAGCCGGCTGCGAGACGAAGGTCAATGCGTGCTTTTTTCGAGCCACGTCATGCAGGAAGTCTCAGTGCTCTGCGACCACATCTACATCATGGCCAACGGCAAGGTGGTGGCCGACGGTGATCCGTCGGAGCTGTGCGAGCAGGCCGGTGAGGCCAATTTGGAAGACGCTTTCGTCGCCTTGATCCGTTCGGAAGTCGAGTTGCAGGAGGAGAGGGCGCGATGAACCGATTCAAAGCTGTGTTGAAGAAGGAGCTGGTAGACAGCATCCGGGATCGTCGGGCCTTGATGGTGGCCATGTTGCCGGCCATCCTCGGGCCGGTGTTCATGATGCTCATGCTCAGCTCCGCGGCCGAAACCCGGCGCCAGGCCGAGGATCTGGCCCTGGGGGTCATGGGGCGCCAAAACGCTCCGGACCTGATGGCCTATTTGGAAAATAACGGCATTGCCCTCGAAGATTTCGAAGGGGATCCCAAAACCGAGATTCAAGGCAAAAACATCAACGTGATCCTCTCGGTGCCGGAGGACTACAGCGAGAAATTCGCCGATTTCGAACCCATCACCGTCGAGATCTTCGCCGACGAGTCGTTGGATAAATCCGATAACGCCCTGCGCAGGGTCTCGCGCCTGATCGAGAGATACAACGACAACATCGGCCGCTACCGACTGATGCTGAGGGGCGTGAATCCGGCGTCGACCACCCCGCTCCGCATAGAGGTGCGCGACTTCTCGACCCGCAGCTCGCGCGCCGGTCAGATCCTCGCCACCCTCCAGCTCTTGATGTTGATGGCGGCCTTCTTCGGCGGCGCAGGAGTGGCGATCGATACCACCGCGGGTGAACGGGAGCGCAGCTCCTTAGAGCCCCTGCTGGTGCATCCCGTGTCGTCCTTTGCGATCATGGGTGGCAAGTGGATCACGGTGGCCCTCTACGCCACCCTGGCTTCGTTGCTGGCGGTGGTGAGCACCGCGGTCACCCTCGAGCTGATCTCCTTGGAAGCCCTCGGGGTGGATCCCAAGCTCACCCCGAGCATGCAACTGGCCATTTTCGCGTCCCTGATACCCATGGCGTTCTTGGCGTCGTCAGCCCAGATGTTGGTCTCCCTCTTCGCTAAAACCTTCAAGGAAGCCCAAACCTATTTGGGCATGCTCACCTTGCTGCCCGCCTTGCCGGTGATGTTCACCATGTTCCGCGAGGTGAAAACCGCGGCCTGGATGTATTGGGTGCCGATCATGGGTCAACAACAGCTGATGACCTCGATCATGCGCGGGGAGGGAATGTCCGCCGTGGGCTTCGTGATCGCGGCGGCCGTGACCACCGTCGCGGCGACCGGATTATTCGTCGTCCTGACCCGATTGTTGCGCAGCGAGAGGGTCGTCTATGGCGGCTGATGGTGACCCAGATCCTCGCGGACAATAAGCATCGAGCTAAGGAGTTGAAATGAAGCAAGTCTTGAGCCGCAGACATCGTCACTATTTTTGTCTGACGATCTTCCTGCTCGTCGGGCTGGTGTGCCTGGCCGATTTCAGCCTGCACGCCCCGGAAATGGAGTCTTTTTCGCTGGGGGAGATTCGATACCTGCTCCTGGGTCTATTCTTTCTCGGTCTGATGTGGGCCAAGCTCAAGAGCGGAGTACCTGAGGAGACCGCCGAGTGATCGAGCCTCGGTGTTATAATGACGGGATCCGAGACCCGAGCGAAAACTAAGGAGACGTCGTCGTGACTCGAAGACTGCCATGGCTATTGATCATCATATGGCTCGGGGTTGGAGGCGCGACCTTCTGCGCGGCCGACATCCTGGTAACCCATGAAGGGCAACAGATCGAAACCAAAGGTGCTTGGACCGTCAAGGGGCGTCAAGTGGTTTTCACCACGCCGGAAGGGCGCCTTTCGTCGATTCGACTGAGCGAGGTCGATTTGGACGCCAGTGAGCTGGCGACGAATCCCCCTCCTCCCCCGCCGCCGTCGCCGGAAGAAGAAGAGGCCAAGAAGCCGAAGACGCCACCCAAACCGGTGATGGTTTTTACCGATGACAACATTGGGGGCGGAGCACAGTTGGAGACCTTCCTCGGCCGGCTGACCTCGGACGTCGAGGAAAAAGTTCGCCAGGCTGTTGAGAGTGTTGAGGTCGATCCGGAAGATGACGCCAAGGTACAAGCTCAGCTCGACTTGATGACCGAGAGAATGGACGCCGTTCTGGGCACCATCAACGACACCTGCTCCGGTTACAGCACGCTCGACGAAGAACTCACCAGCGACGATCAATTGGAGCGTTTTGCCGATGAGCTGAAGGCGTGTGCGGAGGATATTGAGGTCGAAGCCGGCGAACTCGAGGACGAGAACGTCAAGGGCATTTTGGTCGACGTGGTCGCGAGCATGAAAACAGCCTCTGCCCAGGTCGAATCCAACCCCCAGGGATTCCTAGAAGAGCAGGCGGCGGCTGATCCTTGACCGTGCTGATCCTTGACCGCCGAGATATCGGGGTCAGGCCTCGGCCAGCTCGAGTAGCTTGAGGGTCGTTCTCCAATTGCGCACGGTGCTGACCGTGCCCAACTTGGAGTCAAAATAGGCGTTGGTCAACTTGCTGTTCCGAAGGCCCTCGGGGTAGTGAAGGTAGATCTCCTGTCCCGCTACCGAGAAAGCGTCCGGCGGTGAACGATCGGGATCCAGCCCGGCAATCTGCTCTGCCGACGGAAGATGCTTCAGAAAAGCCACGCTCAGAGCTTTCGGATCCGTGTCCTCGGTGAGAAACGGGTTGTTGAGGGTCACCCGCCTTATTTCGTCCACATTCCTGAGCACAACAGGCACTGAGAAACCGAAAGCGGCTTGGATGCCCTCACCGATCCGATCCGACAGCTCCGCCAACGGGCATTGGGCGGGTTCGAAAACTACATTGCCACTTTGGATGTAGGTGCGCACATTGGCGCAGCCGGCTTGCTCGAAAATCCCTTTCAGGTCTTTCATCGGCAACTTGTTGTGTCCGCCGACGTTGATGCCGCGCAGCAGCGCGATATGGGCTTGCTTGGAAGTCTTATTTGCCATGGATGCGAGAGCTTAGCAGCAAAGCGCCTCTTCGAGATTTTTGAGCGGCGAGTGAGCTGGGAAGGCTCCGGGGCCACGGTATCCGGCTCTGTGCAAGGGTTCGCTTTCGATAGTTTTATCTTCCGAACCCAGAAGAGAGAGATTCCTTGCGCAAGCTCTTGTCTGTGATCTTCGCGTGGGAGACGTGCAGGAGCGCCGAGACATGCCCCATCTGCAGGTGCGCGGCAAAGGCGACAAGATCCGCTATCTGCCGATCGAGCCCGGAGCGCTCCGGATGATTCGGGAGTACCTCGAGGTCGCCGTTCACGGCGAGCAGCGAGACGCGCCGCTCTTTCAACGGGTGAAGAGCAACGACGGCCGCACGCTGCATCCCGGCTCGGTTTACGACCAGGTGGTGAAGCGGTACGCCGAGCGCGCGGGTATTGATCCGGCGGTGTTCTCACCCCATTCGTTGAGGGCCACGGCGGCGACGTCGGCGATCGAGGGTGGAGCGGACCTGGAGAAGGTGCGGGATTGGCTGGGCCATGCGAGCATCGCGACGACGACGATCTACGACAAACGCGCGCACCGTCCGGAGGACTCGCCGACCTTTGCGGTGAGCTATCGTCGTCGGCCGACGACATCGTAGCTGCGCCTCATGAACGGAAGCAAAATCCTCCTTTGAAGGTTAGGGCCCAAATCCTTGCGAGAAGTTGCGCTAAGCGATTAACGGGCAAGAAGGTCCTACTCGAGATCGCGGATCCGATTCGCCTCCTCCAAGTTGAATCGCCGCCACAAATTTTGACGCGGGTACCGGCATTCTTTGTAGTGGTCACGGCCGACGCGTTGCCACTTTTGCCTGATGGAGCGCCAACTGTCCGGGTCAATCGTGCTGAGCTTCCGGCTGTGCAGGTCCAGTGTTGTCCCAGTTAGAGCTTGGATCTGTAGCGAAAAGGAGGCAGCTGGGAAATCAAGATCCGTACCGATCTCCCAAAATCGCGCGGTGTTGTCCTCGCTCCAGGAGAGCACGCGGGTTTCGTCGCCGTTGAACACCGCTCCCTGAACCGATCCATCGTGGGTGAGCGGAGGCCCGAGCTGCTCGCCGGTGGCCGCATCCCAAAGGCGTGCGGTGTTGTCCTCGCTCCAGGAGAGCACGCGGGTTTC
>CBDUGP010000019.1:0-101305 GCA_965366625.1 uncultured bacterium
CGACGAAAAATTCGCTGCTCTCGCCGGCGCGAGACTTCCGCCACAGCCTGCTAGCTTTCTTCTTGAAAGCAAGATTCGGGCCGGGTTGCCGAGGTCTTGTCGATGCCTCCGAGACGGCCGACTTGATGGCTCGGCTTCGGCTTCAATGTTAGATTACGATTAGACCGGCGCCGCTGCCGAGTTTCAATATCTCTCCGATGACAACGTCTCCCTGATGACAGCGTCTCCCCGATAACAGCGTCTCCCTGATGACGACGGTTGTTTCCATGCCGATTCCTTTTGCCATCAACGGCCTCGGTCGCATCGGCCGTGCGCTGACCCGCATCGCCCACTCGCGCCACGATCTCGAGCTGGTGGCGGTGAACGACTTGGCCGAGCCTTCGACCTTGGCTCGGCTGTTGGCCCGTGATTCCATCCACGGTCGATTCGGGCCTCGGGTTGAGGCAGACGGAGACGTTCTGAAAATCGACGGTCGCCCGATTCGGGCTTTCCGTCACGCCGAGCCGACCGACATCCCTTGGCAGCGCACCGGCGCCCGTTTGGTGGTCGATGCCACGGGCACAGCCACATCACGAGTGCGTGCGGCCGGACATTTGAGGCCGAACGGGCCTCAGAAAGTCTTGATCAGCGCGATTTCTGAGGATGCGGACCTGATGATATGTCGCGGTCTCGAAGGCCCGGCCTACGATCCCGATCGACACCATGTGATCAGCAACGCTTCCTGCACCACCAATTGTTTGGTGCTGCTGTTAGACGTGCTCGACCGTGAATTCGGGATTGAGCACGCTTTGATGAATGAAGTCCACAGCTATACCGGCAATCAGAATCTGGTCGACGGTGACCACCCGGACCCGCGCCGCGGGAGAGCAGCGGCAGTAAATATTGTGCCCACCCACACGGCGGCGCCGTGGGCGGCCCAACAGCTGATGCCTGGCCTGAAAGGTCGGATAGAAGGGATCGCAGTGCGGGTGCCGACCCCCAATGTGGCATTGTTGGACTTGGTCGTGCGGTTGCGCGGCCCGGTCACGGTGGAAGCTGTACGCGCGAGCTTTCGTGCCGCCGCCGAAGGGCGATTGGCAGGTCTATTGGCGGTCAGCGACGAGCCCTTAGTATCCAGCGACTACATCGGCGAGCCTTATTCGGCGATCGTAGATCTCGGTTTGATTCAACAGACGGGCGATGGGGACGCCGCCGACGGGTCACCCCTAGTCCGCGTGCCCGCCTGGTATGACAATGAATGGGGTTACGCCCAGCGCCTAGCGGACGTGGTAACCCAAATAGGAGAAAGCTTCCCATGAGTCTCTTGACCCTCGATGACCTCGAACCCTCGCAGATTTCCGGCAAGCGCGTGCTGGTCAGGGTCGACTTCAATGTGCCGTTGGCCGACGGCAAAGTTGCCGATGCGACCCGTTTGGAAGAAGCGCTGCCGACCCTTGTCGAGCTGACGAAGGCGGGGGCACGGGTTGTGCTGGCTTCCCATTGCGGGCGACCCAAGGGCCAACCCCTGGCGGAATTCAGCTTGAGGCCGGTGGCAGCTGAGCTTTCGAGATTGGTCGGAAAATCGGTGGCTTTCGCCGACGATTGCGTCGGTGGGCCGGCCGAGGATGCGGTTGCAGCTTTGCAAGACGGTGAGCTTTTGCTGCTGGAGAATTTGCGCTTTCACGCTGGGGAGACCCAAAACGACCCGGATTTTGCCGACCGACTCGCGGCGCTCGCAGATACGTTCGTGCTCGATGCTTTCGGTACTGCCCACCGGGCCCATGCGTCGGTGGTCGGATTGGCGGAGCGCCTCCAGGCGAAAGCGGCAGGACGGTTGTTGGCCCGCGAGGTGGAGGCCTTGGGATCGCTGTTGGGCGAGCCGGCTCGGCCGTTCGTCGGCATCCTGGGGGGAGCCAAAATCGAGGGCAAGATCGACACCTTGGAGAACCTCCTACCGCGGCTGGACGTGCTGTTGCTCGGCGGCGGAATGGCCAACACCTTCCTCGCGGCCCTGGGTTACGAAATGGGAAATTCGTTGGTGGAACGGGAGCGGGTCGATTTGGCCGCCGACATCTTGCGTCGGGCGGAAGCGGGAAGCACGACAGTGATGCTACCGACGGACGTGGTCGTGACCGACGATTTTGCCGAGCCCAAACGGGTGGAAACCGTGCCCGCGGATTCCATTCCCGTCGGCATGTTGGCGGTGGACATAGGCGAGCAGACACGGCGAGCCTTCGTCGAAGCCTGCGCCGATGCGGGAACCCTCTTCTGGAACGGCCCGCTCGGAGTGTTTGAAAAGCCCCCGTTCGATTTGGGCACCTCCGCGGTGGCTGAGGGGCTACGGCAGTGCAAGGGATTCACCGTGATCGGAGGCGGTGAGACCGTCGCTGCGGTGCGGCGGGCCGGGGTGGCCGATCAGCTGGGTCATGTGTCCACCGGCGGCGGGGCGTCGCTCGATCTTCTGGCCGGTAAGGCACTGCCGGGCATCGTCGCTCTGTCGAGAAAGGAGAGCTGATCATGGGCCGAATCCCGATTCTCGCTGCCAATTGGAAAATGAATCTGCAACGGGCCGAGGCGACCGCATTTTGCGAGCAGCTTCGCGGCTCTTTGGCCGAGGGGGGAGGCGACGGGGTCGAGGTGCTGATTTTTCCCTCGTTCCCTTTGCTCGATACGGTGGCGCAAGGTCTTGCCGCCGGCACCGCGTCCCTCGGCGGCCAGGATGTGCACCCGGAAGCTTCAGGCGCCCACACGGGCGATGTGTCGGCAGCCCAGTTGGCCGACGCCGGCTGTTCTTGGGTTTTGTGTGGCCACAGCGAGCGACGCCGGGACCACGGAGAGTCTAACGAGTGGATCGGTCGCAAGGTCAAAGCGGCCCAGGACGCGGGTTTGATCCCCTTGATCTGTGTCGGCGAAACCCGGGAGGAACGAAGTGAAGGGCGCACTTTCGAGGTGCTGGAGCGACAAGTCTCGGCGGCCTTGGAAGGGTCGTCTGCTCAATTCGAGCTGGCTTACGAACCGGTTTGGGCCATCGGCACCGGCGAGACCGCGACCCCGGAGATGGCCCAGGAAGCCCATGCCTTCTTGCGTCGGCTGCTGGGCGAGAAGCTCGGCTCAGAGCGGGCGTCCGAGGTTAGGATTCTCTACGGTGGCTCCGCCAAACCCGAGAACGTCGAGCAGCTCTATGCCGAAAACGACATCGACGGCTTCCTTGTCGGCGGTGCAAGCCTTGACTCAAAAAAATTCTCGGCTATGATGCGCTCTTGCGCCCGCTCCGCGCCCTAGGGAACTTCTGTCCTTGGGCCACGCCAGGTCGCCCGATCCACGGGTGACGACTCCGGAGGAAAACCGAAATGACTTTCTTGGTTTACACGCTTCACGTGTTGATCTGCTTCTTTTTGATCGCCGTGGTGCTTCTACAACAAGGCAAAGGTGCCGATCTTTCCGTTTTTGGCGGCGGCGGCACTCAAACCGCTTTCGGCGCCCGAGGTGCCGCGACTGTGCTGCACAAGATGACGGTCGGCTCGTTCATCGCCTTCATCGTCACCACGCTCTTCATCGGTGTTTTGCAAACACGTGAAGACAGCAGTGAGGTCTTCGGCGGATTGCCGGATACCGTTGAGGCTTCGGCCGAGGCTGAAGAGCCCGTCGAAGAAGCTGCCGGTGCGTTGCCGACCGACGCCGACAGCGAAGAAGCTGCCGGCGAGACTGCAGCTCCAGCCGAGGACGTGGCAGCTCCTGCTGAAGGTGGAGACACCGAGGGGGACTCCCCTGACGCCGAGGCGCCGGCAGCCGCCGATGAGCCTGGCGACGACGTTGCTGATCCGGCTCAGTCGGACGGCTGACCGCGATTGAGGTCAATGGTGACGGCAATGAAAGCGCGGGAGCAAAAATATCCCGCGCTTTCTCTTGCCAAGCTTACCGGCTTCTGAATAGAATCTCGCTCCTCGCCGAAGTGGCGGAATTGGTAGACGCGCACGGTTGAGGGCCGTGTGGGGTAAAACCCGTGTCGGTTCGAGTCCGACCTTCGGCACCAATGCTTTCCAACATCAGGTCTTCCGCCAGACCTTCGCAGCTGGAGTTTACTACCCGGCCGCATACTTAAGCCCGCCGTTCCCAACGGCGGGCTTTTCTCATGCAGGCAAGGAGTCGTGGGTGAAATACGCCGGCGCAGAGGATTGTTGGAATTAAAAGCCCGTTGCAGAAAAAGCGCGGGCATTGCCCTTGTTGCATTACGTCGCCTCGCGACGGTGTCGACTGTGATTTTCCTACTCAACGGGGAATAGAGTGACTGCCACGCCTGATCTTCATCCGCAGCTATTCACCGATCCTGACTCCGACTCCGATCCCGACTGTCCGATGTTCGGTGTCGTCAAGTGGTTCAGCCCAGCTAAGGGTTATGGCTTCATCGAAAAGTCGGCCCCAGGAGAACGTCTCACCGCCGGCGGTGGGCGGGCCGTGGAAATTTTTGTCCACCACTCTAATGTTTCGTCCGCCGGCAGTCCCTTGGTTGCGGGCGATCGCGTGCGATTTGAGCTTGCGGTGGGCCCCAAGGGGCCCTTCGCCCACCGTGTCGTACGTTCGTGAGAGAGCAGCCTGCTGAGCAGGTGGTCGGTGTTGTGCTGGCCGGGGGGAGATCTCGGCGCATGGGGCGCGACAAGAATTTCGTCAGCTTGCCGTTCGGCGACGGTCGAGGTTTGCTCCAATGGGCTGCGGACCGAATTGCTGAGGTCTGTGTGGAATGGCTGGTGGCCGATGGTGGGCGCGAGCTGTTGCCGGGAGCCCGCTCCGTGACCGACGGGCCGGGAGCCGGGCCGGCGGCAGGGCTCTTGGGCGCGTTCGAGCACGCACGGGGTCGGCGCCTCTTGGCCTTGGCGTGTGATCTGCCCCTCGTACCGTCGGCCTTCTTGCGTTTCCTGTCGCGGCAATCGGGAGATTGGGTGGTGCCGGCTACCGAACAGGGGCTGGAGCCCATGTGTGCCGTTTACGGTCCGCGGGCTATCGAGCGCTTGCGGCAGCGGGCTCTGGAGGGCAAGAGATCGCTGAAGGGTTTGGCAGAGAGCCATCCGAGACTCGATGTGCGTCGAATTTATGGTCGAGACTGGCTCGACGATTGGGTGGCGACAACGGATTCGGGCTCGCTGGGAGGGTCAGATGTCGTGTTCTCCAACCTCAATCGGCCCCAAGATCTGGATCTCGTCCGAGAGTGTTTTGCGAATGCCGCTTTGCGGCAGGGCAATTTCTTGCGGCTAGACTCGACAAGAGGATAAACTTCAGCTATTCGGTGTGGCCTTCGGAAAATCCCCAGCAGCTCGCCAGTTAAGTTGCGCCAGCGCTAAGTTACGCTAGCTAAGTGGCTGAGTCTAAATCCGGCGGTCCCCTACGCGCCGCGCGGTCTGACCCCCTCGGTTTAAACCTCCAAGTGTGGACGGCCCGTTGCTCGCCCCCTTCGCGCGGTATGTTCCGCTTCAATTTATGTTGTGTCGATTTCGACATTAGGAGATAGAGATGGCCTCAGCCAAGCTGCAGTTGGATGGCAAGGAGTATGAGTTACCGACCGTGGTCGGATCGGAGGGTGAGGTAGGAGTCGACATCAGCAAGCTGCGTGCCCAGTCGAAGGCCATTACCCTCGACGCCGGTTACGGCAACACAGGCAGCTGCACCAGCGGCATCACTTTTATCGATGGCGAAAATGGCATCCTGCGCTATCGCGGTTATCCGATCGAAGCCATCGCCGAGAACGCGACTTTTTCAGAGATTTCTTATCTGTTGCTCAATGGCGACCTGCCGAACGTCGCCCAGCTCGAGGACTTCGATGAGGGCTTGACCTACCACAGCATGTTGCATGAGGACATGAAGAAGTTCTTCGAGGGTTACCCCCCGACCGCCCATCCCATGGCGATCCTCTCCTCGATGGTGGCTTCGTTGTCTGCCTACTACCCCGGGGCCAACCTGGAAGCGAAATTCGACCTCAACATCACGCGCCTGCTGGCCAAGGCGATTACCATCGCGGCCTTCTCTTACAAGAAGTCCATTGGCCAGCCGTTCATGTATCCGCGCAACGATCTTTCCTATACGGCCCGATTCCTGAACATGATGTTCGCCGTCCCGGCCGAGCCTTACGAGGTGAATCCGGTGTTGGAGCGGGCGCTCAACATGCTGCTCATTCTGCACGCCGACCATGAGCAGAATTGCTCCACTTCCACAGTTCGAATGGTGGGCTCGTCCGGCGCCAATATCTACGCTTCGATCGCGGCCGGCATCTGTGCCCTTTGGGGCCCCTTGCACGGTGGAGCCAATCAGAAGGTGATCGAGATGTTGCGCATGATCGAGGACGACGGCGGTGGCTATCAGAAGTTCGTCGACAAGGCCAAGGACAAGGACGATGACTTCCGCCTGATGGGTTTCGGGCACCGGGTTTACAAGAACTTTGATCCCAGGGCGCGGATCTTGAAAAAGGCCGCGGACGAGGTGCTCGAAGAACTCGGCATCGACGATCCGCTGCTGGAAATCGCTAAGAATCTCGAGCGGGTTGCTCTTGAGGACGAATATTTCATCGAGCGCCGCCTCTACCCCAACGTGGATTTCTATAGCGGCATCATCTACAGCGCCATGGGAATCCCGGTGAATATGTTCACGGTGATGTTCGCATTGGGCAGAATGCCCGGTTGGCTGGCTCATTGGAAGGAGCTGCGGCGCGACCCGGGCACCCGCATCAACCGGCCTCGACAGATATACACCGGTGCCACCGAGCGTCCATTCAAACCGATCGGCGAGCGGTGATTCCGGCCTTTCCGAGCTGAAAAAAGGCGCCTCACGGCGCCTTTTTTGCTGGGCATATCCGGCCGTCGCTAATTCGGTCTCGGATTCTCCTCTTCGATCAGGTTGGCCAAGTCTTTCAACGTCTCGATCACCGGTCGCACTTCGTCGTCGAGAGCTGCGGAGATTCGACTCTGGACGACCGCTTCCAGATTCAGCGCTTCGTCGGTCTCGGCCGCATAGCGGGCCCCTTCCAGCTCATCGGTCAGCTGGCGAAGCTTGCGCTCCCATCGTTCTAGAATTTCGGCGAGGACATCGAGTCCATTGCCGATATCGGAAACCGTAGTCACCCCGTGTCTCCCTTGCAGAGTCCATGCTTGCAGAGTTCATTGGCAGCGCTGAGCCGTCGAGCGTTCAGCGCCGTTCGAGCATTGGGCAGTTTAGGGGGCTGCGGGGGCGGGTCAAAAAGAGTGTCCGGATTTTGATTTGCGGTTCGCCAGGGTGTTTAAGCAACGAGCCAATGCGGACGTTTTCCCGTCGTTTTTCAGGGAATAACCGACCGACCGGACGAAAAATCAGCACGATCTGCCGAATCACCTCTGCCGATCCGCTGCCGGTTCACGTTTGAACCGCTCACCTTGAAGCCCGAACAAACCGCCGGTAATTCGGTCTAGAAGGAGGGTTTGCGCGGGCGAGAGAGTTCCGACCAGTGGTATTGGGATTCCAGCGGAGTGCCGACATCGTTGCCCAGCAGCCAGAACACCGACGGCCTGGGATTGAGATAACCCAACAGCCGTTGGCCTTCGGGTGAGCCGACCACATAGAGCAGATGGGCCAGCACCTCGGTATCGATGGCGAGTTCTGAGACTGCTGCGATTTGGACCACCCCGATACTCGGGACGCCCTTGCGGTGATCCAGGCGGCGATGTGTGCCGTCTTCACGAGCTACCGCTAGGCTGTGGTTGGTCAACCAGAATTGATCCAAGGGGTCACGGGTTTTTCGATGACCGGGCACCGCGACCAACCAACCCTTGTTGTCCGGTCCACCGCCGATGCTCCGGACCACATGGCCGATCTCGACGAATGCGTTGGTTACGCCGTGGCGCAGCAGGGTGTCGATAGCTTTGTCGATGGCGAAGCCTTTTTCGATGCTCGACGTGGCGAGCTTGCTGCCTTCGGGAATCCGAACCCGGGTCGATGCTCCGCTCTCGACTTCAAGGCGCTCGCATTCGGCCCTTTGCACGGCGCGGCGCAATGCCGACGGGTCCGGCCCCACGCCGGTCTGATCTCGCAGACGCCAGAGCTGTTCGATCTCGCCGCCCAGCGGGCTGAATGAACCACTGGACCAGAGGCAGTATTGGCGGCTTCGGGTGAGTAGCTCACCTAGTCGCGGGTCGACGGTGGTCCATTTGCCGGCATTGGCTTCGAGAAACGCCACTCCAAAACCTTCGGCCGCCGATGGGTCGAGCAGTCGTTGGATCGCATGGATTTCCGTCAGGGCAGCGCGCACCGCGGGGTCGGCTTGGGATGGGTTCATGCCGCGGACTTCGATCTGGGCCTCGGTGTCGAAAGCTTCCATGGCCATTCTCACCGCGTCTTGGGCAACAGCGGGTCCAGTGGCCGACGACACCAGAAGGGCGATGCCTATCGCGGTCTCGAGAATCGACTTTGTGGCAGTTGCTTTCATAGGTTGATCATAGCTGAAGGCGGGTTCGGGATCCCTGCCGGCTTTCACGGTGCTGATGTCCCAAGTCAGCCTCTCAGAGGTTGGGCCTGGGAATAATGGTCGAAGACTCCTGGCGGCGGACGCCCGCCGGAGGGCGGAAGGCACCGTTCCCGATGTGCAACATGCACTGATTCCGGCCGCTCTCCTTGGCTTCGTAGAGTGCTTCGTCGGCCAGTAGCAACAGCTCACTGACGGTCTTGATGTGCAGCTCGGGAAACGAGGCAACCCCTAAGCTCAAGGTCAGGGGGATATGGCGACCTTCAAATTCGAAGCGCAATAGCTCGACGGCACGGCGAAGCCTTTCCGCCAAGCGAAGGGCGTCGTCGCCGTGGGTTCGCTCCAAGAGGATGGTGAATTCTTCACCACCGTATCGGCAGCAGAGATCGTTGTCTCGTCGCTGGCTGTCGAGGGTCGCGGCGACCAATTTGAGCGCTTCGTCACCGGCTGTGTGGCCGTGGGTGTCGTTGACCTTCTTGAAGAAGTCGATGTCACACATGATGACGGCCATCGGCACGCCGTCCTCAATGCACCTGCGATAGGCCCTCTGCATACTGCTCTCGAGCACCCGTCGGACGGGAACCCCGGTGAGCGGATCGAGCTTGGCTTCCCGATCCAGCATCGCTCGATGCACCGAACTCGCCATTTGGGGAACCAGGGTATCCAAGAGGTCCTCGGCACCGGATTCGACCCGACGCGGATCGCACCACAGCCGGAGACGTGCCAACAGCACCTCGCCGTCGTCGGGATTGGTCCGTACCAACTGCCGCTCCAGCACCCGCCAGTCGGCGCGGCGATGAATGCCGGGCAACATGCCCGGCCGGCTGGGCGGTCGGGGTCGCCCTTCTACCAGCAGGCCGTCGGGCCCCGCGGCCCAGCTCTGCCAGAAATCGTCTGGGCCACCGGGATTCAGGCTCGCTTCCTCCAGCAGCTCGAATTGAAACCACTGGACGGGCAGAATATTGCGGCATTCCACCAGCACTTGCTGGGCAATGTCACCCATTCCCGCGGTCTCCGACAGAATGCGCTCATGGGCTTCGCGAAGGCGCTCAAAGTGACCCACCCGGTGGTCCGAGAGGCTTCGCAAGACCGCATTGCGGGCGGCTTCCGCAGCCATTAGCGCCACAAGCCCCCAAATCCAGCGACCCTGGAGCCGCTCGGAGTCGTAGAGCAAAGAGCTGAGCATCCAGCCGATTGCCCAGCCGGCGACGTCTAAGATCAACGGAGGGAGAGCCCTCTTGGGCACGAAGTCTTTTCTTCGCAGGCGTGCCAGGGCAGCGATCGAGATTGCCGGAATCAATCCGAATAGGAGAGCCGAGGCGACCGCCGAGAGGGCAGCCGGCAGCCGCGCAGCCTGGGGCATCGACAGCAACGTGCCGACGATCAGGGTGGAAAAGCTGAAGAGGATCGCCCGTTCAAGGGAGGGTAAGAGTCGGCCGAGGGCGTTCTCGGTCCCGCCGATGCGGGCTGCCAAGGTTTGCAGGACAGCTTCAGCGGTAAGCAAGACAACGCCGGCCACAAGAGCCGCGGGAACCACGCCCGATTCTGCCAACACGGCCGGCAAGACCACAGCTCCGAGGCCCAGGGTTGCAGTTTCACCGGCGGTGGAGGCCGCCGGAGCCGTGTGCCCGGCCAGCGGCCTGTGCAAGGCCGCGACTATGCCGACCGCAATCCAGGCGAGGAGCTGCCAAGGTTCGGCGAGCAGACCTTTAGGCGCCAGCTGCGGCGAAGCCGTGGCGATCAACAAAATCAGGATCACCAGGGCCGATGGCAGCACGGCGACCACGAGCTGTTCGGCGCCTTTCGCTCTGTCTCGGCGCTCCCCTCCTTGATTCGGGGTAGTGGTCTCGTGCGAAGATTGGCTCGCGTTATCGAGCACGCTTCGTCCCCCTTGGGCTGATTACGCCGTCGTCCGCGCGACCAGCCGTCGCCTACAAGTTGATGACACCGCAGGTTGATAACACCGTGAAATTGAGCATACCGCCAATCGAAACGTCTGAGAGCTTGCTGCTGACCGCTGAATGATTCAGAATGATAAAGGAATGAGACGCTTTCGACCGATCCACGGTCTAATCCTAATCGTGCTGGTCACGGGGCTGATCCTAACAGCCGATTTTGCGCTGTCCGGGGGGCACTCCGCTCGATATGAGCGTGTATCGCCGGACCGTGAAGGTGTGGTTAGGATCGATGTCTCGGATCTCGAAGCACGGCAAGTACGGTACTACCGCTTCTTGAACGCGGGAAACCAAGAGGTCAAGTTCTTTGTCGGCCGCGACAATGACGGCACTATCCAGGTGGCTTTTGATGCTTCAGAAACCGACTATAAGCGCAAGCGTGGGTTCCGCCACGAAGGCGACTGGATGGTAAACAACAAATGCGACACCGCCTCGCGGTTAACCGAGGTCAACACGGGGACGGGCGGCTGTCGCCCGGTACCCCTGAGCCACCGCCTGAGCAACAATCAATTGGTCTTGAAGGAAGCGGACATCTTGACGGGTTGGCGATTCTTCCGCTGACGCCCCCAGCCTCCGCCGGCTTGGTGGGGGTCGTAGGTTTTGACGGCCCGGAACGGCTGTGCTATACCTTCGGCTTACCCGCGACGAGGTAACCTAATGGCATCTATGGATCTCGTACTGTACGAAGAAGAAATCCATCAGCTGGAGGAGGTGCTCCAGCGCCTTCGCAACGATTCAAACGCCCGCGCCGTGTTTTTGATCGACAAGAACGGTCAGCAGATGGCCGCCGATGGTGATGTAGACCAATTCGACACCACGTCGTTGGCCTCACTCACTGCCGGCAATGTCGCTGCCACGGACAGTTTGGCGAAGTTGATCGGAGAGCGAGAGTTCTCCGTGCTCTTCCACGAGGGAGAGCGGGACCACATCCACATCTCAATAGTCGGCAAGCGGGCCATCCTGCTGGTGATTTTCGACGAGCGCTCGTCGCTCGGATTAGTGCGACTGAGAGTTAAACGCGCGGCCACCGAATTCGATCAGATTTTCGAAATGATGGCCCAGAAAGCCAGCGCCGGACCGGTTGAAGGAGCCCAACATACGCCCTTCTCCGAAATCACAGACGACGACATCGACGCCCTTTTCAGCGATTAATCGGCACTCGCTATGACGTTCATCAATTACGCGGCCAAGGAAATCAACTGCAAGATCGTCTACTACGGCCCCGGCCTCGGTGGCAAGACGACGAATTTGCAGTACATCTACAGCAAGACGTCTCCGGATGCCAAGGGCAAGATGATTTCCTTGGCTACTGAGACCGACCGCACGCTTTTCTTCGATTTCTTGCCCTTGGATTTGGGTACGATCCGGGGTTTCACGACGCGTTTTCACCTGTATACCGTACCCGGGCAGGTGTTTTATGACGCCAGCCGAAAATTGATCCTCAAGGGCGCTGACGGAGTCATTTTCGTCGCCGACAGCCAAGAGGAGCGGATGGAATCGAATATCGAGTCGATCCGCAATTTGGAAACCAACCTGAAACAACATGGTCTCGATCTGAAGTCGCTGCCGTATGCGCTGCAATTCAATAAACGAGACCTTCCCAACGCCATGCCGGTCGACGAGCTTTATCGCGTGTTGAACTACAAACGCGAACCGACTTTCGAGGCGGTGGCCCCGCAAGGAAACGGAGTGTTCGACACTCTGAAATCCGTGGCCAAGCAGATTCTCGTCGAGCTGCGCAAGAGGTGATACTCAGAATGTCCGAGACCGAAACCAGCCTTGAAGATTTCGCCCAAGGCATGAAGCTTTTGGGCGAGAAGAATCTCAGCGCTGCTGCTGAGCGTTTTGAAAAAGTTATCGCAGAAACCGACGGGCGCCATTTGAAAGATCGTGCCCGGCAATTTCTGGAGATGTGCCGTCATGCTTTGAAGCAAGAAGATAAGGTTGAAGACCTCTTCTTGGCGGCCGTTTTCGAGAAAAACAAAGGCCGCTTGGACGAAGCGAGAAGCTTGTGTGACCAAGAGGGCTCCGATGACGAAAAGCTCGCCTACCTCAGAGCTTCGATCGAAGCCCTCGCCGGCAACGAGGAGCAAGCGTTGGAGCACCTCGCCAAGGCCATCAGCCTGGAACCGAGGAATCGGGTTTATGCCTTCCACGACCCAGATTTCGAGACTTTGCGCAGCGCTGAGGGTTTTACGGCCTTAATCAATCCGCCGAAAGCGGGAGCCGCCTCCTGACCCCAGCTTCGTCGGACGGGGGATGCTGAAGCATTCACACCTAGCCGAAGCCGCTGGTTAGACCGGTCGGGTCGGGCCGGACCGCGTAGGCCGTTCATTCATCCCTGGGGCGGTCGATTCCTATGGCAACGCTCACTGGTCAAATCGATCGCGAGACATCGGTGGTCGTCATTGGTGGCGGCTCCGGCCTGGCGGTGCTGTTGCGTGGCCTGAAGCATTTGGTGGAGCGCGCCGAGCAGCTGACGGCGGTGGTCACCGTGGCTGACGATGGCGGCTCTTCCGGACGTTTGCGGCGAGAGCTGGGTGTCTTACCGCCCGGAGATATTCGTAATTGCATCGTCGCCTTGGCGGATGATGAGGCCTTGCTCTCCAGGCTGTTTCAATATCGCTTCCCCAACGGCAAAGGCCTTTCCGGACATTCGTTCGGCAATTTGTTTTTGACCGCCTTGACCGGAGTCACCGGCGACTTTTACCAGGCCATCTTGACCGCGGAGCAAATCTTGTCGGTGCGCGGCCGAATCCTTCCCGCGACCCTGCAAGACGTCCGTTTGAGAGGTGCCGGGCGCTCTGGCCGTGTCTATGAAGGCGAGTCCGCCGTCGGACGCTCAGGTGAGCCGATGGCGTCTCTCCATTTGGAGCCGGCGTCGGCACCTGCTTTCTCACCCGCGGTCGACGCCTTGGAAGCCGCCAATCTGATCGTTCTGGGCCCGGGCTCCCTCTACACCTCAGTGCTGCCGAACCTCTTGATTCCCGGTATTCGCAACGCCGTGCGACGAAGTGGGGCGCGGGTAGTTCTGGTCATGAATCTGATGACCCAACCGGGTGAGACGGACCACTTGTCCGCTGTCGATCACCTGTCAGCGGTGCAAGAGCATGTGGATCGAGAGCTGGTCGATGCGGTTTTGGTTGACCGCTCGCGACCGGAGCGAAAGCTGTTGCAGCGATATTCAGATACGGGCTCCCATTGGATTGAGGTGAATCCGGATATTCTTCGTAGCCTCGGAGTCGAGGTGATCGAAGAAGATTTGCTCTTGGCTAGCCAAGACCTCATTCGACACGACCCATTGAAATTGGGGCGAGCCGTTCTCGGGCTGGCCCGTTGAGCCGCTGATCGGCGGTTGACGTCATAGGAGAGCCGATGAGCAATTCCCCAAAACGGCGCATCGCGGTCGTGCTGGCCGCCGGCAAAGGCACCCGAATGCGATCCAAATACCCCAAACCTCTATTTGAGGTCGCGGGGCAATCGATGCTGCATTGGGTGCTCGAAGCGGCTCGGGAAGCCGGTTGTGAGCGCTGTTTGGTGGTGGTGGGTCACCAATCCGAACGGCTCAAGGAAGCCTTTGCCGACCAAGACGACATCGTTTGGGTCTTGCAAGAAGAGCAGCTCGGTACCGGACATGCATTGGCTCAGGCAGAGCCCTTCCTGGCTGGGGGGGGCACCGCGGGCGAGGACGCAGCCGGCCAAGACGCCATGTTGTTGGTGCTCAACGGCGACGTTCCCGGAGTGCGAGCTTCGACCTTGAGCCGATTGGCGGACGCCGCGGAACAAGGCTGGGGAGCGATGGCCGCAGCCGAACTCGACGAGCCGGGCCGCCTAGGCCGAGTGCTCGCCGACGGTGAACAATTAGAGCAAATCGTCGAGGCCGCGGACGCCGATCCGGAGCAGCTCGAGATTCGTTTGATCAACGCGGGCCTCTACGCCATGCCGGCACCTTCGGTCTTCGATTACCTAAGGCGTTTGTCGACCGACAACGCCCAGGGCGAGCTCTATCTCACCGACGCCCTGGGTTTGGCCGCCGCCGCGTCGGAAAGCGGTGGCGTGCGGGTGGTTCGCCTGGAAGACGCTGACGAGGCCCTGGGCATCAACGATCGCCGTGATTTGGCTCGGGTCCACCGGGTGTTGATCGAACGTCACCTTCAATCGCTGATGGAAAGCGGGGTCACTCTGCTCGACCCCGCCACCACTTCCATCGAGCCGTCCGTGCGTATCGGCGCCGATACGGTCGTGCATGGCGGAGTGTCCCTTTTTGGCCACACCGAGGTGGGAGAAGATTGCGTGATCCACCAGGGTTGTTGGGTTCGGGACTCCAAAGTCGCGGATGCGGTGCAGCTGCACCCCTACAGCATCCTCGATCAAGCGGAAGTGGAGACCGATTGCAATGTGGGTCCCTTTGCTCGCCTACGCCCGGCATCTCTTTTGCAGACCGGTGCTCGGGTGGGCAATTTCGTAGAAATCAAAAACGCTCGGCTCGGCAAGAGTTCGAAGGCAAATCATCTCGCCTACGTCGGCGATGCCGACGTCGGTGACGATTCCAATATCGGTGCGGGTGTCGTGACTTGCAACTACGATGGGGTCAAGAAGCATCGCACCGAAATTGGGGCCCGTGCTTTCGTCGGCAGCGATACCATGTTGGTGGCCCCGGTACGGGTCGGAGACGAAGCCACCACCGCCGCCGGATCGGTCATTACGGACAATGTTCCCGACGGCGCCCTAGGCGTCGCCCGGCCCCGCCAGCGGATCGTTGCCGGTTGGGCAGAGCGTAAGAAGGCCCGCGCCCAAGGCCGCAAATCCGAATAGAGCAGGGAGAAGCCAATGTGTGGCATCGTGGGTTATGTGGGACACCGAGACGTGGTCCCTTTTTTGATCGACGGTTTACAACGCCTCGAATATCGAGGTTACGACTCCGCCGGAATCGTGGTCGTCGGCGATCAGTTGGAAACGGTCAAAGCTGAAGGCAAGCTGGGCAATCTCAAAGAAAAGCTCAACGGGCACAGGGCTGCAGGTAGCTTCGGACTCGGTCATACCCGTTGGGCCACCCACGGGCCGCCGTTGGAGCGCAATGCCCATCCGATGATCGATTCCACCGGCAAAGTCGCGTTGATCCACAACGGGATTATCGAGAATTTCCTGCCGCTGAAGCAGAAGCTGATCGAAAAAGGCTTCACCTTCTCTTCCGATACCGACACCGAGGTGGTCGCCAACCTCATCGCCGACCACCTGGGCACCGGCGAGGATCTGATCGCCGCGCTTCAGGCGACCTGTGCCGAACTCGACGGCATGTACGCTTTCGCCGCGGTCAGCACCGCGTCGGGGCAGCGAGAAATCGCCATGGGGCGCCAAGGGCCACCCTTGCTGATCGGGGTCGGCGAGAACGAGATGTTCTTGGCTTCGGATCCCGCGGCGCTACTCTCCTACACCCAAGACGTCATTTTTCTGGAGAACGGGGACACCGCGCTCTTGAGGACCGGCGGCTATCGCATTTGGGACGGGGACGGCAACGAGGTCGAGCGCAAGGTCCAGCGGTTGCAATGGGATCCGGTGCAGATCGAAAAGGGTGGTTACAAACATTTCATGCTCAAGGAGATCCACGAGCAACCCCAGGCTCTTCAAGACACCCTGGCGGGTCGGGTGGACTTCGAAGCCGGCAAGGTGATTCTCGACGCCATCGATCTCGACCAGAACACCCTGCGCAAGATTGAGCGAATCCACCTCTTGGCTTGCGGCACGTCGTGGCATTCCGCCCTGGTCGGCAAATTCATGATTGAGGCCTTGGCGCGCATTCCGGTGGCGGTGGACTACGGATCGGAATACCGCTATCGAGACCCGATCGTCGACGATCGAGTGCTGGCGGTGGGCATTTCTCAAAGCGGTGAGACCGCCGATACTTTGGCCGCCATGGAAGCAGCGCGGGAGCGCGGTGGACATTTGCTCGCCATTTGCAATGTGGTGGGCAGCCAGGCCACCCGAATCAGCGATGGGGTCATTTACACCCACGCGGGTCCCGAGATCGGGGTGGCGTCCACCAAGGCCTTCACCACTCAGCTCGAGGCGCTCTACCTGTTGACGCTCTACCTCTGCCAGGTGCGCGGCTTGGAGGTCGATCGGTCTCGGTTGACGGAACTCGCCCACCTGCCCCAGGCGGTGGCAGAGGCCTTGGAGACCGAAGCGCATGTGAAGGCGATCGCCAACCGATATCACCGGGCTCACGACTTCCTCTATCTCGGCCGCAGCATCAACTATCCGATCGCCCTAGAGGGAGCTCTCAAGCTCAAGGAAATTTCCTACATCCACGCGGAAGGTTATCCCGCAGGCGAGATGAAACACGGCCCGATCGCTTTGATCGACGAAGACTTGCCCACGGTAGCCATCGCCACCGGCGACAAGGTGGCCGACAAGGTGCAAAGCAATATGCAGCAGGTCAAAGCGCGGGACGGTAGGGTGATCGCCGTGACCGATCGGGACCCGGAAGAGATGTCGGAATTTGCCGACGAGGTCATCCGCGTGCCTCGGCTGTCCGCTATCTTGCAGCCGGTGGTCAACGTCATTCCGTTGCAGCTCTTGGCCTATTACATCGGTGTGCGCCTCGGCTGTGACGTAGACCAACCTCGAAATCTGGCCAAGAGCGTAACTGTGGAGTGAGCATGCCTTCGGTGATTGACTTCCCCGCCACCCTAAATCCAGATCAGCTCGAAGCGGTTACCCACCAGGGGCGAGGTCCCCAGTTGGTGTTGGCTGGGGCGGGCTCGGGCAAGACACGGGTCATCACCTACCGGGTGGCGTGGTTGGTGCAGGAGCAAGGGGTCGATCCCGAGCACATTGCGGCGGTGACGTTTACCAACAAGGCGGCGGCGGAGATGCGTTCGCGCATCGAGGACCTGGTCGGCATTTTTCCGTTGCGCGCCTTCGTCGGCACCTTTCACCGCTTCGGCCTACGGCTGTTGAGAATCTACGGTGCCAAGGTCGGCTTGCCGCGAGATTTCGCCATTCTCGACACCTCCGACCAGCTGACCTTGGTCAAGCGGGCGATGAAATCTTCGGGCGTTCCCGAGGATTCGTTTCGTCCCCAGGCGGTTTTGGGGGCGATCAGCGGAGCCAAGAACCAACTGCTCAGCCCGTCGAAATACGATCGAGAGGCGGACGACTTTTTCAGCAAGCGAGTCGCCCCGGTTTACCAGCATTATCAGGCTGCCCTGCGCGAAGCCGGCGCGGTGGACTTCGACGACATGATCCGCCTGTCGGTGGAGCTGTTGCGTACCCAGGAAGGTATCCGCCGGCGGCTGCACAACAAATATCGATATCTCATGGTGGATGAGTTTCAAGACACCAATCATGCCCAAATGTCGTTGATCGAGGAGCTGTGCGGGCCCCATGCCCAGCTTACGGCGGTGGGTGACGAAGATCAGGGCATCTACCGGTGGCGCGGCGCCGAGCTGGGAAATATTTTGGGCTTCGAGCGCACCTTCGACGGTGCGGTGGTGCGCAAGTTGGAGCAGAATTATCGCTCCACCCAGCGAATTCTCGACGCTTCGGGCGCGGTGGTCGCCAATAACGAGATGCGTCGGGGAAAGACCCTGTGGACCGAATCCGGCGACGGTGAAAAGCTGCTGCTCTACCGGTCGCGGGATGAGCAAGACGAATCCCGATGGGTTGCCAACACCCTCAAAGGGCTCGAAAGTGAACTCGGTTTCGGCGAAATGGCGGTTTTGGTGCGCACCAACGCCCAAACCCGCGCGCTCGAAGATGCGTTTCTGCGCCGATCGATTCCCTACACCTTGGTCGCCGGTGTGCGTTTCTACGAGCGAGCCGAGGTTAAAGACTTAGTGGCCTATTTGCGATTGATGCGCAATCCCGACGATCAACTTTCGTTTGAGAGGGTGCTCAACCGCCCTACCCGGGGCATCGGCAAGACCACCCAAAACAAGCTCCGGGATTTGGCCCAGCGGCAGTCGATCAGCCTGTGGCAGGCGTTACAGAACGATGTGTTCATCGGCGAGGCGTTTCCCGCCCGCAGCGCCAATGCCCTGCGGCGATTCCGTGAGTTGATCACCAACCTCCGACAGCTGGCGGAAGACCTTCCCCTACCTTCCATGCTGCGCCAGATCCTCGACTCTACGGCTTATTTGGACCAATACGACACCCAGCGCAATGAAGACGATCAGATGCGTGTGGAGAACATCCAAGAGTTGTTGTCGTCGGCCCAGGAATTCACTGAAAAGAACGCTTACGCGTCGGACGTTGAAGACGTGCTCTCGGCTTTTCTCGACCATGTGGCCCTGACCAGCGATACCGACGGCCTGGGTGCAGGCGGTGTCTCGATCATGACCCTACACGCCGCCAAAGGTTTGGAATACGGTGCCGTGGTGCTCACGGGTTTGGAAGAAGGCCTTTTGCCTCACTTCAATTCCCAATCCAATCCGGACGATCTGGAAGAAGAGCGGCGGCTACTTTACGTCGGCATGACCCGCGCCAAGAAACGCCTCTTCCTTTCCACATGTAAGCGAAGGCGGGTGGCGGGGACCTACCAGGACCAAAACGAATCCCGTTTCCTAGCCGAGATACCCGCAGATCAGATGGTGGTCGAGCAAAGCCCGGAGCTGTTCGCGTCGGCGCCGGCCTATGGCCGAGGAGGGGGTTACGGCTCGCGGTCTGGATACGGCGGGGGTGGATCTAGCTACGGCGGTGGATCTAGCTACGGATCGAGCACTTCGTCGAAGGGCTCAACCTCGGCCAAAGATGTCTTGTCGTTCTTCGGCAAAGAAAGCGCGGCCAAGGGCCTGGCGCCCGAAGAAGTTTCGAGCGCCGGCCCTCCAAAGAATCTCCAACTGCCCTTCATGCCCGAAACCCCAAAGGGTGGGCCTTTGCGTCGAGGCGCGCGGGTCCGGCACGCCAAGTTGGGAATCGGCAAAGTGTTGCAAATCGAAGGCAACGGTGACTCCGCCAAGCTGATCGTGTATTTCGATAGCGTCGGCCGCCGCAAGCTGATCGCAAAATACGCCAATCTAGACGTTCTGTAGTCTAGGGCTTGTAGCTTAGTCGGACGCTGGGCCACGCAATCGCGGATGCGGAAGCGTGATCGACTCCCCAATTCGGGGCAGAGAAACGGGCACAAAGACACCGTCTTGCCATCGGACCCATCTCAGGGATTTGTCCTCCAATAATCGATCAAAACGAAAAACCGCTTCCTGCGGTCGACCGTCCGAGGTCAATGCGGTGATCTGTATTTCGACGCCTGGACGATCGAAGCGGTCTCCGAGCATGGGTAGCCGACCATTGTCGAAGAACAGCAGGTCGAAGCCGGAAAACACCCGCATCAGATTAAATGTTCCGTCCTGGCCGGTGGGATCGAAACCCGCAGGAGGCAAGAATCCCCCATCGGGGCGAACCGCCAGGGATCGCTCGTCGAGACGTTCGATTTCGAGGCTCCAAATACTGGCCGAGAGCACCAAGAGTTCCCTGGCTGTCGGACGACCGTGCAAGACCTGCACGATTTGCGCCCCGCTGGTGAAGACGTGGCCTGGGGAGTGGACCACCACCAGGCGTTGATCCCCAATCTCGGGGTCCGACGGCAGGCTGAAAACGGCCCTTTCGAGCAGCCGAGCCAGCAGATTGAGCTGAGGCGGAATGGCGAGCAGCATCAAAGGGGCGAGCATCAAGTGGATCGCCAACAGGAACGCTGCCATGGCTTGCATGGGTGTCCGAAACGGGGCATTCGTATTCCGTTTCGAAACGTGCTCAACAAAAAGTGCCAGCAGACCCGCGGCTCCAAACCCGGCGAAGAGCAGCTGTCGATTCATGGGGAGAATAATCGCGGCCGGTATCAGCGAGCCTGCGAGGCCTAGGGCGCAGAATTGGGCTCGTGGATCCTTGAGCAGCAGGGGAGCACAAATTCCCGCGCCGAGCAGCAGCACACCCACAGCCAGAGTCCACACCAGTCGTTGTCCATCGATCGATGTCTGCAAATAGATATCCGCGGGAATCGGCGTCCAAATTCCCAGCATCAGGATCGGAATCCGATCAAAAAGCCCGCCCAGAAAGCGCAAGGGGTCCGTCAAGGGATCCAGATAAGCAGAGGACCCTCGGGCGCCGAAGCCCTGCAGCTTGTAAACCGTCAACCAAATCAGGCCCACTGCTGCCGAAGGAAGCAGCGCCACCAACCTCCGAGTCCAAGGCCCGGTGTCGAGCACCAGGGCATAAGCTAAGAGGTAACCCCCGCAGGCCACCGCGGACTCGCCGCTCAGGACCGCCAACAGTAGAAAACACGGTGTCGCCCACGCGCCCTGGATCTTGCCCTGCCGTCGCCAACTGTCGTAGGCGATCAAGCTCAGCAAGCCAAAAGCGACGGAGAGCAGAGCATTGCGATTGGCGATCCACATGGCCGGCCAAGCGTGGAGATCGTCAACGGCAAAGAGCAGGCCCGCAAGCCCGGCAACCCAAGTACCGGCCCCCAGGATTCGACGGAAAGCCACGGCCGCGGCAATCACCGTGAGGCCGAGCCAAAGCAGAGAATGCACGTGCATCAACCGGGGGCTGTGGGGCCAAAGGTGGTGGTCCAGCCAATGGCCGGCTCCAGAAAGCGGACGCCAGAAAGCGAGCTTCAGATCTTTCGACGACCACCAGGGCAAGAAGGCGGCCAGGGCGTTTTGTTCTTCTGACACGAATTCGAATAGCCGGCCGGGTGATGCGTGGACTTGGGGAAGCGCTTCTGGCTGGGTCAGCGCGGCCTGATGAATATAGTCGTCGAGGAAAAAGCCGATCTCGATCGCAGGGGCGCATAGGAGCATGGCCAACAGGGCCAGGTGAATCGGCAATCGGCGGTGCGTCAACCAGGCTCGGACGAGGGCGATCAATCGGCTCAAAGGATTCCAGTCTTCGGCTCGCCACGTCCGGCGCAGGTTCCGATTTGGTGGTGGGTCGGTAGCGGGTCAGATCCGAGTCGCAGAGGTTTACGGCAGGCCAGTGCCGTGCGTCCAGTTTAGCTCGCCAGTGGACCGGCGCTGCGTCCTGCGCGCTTGGATCAAAGACCGCTGTTCAAAAGAAGGCCACTGTTCATTTGACACGTCCTTCGCCCGTGGCTACGCTCAACCGTCCTTATTTTTATTTGTATGCGAAGGCCCTCGGGCCAGGAGAGTGCTAATGACCGATCCGGGATCCGCGGTCGCGGGCCAGGGTGACTCGAACCCCATCAAATGGGGCAAAGTCATCGACCACTCCAGCTGCATCGGCTGCCACGCGTGCACCACCGCTTGCAAGTCCGAGAACGAGGTGCC
Organism: uncultured bacterium; assembly: GCA_965366625.1. Classification (GTDB taxonomy): domain Bacteria; phylum Acidobacteriota; class Thermoanaerobaculia; order Multivoradales; family J023; genus JAUIJL01. Next base: position 21,699 of record CBDUGP010000019.1, read on the forward strand.
CATCGGGGTCACGCGCACCTACGTTAAATCCGTCGACGTAGGCGTTTTTCCCCAAACCCGCCGGGCCTTTCAGGTCACACGATGCAATCAATGTGAGGACGCACCATGCACGGTCGCTTGCCCGACCAGCGCCATGTATCGGCGACCGGACGGCATCGTGGACTTCGACAAAAACGCTTGCATCGGCTGTAAGGCATGCATTGCCGCCTGCCCCTACGACGCGATTTTCATCAATCCCGAAGACCACACCGCCGAGAAATGTAATTTCTGCGCCCACCGGGTCGACGTAGGCCTCGAGCCTGCCTGCGTGACGGTCTGCCCAACCCAAGCGATTCTGATCGGCGACATGAACGATCCCGAGTCGCGGGTGGCCAAGATGATCCATCGCCGGCCGGTGGCCGTCCGCCGACCGGAAAAAGATACCCGTCCCAAGCTTTTCTATCGTGGCGCCCACCAAGCGACTCTGGATCCGCTCGCGGCTCGTCGACCAGAAGGCGGGCTCTACATGTGGAGCGAGCAGCCCCAGGGCGATCATGAGGTGGGAGCCGGGCATCCGGCCAGTCCAAATTCATCGGCTGCCGCTGTGTTGTCCTACGACGTCAGCCACAAGGCTCCTTGGGATTGGCGGGTCAGCCTCTACACCCTGACCAAAGGGGTGGCATCGGGTGTTTATTTGGTCATGGCGCTCTTGGCTCTGACCGGCCAGGCCGAGGCGGACGGCATGCTCTGGAATTGGCTGACCCCGGTCGTCGCGGGTCTTTTCTTGGCGATCACCGGGGGCTTGTTGATCAGCGATCTCGAACAACCCAAACGGTTCTACTTCATCTTCACCCGTCCACAATGGCAGAGCTGGCTGGTCAAAGGCGCGTTCGTCATCGCCGGCTATAGCGCCGTGCTGGCGATCCACTTTTTGGCTGCGGCCGTCGGCTGGAGCCTATTCGAGCCATTGACGATCATTGGCCTGCCGTTGGCCGCCATGACCGCCGTCTACACCGCCTACTTATTCGCCCAGGCCAAGGCCCGGGATCTGTGGCAGAACCCCTTGTTGCCGGCCCATCTGCTGGTTCAAGCGGCTCTCGCGGGCTCCGCGGCGCTGCTGCCGGTGGCCTTCTTTGTCGAGCCGACGCTGGTGCCGAGACTCGCCGAAGTGTTGGCGGTTTCCAGTCTGGTGCATTTGCTGATGATCTGGGGCGAGAGCACCCTGCCCCACGTCAGCGCCCATGCCCGGCTCGCCCATCACGAAATGACCTCGGGCCGATACGGGGTTTTCTACAAAGCCGGGATTATCTTGGGTGTGATCGCCTTGGCCGCGCCGACCCTCGGCCCCGTCGCTGCTGTGCCCGCGCTGCTCGGTTTGTTGGCCTTTGAGCACGCCTACGTACAAGCCGGACAAAGCGTTCCCCTAGCTTGAGCCCCGCAGCCTTGAGCAATCGATATTCCGAGGACCAAGATGAGCAAGATTCAGCAATTGAACGAGCGCGTGAGCGCTGCCCGCTCTGAGACCGAGCAGCGGGGCGAAACCTTCTATCCCGGGGCGAGCCGGATTCACTTGGCAGCCTTCCCGCCCAAAGAGCGGTGGGACGATTGGGTCGAACTCGATTCCAAATCCTGGCCTAAGCGGGTGGAAAAGCGCTACAGCCTGGTGCCCACCACTTGCTTCAATTGTGAGTCCGCTTGCGGACTGCTGGCCTACGTCGATAAAGAGTCGTTCGAGATTCGCAAATTCGAGGGCAATCCCGAACATCCGGGATCCCGCGGCCGCAACTGTTCCAAGGGTCCTGCAACGCTCAATCAAATCACCGACCCCGACCGCATCCTGCATCCCCTAAAAAGGGTCGGCGCCCGGGGCGAGGGCAAGTGGGTCCAAGTCGGCTGGGACGAGGTCATGGACGAGCTGGCGGGCCGCATCGGCGCCGCCATCGACGAAGGGCGCCACAACGAGGTCATGTACCACGTGGGTCGGCCCGGGGAGGACGGTTTTACCGAGCGCATCCTGGCCAATTGGGGGGTTGACGGCCACAACTCCCACACCAACATTTGCTCGTCGGGGGCGCGGGCGGGTTATCAATTCTGGGCCGGAATGGACCGACCGAGCCCGGATCACGCCAACGCCAGGGTGATCCTGCTGATCAGCTCCCATCTCGAAACCGGGCATTATTTCAATCCCCACGCCCAACGCATCATCGAAGCCAAGCAAAACGGCGCCAAGCTGATCGTGCTCGACACTCGCCTTTCCAATACCGCCACCCATGCGGACCATTGGCTGGCGACCCAACCGGGCTCGGAGGCGGCAGTGATGTTGGCGATTGCCAATTATTTGATTCAGCACGACCTCTACAACAAAGACTTCGTGCGCCGTTGGTGGAATTGGAAGGAATATCTCGAAGCCGAGCACCCGGATCTCGACCCATCGTTCGAGAGCTTCGAGCGCATGCTGAAGGCTCTCTACGAGGGATATACCTTCACCGTTGCCGAGCAAGAATCAGGTGTCGACGCGGCGGTGCTCGAAGAAGTGGCGAAGATCGTTTCCACCTCGGGAACCCGGCTGGCGACCCACAATTGGCGCAGCGCGTCGTCGGGCAACGAAGGGGGCTGGCAAGTGTCGCGCACCCTCTTCATGCTCAACGCCTTGATGGGTGCCGTGGCCACCGAAGGGGGCACGTCGCTCAACGCATGGAATAAATTCGTCGCCAAGCCGATCCATCTGCCCCGGCACCCGGACGTCTGGAACGAACTCAGCTGGCCCCAGGAATTCCCCCTATCCCAATACGAGCTGTCGATCCTGTTGCCCCATTTGGTGAACGAAGGGCGCGGCAAGCTCGACGTTTACTTCACCCGGGTCTACAACCCGGTGTGGACCAATCCCGACGGGTTCTCGTGGATCGAGATGTTGTTGGACGAGAAAAAGGTCGGTCTGCACGTGGCGTTGACGCCCACGTGGAATGAGAGTGCCTACTTCGCCGATTACGTTCTGCCCATGGGCCACTCCTCCGAGCGCCACGACATTCACTCCTACGAAACTCACGATGCGCGATGGGTCGGTTTTCGCCAGCCGGTTCTGCGGGCGGCGCGCGAGCGGGCGGGCGAAACCGTCACCGATACCCGGCAGGTGAATCCGGGTGAGGTGTGGGAAGAAAACGAATTTTGGCTGGACCTCACCTGGCGGATGGATCCGGACGGCTCCAAGGGAATCCGCGGCTTCGCGGAGTCGAAGAAAAAGCCGGGCGAGCGGCTGTCGGTCGACGAATACTACGGCCACATCTTCGAGCATTCGGTACCCGGCTTGCCCGAAAAAGCCGCCGCCGAGAATCTAAAACCACTCGAATATATGCGCCGCTACGGCGCCTTTGAGATTTCGTCGTCGGTGGGGCCGATTTACGAAGAAACCGTGCCCGCGGAAGAGCTCGACGACGTCGCCAAAGGAGATTACGACCGGGTCTACACCCGCACGCCGAAACCCGCTTCCCCCAACGTCGTGCCCACCGGCGCCCCAGAAGCAGACGCCGATGGGCGTCGTGCGGTGGGCGTGGAAATTGACGGTGAGATTCACCGTGGTTTTCCCACCCCTTCCGGACGTCTGGAATTTTATTCCCCGACCCTATCCGCTTGGGGCTGGGCGGATGCCGCCATTCCGACGTACCTCAAAAGCCACGTGCACCCCGAAAAGCTCGGTGATCGCAAGGTGTTGATTTCCACCTTTAGGGTTCCGATTCAAATTCACACCCGGAGCGCCAACGCTAAGTGGTTGGACGAAATTGCCCACACCAATCCTCTGTGGATCCACCCCAGCGACGCCGAGGCTCTCGGCGGCTTGAGCACTGGAGATTTGGTTCGGGTGGAAACGGAAATCGGTCACTTCGTGGTCAAAGCCTGGGTTACCGAGGGCATCAAACCGGGCGTTGTCGCCTGTAGCCATCACATGGGGCGATGGCGCCTTCAAGGTCATTCCGAGGAAGGCCAGAAGCAGCTCATGGCGACGGTCGATTTGGACTCCAAAGGCTCCGAATGGCAGCTGACCCGCTTGAAAGGCGCCGGTCCTTGGGATTCGTCGGACCCCGATACCCGCCGCATTTGGTGGAGCGATGTCGGCGTGCACCAGAATCTCACCTTTCCCGTGCACCCCGACCCGCTCTCGGGCATGCATTGTTGGCATCAGGCCGTGCGGGTCAAAAACGCCCTGCCCGGCGATCGCTACGGCGACGTATTTGTCGATACCCAAAAATCCAAAGAGGCCTACCAAGCATGGATGGCCAAAACCCGTTCCGCCCGTTCCGTCTCCCCCGACGGCACTCGGCGACCCCATTGGATGATGCGGCCACTGCGGCCGAACCGAGTGGCCTACACGCTGCCGGACGAGGATTGACGAGAACGAGGATCACCGTGAGCTTGATCCTTCAGCCGCGAGTGGTAACCTGAGCAAAAGAGTTTGCAGAGGTTCATAGCGGTCATCTTGCCCTGAGCTGAGAAGCTCGAAGTGGCGAGCTATCTAACGTCCCCGTCACTGACGGTTGGGTCGGACCTGGCGCGGGTTTATCAACGTCCTGGGCCGAGCTTCGCCGTCGCCCGATTGGAGGTTGCCATGAAAGCGGTTTTCAGCGCGGTGATCACGGTTGTGTTGCTGTCCATCTATGTCTACTTAGTGACCAAAGGCATTCGAGTCGCCGATTGTGTGTCCGATGCCTCCTGCACGTCATTGACAATCGCAGACTTCAACGATCGCATGTCGTCTTCCCTGGCATTGATCGGTGGGTTGGTTTCGGCTTTGGTGATCGCCGAGCTTGCGATCACCAAACCGGGCGAGGCGCCCGCGGCACGCCTGGTCGATCCCGTCAGCGCCGAAAAACGCAAGGGGCTGTTGCAGATCGTGACCGGTCTCTACCTCACGGTGTGGCTCGCTACCGGGCTTGCGGCCTTCGTCTTCGGCTATTTGACAGTGGAGCCGGGCGTATTGCCGCCGCTGGCAGATCTAGGGCAGAGCTGGTTGGGAATCGCCGTCGGCGCGGGATACGCTTATTTCGGCATCGAGCAATAACCGCCGGCTGGTCTTGGCCGATCCTCTGGAGCCGCAGGAGAGTCCCTTGTCGACGCTGATTTTCGATATCGACGGCACATTGGTCGACAGCACGGGTCTCGATTCGGTGCTCTATCGTCGCGCGGTCCAGGAAGTGCTGGGAGACATCCAATTTCGAGCGGACTGGAACGAATATACCCACGTGACCGATCCCGGCATCTTGATCCAGATCATGCACGAGCACGGCCTTGAAGACCCGTCGCAAATGGAAAAACAAGCCGCCTCGGCCCGGACCCGTTTCGGCGAGCTGATGGCGGCTCGGTTGGCGGACGAGCCCTGCCGTCCAGTGCCCGGCGCCCTCAAAGCGATACATCGGCTCATTCGTGATCCGGCCGTTAAAGTGGGTTTGGCCACCGGAGGTTGGGGCCATACGGCAAAAATGAAGCTGCGCTCAGCTGGATTGCCGACCGAAGGAATCCCCATCTTCACGGCCGATCACCATCACCAACGAATCGGAATCATGCAGGCCTGTTTGCGCTCGCTCTCAGCCGACACAGAGCTGTCGGGCTCCGAATCCCCGGACTCTGAATTTTCGGACTCTGAATCCTCGGACCCCGTGCACCAGTCCGAGACCGTGACCTACGTCGGAGACGGTCCATGGGATCTGGCAGCAGCCTCCGAGCTTCAATGGGGATTCGTAGCCATCGGCCCGCGTCTCGAAGGCCAGTGGGAGCGATGGATCCCCCACTTCGCCGACGATCGTTGGCCGGCTGCGTTGGGTTTGGCGTCGTCGTAGGCTGCGGGGTTTATCGACTCTCGCCTTCGATCTCCCCACCCAATCGAACGCTTTCTCGCACTAAGAGCGCGAAGTCTTCTCGTCGGCTGCGCTGATTGGTGTTGGCGATTCGCAGGGCGAATTTGCCGCCGAGTCGGGTGCTAGAAGGAACGGCGATGCCTTGTTCCTGGATGCGCATGAGCAGCTCTTGGTTGATGGCGTCCCACTCGGACTCGGGGGCCGAGGTCGGTAGGTAGCGATAACACAGGATGTTCAGGGGTGACGGCGCCATGGATTCGAGGCGCGGCTCCCGAGCGATCAGCTCGGCGAGGTATTGGATCTGGGCCACGTTTTGGTCGTGCATCCGACCCAGCTTTTCCAGGCCGTGCTCGCGGATCTGCGCCCAGATCTTGAGGGCCTTGAAACCTCGCGAGAGTTGGGGGCCACGGATATTCGAGGAGTCGACCATGGCTCCGACTCCCCGCTCGGGCGGTTCGAGGTAACTGGCGGCTACCCTGAAGCTTCGGCGATGTTGGTCGCCGTCGCGGATCAACACGCAGCCGGCTTCGTAGGGCACGTAGAGCCATTTGTGAAAATCGAAGGCGAGGGAGTCGGCGAGTTCAATACCGCGCAGTTCGCGCCGAATTGTGGGGGACATGGCCGCCAGCGCACCGATGGCCCCATCGACGTGGAACCATAGGCCTTCCCGCCGGGCGATGCCGGCAATGGCCTCCAAATCGTCGATGGCCCCGGTGTTGACGGTTCCGGCGCTGGCGATGATCGCGCACGGCACGGCCCCTTCGGCACGATCTTTTTCGAGCTGGATCTCCAGGGCCTGCACGTCCATCCGGTAGTGATCGTCCACCGGCACCTTGCGCAAGTTGTCGAGACCCAACCCGAGCATTTGCATGGCCTTGTCGATCGAAGAATGCACTTGTTCAGAGGCGTAAATCACCGGCCGACGACCCAGATTCGCCAATCCCGTCCGGCGGACCTCGTCCCCGAGGATGGCGTCCCGACCCACGATCAGGCCGATGATGTTGGCCACCGACCCGCCGCTGGTCACGATTCCGCTCGCGCTTTCGGGAAAGTCGAAGAGTTCGCGCATCCATTCCAACACTTGCCCCTCGACCCGGGTGGGCGCGTCGTTGAACGTGCCCGAGCTGGCGTTGATGCCGGCCGCGAGCATGTCGGAAACCATGCCGATCGGGGTTCCCGTGCCGCAGACCCATCCCCAAAATCGCGGGTGGGCGTGCCCTGCGGGAAAGGGGACGATGTGTTGCAGCATGTCCTCGATCACCGCATCGGCTCCCAGGCCTTCTCTGGGCGGGGGGGTGGCCAATAGATCCTCCGAGTCGGCCGGCACCGGACGCCATGTCGGTTGATTGCGAATGTTCTGCTGATAGTCCAAGACGGTGTCGAGGGCCCGGTGGGCTGCCCGGCGGACGACCGACCAATCTTCGGGGTCAAGAGTCAGCTCGGGATCGGCGTTGGAAGGTGTCGAAGAAGCTTGGGCGGATAAGGAGCTTTCCATGGGGTCCTCCAGGGTGGGTCTTGGGAAGCAGGTCTCGGAGTTTTCGGGCCGGGCGTGGCCCTGGGAGGTCTTTGAGTGTGATTACAATGGCATTCACGTCGTTGTATGTCCTCGATTGTATTTATAGCCCTTGACTCAAAGGGTGTCAATTTCTATATTGTCATGGTGACAATGTGGCAACCCACTCTCGATGATCGATCTCCCAGGTACCAGGGCATCGCCGACGCCATCGCCCGAGATCTAGCGGACGGCATCTTGCGTGCCGGAGATCGCCTGCCCACCCATCGACAGTTGGCCCGGTCCCTGGGCGTGACCATCGGCACAGTGAGCCGGGGTTATGCCGAGGCCGAGCGCCGGGGATTGACCACCGGCGAGGTGGGCCGGGGCACTTTTGTGCGTGGGGCGGTTTCTCGCGATCCTTGGCCGGATGCATCGGGTGAGCCGGAGTCCATCGACCTCAGCTTGAGCTTGCCGGTGATCGTGCCCGAAGAGGGGCGACTGCTGGCCGAGACCCTGCGCCAAATCGCCGACGATTCACGAATCAGCCGACTGCTGGAATACCACCCCGAAACCGCCGACCTCCGCCAGCGAGCGGTGGCCGCTGATTGGCTCGGGCGATTGGGTCTCGAATGCCGGGCCGACCAGCTGTTGGTAACAGCCGGTTCGCAGCACGGCTTGAACGTCACACTCGGATCGGTTTTTCGCCCGGGCCAGGTGGTGCTGACCGGCGAGCTGACTTATCCGTCGATCAAAAGCCAGGCTCGCGCCTTGGGCATTCGCTTGCGGGGGGTGGAACTCGACGACGAAGGAGTTTGCCCGGAGGCGGTTGAGCGCTTGTGTCGCCAAGAACCCCGTCCTTCGGGTCTTTACCTGGTGCCGACCCTGCAGAACCCCACCAGCGCCACCCAATCGGAGCCACGACGGCGAGAGCTGGCGCGGATCGCCCGGGCTCATGATCTTTGGATCGTGGAAGACGACGTGCACGGTTTCTTATTGCCGGAGGTGCCGCCACCGTTGGCGGTTTTCGCCCCGGATCGCACCGTGTATCTGTCGAGCCTGGCGAAGTGCCTGGTACCTGGTTTGCGGATCGGTTTCATCGTCGCCCCGGCGGAGCTCCGAGCTCGCCTGCTGACGGGCATCCACACCAGCATGTGGATGCCGCCGCCGTTGATGGTCGAGCTCGCCACCCGCTGGTTGGCGGACGGCACTGCTGATCGATTGATCGCCGCCAAACGCAAACAAACCCAGAAGCGTCAGGAGCTGGCCTCGCGGTTGCTCGAGGGCTATCGGATGCGCCGCCATCCGTTGGGATATCAAATCTGGTTGGAGCTGCCCGAGCCTTGGACCACTGATGAATTCGTGGCCGCAGCCAGGGAGCGCGGAGTGATTGTGATCGGCGCCGGAGCGTTTGCCGTGGGACGCCATGGCGTCCCCCTTGGGGTGCGATTGTCGATCGGCCTGCCGTCCATGGGTGATTTAGAGCAGGGACTTTTGCGCATTCGTGAGATCCTTTCGGGCACCGCCACGCCAGCCTATTGACGGCGTTGGCGCAGTCTTTAGGACGCTGAGTCTTTAGGACGCTGAGCCTCAGAAAATCAAGCCACAGAGATTGCAGTCGTAAATGGAATTATTCAGGACACTCGGAGCGCTCGCCGAGGTGCCGAGCCCGGAGCTCGCCGTTGCGGCTGAAGCCCTTGGGTTGGGTTCCTTGCCGTCGGCCGCGGATCACAGCGACCTCTTCGTCTTTCAGCTCTATCCCTACGCGTCGGTGTATTTGGGCGTCGAGGGCATGGTGGGGGGCGAAGGCAGGGATCGGATTTCCGGTTTTTGGCGGGCCCTGGGCCAAGCCCCGCCGGAGGAGCCCGATCACCTGGCGGTTTTGCTCTCGACCTATGCGGAGCTGTGCGAGCGGGATGGGGAAAGGCCTGTCCTTGAGAAGACCGACCCCGGGGAGACGGGTTGGCGTCGGGCCCGTCGGGCCTTTCTGTGGGAGCACTTGATCAGCTGGTTGCCGATCTTCTTAGACGCTTTGAGCCGCAGCGCGCGACACGATTTCTATCGCCACTGGGCAGGTCTTCTGTTGGAAGGCTTGCAGGAGCAGGCCGAAATCCTCGGACCCCTCGACCGCGAGCCCCTTTGCCTCCGGGAATCTCCGGGTCTGGTGGATCCACGGGACGAAGGGGCGGACCCGTGGATCGGATCTCTCCTGGCGCCTTGCCGGAGTGGGTGGGTTCTGACCCGCGACGACTTGCGACGGGCCGGCCGTGAACTCGGTTTGGCGGTGCGAGCCGGAGAGCGCCGATTCGTATTGCGTGCGCTGATGTCCCAGGAGCCCGCCGCCATATTGGCTTGGTTGGCCGAACACGGCCGATGCCGAGCTGAGCTGCCGGATTGGACGGGTCGGGTGGGTGCGGTGTGGGGACAAAGGCGAGCCGAGTCGGTGGGGTTGCTGGACGTACTGGCGCGGGAGGCGAAGGCCGATCCGTTGTCAGAGCCTTAAATCACCAGCTCGAAACCGAGCAACCACAGGCCGATCGTGAAGGTGGGGGCGGCCAACAACATGGCGTCGAGACGGTCGTAGAAGCCGCCGTGGCCGGGTAAAACCTGCGACGAGTCTTTGACCCCGGCACCGCGTTTCATCGCCGATTCCACCAAGTCGCCCAGCTGGGCAGCAACTGCGGTGATCGCGGCCAGGGCCAGCAGCGAGGGGCGAATTTCGCCTAGACGCACTTGGCTCCAAATGGCGGTGGCGAAAACGGCTGCGGCGAAACCGGCCACGGACCCTTCCCACGTTTTTTTGGGGCTGATCATCGGCGCCAACTTGTGTCGGCCAAAGGCACGGCCGAAGAAGTAGGCCGCCGTATCGCCCAACGCGACAATCGCTAAGAGCAGGAAAACCACCCACCGATCCACCAAGTGCAGTCGGTAGAGCGCCAAGCTGGGCAGGGCGAAATAGGGAATCGCGAAGGCGGTTAAACCCATGCCGATCGCGGCGTCGCGCATGTTGTTGGAAGAGAGTAAGCAGCCGATCGCGGCCACCGCCACCGGCGCGAAAGCCACGGCGACCAAGGCTACCGGGTCCCCGGTCAATCCGGGGGGACGCAAGATGAAGAAACCGGCAAACGCGGCCGCAGGGATCCACAGCCACAAGCCGCCGAGTGGTGCCTTGGGCGCGAAATGTCGTGCCAGATGCACGAATTCGGCAGCCGCCCAGGCAAAAACCGCTAACCAGATCATGAAGCCGATCGCCGGGGGGACGCTCAGGATCAAAGTGACCGCCACGGCGGCGCCGGTGATCCCGGTGATCAAACGGGGAACCACGGAGGACTTCTTGGGTTTCTCCGGCGCCGTTGATTCGTCTTGGCTCATCCCGCCGCTCCCTCTGCTTCAGGTGTCCCGCCGGTCTCTTCGCCGTGTCCACCCCTGTGCCCGTCCTGCACGTTGACCTGGCCGTAGCGTCGATCCCGCCGTTGAAAGTCGCAAATCGCCTCGTAGAGATCGGCTCGGCGGAAATCCGGCCAAAGCTTCTGGGTGACCCAGATCTCGGTATAAGCCAGCTGCCAAAGCAGAAAGTTGCTGATTCTCATTTCGCCCGAGGTGCGCACGAGCAGGTCCGGGTCGGGCAGGCCCGCGGTGTACAAATATTGCCCGAGGGTTTTTTCGTCAATGTCGACGGGTTTGCCGCCGGCCCAATCTTGGACGATGCGCCGGCAGGCATCGACGATTTCGCAACGACCGGAGTAGTTGATCGCCACACTGAGGGTCATTCGATCACCGTCCGCCGTTGCTTCTACGGCCTTGTCGAGTTCTTCGAGCAGACCGGGGTCGAGAGGATCCCGGCGGCCGATGATGCGCAGTTTGATGCGATTGCGTTTCAGGACCTGGAGATCTCGCCGCAGGTATTCCCGCAGCAGATTCATCAGCGTCCAGACCTCATGCCGAGGACGATTCCAATTTTCGGTCGAGAAGGCATAAAGGGTCAGTGCGTCCAATCCCAGGCGAGCCGCTGCTTCGACGGTGTCGCGTACTGCGTCAATGCCCGCTTTATGGCCCTGAACCCGGGGTCGGCTGCGGCCCTGGGCCCACCGGCCGTTGCCGTCCATGATGATCGCCACATGGCGCGGCAGACGCTCGAAATCGATACGTTTGACCCACATCTCGGCGGGCGTGCCCGGCTCGGCGAGATTGGGAAGATCCGGTAGCTTTTGGGTCCCCATGTCGGGCGTAAATTACCACAGGTCGCAGCCCGGCGACCCACGGTGGCTCGACCCGCGACATCACGGGCGATAGCTCTCGATCGGCCGGAGCCCGGGCGGGTAAAACACCTGCTCTAAACAAAGGCCCTTGGCGTCGGCAGAAAACCCCGAATCTGCCCGTTGATGTCCTGGGCGCAGCAATCGAGCCATGTCTGCTGCCGGGCGTTCCCCCAGCCCGATTTCCACTAACGTGCCCGTGAGGGCGCGGACCATGCCACGCAAGAATCCTTCGCCGACGAAACGGAAGGTCCACTGGGATCCGTGAACGTCGAGGGTCGCCGCAAAGAGTCGCCTCCAGGGCTGGCCGTGGCTGCCGCCGGCCAGGGCGAACGCGGAGAAGTCGTGACGGCCGGGCAAGGCGTCGAGGGCGCGGCGGATGGGCTCTTGGGCCATGGGTCGGCCGACGACCATGGACCACGGGGCGTCCAGAGGTGAGGCCACGCGCGTATTTTGAATTCGATACACGTACATTTTGGCGATCGCCGATTTGCGTGCGTGAAAAGCATCAGGCATCCGATCTGCGCCCAGGAGCCGTATATCCGGAGGCAGCCGATGGTTTGTGGCGTGGACTAAACCCTTGGTCGGAAATAACCTCGGGAGTGTGAGGTGTGCCACTTGGCCTCGGGCGTGAACCCCGGCGTCGGTCCGACCGGCCCCGTGGATCCGGATCTCGGCATCAAAGACTTCGGCGAGGGCTTCTTCCACCACTTGTTGGACGGCGATCGCGTTGAGCTGTCTTTGCCATCCGGCGTAGTGGAGGCCGTCGTAGGAGAGGATCAGTCGGTGGTTCATGGGTCTTCGGCGGTCGGCTTGGGCCACCCTCGGGAGAGGAATAATAAGATGAAGAAGGGGATCCAAATGCAGCCCCAAATCCAGGGAAAGAGTTCCACAGTGGGGTCATGTTGGGGCAAATAAGACAGCATGGCCAGGCCCGAAACGGCCAACCAAGCCCGGTGTCGATAGAGAGCCGCCCAGGGCAGGATCCACAGCAGATACCAAGAGTAAACCGTGGCCATGCACAGGATGACGGCGCCCAGCACCCGACCACCGGCCGCGGCCGGCGATCGCGCGCGGATCAAAAAAAGCAACCACGCCGAGCCGAAACCTGCTGCGAGCAAGAGCTTGGCCAAGAGTTGTGGGTAGACAAAGGGATAGAGGCGGTTCCAGACATCGTGACCCGTACGTTCGCCGAATGTGTTCTTGAGGTGATCGATCCCGCTCTTAATTTCGTCGATGGGATCCAATTGATCCAGGATTCGCCACAGGGGCTCGTAAAGCGGTCCGTTGAATTCCCACGAGACCCCATAGGTCACGAGCCCCGGAGGCACACCCGTGCTCAGGGCGACGGGCAAAAAGACCAGGATCGAAAAGACCGCCACCGCGGCGAGAAATTGGACCACGCTGCGCAGCTCACCTCGCCCCTCGGCCGAGGGTGCCTGGAGGGTTCGAGCCCAGATCAAGATCAGCACCAAAGGCACCAGTTTGGCCGCTACCCCGGCGACGGTCGCCAGCCCGCCAACGATCGGCCTATTCGAGTTCAGGCACAGCACCGCGGCCACCATACAAGCCACCATCAGGGCGTCGACGTGTCCTTGGCCGGCAACCTCCAGCACCACCAAGGGATTCCAGGCGTACCAGGCGGCCCTCCCCGGCGGGGCTCCGATCTGCCGCGCCAAAGCGAACAGTAGGCAACAAGCCAGTAAGTCGATGAAAACGAGTAGAATCTTGATTCCCAAGACAGGGTCCGGCGCCAGGGCGCCCAGGGCGAAGAGCCCGAGGGCGAGGGGCGGATATACCGTCGGCACCTCTTTGTGTGGCATCGCCAGCCATCGCTCGTCCCGCAGCTCGGCGAGCGCCGTGTTTTCCGGGGCCAAGAGGTACGGGTTGAAACCAGCCGAAACGACCCGGCCGTCCCAGACGTACCGCAGGGCATCGTCGGAAAGGGTTGGCGGTAGCGGTAAGAGGAAGATCCTGAGCAGAGCGGCAAAAATGATTAAATGTGCGATCTTGATTTGCGGCTCGAAGCGAAACACCGTCACCGCAAAAGCCACGAAACCGATCGCCAGGCAAGCGACCGTCCACCAAGGGTGGGACGCCAGACCGTGGATTTGCCAAAGGGCCACGTGGGTCGCCGTCAACACGATCGGCGCCAGCCACGGCGTCAACCAAGGTGGCCCCCAACCGGTCTTCCGGGGTCCCGTCTCCAACTGGATCTCAGGATCGCGATCGAAGGATAGGAGCATCTGTACCGATGAGCGAATGGATTGAAATCTCGATCCTGGCACTCTATTACACGATCCTAGGAGTCTTGGCGGCCTATGGTCTGCATCGCCTTTTCTTGGTGATCGGCTATTGGCGCTCTCGTGGGTTGGGGCCGCGCTTGCCGGAGAACCTGGAATCGTGGCCCAGGGTGACGGTTCAATTGCCGATCTTCAACGAGATGTACGTGGCTCGGCGATTGATAGATGCGGTCTGCGCCCTAGAGTACCCGCGGGAGCTATTGGAGATCCAGGTGCTCGACGACTCCACCGACGAGACCCGTGAGCTGGTGGCCGAGGTGGTCGAGGGCTGGCGAAGGCGCGGCATCGACATCCACCACGTGTGGCGGGAAGATCGGCAAGGATTCAAGGCCGGAGCTCTCGAAGCGGGCCTGCACGTCGCAAAAGGCGAACTGTTGGTGGTTTTTGACGCCGACTTTGTGCCCCAATCGGAATTCCTCCGCCAAAGCGTGCCTTATTTTCAGGATCCCTCGGTGGGCATGGTGCAATGCAGGTGGGGTCATTTGAACAGGGCTTATTCGCTGCTGACCCGGGTCCAGGCCATCCTGCTCGACGGCCATTTCGTGGTCGAGCACACGGCCCGCCACCGCACGGGTTGTCTATTCAACTTCAACGGCACCGCCGGAATTTGGCGCCGTGAGGCGATCGAAGACGCGGGCGGTTGGGAGCACGATACCCTGACCGAAGACCTGGATCTGTCCTATCGCTCCCAGTTGGCGGGTTGGAAATTCTGCTACCTGCCCGACGTCGTGGTGCCGGCCGAGCTGCCGGCTGAGATCAACGCCTACAAAAGCCAACAGCACCGTTGGGCCAAAGGTTCGATCCAAACCGGCCGCAAGCTGTTGGCCCGGGTGCTCAGATCCCCACTGCCCTTGCACGCCAAATTCGAAGCCTTCGTACACCTGACGGCCAACTTCACCTACCTCCTGATGCTCGGCCTGTCGATCTTGGTCTTCCCGGCGATGTACCTGCGTCGGGGCGACGAGGTCTGGAAGCTGCTCGCCTTCGACCTCCCCCTCTTCGCCGCCGCGACCCTCTCCGTGGTGATTTTCTTCATCACCAGCCAAAAACGGGACGGTGCACCCTGGTGGCGCTCGTTGCTGCAAATGCCGGCCCTGATGGCCGTCGGCATCGGTCTTTCGGTCAACAATACCCGCGCGGTGTGGTCCGGGTTATTCGAAGACGGCGGAGTCTTCCACCGGACCCCGAAATACTGCATCGAAGGCGCCCAGGACGGTTGGAGCGACAAAGTCTACAAATTGCGCAACAACCTCTCCTTCTACCTCGAAGCAACCCTCGCCCTCTACTTCATCGGTTGCTTCATCGCCGCCTGGTACTTCGAGATGTGGCTCTCCCTACCCTTCCTCTGGCTCTTCCTCCAAGGTTACGTCTACATGACCTGGCTCGGCCTCTCCCCCGCCTTCCAGCGTCGCCCGCAGGCGTCGCCCGCGGTTTAGACTCGGCTTTGCCCAATCCCACAACCGGGCTCCCGAGCTGGTCAAAAAAACGTTGGCCACCTGTAATAACTCCCGCCTGGCAACGTTTCCTTATTGTAGCCACCCGAGGTGAGCCCTTCCCGCCATTCCGAAGGGCTCCGACAAAGGAGAGAATACGTGCTCGTCGCCAATCCCACAGAGACGCTTCCCGCGCCATCGACCGAGCTGGACGAAGTTTTCCAGCGATACCACGGCAAGGTCTTCGCCGCGGCATACCGCGTGACCGGCAGTGCCCATGATGCCGAAGACGTATTGCAGACCGTTTTTTTAAGATTGCTCAAACGCCAACACGAAATGCAGCTCGATCCGAATCCGGGCGCCTATTTGCATCGCGCGGCCGTCAATGCCGGCCTCGATTTGATGCGCGCTCGGTCGCGTAAGCGCTCGATCGCCCTGGACGACTTGGATGTCCCGCCCGAGGGTAGCCGGGTGGATTCACCGGAAAATCGACAACAAGATCGAGACCTTCGCCGTGGCCTTCGCCAGGCGGTGTTGGGTTTGTCGGAAAAAGCCGCCGAAATCTTCACGCTTCGCTTTCTCGAAGGGGTTTCAAACCGCGAGATCGCTGAGCTGATGGGCATGAGCCAAACGGCGGTAGGGGTCGCGTTACACCGCGCCCGCGCACAAGTTAAAGATGAGATCCGCTCGTTCGTAGGAGATAACTGAGATGGAACATTCAGAGATGGAGAAGCGAGACGCTGTCGACGAGATTCTCGATCGAGGAGCGACTCAAATTCGCGAGAGCGAGCCGGATCCGGTGGTTGTGTCCCAAGCGGCAAATCGCGTTTGGGCTCAGCTGGCGGGTAAGCACAACGCCCGCCGAGGCATGAAGATCGTGAGAGAAAACGATCCCGTGCTCGATTTCTCGGACGACGATAGCGATGTGATCGATATCGCGTCCCGGCGTCCGTCACGGACCCGTTTGTGGGCCTTGGCCGCCATTTTGTTGGCGACCATCGGCGTCGCCCAATTCTTGGTACGCGAATTCTGGCCCCACGGCCCGAGCGCGACGGTCAAAACCGTTGATGGTCAGCTCTTCCGAGTGACCGAAACGGCCCAGATCCCGCTCGAAATCGGTACCGAGATTCAGGAAGGCGATGTGATCCGCACCAGCCGCGAAGGCGGCGCAGTGGTGCGCTTGATGGACGGCTCCTTGGTGGAACTCTCGCCCCGTTCGGAGATGTCGATCGACGAGGGCCGCAAAGGCACCACCCTCGATCTGGGCCACGGCAACATCATTGTGGAAGCCGCGAAACAGCGAAATCGACACCTTTTCGTCGCCACCGACGATTGCCTCGTGTCCGTGGTGGGCACGATTTTCTCGGTCAACCACGGCACCAAAGGCTCGCGAGTTTCCGTGATCGAAGGTGAGGTCAAGGTCGACCACGGTGGTGACCACAACGTGTTGCTGCCCGGTGAGCAGGTGACGACCCACCGCTTGTTGGCGCCGCTCAAGGTGGCCGATGAGATCGCCTGGAGCCAGAACGCCGACAGCTACATCAAAATTCTGCGTCAATACTCGGACTTGCGACGTGAACTCGATCTTCGGGTTTCGCGCGAGCTGCGCTACTCCAGTGATCTGCTCGAGCTGATGCCCGAGGACACGGTGCTCTACGCCGCGGCCCCGAATTTGGCCAACACCGTCACCCAAACCCACCAGGTTCTGCAGGAGCGGATGGCCCAGAGCCCCGAACTCGCGGAGTGGTGGGCGGCGGAAGCGGCCGGTGAATTCCAAGAGCACGTCGATGAGGTGGTCGCTGCCTTTGAACAGCTCGGCTCCTACCTCGGCGACGAGCTGGCAGTGGGCGGTTATCTGGAGAACGACGAAGTGGGCGGAGTGGTGGCGCTGGCCGAGGTCACCGATACCGACGGCCTGCGTCGTTTCATCGAGGACAAATTGGCCGAGATCGCGGGCGAGCACCCCGACTCCGATATCGACGGCCCGATCTTCGTGGAGGATCCGCGTACTGTCGGTGACCAGAGCGAGAACCTCTACATTTGGTTCTACGAAGGCGGCAAGGCGGTGGCGTCGAATAGTGCGGCACGCTTGCAGCAGGTCGCGACTTTGCTCTTGGACGGCGGCGACAATCCGTTCGTCGGCACGCCCTTCTACCAGAGCATCGCCGCCCTTTATGACGAAGGCACCGAGTACATCGTGGCGGTCGATTTCGAGAACGTCTTCGACAATATGATCGCGCGGACCGGTTCCGACGACGGTGAGGCCGACGGGGAAGTGAGCGTCAAGCTGGCTCAGCTGGGTATCGACAACGCTCAGCACCTCTTGCTCGAACAAAAGACCTTGGACTCGGTTTCGCACCATCGTGCGGTGGCAACCTTCCAGGAAGCCCGTAGTGGTATCGCCTCTTGGTTGGCCGCCCCGGCACCCATGGCCGGCCTGGCCTTCGTCTCACCGGATGCCAAATTGGTCGCCGGAGTGGTGTTCAAGGATCCGGCGGCAATGCTCGACGACATTTTTTCGATCGCGGGCACCGTGCCCGAGGAATTGCGCGAAGCGGAGCAACGTTACGGCCTTTCGATTCGCGACGACTTCGCCGCTTCGATCGGCGGTGAGCTGGTGTTCGCCCTCGACGGACCGTTGCTGCCCACGCCGTCGTGGAAGGCGATCATCGAGGTCTACGACCCCGCTCGTCTGCAATGGGCCTTCGAGCAAGCGCTGGCGGAAGTGAATACTCACCTCGCTGAGCAGGGCGAAAAGGCCCTGGTGCTCGAGCAAACCGAAATGAACGGTCGGACCCTCTACACCCTGCCGTCGAAGATCACGGACGTTCACTACACCTTCTTCGAGGGTTATATGTTGATGGCTCCGAACCGGGCGCTCCTGGATCAAGCGATCCGCTATAAGCAATCTGGTTATTCGATCACCAAGTCGGCCAAATTCGGGGCCTTGCTGCCACAGGATGGTCGCAACAACTTCTCGGCGTTGGTCTACCAAGACCTGTCGAGCGTCATGCAAGGTGTGGCGGAGAAGCTGGCCAACGGCAATCTCACCGAAGAGCAACAAGCGGCTCTGGAATCCCTGAAAGGCGATGCCAAACCCATGTTGGGATACGCCTACGGGGAAGAGAAACGCATTGTCTTGGCGGCCGGAAGCGACGGTGACGTGTTGACGTCCTTGTTGCTGCGGGCGATGGGTCTGAAGAATCCGGCCGGTTTGGAGATGCTCTTCGCCGACCTGATCGACGGCCATTCTTGAACGCTGGATCGGGGGATCTTCGAAGCCTTCGCATTCGGTAAAACAGGAGTAGGAAGGCCCTCTCAGGGGCCGCTCAAAATAAAAGATCCGGTGAATTTCACCGGGTCTTTTATTTGTCGAAAAATATTTTTTGATAGTGGAACAAAACCGATTCGAAGTACGTAGAAAGAGTCAACAAGCCGGTTTTCCGAATGACACCATGCCCGCCCACGGGGCATCGCGGATAAACTGGCGCAGCCATTCGACGAAACTTTCACCGGCCCCCGCCGCCGGCGAATTCCCCGGCGTTCGAGCCCCTCGGGCCGGACGTCTCGACCGAGGAGCGACCATGGATCCCGTCATCCAGCTCGACGACCTCACGGTGCGTTTCGGCAAATTCGAAGCCCTAAAGCAAGTCACCGGCTCGTTCTCGGGCCGGGCGATCGGTTTGCTCGGGCCCAACGGTGCCGGCAAGACCACCTTGATCCATACCCTTTTGGGTTTCTACAAACCCGCGTCCGGCAGCGCGCGCATTTTCGGTAAGGACTTACGCACTGAGCAGAAAGCCGCCCGATCGTTGGTGGGTTATATGCCCGAGCGCGACGCATTCATCTCAGGTATGAGCGCCGTGCGATTCGTGCGCATGATGGCCGAGCTATCCGGCCTGCCGCCCAAGCAAGCCTTGGAGCGGACCCATGAGGCGCTCTATTTCGTCGGTTTGGGAGAAGCTCGGTATCGGCCCCTGGAAACCTACTCGCTGGGCATGAAGCAGCGTGCCAAGCTGGCCCAGGCCTTGGTCCACGGGCCGCGGCTGTTGTTCCTGGATGAGCCCACCAACGGCCTGGATCCACCGGGTCGGGAACGTATGATCCGCCTGATCAAAGAAATTCGCGACGCCGGCGAGGTCAACTTGATTCTCTCGTCTCACCTCCTACGCGACGTGGAGGAATGCTGCGAGGAAGTGTTGATTCTCAAGGACGGCGAGATCGCTTATTACTGCAACCTGGAAGAGGAACGCAGCGCCGACCGCAAATTCCTCGAGCTGGAAATCATCGGTGCTGCCGAGCGCTTCGTCGAAGGGGCTCGCCAGCTGGATATCGAATGTGAGCAGCACGGACGCCGGAGGGTCAAGATGGTGATGCCGCCGGAGCGAAAAGTCCGCAACCTCTACGAGCTGGCCAGCCGGCACGATGTCCAGATCCGTCATCTGGATTATAAGAAGGACTCCCTGCAGGACATCTTCGACAAAGCGATGAGGGAGGGCTGATCATGGCAGTTTACGAACGAACCTATTCCCGCTACGACGGACCGATGACTCCTACTTCGACGCGCTTTTTGATTTTGCCGAAGTTCGCTTTCAAGGAAGTGTTTGCCAGCAAGTGGATGCTGGCTTTCATGGTGATGTGCTTCGTCTTTCCCTTATGGTGTTGCGCGATCATCTACTTGTCCAACAACGCGGATTTCTTAGCCCTCTTTCCGAATTTCAACCTCGGCGATTTTTTGAAGATCGATGCCGACTTCTTCTTCACATTCCTCCAAGTTCAAGCCTGGTATGCCTTCTTCTTATCCCTATTCATCGGCCCTGGTCTGGTGTCGCGGGATTTGTCGAATAACGGCCTACCCCTGTATTTGAGCCGGCCTTTTTCCCGGGTCGAATATGTGGTCGGCAAGACCACGGTCTTGGCGGTTCTCTTATCCGCCATCACCTGGGGCGTGGGCCTGTTGCTGGTGACCATGCAGGCGAGCTTTGTCGGCTGGGGCTGGCTGGCAGACAACTTGCGGCTGGTGGTCGGCATGTTTGTGGGGTCTTGGATTTGGATCCTCACCCTATCGTTGATGTCGCTGGCGATTTCCGCCTGGGTCCGCTGGCGTCCGGTGGCCGCATTCGCGATGTTCTTGGTGCTCTTGGGCGGGCTGTTTTTCGGCTCCACCATCAATCTGCTCTTCCGAACCCAGGCCGGCGATCTCTTGAACTTGATCAAGGTGATCTTCGTGCTTTGGGCTGAACTTTTAGGAGTGGATTCGGGTCTCGAAACCTCGGCGTTTTCGGCTGCGGTGGTTCTAATGATCTATTGGGGCGGTTTTCTCTTCATGTTGAACCGCAAGATCCGAGCCTATGAGGTGGTGAGCTAATGGCCAAAGCAACACAAGCGTCAACGGCGGGTTTCGACCCCTACGGGCCGCTGCCCGAGGAGGAAGCCGTGGTTTTCGACAATGTGTCGAAATTCTACGGCGAGGTGCTCGGTGTCAATCGGGTGAGCTTGCGCCTGGGGCCGGGCATCACTGGATTAGTGGGCCCCAACGGCTCAGGAAAATCCACCCTGATGAATTTGATGACCGGGCTCTTGCACCCTACCGAGGGAGAGATTCGAGTCCTCGGTGCGCCCACGAGCCACCCAGAGCAGCTCTTTCACCATGTGGGATACCTGACCCAATTCGACTCCTTTCCGGCGACCATGAGCGGTTACCAATTCGTCTACTCGTATTTACGGGTCCACGGGCATCCCCACGCCAACGCCGAGCGCTTGGCCTGGGAAGCCATCGACCGCGTGGGTTTGAGGGATGCTGCCCAGCGCAAGATGGGTGGATATTCCAAGGGCATGCGTCAACGGATTCGCATGGCTCAAGCCTTGGCCCACGGGCCGCGGGTCATGGTGCTCGACGAGCCTCTCAACGGCTTGGACCCCATGGCCCGGTCGGAGGTGATCGAAATCTTCAAGGCCCTGGCCGAAGACGGATGCCACGTGATTATTTCGAGCCACATCCTGCATGAGGTCGACATGATCTCCGATCGGGTGCTGCTGCTTTCGGGCGGTTATGTGGTTGCCGAAGGCGGGGTCAACGACGTGCGCGAGGAAATGCACGAGCGGCCCATTCAGGTGCTGGTGCGCTGCAACAAAGCCACAGAGGTGGCGAGCGCCCTATTCGAGCAGGAGGTGGCCGTGGAGGTCTCCTTGCACGACGATCGCCAAGGCGTGATGGTGCGCACCGCCAACGCGGGCGATTTTTATCGCTTCATGAATCAGCTGGTGCTCGACAAGAGCCTCGACATTGAAACTATTTCCGTGGCCGACAGCGACGTGCGTGCGGTGTACGCCTACTTGATTGAAAACGAAGGAGAGGGGCTATGAGCGCCAGCACTGCCAGTGTGACCGAGCCGACCCCGGGTGTCGGCCTCGACTGGGCCCTGATTGGACGCCAGGTGACTGGAATCCTGCGCATGGAGTTGCGCAACCAACTCTTTTCGCGGCGGTCGTTCGCCCTGTATTTCTTAGCCTTTGCCCCGGTGGCGATCATGGCCCTGTGGGCTGCTTCGCCGGTGCCGGACAAGCTCGAGCTGAGTGGGCCGATCGATGCGTCGAGGGTTTACGCATTCATATTTCAAGGTTATCTGAGCACCTCCATTTTCCTCAGCTGTTTGATCTTGTTCATGAGCCTTTTCCGGGGAGAGATCCTCGAAAAGAGTTTGCACTATTATTTCCTGTCGCCCATTCGCCGAGAGGTCCTGGTGGCGGGTAAGTACGCGGCGGCGTTGATCGCCGTCGTCGGTGTTTTTTCGCTGGGCACCACGGCGCTCTATTTTCTGACCATGAGCCCTTGGGGCCTTGGTGAACTCGGCCGATACCTCTTCAATGGACCGGGCTTCGGGCATCTGATCACCTACGTGGGAATCGCTATCCTGGCTTGTATCGGTTACGGGGCGATCTTCCAGTTGGCGGGGCAGCTGTTCAAGAATCCGGTGATCATCGCCGTCTTGCTTTGGGCGTGGGAATTCTTGAATCCGTTCCTGCCGTCCCTCTTGAAAAAACTGAGCGTGATCTTCTATTTGAAGTCGCTGCTGCCGGTGCCGGTCACGGCCGGTGCATTCGCCATCCAGGCAGACCCTATTCCGGCTTGGATCTCCGTTCCCGGTCTCCTATTGCTCACCGCAGCCGTGTTGGTACTCGCCGGGTGGCGGGCCCGACGGATGGAGATCTCCTACGGCACCGACGACTGACCAGGGTCTGTCTGTCATGGCTTGCTGTGTGATGGATCGGCACAGCGTCCTGCGCGCGTCGCTCGAAACTCGCGCCACCAATGATGTGCCGCTTCGAGGCGCTGATGTGTAGGGACTTACGACGACACTTGAGGTGTCTCGCTCAGACAGTCTCGCTTTCCGTGCTCGGAACGCCGCGCCTTCCAGATTCGCAAGTAGGGCTCTGGACAGACTTTAGCCCACGTAGCTCGCTCATGGATCGGAGCAGACATCGTAGAGACCGACACCGAAAACGGCGCTTTGCATTTGTTGGGCTGCTCCCTTCCACCAGCCGGCTTGGTTGAGTTGGTTGTCACCCCAGCCGAGGGTGGCGGAAGGATGTTCCAGGGCATTGCGGCTGATTTGGCAGAGGCCGATGGATGGATCGAGTTCGTGGGCCATGAGCAGCAGAGAAACGGTGTGGGCTTTGTTGTGCCAAAGCATGTCCGTGCCGTCGACCTGGACCCATGAGCAAGTCCCGACGCCGGTTCCGCCGTTGATCAGTGGGCAGTCCAAGAGGGCTGCCCACTCGCCGTTGGGGTCGATGTCGGTGCTGTTGGCGAGCTTGGACATGCCCTGTTGGTAGTAGTTGAGGGCGTCACCCACGAGCGCGTCTCGAATCAATCCGTCGACATCACCCCAATTGAGCAAATAGCGGTGGAAGAAGTTGTAGAAGAGCGCCGCGACCATGAACCGTTGGGGGCCATCGCAGCTCACCGCTGACGGTACGTCTCCCTGGCAGAGGATGCCCGCCCTGAGGTTGTCCCGTGCCAGCTCGTCGACGATTTCCAGCAATCGGGTGTGACAAGCGACACCCTCGGACCCGGGAACGAATTCCGCACAGTTGGCCAGCATCTCAAAATGCTGAATCACTTGGCGGGTGACGTCGATTTGATTGACGTATTGCTCTCGCTGGTCTTCTTGGGCTTTGGGCAGGCTGTAACGGCCGGCGATCATGGTGCCGGCTTGGGCGAAGCGATCGCGCATGGCCGGGCTCGGGCGCAAGGCATACGCCAAATGCATTCCCATGTTGTAGCTGTAGTCGTCAGAGCCGAAGGAGCTGCGGTGCCATTGGCCGTCACCGGAGCCGCCGGAGGTGGCGGCGACGCCGTTGCGGTTGCCGTGGAGCTGGTTGCCGATGTTGACGTAGGCGGTGAACATCTGGAGTCGGCTCTGAGGCAGGGCGAAGTCCCAAACCCAACGGGGCTCGCCGGAACGGAGATATTCCAACAGCTCTGCCCCCGAAGGATTCCAATAATTCATCACCACGTCGTTGTCGGCGGGCGAGGCCGGGGCGTCGACCTGCCAAGGATCGAATTGTACGTCGGGCCAGATTTGCGAGCCGAACGTTTTGGCCCGCCACCATTGGCCTCCGGGGGATACGGTTTGCTCGTGAAAGGTGTTCATCACGTCGAGGTAGGTGGTCTTGATCGGCGAGCTCGACCCATTGCCCAGGGACGCCAGAAGCCGGGCTTCGTTGACCCGTGAACGGGGTGCGCGCGGCATCAGCCCCCGTTCGAGTTCCGCCCTCAAGGGAGCCCGCAGATCCGAGAGCTGTTGGGCGGCGGAGCCCGAGCTGACGGTGCCGGCGCCTTCGGCAAGGGGCTCGAAGACCACCCGACCGTGATTCCATATGCCCTTGGCTTCGCCGACGATTTGCGGTTCCGAGATCACTTGCAGAGACAAGGCGTTGCCCTCCACCGCCAAGGCTTGAGGCTCGCGAAAGCGCATCCAAGCCAAGGTCGACGCCACCAGCAGATCGTCGTCGGCGAGGCCGAGAATCGGCAGCTCGAAGGTTTCCGCGGTTTCCAGCTCGACGCCGTCTCGGGTCACACGCGCCCGTCGGGCCCACGGATCGCCGGCGCCCTTGCGCTGCTCCACCACCGTCGTGCCGACGAAACCGGCCGTGGATTGACCGATACCGCCGGCTCCGCCGTGCAGCACCGTGGCTTGGCTCAGGGAAGGCAACGGTAGCTCCCACGAGGCGCGACTGACTTCGATCGCTTCGTCGGTCCAATCGTTGCCCATGGCGTCGCTGCAAGTGTTGCGAATGTGCAGCTCGAGTTCAAAACCCCGTCGGGCACGCTCGAAGACGAAGATCGCGGTGTAGGTGAACCGTTCATAGGCTGGGCCGCCGGCGATACTGCAGAGGCTGTCGCCTCCAGGCGCCACAAAGTGTCCGTCGAGGGTCGCCACGGCCCGAACGGGTCCGGCTTCGATCCAACGGAAATCGTCGACCGCGAGGCGTCCGGCCACGGAGCTGTCGAGCTGGACCGTGCCGGAGCCGGGATCAAAGTCCAGTCGTGGACCAGCACCGCTTTGGTGC
Source organism: uncultured bacterium (assembly GCA_965366625.1). Classification (GTDB taxonomy): domain Bacteria; phylum Acidobacteriota; class Thermoanaerobaculia; order Multivoradales; family J023; genus JAUIJL01. The sequence goes on from CBDUGP010000019.1 coordinate 46,584, forward strand.
TGGTAGACGGTGGCCAAGCCGAGGCCGTCGTCATCTAGATCGACCGCGATGTTTTGAATCAGGGCCGGATGGGCGGGGTCGAGCAGGTAGTCGGCAAGCCCGGTTGAAACCCGCCACATGCTGTCTTCGGCGTTGATCGTCAATGCCCAGGGGTCGATGGCTCCGTCTAGACCCGGATAGTGGCGAAGCGCGTACGAGACGGTTTGGCCGGGATCCACCCGCGGGCGCACGGCGACTTGCAACCATCGGATCGGTGCGCTCGTATCGTCGACGGTGGAAGCCCAGCGAGAGAGCACATTGAATTGAGCCGCTAGATGGCGGTCCCCGGGGCCGAGCAAGACCAGCTCGGAAGTGTCGAGCAGCCCGAGATCTCGGGGTATGGGGATGCCCGAGAAAGCGACCTCCCGGTCGCGCATGAGGTCGGCATCGTCCCGGATTTCTAAACACGCAATCTCGACGAATGGACCGCTGGGTGCCGGGCCTAGGTCACCGGCTTGCTCGCCTTGAATGGGAGGCCCAAGTGCGCATGAAGGCTCGGGTCCCCCGAAAGTCTCGGACCAGGCAGAGGTGTCGCCGGATTCAAAGTCATCGCTGAAAATCGAATTTCCACCCGCCCAAGACGGGTCGGCCGTGCCGGCAATGAAGAGGGTCAAAATCGAAAGCAGAAGCTGTTTGGAAAGGTCGTTCATCTCGGGGGGTCTCCTCGGGCGGTGATGATCGGTCACCCATAGAGACGGGCACGGCGAGAAATCCTCTCGCTCGATTTCGAGGGGCGGCCCAAGAGGTCTTGTTGTAGATGGACTATCGCGAAGCGGCTCAAAAAGTACGAAAAGGCCAGGCTGACGAAGCCATCGCCCTCTTTCTTCGGATTCAGACCGAAACCCGAGACCCGGGGCTCAAGCAAAAGGCCGGACAGCAGCTCGAAAAGCTCTCGATCGTCGGAGATTTCCGCAGCTTCATCGAGCTCTACAATCAGGCCGCCCAAGCGATCAACGCCGGCGAAACGGCCCAAGCCCACGAGTTGGTGAATAAGTTGTCCGAGCAGGCTGAGCAGCCCTGGCAGCTGGGTCAGGTGAAGAAGCTGCGGCGGACTCTGTCGGAGATGTGAGAGCCGCCCGGCACGTCTTATCGATGTCCACCGGTGCTGAGGGAATCTCTTTCTTCCGCTAGTTTTTGATATTTCTCAACGAAGGCCTCCGGATCAACCTGGAATTCCTTGGCCAACTTTTTCAGGTTCGTTGCCATTTTTAGGGCGCCGTCTCGCAGGGCCTGGTTGGAGGATTCCTTGCCCCGAGATTCGAGTTCGTCGGCACAACCTTCGAGGTCCCGCGGGAAGAATTCCAGGGCGTTCTCCACATATTCAATGGGTTGGTCCAGGGTCTCATATCCGGAGCACGAGTCTTGGATCATGGTCATCAGCTGGTCGACGAGCAGGGTCAATTCATCGAGTTCCCTTTGTAGGTCCGGGTGGCTTTCGGGCACTAAGCCGATGTCGTCTGCGGAGCGCAAGACGTCGTTCACTTCCAAGACGATGGTCCCCAGGAAGGTCCCTCGATCGAACCCGCCGATATCCTTATCCGTGAGCACCAGCACGGGTTCTTTGACGACTCGGGGGGCCTCATCTTCGTCCGATTCCACCGGGGCGGGGGGATGGGTGGCCAGCTCGCTGGCTTCCAAATCGATCTCGCTCAGACGAACCGAAGACAAAGTGCCCTCGGGGCTGGTGAAAAGGATCTGCCGTCCCTTAACTTCCCAGGGGCCGTCGGTTTGGATCTGACGTCCGAGGCGGGTGACCAAGACATCGGCATCGGCGGCGTCGACGGGGCCGAGCAGAGCGCCTAGAGCCGATACGCTCAAGAAAAGAATCGTCAAAACTGAGGTCTGTCGACCAGGATCGGGCAGCTGCAACCACATTTCAATCTCCTCCTAAGCTTTTCCTCACTCCAGTATATGAAATCCTCGCGGGAACCATTTCAAGGTACCCGCAGAATCCACGGCTAACTAGAGCCTGTCCAGAAATGGGGTTTTCGAGGATCTAGAAGGCGCGGTGATGCGAGCACGGAAAGCGAGCGTGTCTGAGCGATACAACATATGAATCGGATTAAACTCTTTCACATCATATGTTTGCGACGGCACAGCAGCGGTGGCGCGAGTTCGGAGCGATGCGCGCAGGGCGCCGAGCCGACCCACCGGAATCCATTTCTGGATGGGCCCTAACTACCGTCCAGCTCTCACGCCTGAAGGTACTCGAGAGTGAGATATCCTGCGCAGACTCACAGTCCCCCTGGATTTTTTCTTGAATCGAGTTCGGAAAAGCATGAATTCTCACAGCGCCCAGCCGATTGTTTTTACCCAACCGAATTTCGTCACAGCGGGCTCGGGTCGCCTGCTTTTCGAGATCGCTGCGGGCCTGGACCGAAGCCGTTTTCGGCCGATGATCTGCCTGTTCAGCCGAGGCGGCGCGTTGGAGCAAGAGGTTCTGGACGCGGGCATCGAGATCGTGGAGGCCAACCCGACGATTCCCGCTCGTCCATATGTTTCTCTCCTACCCAGAGCCCGCAGGGTGGCGCGCGGGTTAAACGAACTCGGTATTCCCCGAGGGGCCCTGTGGCATTCCTTCCACTATTTGGATGACTATTCCGAGCCTCTGGTGGCCCGATTCGCCGGCGCGCGGGCCTGGGTCTATTCTAAGAAGAGCATGAGCTGGGGATCCCGCGCGTGGTGGCTGCGCTCGTTCTTGGCCGATCGTATTCTGTGCTTGAACACCGACATGGTTGAGGACTTCTTTGATTCGCCTTGGTTTAGAAACAAGACCGATCTCGCTCCACCGGGGGTCGATATCCAAGACTATCGGCCCAGGTCGGAACCGCGCGCGGACGACGGCCGGCTGGTGGTCGGTTGTGTCGCCCATTTGCTGCCGGTCAAAGGGCACCCGACCCTGATCGACGCAGTGGCTCGCTGCCCCTGGGTGGATCTAATGCTGGCGGGTCGACCCTTGGACGACACCTATGTACGCGGCTTGAAAGAGCAGGTCGCCACCTTGGGCATTGAAGACCGGGTCGAGTTCTTGGGTCCGGTGGCGGATATTCCGTCCTTCCACCATCAACTCGATGTGTGTGTGTTGCCCACCTGGGCCGAGGGTCGCATGGAAGGCTGCCCAGTGGCGTTGCTCGAAGCCATGGCCAGCGGTTTGCCGGTGGTCGCCACGGAGATTCCGGGGGCCAAAGACGTGATCGAGCAGGGGGTCAACGGTCTGTTGGTGCCGGCCAAAGATTCGGCAGCCCTGGCCGAAAGCCTGGTCGAGCTGAAATCGAGGCCTAGGCGCCTAGAACTCGGCATCGCCGCCCGACATCGGATCGAGAGTCGCTATTCCTTGGAGCACGAAGTGGCGACTCACGAAGCGGTTTATGCCGGCTTGCTGGGTTGAGGGTGGTGAGTCGCGAAAGAGCTCCAAAGGAAAAAGGGTCCCGAAGGACCCTTTCGCTCGTTTCATCTCGGGTGATGCAGTCTGTTCAGCCTACGGACAAGTCGCGAACGCCTGAGTGTCGGTTATTGCGTCGGCTGAATTGCCCAGCGGGTTGAAATACGTTTCCGTTTGGCCGGTGGCGGTGTCGGTGACGTTGATGCTGAATTGCACCGAGGTGGTGGCGGCGAAGAAGACCCAATAGCGTTGGTTGATGCCGCAGCCGTTGAGCACTTTCAGCATGACTTCCCAATTGTCGCTCTGGAAGAACCAAAAGATTCCGGAGTCTCCTTGGGATAGGGCGACGCGTCCGTTGCCGGTGACATTCTCAAAGTTCCGCCAGGAGATATCGACCCTGAATCGGTTGTTGAGGCAAAGGGATGTGCTGGTGGTGACACAGCTTCCGGTATCGGTGTCGACGTCAAAGAACCAGTTCTGGTTCGAGGTGCCGGAGCATTGAAAAAGGATGATCGGGGTGAAGTCGGCGGTGTTGGAGCCGAGCACGTCGAGGCATTGGCCGGTATTCCGATGCACTAACCGGAAGTTGTCGGGAAAGTTGCCCGCGCGTTGCCACAGGGCGTTGGTACCGCCGCAGGCGCCGATTTCCATTTCCACGAAGCCGCTATCACCCACGGAACCCGGGCGTAAGCATTTGTTGCCGATGCCCCGAAGCTCGTATTCGCCGAAACCGAACGACTCGACGAAAGTCCAATCCTGATTGGGATTGCCCGTGCATTGAAAATAGATCACCGGCGTGCCGTCGGCGGTATTCGAGCCCAGGACGTCCAGACATTTGCTTCCCAGAGAGGACATGGTGGCGGGTCCGTCTTGATGATTCTTGGTTTGCAGCTCTGGACTCGGGATCGACGGCAGGGCCTGGGAAGCACGCCAAGTGCCGTCGTCGGACTGCTCGAGGGCGACCACGGCACGTGTGCCGGGTTCCAAGCGCGGGGTTCCGAGCACGGTCACGTGCTCGCCGTTTGCCCTTTGGCCGCCCGGCAGGCGGACGACCAGCTCGTCGCCTGCAGACAGTTGGCCACGCAGGCCGGCCAAAATCCGGAGGTGGACCTCGGTGGTGGGCAGCCCATCGGCGCTCTGCGCCGAGGGCGTGGTGGACAGGACTTCGACTTCAGCGATGGACTTCAAGGTAGCCGAAGCTTCGGATTCAATCTGATCGGCCGTCGCAGCCGAAACCACGAGCATGGGCAAAAGGCCGAGGAGACAAAAGATGGAGAGACGATTTTTCATGAGATTCTCGGTGGAGGTCTGTGGAGGTTGTCGGTGTGAGGGGATCTGGGGCCATCTCGCGCAAATCTCTTTGAGGGGGCCACGTTGCGGGGACCACGCTCGGGTAAACATCAAATTGGAAATAGAGCCGAAGCTCCTTACATCAGAGTATGGGGTTTTGCCCTACTCTGTTTCAGCAAAGATTCAGAGTTTCAACAGAAATCCAGAACAGTCAACAAAATTTCCTACGGCAATAAGGACGAATCATGCATCACGAAGTTTCATTGCCTTGCCGACGACCGTGCGAACGAAGCCGACGGCCATTCGTGGGTTTATGGATTCTCTTAGTCTTCGCGGGTGATCTCATGGCCGACGACCCCGCTTCGAGGCCCATCGCCGCTCCGGCCGGGCCCAACCCTTATCTCAGCTTCCTGCCCGTCGGGGCCGAGCCCAACTACGATGCCTGGCGAGCCTACATGGAACGGGCTTCACGGGAACGATTCGACCGCTTGGCCGGTCCCGGCAAAGCTCTCGACTTCAATGAGACCGAGCCCAACGATACCTACGGTGAGGCGAATACGATCATTGGGTTCGGAAATGGAGTGGGTGACGATCCGGTGGCGGATATCACGGGAGTCTTCGCTGCCGCGGCGGCCCCTTCCCCCCTCGGCCCCTTTGCCGAGGACGACGGCTCCATTCCTCTGGCGACGGAAATTCCCCTGACCGCCGGACAAGCGGTGGCGATCCAGGGCACGATCGGTGACGGCCCCTTCGGCAGTGGCGGCACCGGATCCGGGGATCTCGACTTCTTCAAGATCTCCGGCGTGCTCGAAGGCCAAGCCATCGTGGTCGACATCGACACCCCAGTGCCCATGGGCGATCTCGACACCTTCATCGGCCTCTACGATGGCGACGGCAACAGCATCGCGCTCAATGAAGACGGGGATGCGGCGGTCTCCTTCGACAGCTTCCTGGCCATTCCAGCGCCATACGACAGCGACTATTACGTGTCGGTGGCCGGCTCGCTTTTCCCCTTCGCCTCGGTGCTCAGCGATCCATTCGACTCGTCCACCGGATTCGGCGTCGGTAGCGAGGGGGATTATTCCTTGATTCTGCGGCTGGAAGACGGGGACCACGATTGGTTCAAGGTTGAACTCGAGGTTTGCGACGTGCTCGGTGCGAGCCTGGTGGGCTCGGGAGTCCAACTGCAGTTGATCGATCCCGACGGCACGACCTTGCGGATCGCCTCCAGCCAAGATCTGAGCTTCTCCTACTCGGATGTATCGCCCTTGCCCGGCGGCGGGCGGGCGGTTTTTGCCCATGTGGCCACCACGGCCGGCACCTACGGGATCCGGGCCTTGGGAGACGACGGCTCTGCCTACACCTTGGAGCTACGAGCTTTCCGTCAGCCGTTGGAAAGCTCCCTGTCGCCGCAACGAATCTTCGTGGATTTCGATGGTGCGCTCGTCGACCCGAGCATCTTCGGGTTCCCGCCGGGCGAAGAAGACTTGTCTCCCTTGTCGAGCTTCCTGGGCAATTGGGGTCTGAGTCCCGGCGATTTGAACCCGGTGATCGACGCGACCTTGGCCACTTTGCGAGAAAACCTGCTGAACGACCCTCGTTTTCACGGACCCAATCGCAATGTCTACGTGGAAATCCTAAACAGCCGTGATCACGCGGACCCGGGAGAGTCGTCCGACGTCAGCCGTTTGATCGTCGGCGGTACCATTGGTGAGCTGGGCATTCCCACCATCGGCATCGCCCAATCGATCGACGTGGGTAATTTCGACGCCGGTGAAACCGCGGTCATTTTGCTCGATCTGCTCAGCGGCTCGGAGGTCGAGCCGAATTCTCTAAATTCATTTCCCCGCGCGGACGGCTCGAGCATGGTGGATTTCGTCGGCCGGGCCCTGGGCAACATCGCCGCCCACGAGGCCGGGCATTATTTGGGCAGCTACCACACCGAGCAAGACAATCCGCTCGCCGGTTTGATGGACCGGGGCGGCAACCTGCCCAACACCCTGGGCCTCGGGCCCGACGGAATCTACGGCTCGGCCGACGATGTCGATGTGGATTTCGTGGAAGACATGTTCGTGCCCGCCGAACGTTTCGCAGGTTTCGAAGACACCTTGACCGTGGTGTCATGTGGCCTGGCAGGAGCCACGGCCATTTTCAACGACGGCTTCGAAAGCGGAGACCTGAGCCGTTGGACGGCTGAGTAATTGAGGAAGGCGCGTTGGCGTGGCCGGAAATCCGAATCTGGGGGCGCGGCTTGCCCGCGCCTGTCTGGATTAGCGCCAGAGGAAAACGAAAGCCAGATAGAACGCGAGCATGATTGTGGCCCAGCCGGCGATATTGCCGGACGTCCAACTGCGTCCGAACATGCCTTTGGGTCCGGTCCAGCCGTAGAACACGCCGACAATGCCGAAGAATAGGCTCTTTCCAGCGTCTAAGGACCCTCGCCACAGCTTGCCACCGATCGACTCGACGCCCGATGCGGCCCACGGTAGGAGCTTGCGATAAAGCACTTCGGAATCGAGGCTGATCGCTCTTTCGTATCTGGGGAATACGTTGTAGAGGTAGAGCACCAAGAAAGCTAGGCTCGCGAAACAGAGCAAGAGCAACTGATCGAGCACATGAGCGACGGTGTAGCTGTGGTATTCCAGCGGGTACGGAGCGATGTGCCGGTAGAAGAGGCCCGGTGCCAGACCCATGAAAATGCACCCTGCCGCCGTTAAACCCATGGCGATTTGCATGTTGAGCGGAGCCGGCTCCACCCGCAGGCCGCGATCCCTACCGAAGAAGCCATATGCGGGGATCTTGATGCCGGAATGCTCCATGACCCCGGCGGATGCGAGCATCAGCCCGATGTAGATCCAAAAGAGATGCTCCTCTGCCACAGCGGAAATGGTCAAGGATTTGGAGACGAAACCGCTGAAGAGCGGAAATCCGGCAATGGAGAGGGCGCCGACAATACAGAATAGCGCGGTCCATTTCATGGACTTATGCAACCCGCCGAGATCCGTCACCTTGCAGCTCTTCGCCCGATAGAGCACCGCGCCCATGCTCATGAACAACAAGCTCTTGTAGAGAATGTGGGCAAAGGCGTGCAACGCGGCACCGTTGAGGGCCAAGGTGGTGCCGATCCCAATGCCCACACACATAAAGCCGAGCTGGTTGTTGAGGCTGTATGCGAGAGTTTTGCGTAGATCGTTTTCGAGCACCGCAAAGGGAATCGGGAAGAGGGTCATCACCACGCCGATGTAAATCAAGGCCTCGGTGCCGGCGAACCCCCGAGCCAAGGCGTAAATCGCCATCTTGGTGGTAAACGTGGAGAGAAAAACCGTGCCTGTGTGGGTTCCCTGGGAGTAGGCATCCTGCAACCAGCTGTGGAGCAGCGGAAACGCGGCCTTGATGCCGAAGGCCAAGAAAATCAACCACACCCAGAGGGGAGCCTCCGCCAAATTGCCCGTGAAGAGCGGGCCGAAATAGAGCGGATCCGCAATGGAGGCGTCCGTTTGGCGCAAGAGAATGCCGGCCAACAGGATCACTCCCGAGCCCACCTGGATGATCAGGTAGCGCAAACCGGTGCGGAAAACGACCCCTTCGGGCCGCACGATGCCCGGCTCGTCCTTCGCCCAGATCAAGAAAACCGAAGCAAAGGCGGTCAGCTCCCAATACACGAAGAGAGTGATCAAATCCCCGGCGAAGACCGCGCCGATCGCCGCACCGGCATAAATCAGCCCGCCCGCGTGCTCCCATTGCTTGGCGACCCGTTTTCGGATCTCGACCGTGTGCAGGGAGTAAACCGCAGCCAGCAGAACCGCCACGTGGAAAATGATGCCCCAGACCATGGATAGGTCGTCGATGCGGGTGGGCACCAGCTCCAGGTTGCCGAAAATAATTCGCCGCACGGGCTCCGCCACTTGCCTGGAAACCAACCACGCCAGGTGAGCAGCGCTGAGCAAAGGCAGCAAGACCATGCCGATCTGGCGGCCGAGCTTGGGTAGGAACGGCAAAAGCAGGGGGCCGAGCAACAGGGGCAAACCCGGAAGCTGGAGCACGAAGTCCAGAACGGTGCAGCCGAAGAGCGGCTCAGTCATCGTTCTCAGCTCCAGAGGAAGGGGCAGATTCGGCGAGTTCCGGGTCGTAATAGCTTTCCGGCCGACGGACCCAAGGTCCCATTATTCGACCAGCTACAACCAAGACGGTAAAACCCAAGAAACCCATGAGTTCGAAGAATCCCGGCCATTTTTCGAACGAGAAATGGGCGTGGCTCCAGGCGTCACTAAACAGCAAGAAGAGGATCTTCAACACAAATAAGAAGCCGCAGAGATAGGAGCCCCGACGCAGCCAAAGGCTCACCGGCCCCAGGCTGCCCAGCTGCTTTTTGGCCAATCGGATCTTGGCTGTTTCTGAGAGCTTGTGGGCCGCCGGACGTTTCCGCGCCGTCATGGCGTACCTCCCGTCGTGGTCCAGATACTGCCTAGAAGCCCGGCGAGGGGATCCATGAAGAAGAAGAGGATCACACATCCCGCCGCAGTTAAAACCGGGGGTAGAACGCACATCCAGGGCTCGTAAATGGGTTGAGCCTCGGAATCGTCGTGTTCATTCGGCTCGGGGGAGAGAAAGAAGGCTTTGCCCACCACAGGCATCAAATAACCGATGGCGAGCAGAGAGCTGACCATGTAAAGCGCCAACAAAGGTAGGCGATCCGCTTCTGCCGCACCGGAAGCCAAGAACCATTTGCTCCACGCGCCACCCAGCGGCGGAATGCCGATGATCGACAGGGAAGCGACGAAGAAGGCGGCAAAGGTCCAGGGCATTTTGGGACCCAAGCCGTGCATTTGGCTAATGCGAGTCTTGTGGGCGCCCACATAGACCGCGCCGGCACAGAAAAAGAGCGTGATCTTGCCGAAGGCGTGGGTGACGATGTGCAGACCGGCACCCACCAGGGCGCTGGGGGTCACCAGGGAAGCTCCCAAAACAATGTAGGCCAGCTGGCTGATGGTGGAATAAGCCAGGCGTCGCTTGAGATTGTCCTGGGTCAGGGCGACGATCGCTGCGGAGATCAACGTAAAGGCAGCGAGGGCCTGCAGCCAGGTGGACGCTCCGGTGGTCTGCAGCAGATCGAGGCCGAAAATGTAAATTACGACCTTGGTAATGGTGAAAACGCCGGCTTTGACCACCGCGACCGCGTGGAGAAGGGCAGAAACCGGGGTCGGCGCGACCATCGCCGCCGGCAACCAGCGATGAAAAGGCATCAACGCGGCTTTGGCGGTGCCCAGCGCGTAGAGGGCCAACAGCCACGGCAAAAGCTTGGAGTCGATCCGACCGTCGAGAATGCCGCCGACAGTGAATTCGGTGGTGCCGGCGAGGTGTTGGGTCCAGGCCACGGCCAGCAGCAAAAAGGCGATCGACGTGCCCATCAACACACCGAGGTAAACCCGGCCCGCCCGCTTCGCCGCTTCGGTGCCACTGTGGGTTACGAGTGGGAAGGTGGAGAGGGTAATGGCCTCGTAGAACACGAAGAGGGTGAACATATTGGCCGCGAAGGCGACCCCAAGGGCGCCGAAAATAGCCAGGGCGAAGCAAATGAAAAAGCGGGTTTGGTTGGCCTCGTTGTGGCCGCGCATATAACCGATGGCGTAAATGGAGGTGATGATCCAAAGCCCGGAGGCCACCAGCGCGAAAATCAAACCCAGCGGCTCGAGTTCAAAGGCTAAACGCAGCCCGGGCAAGACCTCCACGAGCTCTACTCGGGGGCGAGCCCCGGCCCGTACGCTCGGCAGCAACACTCCGGCGACACCGGCAAAAACGCCCGAGGCGCCGACCAATGTGGCGCCTTCACGGAGGTTGGGCCAGCGCCCGAGGGCCGCCACCAGGGCGGCCACCAAAACCGGTCCGCCCAGCAGCCAAAGCAAAGCGTTCGAAGGGTCTAAAGGGTTCACGGGGAGCCCCCCAGCAGCTCACGTGCGGACCATTCGGCAATGCCCACGGTGCCGTCGGTGAAAATGCCGAAGTAGATGCTGGCGCCGATCAAGAACATGGTCGGCAACAGCATCGACCAAGGGGCTTCTTCCCGGCCGACCTCCTCAGGTGGTTCCTGGAAGTAGAAAACCTCCACCACCTTCCAGACATAAACTACCGCCAGCAAAGATGCAAGCAACACCAAAAGCGCCACGGGCCAAAGATCTTGTTCGAGAGCCCCTTTGACCAAATACCACTTGCTGACGAAGCCGGCGGTCATGGGAACGCCGATCATCGCCAATCCTCCGGCGACGAAAGTCGCGGCGGTCAGCGGCATGCGTTTTCCGAGCCCGCGCAGGGCGCTCAGCCGGGTTGAGCCGACCCGATAGGCGGCACAAGCCATGACCAAGAACAGTCCACTCTTCATCAAGGCGTGGTTGAAGAGGTGCACGATACCGCCGGTCAGACCGGTCACCGAAGCGAGGGATAGGCCGAGCACCATATAGCCGATTTGGGAAAGGCTGGAGTAGGCCAAGAGTCGTTTGACGTCGCGTTCGAAAACCGCCAGGGCAGCGCCTAAGAACATGGCGATCAGCGCTAAAGGCATCAGAACGGAATCGATGTGGAATCGTTCGAAGACCAAATCCGCGCCGAAAATTCGATACACGAACCGCGCCATGACGTAAAAAGCCACCTTGGTCGCGGTGGCCGCCAAGAACGCCGTGACCGCAGACGGCGCGAAGGTGTAGGCGTTGGGCAACCACGCGCCGAGGGGCAGAAGCGCCAATTTGATGCTGGTGCCGATCAGGATGCAGACCAATGCCACCAGCACCGTGCGATCCGCGTCTACCGCCTGCAAGCGTTGATACAGATCTTGGATATTCAGGGTGCCGGTCACCATGTACAGCAATCCGACACCAAACAGAATAAAAGTTCCGCCGACTGTGCCCATCACCAAATAGCGAAAAGCGGCGGTCAGCGCCCGTCGGTGGGGGCCCATGGCGATCAGCGCGTAGGTAGCAAGGGACGAGATTTCAAGAAATACGAAGACGTTGAACGCATCTCCGGCGCTGGTCATGCCGAGCAAGCCGGTTTCGCAGAGCAGGAAGGCGGCGTAGAGCAGGTAGAGACGGTCCTTTGGGATTTCGTCCTCAAAGCTGCGTCGGGCCGCCGTCAGAACCACCGCGCTGATGCCGGAGACGATCAATAGCACAAAGGCGTTGACCGGCTCGATCAACAGCTCAATGCCCCAAGGAGCCTCCCAGCCACCCATGGCGTAGGAAATCAAACCCTGGGCACGCACCGTCTGCAGCAGGGCCAATGAAATGGCGAAGGTGGTCCAAGTCACCACCACCGACAAGAACCAGGCCACCGTGCGATGGCGAACCAGCACGCAAACCGGCGCCATGATCATCGGCAAGATGACCTGGAGCGCCGGTAAGTTCTCGCGAATCAGTTCCCCCAATGGGCTGCTCAACCCCGCCCCTCCTGGTCTTGAATCTCGTCTTCCTCGATGCTTCCGAATTCTTCGTGAATACGTACGACCAAGGCCAAGGCCAGGGCCGTGGTGCCGAGTCCCACCACGATCGCCGTCAGCATTAAAACATGGGGCAGTGGGTTGGAATAAACCGTGTCCCGGGCCCCCTCGACAATAATCGGGGCGGTGCCACCTCTGACTTTAGCCATGGAGATGTAGAACATGATCACGGACATTTGGAAGATGTTCAAGCCGATAATTTTTTTGACCAGATTGCGCTCTGCGGTGAGCACGTAAAGGCCCATCATCATGAGCACCACCACGGCCCAATAGTTGTAGAGCCCCAAAAAATTGCTGACGATCGTTTCCATATCGGGGGAGCCTCAGGGGCCTCAGTCTTCGTGATCGAGACGGCTGGGTCCGCGTAAACCGCGGCCGGCAAAAAGAAAGAAGAGGGTGATCATCACCGCGGTAACCGTGATGCCGACCCCGAGCTCCACCCACAGGATGCCCCAATGTTGGCCGTGCACAGGATCGTGGGCGAGCACGTTGTAGTCGAGAAAATGCCCGCCTTTGAGCATCGACAGCAGGCCCACCGAGCCGTAGAGCAATACTCCGGCACAAACCCAGGCCTCCATGGTGCGTGGCGAAAAAACTCTTCGTGCTCTTCGGAGACCGAAAATCAGGGTGTAGAGCACCACCCCGGCGGCAAAGATAACGCCCGCTTGGAATCCACCGCCCGGCCCGTAATCGCCGTGGAATTGCACATAGAGGCCGAACATCAGAATGAACGGGATCAGTGATTTGCCGGAAACGCGGAGGATTTCGTTGTGCTTCAACGTTCGCCCTCCGAGAGCTTGGCCCCGAGATGTTTACGCCGGGCGACGATTTCTTGTACTTCCCGCAAGTCGACACCCATGGTGATGTCCCAACCCGCGTCCCGGAACCGGCGGCGTCCGCCCAGCAGTAGCAGCACACCGACCGCCGCGGCAAAGACCACTGTGGTTTCGCCGAAGGTGTCGTAGCTTCGGTAAGAAGCGAGCACCGAGGTGACAATGTTGGGTGGACCTACTTCGAGGGGAGAAATCTGCAAGTAGCGGGGGGCCAGGTATTGGTGGATCGGAGCCTCTGGATCTCCGAAATGGGGCATGTCCAAGGTGCCGTAGATCAGCATCGCTCCGCAGGCCAGCACCAAGACAGCGGGACCGGGTCGAAGCTGTCGCGCGCGTTTTTTCTCTTCTCGCTTGGTGATTGCTAGGGTGGCGAGCATCAAAAGGGTCGAGATCCCCGCACCGACCGCCGCTTCCGTAAACGCGACATCCACAGCGTCCATGACCATGAATAGGCTGGCGACCAACAAGCTGAACAGGCTGGCCAGCATGGCGGCCGCGAAAAGATCCCGCAGGCGCAGGATCCCCAACGCCGTCAACATGAGGAAAGCGAAGAGCACGATGTCGATCAAATAGGTGATGCCGGTCCTCCCTTCTTTCTTTGTTGGCGGGTCTCGCCGGGCAACAAACCGTTGTCCAACGCGGCCTTGGCCAAGGCATGGGAGGCGACCGGGCCGGTGAGCACCAGGAAGACCAAGATCAGCGCCAGCTTGAGGATGATGTCGAAATGATCGATCGATTGTAGGGCCAGGCCGAGAAGAATGAGGCCTGGGCCCAACGTCTCATTGACGCTGGCCGCGTGGAGGCGGGTGTAGAAAGTGCGCATGCGCCAGATGACGATCGCCGCCGACACCAAGGTCAACGAGCCGCCGATCAGGCAGATCCACGACAAAACGTCGAGCATCACAGCCATTCGACGCCTTCCGGTTTCGATGAGGAGACTTGATCCATCGACGCAAGGTCGCCGTATCGAGTAAATCGCAAAACGCCGATGGTGCCGATGAAGTTCATCAAGGCATAGAGCAAGGCCAGATCGAGGAAGTCTGGGCGTCCGGTGAGAAAGCCGAGCACAGCGATGAAAAGCACGGTTTTCGTGCCGACGCTATTGATCACCAAGATTCGATCGAAGACGGATTCCGCGGTGAAGGCCTTGCAGATCAACAAAGCCATACAGATCAGAATCGCGAGCATCGCCACGGCGAACATCAAGCCTTCTCCACCCAGCGGACCCAGCGGTCCATCTCGCCGGTTTGAAGGGATTCCAGGGACGATTCACTGAACGCATGCACTCGGATGGTGCGCTCGGTGGCGTCCGTGTCGATGCTGAGCGTGCCAGGGGTGAGGGTGATCGAGTTGGCGTAAGAAACCAAGCCGAGGGAGGTTTTTTGTCCCGCGAGCAGGGTCGTTACCCGGGGTTGTTCCCGGCTCGAAGGGGTGAGGCCGAGACGCAGCACCTCCAAGCAAGAGATGATCACTTGCCAGGTCAGCCACGGCACATAACAGAGGGTGCGCAGGGTGAGGTGTAAGGGTGTGATCTCTGAATCGACCAAACCCATACGGCGGCAAAGGAAGGTCACCCCGGAAGCAGAAACCGCGCCCATGGCGAGCAAAAAGGGATGCTCGAAGGAGAGGGGTCCCGACCACGCAAGCCATAGGCCAAAGACCGTTATCCAAAGAAAAACAGTCGGAAGCGCGGTCTTTTTGGTATTTCGTGGTGAGCCGTGAGTCTTTTTGTCGCCTGCCATGTTCTCCCCGTGTCGCCGACGAGGTCCGTCGACGATACAAGGATAATAACAGGGCGCGGCTCGCCTGATGCCACTATTCGACCCGGCCCGCCCCGATGTTTCCATGAAGCGGTTGCCCATTGGGCGAAACTGCCCGGCTCAATCGATGGTGGATTGGATCTTCAGCTCGAGGCCTCGCACCCATTTGGAGCTGAGCCATGGGCTGAGGTGCGGCAGAATGATTCGCAAAGGGCCGCCCTCTCGGTTGGAGAGGGGACGCCCATCTGCTTGATAAGCCAAGACCGCAGGGCTTTCGAAAAGGTGATCCAACCCGACCTGCCGGCTGTAGCCCCCTTCGCTGTGCACCACCAACCACTCCGCTCGGCTTTGCACACCGGCGAGCTTGAGCAGGTTGCCGACGTCGACCCCCTGCCAGCGACGCCCTCCTTGCCGGAAGGAAGTCACGCTGACGTCCGAGAAGACTTCCGCTTCGGAAAGACTCGCCAGATCTTGCCAGCGGATGCTCAGCGGATCGGTGACCTCACCGAAGACTCGCAAGCTCCAACCTTTATTTCGAAGGTCGGTGATTGGGGCGGAGGAATGGCTGGGCCAGCGGCGGTGCGGAAAAGCCCGCGGCTCGGGTGTGGGCTCGGCCAGGAAGTTGGAGCTTTTGGGCTCGGTCTTGTCGAAGGCGGTTTTTTCAAATAGGGGTAACGCAGTGGCAGCGAGAATTTGAGACAGCATATCTAACGGCTCCTTCCAGACGGTTCATCAGGAGGAACGCTTTCAGGCGTTCGGGGCTCGGTGGACGAGACGCGGAGGAACTAGATTGTGAGAGCACTGGTCTCGTCCAGATCTTTAGATGAGCAAAGATCGTGCCGGGTTACCCAGAAGGGGCTGGACAAAGCCTGCGTCTTGCGCTAAGGCTTGTTAAGGTCCTGTGAAGTGGAACTTTAGGGGCGGTGACCCCAAAGAGTGGCGTGGCAGGGTGGGAAAAGGCGAGGCCGGCCCCACCCGGGAAATTTTCCCGGGCGGAGAATCGAAGTGGGAAGAATGCCCAGCTTCGGTGAGCTAATTATAATTAGGACGCCAAGCGCTCCAAGAGGTCGACGACCCGATTGGAGTATCCCCATTCGTTGTCGTACCAGGAAACGACTTTGACGTAACCGCCACCCTCGGTGAGGGTCGAAAGCGAGTCGAAGATCGAGGAGTGGGGATTGCCGATGATGTCGCTCGAAACCAACGGCTCGGTGGAGTATTCGAGAATCCTCTTCATGCTGCCGTTGGCCGCATCTTCCACCGCCTGATTGATTTCCTCGCGACTTGGAGTTTTTTTCAAACGACACACCAAGTCGACAATCGAGCCGTCGGGCACGGGCACGCGCATGGCGCAGCCGTCGAGCTTGCCTTGGAGTTGGGGCAACACCTTGCCCACCGCTCGGGCAGCGCCGGTGGTGGTTGGGATGATGTTTTCAGCCGCCGCACGGCTGCGACGAAGGTCCCGATGGGGCACGTCGGCCAAGCGTTGGTCGTTGGTGTAGGCGTGCACGGTGGTGATGAAACCCTCTTCGATGCCAAAGGAGTCATCGAGCACTTTGGCCAGGGGGGCCAAGCAATTGGTGGTGCAGGACGCGTTCGAAACGATGCGATGCTCGGGTTTGAGCTGGTCGTCATTGACGCCTAGGACGATCGTCGCGTCGATTTCCTCCTTGGCCGGCACTGTCAAGATGACCTTGCCGGCTCCCGCGCTCAGATGTTTTTCGAGCTGCGCCCTTTGACGAAAGACTCCCGTCGACTCGATCACCACATCGACTCCGTGCTCACCCCAGGGAATGTCCGCTGGATCCCGATGGGCGGTCATCTCGATACGTTCGTTGCCCACTTGCATGGACTTCTCGTCGGTGGTGACGACTTTGTCGAACCGACCCATGACCGTGTCGAATCTGAGCAGATAGGCCAATTGATCGTTGTCGTAAAGGTCGTTGATCAACACCACTTGGACGTCGGCACGGTCGGAAAGAATGCGAAAAACACTGCGGCCGATGCGGCCGAAACCGTTGATTCCTACGCGGATCATCACGCCGCCTTCCTTTCCAGCTCAGCGAAACGTTGAATCAAGTCCACCACCCGATTGGTATAACCCCAGCTGTTGTCGAACCAGGTCAGGGTCTTCGAAACTTTGTCCCCCAGGACCATGGTGCCCAAGGCGTCGAAAGTGCCGGAGAACGGCGACCGTAGGATGTCGCTTGAAACGATCGGTTCGTCTTCGTAGTCGAGAACGGATCGATAGCTGCCCGCCGCAGCGGTGCGCACGACCTCGTTGATGGCTAGGGTGGAAACAGGTTTTTCATGCCAGCAAACCAAGTCGACCAAAGAGCCGTTGGGAACGGGCACGTTCATGGCCATGCCCTGGATCCGGCCTTCGAGCTCGGGAACCAAGCCCATGATCACCTCGGCGGCGCCGGTCGCCTGGGGAATGATGTTTTCGGCTGCAGCGCGTCCGCGACGTTTGTCCTCGGACGGTACGTCGGCTAGACGCTGCTGGTTGGTGTAGGCGTGCACCGTCGACAGAAATGCCCGTTGAATGCCGAAAGCGTTGTGCAGGATCTTGATAATCGGACCCGCGGCGTGAGCGGTGCAAGACGCGTTGGAAACGATGCGATGCTCGGGTTTGAGCTGGTCGTCATTCACTCCCATGACCACCGTGATGTCCGGCGGCTCTTCAGGGGGCACGCAGAGAATCACGCGCTTGGCTCCGTTTTCCAGATGGCGCTCTACCTGCTTCCGTGGCGCCGGTTTACCGGTGGCTTCGATCACCACATCGATGCCCATGGATCCCCAGGCAACATCTTGATCTCGGCCGACTGAAATCAGGGGAATCTGACGTCCGTCGACGTAAATATTTTCTCCGTGAACACTCACCTCGGTGGGAAAACGCCCTTGGATCGTGTCGAATTTGAGCAAGTACTCCAGGCCCTTAGGGTCTGCGATGTCATTCACTGCCGCCACCCGGATATCGTCCCGGGAGTAGAGCAAGCGGAATAGATCGCGGCCGATCCTCCCGAAGCCCATCAAACCTACGTTGATCGTCATTCGTTCCTCCTCGCCCGTACGTGCTGCGTCCGGGCATGGTTGTAAATCCGACTACCGTTCCACTTTCCGACCGTCAAATCTCCATCATCGAAGCGGGTTGGCCCGTAGCCTCGAGAACCCGCGGCCAGATGGTGCCTTCGGGTTCGATTTCTTTGCGTCGCGAGGTGGCCAGCGAGATCGGCACGTGGGTGAAATGGCGATTCCAATAACCCACCACCATCGAGGTGCGTCCGGCCATGCCGGCATGCACCGCATGTTGGCCGAGCACCAAACAATATTCCGCGTCCACCGAATTGGCGGGCAAGCTGCGGACGATGTAGCTCGGGTCGATATACTTGACCGTGTGAGTCAGCCCCCGGCTCGACAAGTGCTCGTGGATCTGAGCTTTCAAAAAAACGCCGATATCTTTCAGCCGGGTATTGCCCGAGGCGTCGTGACCGAGACCTTCGGCCGCCTGGATCAGATTTTGACCTGCACCTTCGGCGACCACGATGACGGCGTGTCGCCGCTCGCGCAAACGCCGCTCCAGGGCATTCAAGAATCCGCGCTCACCGTGCAAAGCAAACGGCACCTCGGGCACTAAGCAGAAATTGACGTCGCTATTCGAAAGGCTGGCGTGGGCGGTGATGAAACCGGAATGTCGGCCCATCAGCTTGACCAGCCCCACCCCGTTTAAGGCGCCCCGGGCCTCGGCGTGGGCGCCGACGATGGCTTGGCGTGCTTCCTCTACGGCGGTGGCAAATCCGAAGCTGCGCTCGACGAGGTGAATGTCGTTGTCGATGGTTTTCGGAATGCCGATGACTGAAATCTGCCCACCGCGACGGGCGATTTCGGCGGCTAGGGCGGCGGCGCCTCGGAGGGTGCCGTCACCGCCGATGGCGAAAAGGATCCGAATCCCCAGGCGCTCCAAATTCTCAGCCATAACCCCGAGATCCTGGGGGCCGCGTGAAGAGCCCAAGAAGCTGCCGCCCAGGCGGTGGATCGGTTCTACCAGCGGACCGGTGAGCTCGATCGGCGGACCGACTTCCGGGTCGCCGGCCAATCCAGCGTAACCGTATCGAAAGCCGTAGATACGCTGAACTCCATAACCGTGGATCAGGGCCAGCACCACGGACCGGATGACGTTGTTGATGCCGGGGCAGAGTCCGCCACAGGTCACGATGCCGCAAGCGATTTCAGCGGGTTCGAAAAAAATATCTCGGCGGGCCCCGGCTGCCTCGAACGAAGGAACGTTGCTCGGTTCGATGGGATTTCCGAGTTGGGAGATACGGGATGCGACCAGGATGCGATCTTGGTCACCTTGGAAGCGCTCACGGCGGCTCAGCAGCGGAGAGGCCACCGTGCAGCCGCCGAGTTTTTCGATTTCTAATTCCGTGGGGCTGGGTAGGTCCATGGGCTCCTCAGAAGAGGTTAATAGACCAGCTCGCGGAATTTGCCGTCGGCCAACGTCCAAACGCGATCGGCGTCGTCGACGCGACAAACGTTGGAAATGAAGCTCCCGCTGAGGGTCCGGGCGTCGGGGTCGTGGGCTTCAAAGCTCAGGGTGCCGGTGGTCAAAGAGCGATCACCGGGTGTGCAGGCGTTGGAAACCGGAACGAGGCGCTCGCGGCCCGCTGCTGAATCGGAATCCGCCAAATTGCCGAAGACTTTGATCGGGTGGCTGCCTTCGAGGCGGTGGGTCAGAACCAAGAAGGTCAGCGTCTCGCCGGTCTTCTCGTCCGTGGCTACGATCGACACGGCTATTTCGTCCGGCCCGGCTATTTCGTCCGACACGGCTATTTCGCCCGGCCCGGCCATCTCGCTCGGCCCGGCCTGATCTTTGGCGGTTTCGGTCACGGTAACGGCGACCGTCGTGGCTTGCCAGCGTTCGCGTTGCTTTAGAAATGAGAGGTAGGCGCCGTCAGGCTCGGGCTCCCCCATGCAGCCGACCCAAAGCAGCGAGCCGGCGGCTAGAGCGCCGAGAAGAGCCGTCGGTCGAAATTTTGTCATGACCAATGGAGTCGAATGGAGCTGAGCCCGGGAGCCCTTGCTTGGGTCCCCGAAGCTTATCTGCGGGTGCCGATCACTTGGGCTTCACCGCGAATCGCCTCACGGTTGGACCAATATTTGATGATCTCATTCAGCACGGAGGTCAGCCCACGGTCGACGTCTTGACCTTCCTTGATCGGTCGCAACCAGGTGTTGAGGCTCATGCCCGAGCAGTTGCTGGGTCCAAACCGCAGGAGGACTGGAAGCTTCCAAGCCGGATCCTCGGCCAGGGGAAGAATTCCCATCGCTTCGATCGCTTGGCTCATCATCGGCGGAATCTTGGAAGGCTCTGCGCCGTGCCACCAAAGTGCGCTGCGATTTGGGAGCTTGGGGAATACGGTTTTTTCGATGAATTCTTCCCAATCGTCCTCTTTGGAAGCGAGAAGGAGATGGCGTCCGCGGCAAGTCGCCAAGAAACGAGCACGGAGCTCGAGACTTGTGATTTCTGCGTATTCGAAACGCAGATGCACAGGTGCGGGGGTCAGGTGGAACGGCGGAAAATTATCATTCGACATCTTAGAGAGCTCGCTCGCGGCGGGTATCGCCCTTGATCATCTCTGAACACCGGTCTCGGATCAAGCAAAATAGGGCGAAACAACGAAGATTACCCACGGCAACCCCGTCGTATAAGTCTGAAAAAGAAATGGGTCGAGCTGAAGCCGATCAGCCGTTCCTCTTGAATCAACCGCCGAATTTGATCGGATCCCCGAGGGAGTCGAGGGAAAAATTAGCCATGATTTGATGACCGTTAAAGTCCAAGACGCGAAGATCCTCTCGACCGGAGCTTTCGAGGTCCTCCACAATATCCGGGTAGGTCTGACTGTAGCGCTCGTTGACCACTTCCAGATCAACCTGATAGGCCATGAATTTGTCGATTCCCTTATACCGCAGCTTCTGAATCAACCGCTCGTCCGTAAGCTTGGGATAAGTCGAGATCACTAGGATCGGGCCGGTTCCGGTAAAGATTAAGTAGGAGCGCAGTTGCGACTTGGGCATAGGTTCCTCTCGACGATGGTCCGATAGGTTCAAGCTTCGATGGGTTCTCGAAACGACGTACCTTAGAATTGAACCGCTCCCGGCTCCGGCTGTCAAGCATTGTGGTGCCGACCTCGGGTCGTCATTCGTCACAGTGAGCCCGTTTGAGGTGCTGAGCCGGGCTTGCCAGGGTGCCGTCCGGGTCGGTCCTGGGGTGATAGAGTCTCGCCATTGCTTGAGGAGCACAATTCAAGATGACAGAACAGCAGCCGCGCCAGATCATCTTCGACGCCACGACGGAGATCTTCGCCACGGACAGCGCGGGTACCTTTCAATTCCCCCTTCGCCACCAGGATAATTCCGCTATCGATACCGGCAGCTTCGATGAAGCTCGCTTCGTATTTTCTTTGTGGGCGCCGTCGGCGAAGAGGGTCTTGGATCTCGATCGGGCCTACGCGGAACTCCGTGCGTCCTTTGATCCGGAAGAGGAGCATTGGGTCAAGCTGGCCGAGATCGAGCCTGTGGTGCCGCCCTATGGAGCAGGTGACAGCTTTGATGGTTGGATCGTGCTGCCAGTCCTGGCATCAAATAGCGCATTCACCCTATTTGGAAGCGGATTCGAGCCGCGGACACGTCTACAAATCCGTGCCAGTGTGTATCTGGTGCCGTGAGGTGGAGTGCCGTGAGGCGAGCGGCCCATGAAGCCGGCTTTTTTATTGATGTTGACCGACGACAGGCTCCGCACCTAAAGGAGGCGTTCGATGAGCATCGAACTCAATCTCTCAAAGAAGATCTTGGCACCTCCGAATGTCGTTTGGAGTCTTCTCGGTAACCCCGTGTCGTGGCCGAAGTGGTGGCGCGATTGTGAAGCGGTGCAATTCAAGGAAGGGCGTGCGCTCCGGGAGGGCACCCAGCTCGAGGTGGTGCTCAAGCCCGGTCAGAGCGCGAGCGACTACTTTCCGACCATCGACCTCTATACCGAAGAGCGAACCCTCAGCATGACCCACCGGGGTGGACTGAGCCGGGGCACTTGCGTTTGGTATCTCAACAAGAAACCCAACGGCACTGAGGTGCGTTTGCAGTTGGTGTACGAAGGTTTGGGAAGCTACTTTGTTCAATGGACGGGCCGTAGCGTTTTGGTTCGACTGACTTTTGAGAATCAGCTGAAAGATCTCAAGAAGCTCGCGGAACGGATGGTCTGATCATGTCGGGTTCGTCACCGGGCGGAGGGGATCGGCGCGGGCGGATCAGCGAGCTGATGCAGCGGCTGTTTTATCCCGATGAGCATAAACAAGAGCGCGTGCTGCTCGATCTTCTCGACGACCTCCAAAATTGCCGTACCACCGAAGACCTGTGCAAAAGTTTCGGCGCGGGCCTTTTCGACGCCCTTCGGCCTACCGCCTTGCACCTCTTTGTGCGGCGCTCTCAGCGCCTCCGCCTCGGTTGGTCGTCGCAATATCCACTCGACCCGCCGATCCTACTGCCAGGGGAATTTCAGCTACCCGACATGGGTAAACGCTGGTCGGAGCCCCAAAGCCTGAAAGGGCTGCGCGACCTTTCCGCCGACGAGCGCCAGTGGTTGCGCAGTTGGGACACGGAGTGGGTAGTGCCCATTTGCTCGCTGAGGGCGGGCCGACACTTGGTGGGCTTGCTCTTGGTGGGGCGGCGAGACGGTAGCTTGACGACCGTTCAAAGAGATCTCTTGATGAGCCTATGTGATCGCATGGCCCGTTGCTATTCTGAGAGGGTCGAAGATCTCAAGGCTCGCTTGCGGACCGACCACGGCCAGGGGAATTGGCTGAAGGAATGTCCGATGTGCCAAAGGTGTTTCGGCCGAGAGGTGTTTTTCTGCACGGAAGACGATACCGAGGTCGAGCCGACGATTTTGATCGATCGGCTGGTAGATGGACGCTACCTATTGGAGCAAAAGCTCGGCCGTGGCGGCATGGGCGCGGTGTATCGAGCCATCGACCAAACGACCCGTCGCGCGGTGGCGGTCAAAATTTTGACTGGAGGGGATCAGGTCGCCCTCGGCCGATTCGCCAACGAGACCCGGGTCGGGCAAGCCATCGACCATCCGAGCATCACCCAGGTGCTCGGATCCGGCAGCCTCGGGCGCCAAGGTGCCTACATGGCCATGGAATATGTACAAGGGCGAACTTTGCGGGCTGTTCTGGATAAGGAAGCGCCGATCGAGCCCTTGAGGATCGCTAAATGGTTTGAGCAGATTCTGTCGGGTGTTCACTGCGCTCACCAACAAGGGATCATTCACCGAGATCTGAAACCGGACAACATCATGGTGACGGGAGAAGTGGGGCAGGAACGGATCAAGCTGCTCGACTTTGGCCTGGCGAAGTTGCGGGATGGCGGCTCCCAGGCGGGTTTGACCGCAGCCGGCATGGTGATCGGCACCTTGTCCTATATGTCGCCTGAGCAGCTGGCCGCGGAAGCGATTGACCACCGAACGGACATTTTTTCCCTCGGAGCGATCGTCAGTGAAGCGTTGACCGGGCGGTTGCCGTTCTTCGCTGCCAATTTGGGGCAAATGCTGCAAGCGGTCGCGACCCAGCCTTATCGGATCGAAGTCCATACCGTGGCTCAGGCACGGGTTGCGGACGTTCTCGGAAAGGCATTGGCTAAGGTGCCGTCGGATCGATATTCGGATGTCGACAAGTTCCGCTCCGAGCTGATGCCCGCCCTTGAGGCTTGCGAGTCGTTCGGCCCGTCCGAGGCGTAGGTCCGCCGAATGTTTGAGATCCGCGTAAGGCTGTGCGGAAGTCTACCGCCGCCGGTGAGAGCTTAAGCGCTCACCGGAAGCCACGGCGCAGCTCGCGCTTGAAGATCTCGAAGGTCTCATCGCTGCGCAAGCTGATGACCACCTTTTCGATTTTGGTGCCGCCCTGGAGGTATCGGTAAACCTCCGTCAAAAGAATGCGGGCGCATCGATCCATCGGAAAACCGAAATTGCCGGTCGACAACGCC
Source organism: uncultured bacterium (assembly GCA_965366625.1). GTDB lineage: Bacteria > Acidobacteriota > Thermoanaerobaculia > Multivoradales > J023 > JAUIJL01. The sequence continues at coordinate 70,413 of CBDUGP010000019.1, forward strand.
GGCAAGGCAATGGACTTCAGACCATGCCGATCGGCCAAGGCCAAAGAGGCTCGAATGGCGGATTGCAGCTTGCGGTCTTCTTCGCCCTCACCCATGCGCGGACCCACGGCGTGAATGACGTGATCGGCTTTCAGATTGCCGCTTCCGGTCAAGACCGCCGTACCGACCGGAGTGCCGCCTATGCGGTCACATTCTTCCTGGATGGAGGGTCCACCCTTCTCCAGGATCGCTCCTGCGACCCCTGAACCGAGCTGAAGATCCTCATTGGCAGCATTGACGATGGCTTCCACCTCCAAGTTGGTGATGTCACCTTCAATGAGCTCCAACTGTGTCCCTTCCAGCTGGATAGACAGTTTTCTCCGTTCCATCGTGAATCGATCTCCAAAAACAGCCTGAATCTATGATGCACTGATCATATCAACATCTCGCCGTCGCAACCGAAGGGTTCGGAGCGCAAGTCGACGTGCGGTTGAGTTACGGGGGCCGAGGTGCAGGTGGGCTCGCGAGCGCGTTCCTCAACCTGCGAACGGTAGATGGTATCTCCTCTGGGGTCTAGGCTCAAGTGCGAGTCCTGTGGAAAACGCGGTTCTGGAAGTCCGGAAGTCATACAGCACAGGCGTTTTGGTGATCGTTGAGCTGAATCTGCCCCGCCGCGTCACCGCAGGACGGGCATTGTGGATTGCGATGGGCGGCCAGCTCCATAAAGCGTTGCTGCAAAGCGTCGTAGACCAACAGGCGGCCGATCAGCGGTTGACCGATTTGCAGCAGAATCTTGATCGCCTCGATCGCCTGGAGGGTGCCGATCACACCCGGTAGGACGCCGAGGACCCCGGCTTCGGCACAGGAAGGGGCCAACTCCGGAGGGGGCGGGTCGGGGAAAAGACAGCGATAACACGGGCCGTCCGGCTCTGGGCCATTGGGCCAGAAAACCGACACTTGACCCTCGAAGCGGAAAATCGAACCGTGAATATTGGCTATCCCGAGCTTGAGGCAGGCGTCGTTGATCAGATAGCGGGTGGCAAAATTGTCGGAGCCGTCGACCACCAAATCGAAATCCTTAAAGATTCTCTCGACATTTTCTGCCACCAGCCGTTCGGCGAACGGCAAGATGTCCGTTTCGGGATTCAGAGCTTCAAGCGTGGCTTGGGCCGAAGCGACTTTGGAGGTGCCGACCCGCTCGTCGGTGTGCAAGATCTGGCGTTGCAGATTCGATCGCTCGACCACGTCGTCGTCGACGATGCCGAGGGTGCCCACGCCGGCAGCAGCCAGGTAGAAAGCTGCCGGAGAGCCCAGGCCGCCGGCGCCTATCAAGAGCACTTTCGATTCGAGTAATTTGAGCTGACCGGTTTCTCCGACCTCGGGAATCAACAAGTGACGGCTGTAGCGTCGGCGCGCCGAGTCGGAAAGAGTGCGCGGAATCTCCGTCGGCAGCTCGTCGGCTTTCCAGGCGGCATAACCCCCGGCCACTGAACGCACATCTGAATATCCGAGGTCGAGCAAGTCGCGGGCGGCAAAGAGCGAGCGGGCTCCACCCGCGCACATCAACAAAACGGTGTGGTCGAGTTCGGGCACTCGATCCTCGATCTGCAGCTCCAGGAATCCTCTGACGATTCGGTGCGCGTCCCGTGGGCTGCCCTGGGATACCTCGTCGGCTTCGCGGATATCCACCAGCACGGCGCCTGAGCCCATGGCATCAAAGGCCTCGCGCGGGGAGATTTCGGTCAGGGTACGTCGCAGCTCGTCGAGCCGCTTCTGCTTTGCGCTCATGAACGCAGTTTATCGTCCGTCCGGGTCTTTTCGACGTTCGCCCGCACGTCGGTCGGCACGACCTCGATGGGCTCCGCCACCAGCCGACTGCCCCGCAGGCGCCACGAGCGAACCACCGTGTCGCCCAGGGCGTCGACCGAGACGATGACGTAGGAGTAGCCGTGCCATGCGGCCTCGAGATCTTTGGTGGAAGGCTCTGCTGGATGATTCGGGTGGCTGTGCCAGATGCCCACGATTTCCATTTGCTGCTCGCGCGCGCAGCGTTCGGCGGTCAAGAAGTCTTCGGGGTCGAGGACATAGCGGTCGAGCTTGCCGTTTTCGCTCAAGTTTCCGGCTTGGAGCACTCGCGAGACGGAGATCCGTTGTGAATGCGTCTTTCCGACCAACATGCCGCAGGCTTCAAAGGGATAAGACATCTCGGCGAGGTAGCGGAGCTGACGTATTTGCCGGGGCTCGACCCGCAGCTTGGTGCCCGCCTCATAGGCATTGATCGGCTTGAGGCCCCCTCCGATGGCCCGACTGGACGTGATCTTCACAGACGAGACCGGACGAGTGGAAAGGGATCTCGCATCTGGGGACATGGCATTCTCCTGGCAGTGTTCGGCAGAAGTATATCGTGAAGCGAATGTCGAGCCATAATGGGTACCATGAGATTCGCCGTGACGACCTTTCAGCGCGTGTTCGACACCCGCCCCAATCGAGATGTGGTGAGTCTCGAGCGGCTGATTCGTGGTCTGACGCACTTCTTGGTCAAACCCAAAGCCCAACCGGTGATGGAGCGCGAACTCGACAGACTGGAGCAGGCTTGGGAAGCGTGGCAGTCGGATCGCTACGTGGCAGGCAAGTATTGGAGCCGATTGTCGAAAGCTCGGCAACGGGCGGAGGCCGAAGGGAGAGACGGCACAGGGGGCGCCGAGCTTGAGCTGCACCATTTGCGCAAGGAGATCGCCGGTGCGGTGAAGAAAGATCTACGTTTGTGGTCCCCGGCTCATTACCCACCGGATAGCCGACGCGGCAGCGAGAACGTCTTGCATCTATCGTCGCTGGTGCTCGACTACGATTCCGGTGTCGCCATCGGTGAAGCTGGGGAGCTGTGGGCGGAGTATTTTCACGTCATCCACACCACCTGGTCCCACACGCGAGAAATACCCAAGTTTCGACTGATCTTGCCGTTGGCCGAGCCGGTTCTAGCGCAGGATTGGCCCGCTGTTTATGCCTGGGCCGAAGAGCGCACAGGGTTCTCGATCGACCCGTCAAATAAGGGGCCTGGAACCACCTTCGCCTTGCCGGCGGTGCCTTCGGCAGACGTTGTCCGGGTGGCCTCTTCAAGCCCCGGGCCGCTTCTAGACGCACGTTTGGAAGGATTGGTGTCGAGAATTGCCGACCCGCCGGAGCAGGGCGTCGTTCCCCATGAGCCCAACCATTTTCGATTGCCGATACCGGGCCACGAATTGGTTGAGGGTAGCTCCGAGGACCGCGAATTCGACGATCCATGGCAGAACGGAGCCGAGTTCCCCTGGAGCTGATTTAGCGGGGGAAGTGAGGAGAGGATGGTGCGCCCGAGAGGATTCGAACCTCTGACCTACGGCTCCGGAGGCCGTCGCTCTATCCAGCTGAGCTACGGGCGCATCGAGTTTTCTGATGACATCGGTCCGTGTTGACGTCCGATAACAGCCGACCTGCCCCAGGTTGGCCTGCCTGGAGGGATTCGAACCCCCGACCCGCGGCTTAGAAGGCCGCCGCTCTATCCAGCTGAGCTACAGGCAGCCGAAACGGATCCGAGTGTCGCGCTTTGAGGCTTCGATATCGGGGCGCCCAGATTCGAACTGGGGACCCCCTGCTCCCAAAGCAGGTGCGCTACCAGACTGCGCCACGCCCCGCCCGAAAACGCGAGCGCGAAGCATAAGCTAGAGCCTGTGGGCTGTCAACGCTCACCTCAACTCACGGAAAGCATGGGCCGGCGGTCTTTTTTCGAGGCCGGGTGCAAAAAACGAAAGCCGCCCGGGCAGGGCGGCTTTCGTCACGGCAAAAGTTCGCTCAGCTCTCGATCGCCGGAATCCGCAGAACCTGACCCGGGTAAATTTTATCGGGATCTTCCAACATCGGCTTGTTGGCTTCGAAAATGACCGGATATTTGCCGGCGTTGCCGTAGTGCTCTTTGGCGATTTTCGACAGGGTATCGCCGCGTACCACGGTGTAGAAAGTCGCCTCGGGCTCGGGATTCTCGACTTCCAGGCGGTTGTCGACCACTTCGATGCCGTTGAGGTTGCCGGCGGTCAGGGCTACCTTTTCGGCGATCTCCTGAGTGTCGACTTTGCCTTTCAGAATCACCGATTCGCCGTCGACCTTCACTTCGAGGCCTTCGACTTTCAAGCCTTGCTCCTGAATTCGATTGCGAATGGCGCGCGCTTTCTTCAGTTTGTCGAGCTTTTCGCGTTGGTCGTCAGCTTGGGCTTGGACTTCCCGCTCGATCTTCTTTTCTTCTTCTTTGTTGCCGAACAACGCTTTACCCGCTGATTTTACAAAGCTCATTAGACCCATGGTCAAAATCCTCCTGTGGTGGCTCGTCTACGAGAACTCATGGTGAAGCACCTCGTGGGGACCAACCTGTTTTGAATCTACTTGGTGTTAAAGGCTGAGCAATTCTACCCTCCGCCTGCTGCGGAATACAGGGCAGTTCTCCCTGCAGGGCGAAAATTCCCGGCCGATGGCATGCCTCGAGGTCTTCTTGGCTGTTGATACCACCTCGTGCTGTCATGTCGTTCTTAGAGAGCAGGAATCGTGCCGGCCGTTCAGGCAATCTGAAACGAATTTTGGATTGGAGCTTGGGTTTAAAAAATAAATTTTCAGGTGGAATTCCGCGTTGAACAGCCTGTGACAAAAGTCTCACCGCGCTGCGAGCGCGCCTTTTCCGCCGAATCTTGGTTGGAAACCTCGACGATTCTCGAATCGCCTGCGGTTTTCAGGCCTCGATTCGACGAAAAATTCGCAGCTCTCGCCGGCGGCAGACTTCTGTCACAGGCTGTTAAGATTTGCTCTCCCGTCTCCCCCCCTCGAGAATCGCTCCATCGGAGGATCCCGTGAGTTCGAAAGTCGATGCCTACGAAAAACTAGGTGCCTTTTATTTGGGTCGTGAAGTCGATCCTCAGAACGGTGAGGTACAAGATGCCCCGCTGCTCTACGATTCCAAGGATCTGACCACCCACGCTGTCTGTGTCGGCATGACCGGCAGCGGCAAGACAGGTCTTTGTTTGAGTTTGTTGGAAGAGGCGGCGATCGATGGTGTGCCGGCTATCGCGATCGACGTCAAGGGAGATTTGGGCAATTTGCTGCTCACCTTTCCGGAGCTCAGTGGGCGAGATTTTCAACCCTGGGTCGATCAGGGACAGGCAAGCCGCGCAGGAAAGACAGTTGAAGAGTTTGCCGAGTCCCAAGCGGAGCTGTGGCGATCCGGCTTGGCAAAGTGGGATCAGGACGGCAGCCGTATCGCCCGTCTGCGGGAAGCCGTGGACCTTGCCATCTACACGCCGGGAAGCGAAGCGGGTTTGCCGATCTCGATTCTGTCGTCCTTCAGCGCGCCGCCGCCGGAGATCCTCGACGATTCTGACCTAATGCAACAGCGGGTGGCGTCGACGGCGGTCAGTCTCCTGTCGCTCTTGGGAATCGACGCCGACCCCATTCAAAGCCGTGAGGCGATCCTGCTCTCGAACGTGCTCAACCATGCGTGGTCGGAAGGTCGGGATCTGGACTTAGCGGGTTTGATTCTGGGTATCCAGAATCCGCCGTTCGACAAGGTCGGTGTATTTCCCTTGGATTCGTTTTATCCCTCCAAGGATCGATTTGAGCTGGCCATGAGCTTGAACAATCTCTTGGCGTCACCCACTTTCCAGAGTTGGATGAGCGGTGAGCCTTTGGATGTGGATCATCTACTCCACGACGAGCAGGGCAAACCTCGCGTCAGCGTGGTATCGATCGCCCATCTGGCCGATGCGGAGCGTATGTTTTTCGTCTCGATGTTGATGAACCAAGTGTTGAGCTGGATGAGAACCCAAGCCGGCACCTCGAGCTTGCGAGCAGTGGTGTACATGGACGAAGTGTTCGGATACCTACCTCCAGTAGGCAATCCGCCGTCGAAAATACCGATTCTGACCCTGTTGAAACAGGCCCGTGCCTTTGGCGTCGGCTTGGTGCTCGCAACCCAGAACCCTGTGGATCTGGATTACAAAGCATTGTCGAATATCGGCACCTGGTTGTTGGGCAGATTGCAGACCGAGCGGGATAAAGAACGGGTCATGGACGGCCTGCTGTCCACCGAAGCGGGATTGAGCAAGCGGCAGCTGGAGAGGCTGATCTCGGGCCTGGATAAACGGGTATTCCTGCTTCACAACGTGCACGAAGACGCTCCCGTGCTTTTCCGGGTTCGATGGGCGTTGTCCTATTTGCGTGGTCCACTGACCCGGAGCCAGATCAAGATGTTGATGTCGGACCGTCGCAAGACCGGCCAAGAAAAGGCCGGCTCGGCCCAAGCCGGCAGAGCTTCCGAGACCCGTCGTCAAAAACCCCGAGCATCTACCACCGACGGCGGCACCCGCCCGATGCTTTCCTCGGATATCGACCAGCGCTTTCTGCCCGCCGATGGCGTAGGTGCAGGCGGTGTTCACTACGAGCCGAGCATCGTCGGCGAAGCGAAGATTCATTTCGTCGATAGCCGAAAGGGATTGGAGGCGGAAGAGGAAGTGTTGTTCTTGGCTCAATTAGATCGTGACGGAGACGCGGATTGGTCCCGGGCCGAGCTTCTGGGCTTCGCGGAGGACGAGCTCGAGCGGGAGCCGTCATCCAACGCAACCTTTGGAGACCTGCCCTCAAAGGCCGGGCAGGAAAAGGCGTTCAAGAGTTATTCCAAATCCTTCGCGGACATGCTTTATCGCGAGCGGCGATGGAAATTGCTCCGTAGCCCCACCTTTGACCTGATCGCCGAGCCCGGGGAAAGTGAGCGGGATTTTCGTATTCGCTTGGCTGAGGTCGCGCGCGAGGAACGGGATTTGGCGGTCGACAAGGTCCGGAAAAAATACGATCGTCGCTTCGACACCCTGCGTGGACGCCTCTTGCGCGCCGAGCAGAAGGTGGAGAAAGAGCGCCGGCAAAGCAGAGATCAGAAGCTTCAAGCGGTGGTCAACGTGGGCACCACCTTGCTCGGGGCCTTTTTCGGTCGTAAGAGTCGGCGGCGGGCGTCGACCACTGCGCGGAGTTTCAGTCGGACGATGAAAGAAGGTCAAGACGTAGACCGCGCCGAAGAGAGTCTGGAGTTGCTTCAAGAGCAATTTGCAGAACTCGAGCAGGAACTTCAGAGCGAAGTCGCCGAACTCGAAGCTCGGATGGACCCGCAGCTCGAGGAGCTGGATGAATTTGAGCTCAAACCCCGGAGATCGGATGTCGATGTGCGTTTGGTCGCCCTCGCTTGGCAGCCGGTTGACGATGGTTGATCGCAGGGTGAACTCGATCGATCCCGCCGGCCTGCGCGACCTGTTGGGCAATATCGACATTTATCTCTTCGACCAGCTGCACCGGGGGCGGTTGCCGCCGGGCTGCCGAATTGTCGATGCCGGCTGTGGTGGGGGGCGCAACCTCGTCTACTTCATGGCAGCGGGATATTCGGTGATGGGTTTTGATCCCAATCCCGAAGCGATCTCCGCTGTGCGTGGTGTGGCTTCTAGATTGGCGCCGGGTTTGCCCGCCGACGCTTTCCGTGTGGGCTCCCTCGAGAACTCATCGTTCGACGACGGGTGTGCGGATGTCGTGATTTGTAACGCCGTCCTCCATTTCGCCGAGGACCACCAGGCGTTTCGGGCTCAGCTCGACGGCGCATGGCGGCTGCTCGCCCCGGGTGGATTGTTTTTCGCCCGGCTGGCGTCGAATATAGGTCTCGAAGGGCAAGTGGTTGCCAAGGGGCAGGGCCGGTTTGTGCAGCCCGATGGAGCCGAAAGGTATTTGGTTTCCATGGAGCAGCTATTTGCCGAAACTCGACGTCTGTCGGGGCGTTTGTTGGATCCGATCAAAACCACCCAAGTTCAAGGACTTCGTTCCATGACCACTTGGGTGCTGGAAAAGAGCCGAGCCTGAGGGCCCGGAGTTCCATTCGTTTCAATTGTGGCCCGGCTTTTCGCGAATCCGAAAGCCGGGTGCCGAGAGACCGAGATGCGAAATCAATTCATAGTCCGAACGTTTGCTGTTGCATTGGCCGTGGCGTTCTTCCCCGTTCCGTCTGTATTGGGCTCAGGTCCTACGGCCGATCCGGAGAGTGCCGGCGAGATCTTGACTCCCCATCTCTCCGAGCGCATCAACGGCGTTCGGCATTACCGTAATCAGCCTCAACAGGGCAGTTTTTTCAGCGAAATCACGGTTGAGGTGACCGATGCCGATCGAGCGGCGGTGCAACGGGCTTGTGAGAGTTTCGAGACGGCCGCCGGCTCAGACGGTGAGAGCCGTTTTTTGACCCTCGACGATTCCTTTGAGTTGCCTGTGCCGCGCAAGCGGATTGCGCCGGACTACAACGCAGAAGCGCGCAAGAACCAAGTCGAGGGCTATGTGCTCTTCGAGCTGCTGATCAAAGCCGACGGTAGTGTGGCCGGGGTCTGCCCCAAGTCCATGATCGGTGGAAGCCTGATGGAATCGGCGATCGAGACTCTGTGGTTGTGGGAATTCAAGCCGGCATCCCTCGAAGGGAATCCGACGCCGGTGGTCTTGCGCTTGGAGCTCCACTACGCCCTGAGGAGTTCCGGCAAGCGCTCATAGTTGCGGGCCCATCCAGCCGCCGCCAGCGATATCGTTTCTCGATAGGCCCTAGGGCCAATTCCGCCGAGGAGGCCGTGACGGCTGCTTCGGGGCCGATTCTTATTGGATATAACCGAGGGACTTCATTTGCTGTAGCAACTCGCGATCGAGATCTGCCGGTTTGGAAATCTCGGGAATGAACGAGGTCCCCGAGCTATAGGTTTCTACCGTCTCGACATCGGCAGCGGCGAGTGCCTCCGGGCAGAAAGCATCCGCTAGGGCCGTGCCTTTCAGGTCTTTGGCGACCGGCAAGCCGAGGCCGGTCATTAAGGTGGGCAGAACGTCGTAGATGTCGGCGTCGGCTATTTTCTGGTCTCGGCGAATACCGGGTCCGTTGAGTACGATCATCCCCGGGGGGGCGTGGTCGTGCCCGCCGTTGATATCGGGGTCGGATTCGGCACTGAATCCGTGATCGCTCATCAGCAGCACGCCCGTGCGCTCGTCCCGGTGAGCGAGCAGGCGGCCCAACCATTCGTCGAGATAGACGTAGAACGCGTCCACGGTTCCCCGATAGCGCTCCCTTTCAGCCTCCAACCGGGCCCGGGTTGCCGGTGACCAATCTTTGTCCTGGTAGAGGTCCGGGGAGTGGTAGTAGAGAAATCGGTGGGCTGCCCAATCGGCCGCCTGAAAGTGCACCATGGCCAAGTCGGCCTCGGTTTCTTTCAAGAAGGCGTCGGCGACTTCCGCCACGATTTGATCGAACAACCATGCGTGGACAAGAAAATAGGGCTTCTGATCTCTATCGGCATCGATCCGGCGCGATGCGCGTAGGAACTCTGTGAGCTCTGCATCCGGTATGTCAGCGAAACGTTGCACGATTTCGGGAATCTTGCTGTTCGTTTCCTTTTGGATGTCGAGCACGCGGCTGAGGTTTTCAAGTGGGTAGACCAGGCTCGAGGCCAGATCGTTTTCCTCATCCCCAGCTTCCATGCTCATGGTTTGAGCCACGGAATCCTGTACCAGGTAGTTGGATACCATCATGCCGTTGACCTGCTCGACGGGAAAAGTATTATGGTAACCGACCACCAAGACCTTGCGGTCGTGCTCGGTGGCCAGATTCCAGATCGCGTGACGTCGACGGTCGGCGTTGGTGTAGAGGTGGCGTTTCAGCTCGCCAAAGTGCCGTAGCCGATTCCACCACCGAGCGAGCAGGGGTTCTTGGTTGTAGAAATGCAGAATGCCGTGCTCGCCCGGGGTGGATCCGGTGGCGACGGTGGTCCAAATAGCCGGAGAGATCGTCGGCACAATGCTGGCGAGGGTGCCGTAGGTGCCACCGCGCATGAGCCGTTCCAAATTCGGCAACTTGCCTTCCTGGAGCAAAGGCAGGATGAACTGCCAATCTGCCCCGTCCCAACCGATTACGATCCATCGCTCCGGCAAGCTGTCGTCTGCGAGGGATCCGCAGCCGGCGATCACCATGTCGGCGTCAGACGCTGCGGACTGCGGGTCTTGATCGAGATCGGGTTCTGCCTTTAGCTGCAACTCAGGCCACTGAATTTGAGTGGCGTCCAGGGCGGAGGCCTGTCGATTGGGCTCGAAGTCCATGTGGGGCCGGTTGAGCCAATCGTAGGCGAGCACCGCGCCGAGCAGCACGATGAGCCCCGCTAGGCCGAAGAGGGTGATTGTAAATACGCGGGACTTCAGGGAGCGTGGCATGGAAAGGCGGCCTCCAAGGCTGATTCAGGGGTGTGGCGGGTAGTGATGGGCAGTGACGTCACGGGCCGATCGCTCGGGCCGTTCCGGATTCGGAGGTTATCGGAAATGCCGAAAGGTTTCCCGGTTGGATTCGCCCTGGGGATCACCGCTGAGAGGTCAATCGACTAACTCGGGCCCATCCAGGAATGGATTCTCGGTGGGTCGGCGCGGCGCCCTGCGGCCTGGGCGGCCCCCACGTGCTCCGAACTCGCGCCACCGCTGCTGTGCCGTCGCAAGCCCCGCCCCAACCTCCGGAGGTTTACGGGCGTAGCCCGCCAAGTTCAAGGAGCGGTTGGGTTCAGAGCTGCCAAGCCCTCGACCACTTCGGTCAGGTAGGGGTGACCTTCGGGCAAAACAGCGCGGTGGATCGAAAGGGCTCGTCGGAAGTGCTCTTTCGCCCGAACTCGATCGCCCTGGCTGGCATAAATGGTGCCCAATTTGCCGAGGCAGTAGCCAAACTCGGGGTGTTCAGTGCCGTAGACCTTTTCGAGAATCGAAAGGGCTTCGCCGTAATAAGCGAGGGCCCCTTCCGGGTCTTCGAGTCGGTAGCGGATCTCGCCGAGATTCTCCAAGCCGAATGCGACCCAAGGGTGATCTGCGCCGACGGCGGCCCTCTGCTTTTCAACAAAGGTCAGTAGCAGCGGTTGGGCTTCTTCGAAGCGCCCTTGGTCCAGGTAATAAGAGCCCAGATTGTTGAACGCCACCAACAAAGTTTGAAGGTGAGGGCCTTCGTAAAACTCGGCGATTTTCACGGCCCTCAACAAGAGCGGCTCGGCTTCTTCGAAGCGCTCCAAGTCGGCGTAGAGATTGCCCAAATTGCTGAGGCTGGGAGCCAGCCGGGGGTCGTCGGTCCCGAAATTTTTTTGGCGAATATCCAAAGCTTCGACAAAGAGCGGTAAGGCCGCTTGGGGGTCGCCCAGGGCCGCGAGCAAGGCTGCTTTGCCGTTGAGCGACAAAGCGATGTCGAGGTGATCCGGTGGCAGGCGGGCCCTTCTGAGTTCCAGGGCTTCATCGAAAAGGGGGCCGGCCTTGTCGTAGAGGCCCAGCTTGCGGTAGACCTCTGCCATGGTCTGCATAAACAGAGCTCGGGCGAGGGGTTGATCGGTCAATCCTTGGCGAATCTCCTGCGAAGCGTTGTCGAGCAGCTCGCGGGCGGTGACCGAGCTACCCCGGGCCTCGCCAGGATCGGAGACGCTAAATAGGTCGATCAAGAACTTCGACACTTCCGCGGCTTCCGATCGGGCTTGCTCTGCTTCGGCGAGCGCCACCTCGGTCTGTCGGCGTGCTTCGATGGCCGCCGCCGCTTCGCGGTTGGCGCGATCGGCCTCAAGGGTTCGAGCGGCGAAACCGATCGCTAGAGCGAGAACCACAATCAGCGACGAAATCACGGCTCCTAGGCGTCGCCGAACGAATTTTTGGAGTCGATAAAGGTTGGAAGGCGGGCTGGCTTCTACGGGCTCGTGGCGCAGATGCCGTTGAATGTCGGCGGCCAGCTCGGCGGTGGATCCGTAGCGCTGTTCGCGATCTCGGGCAATGGCCTTGAGCACGATCCAGTCGAGATCACCTTGAAGGCTCTTGTGCAGGGTGGCCGCATCGAGATGGCGCTGTTGGGCGATCACGTCGCGTGTGCTGACGGCCAAATCGCTCCAGCGGGAACTCGGTCCGGAAGGCTCTTCGACGGCTATGCGCTGCAATACCTGGAAAAGATTGGTGTGCTCGTCGTCAAAGGGCCGGTGGCCCACCAGCAGCTCGTAGAGCAAGATGCCGAGAGAAAAGACATCGGAGCGGGTATCTAGATCGAGTCGATTGCCGACCAGGTTAGCGGCTTCGGGCGACAAATAAGCGGGGGTGCCGATCAGGCGGTCGCCGGTGACCACGGCGTCCACCCCCAAGGGGCGGTCCAAGGCTTTGGCGATTCCGAAGTCGATGATTTTAGGAACCGGGCGACCCTCGATTTCAGTCACCAGAATATTCGAGGGTTTTAGGTCCCGATGGATGATGCCCTTTTGGTGGGCGTGCTGCGCGCCCGAGCAAACATCGCAGAAAAGCAGTAAACGATCCTTGATCGACAGGCGTTTGTTGTCGCAGTAGCTGACGATTTCCTGACCTTCAACATGCTCCATTACGAAGTAGGGATGCCCTTCTTCGGTGGCGTCGGCGGCGAATATCTGGGCAACGTTTGGGTGCTGGAGGCGCGCCATTGCCTGGCGCTCGGCTTCGAAGCGTGCCTTTCCTTCGGGGTCGAGAAATGTCGAGCGCATGATCTTGACCGCCACGAGGCGTTGGACCGGCTCAGTTTGCTCGGCGAGAAAAACCGTACCCATGCCCCCGCTGCCGAGCCGCTCCACGATCCGATAGGGACCAATATTCTTCGGATTCGAGGGGGGTGCATCGTGGCGTGGCCCGCCACCCGGCTCCGTTTCGACCAAGGTGTCCATTTCCGTCTGGGGTTGGCTTCCCCGTTTTGAGCTATCGCGATTGTCCACGTGGGTCCGTCTGCTCCCGATGTTGATGGCCGTCTTAGGCGATCGTGCCGTGACGCTTAACGCTTTGAAGCTTGGAGAGGCAGCTCAAGACTCCGACATCTTGGACCTCAGCCAGAGTCGGGCGACTCTCCAATCCCGCTCCACGGTGGTCAAAGAAATACCAAGGGTTTCAGCTACTTGCTCACGACTCAGTCCGCCGAAGTATCTCAGCTCCACCACCTGTGCATGACGCGGATTGAGTTCGGCCAAGCGATTGAGGGCATCATGTACTTCGAGCAAATCCGTGCCCGGGGAAATGTGAGCTGCCCGACCGTCTTCCAGGGTGATCTTGGCGTCGGGGCCAATTCGTTTTTGGGCCGCCGCGGACCGAGCGTAGTCCACGAGAACTTGGCGCATGACCCGCGCTGCAATGCCGAAGAAGTGAGAGCGATTCTTGATCTGTCCGGTTTCACTGCCCACCAAGCGTAAAAAGGCTTCGTTGACCAAGGCGGTGGGCTGCAGTGTATGGCCAGAGCGTTCACGACGCAGGTAGCTGGAGGCTAGACCCCTCAGCTCGTTGTAAACCAAGGGCAGCAGGTTTTCGAAGGCCGCTTGATCACCGTCCGACCAATCTGACAGCAGACGGGTGACTTCCCCCGGTGTCGGTATGGACTCGATGTCTTCAGTGTCCGAATCGCTGGATTCATCCGTCATGAGTTTTTCCTTGGAGTCTACTTCACCCATTTTCGTCGTCCAGGTCTTCGTCGTCCACGTCCTCGTCGTCCAGGTCCTCGTCGTCCAGGTCCTCGTCGTCCAGGTCCTCGTCGTCCAGGTCTTCGTCGTCCAGGTCCTCGTCGTCTTCAAAAGGGTCTTCTTCGTCCTCCGACTCACTGCCGTCGTCCTGGGTCAGCCCTTTGAGCTTGTCCCTGACGTTATTGGGGATGGCAATGGTTTGCTCCAACAACGAGCCCTTGACCCGGAAGTCGTTGCGGCTGACCCGCTTCCATGCATCCCTGCCGGCGCCGTGCTCTAATTCGAAGTCCTTGTCACGGATAAAGTCGAGACTCGCCTCTGGCACCTTATAGCCGTCGTCCGGCCACGAGGCTTCTTTTTCCATCACAAAATAGCGAAAAGACCCGTCATCTCCGGTGTACCACCAAGAGATGGTTTCGTCGTTGGGATAGAGCGACATTTTTTCGTGCAGGGTGTCCTTGGTGACCTCGAGATACCAAAGGGGACGGTCGCAGGAAATCCATAGGAGCATCGAGGCCATAAGGAGTAGCTTGAGCTTCATCGTCAGTCTCCGCGAGGTGGTCCGCGATCCGATCGATCCGATCGTGTCGATCATATTATCGCGCTGATCAGCCGGAACGCGGCTCGATTCATGACGGGGCAGGATCTTCAAAGGCTTCGAGGGGAGCCAGCCCACCGTTGTGCCAAGTCGACATGTCCGGGTGCTGTAAGGATCCCGGTGCGGCCAAGCGACTGACCCCCAGCAGGCGAAGGTCCCCTTCCAAGGCCGGCATCGACTCGCCGGCTACGGCAACGCCCTGAAGTCGATCGCGCCATGGCTCCAGAACCTCCATCAGCCGCGAAGTTGAGTTCAACGGATGAATGCGCACGGTCCGGCCTCCCGGGGAAGGGCGAAACAGGGGCTCGTCGGCAACGATGACCGTGCCCGAAGCAAAAGGCAGGGTCGACATGCGTAGACCGCGCATGATCGCGTCGTCTCGCCATTGTCGAACCGCGGCGGCGGTGGCGCGGCTTTGGGGGCCCGGTGGCCAGCGATTGCCGTAGGTGTTGAGCTGATCCTCCAACAGCTCGGCCAAGGTGTTGGCTGCCGTCGGCGCCCCATGGCCGACCACGTAGATTCCTTGGATGGAAAGGCATCCCCGCTGGTCGAAAAGGGCAATATCTCGAGCCAGCCCTTCAGCCAGCTCGGCGGCCTTATCGGGCGAACTCGAGAAAACCTCGGTGCCGACAATCGCGAGGCTGATTTTCGGGCCGTGCATGATCAGCTTCGGCCCTAAGTTCTGGCTCAGGGCTTGGGCGGTCGGCTCGTTGCCGTAGGCCACCACCCTGCCGGCCCGTTCGAACACCACTTGCTCCAAGTCCTGGGTGCCTCCGGAAAAACAAATCGCCGCCAAACATTGTCTCAAGATAGGCTCTCGCTTCACCAAAGCGGCGACGAAAGCGGGGGCGAAAAAAGGCTCTGGCGAAGCGGACTTGATCAACAAAGGCCGTCGTAGGGCGAGAGCCGGCAATAGGCTTTGGACCGACAAGGCGGGGAGATTGGAAGACATGATCGCTACCGCCGGCTCAGCTGAGGCCCGGTTTGCTCGGCAAGGGCCGTTGGCCAAGAGGTCGAGGGCGCCCCGGGTGGAGACACCGCGAAGCACGTAGCCCAAGGCCGCATCCAAGCCGGGCCGCGATAAACCGGTGGTGCGGGTCAAGGCCTCTCGCAAACGCTCTTCCGGTGAGCCCGGAGTCGGCTCGGCAAAGGATTCGACGGTCGCTGCCCAGGCCGATTCCAACCTTCGAGCAGGTAGGCTGCGAAATCCGTCGGCGCCTGCTTCGAGAATTTCCATCAGCCGCCGGAGGAGTTCAGGGGTCCAATGGGTCGAGCGGTAGGCCAAACCCGCCACTTGGGCAGGCCGTTTTCCCGGTGGATTTTCTAGGGCGGGAAAGGTGGCGTCCCGTAGGGTTTTCATGTCGGTAAACTCATGGGTACACGTTGAAGCTGTGAAATTTATGCCGCAGAGCTTGGTCGACCGTCAGGATTTCGGGATAATGGCCGACTCATGGAAAGTATGATTCTATTCGGACCGCAAAGACTCAACCCGATTCTAAAGCCCGAGCTCGACCGTTTGGGCCTCGAAGGCGGGGTCGCGGTGATCACCGCCGGTTGGCAGGAGCGGGAGCGGGAAGACGAGGAGTTGCAAAAACACCTCGACCGACCGTTGGTCAATCTACGCCTCCACAGCCGATCGGAACAGGTCTATTCCACCGACCCCGAACTCTTCGCCGCTCATCGGGCGCGTCAAGATCGATTGCAGGCGATCCAGCAGCTTTACCGCTACCGGTTGGATTTCGCCCTCGAACCGGCTCGGGAGCTGATGCGCCGCGGAGGAGAGCCCGAGCTGTTGGATTTGGAACGGGACTCCGCGATCGAAGCCATCCGGCTGTTGGACCGCGAGCATCTAATGCGGGTAGCTGAGGTTCACGCTGAATTCGACCGATCATGGCGCCCTACGCTGAGAGCTTCGGTGGCTGACCATCTCGCGGAGCTGAGGGAAATCGTCGAGCAATCGTCGGCGATTTTGATCGCGGGCGGGCATGTTGCGGTGTTGTTGAATCGGATGCGCCTATTCGGCATCGCAGAGATGATCCGGGACAAGCCGATTTTGGCTTGGTCGGCCGGTGCGATGGCACTGTCGGAACGAATCGTGCTCTTTCACGACTCCCCTCCCCAAGGCGCCGGCAACTCCGAGATTCTCGATGTCGGCCTGGGTCTCTTTCGCGGGTTGATCCCCTTGCCCCATGCCAAACGTCGTTTGCGCTTGGAGGATCCGGTCAGAGTGGCGCTCTTTGCCCGCCGGTTCTCACCGGACACCTGCGTGCCCCTCGACGAAAAGATGTCGGTGCGCCGAGCCGCGCTGGGAGTGGGTTGGGAGCCGGGAGCGGGCTCTCTGGAGCTGACGGCGTCCGGCCGGGTCGTGCCGCTGGGAGACGGCCTATGAATTTGAAGATCCACGATCTGTTGGCCGACGGCAAGCCGTCGAAAAAAGCGATCGACAATTTTATGGCCGAGAGCGAGACGTTCCCGTTGGTGGAGGACACTTCGGTGACTTTTGTTTACCGGGGCGAAGCCGACGGCGTTTTGTTGCAGCACTTCATTTACGGCCTGGAAACCTCCCAGCCCTTCGACCGAGTCGAAGGTACGGACTTCTTTTATTTGGTGTTGGAGCTGCCCCCGCAATCGATCCTGCAGTACAAGCTCAATGTGATCCGCGGCTCGGAGCATCGGTGGATTCTCGATCCGCTCAATCACGAGCGGGCTCGCGATCCGTTCGGTGCCAACTCCGTGGTGCGCACGGCGGGGACCGGTCGTCCCGAATGGACCTTGCCGGATCCGGAGGCCCGTCCCGGTGATTTAGTTCGGGTTTCGGTGCAGAGCGAGGTCTTTGATGAAGAGCGCCACGTGGTGTTGTACCTGCCTGCGCGGTTTCGGCGAAATCGCCGGTACCCGCTGCTGGTGGTCCACGACGGCCACGATTATCTTCGCTTCTCGGATATCAAAACCGTGTTGGACAATCTGATCCACCGGCTCGAGGTCGCGCCGATGATCGTCGCGCTGACCAATGCAGGGGAACGCCTGTCGGAGTATCCCAATAACCCCAAGCACGCCAAGCACATCACCGAAGAGGTCGTGCCGGTTTTGGAAAAAGATTGGCCCCTGCGCTCGGACGCCGCATTCCGCGGTCTCATGGGCGCGAGCTTCGGTGGCGTTGCCAGCTTGTCGACCGCTTGGCGCTACCCTGGATTTTACGGCCGCCTGTTGTTGCAGTCGGGCTCGTTTGCCTTTACCGACATCGGCTCCAATCCCAGGGGACCGGCGTTTGATCCGGTGGTCAAATTCGTCAACGCCTTTCGCAACGCCCCGGGGCGCCCCAGCGAGCGAGTATTCGTCAGCTGCGGCACCTACGAGACCTTGATCTACGAGAATCGATCCATGGTGCCTTTGCTCCAAGCCACGGGTATGGACGTGAAATACGTTGAAGCGCGGGATGGACACAATTGGGTGAATTGGCGCGACCGCTTGCGGGTGGGACTATCTTGGTTATTCCCGGGCCCGTTGTGGATGGTCTACGAATAGGCGCGAGTTCCCAAACGCCGCTGAGACGACTTTCACGACAGCAGGTGGCGAAGCATATTTTGCACGTTGGCGTCGTGCTCGGGATCGGTGTCGGCGAAAGCCAAACCCACGGTTTCAGGCTCGCGCCAGCTCACCTGCCCGCTCACCGGCAGAGTCTCGCTGCCGTAGCTGAGTCGAAAGCGCACGTCTCGTCCTTTGGTCCAAGAAGCCGGCACACCCCTCAGGCACATGCCACCCAGGCTGAGATTTTCCAGCCGTGCCTTCAATGGCCGGCCGAAGTGGGTCTCCAAAGTGACCTCACGATCCAGGCGAATCCTGACCTCGTTGCGGATACCGAGGTCCAAGGCCGCTGCGACGTTGAGCGTGTGTCGACGAGCCGCCGCGATTTGCAGCTTGATCAAGACACCGGGGTGATGGTCGAGAAAAGCCAGTAGCGCATCTTTGTGGATGGTCAACAGGCGACACGTCTCGCTCGCACGCGCGGAAGCAGAGCGTTGAAAACCGTCGAATAAGCCCGTTTCGCCGAAGAAGTCTCCGGGGCCGAAACGAGCTTGCAGCTGCACGGGTTTTCCGACTTCGTCCCGATAGACCGCCACGGATCCTGAACGGATCACGTAGAAGCTGTCGGACGGGTCGCCGTAGTGGTAAATGCGGGTATGGCTGGGGATGCTTTGGTCGACGAAGTAGGATTCGAGCTTCTGCAGCTCTTCCTCGCCGAGGTCGGAGAACAGCTCAACCTGCCTGAGCACGGACAAGCGATCGGCAGAGGCAGATAGGTTGGTCAAGATTAGGGTCCTCTCAATGCTCCGTCGAATTAATTTAACCAGGAGAATCGCTTTACGGCAAGCTCAGGGAGGCATAGGGCGGTTATAATGCGCGCATCATGGCAAAACCTCTGGAGTACAACGCGACCCTGGTAGGCCGAGATGATCTCACCTCGGCTCTAGCAATCTTCAAAATTAAATCAGACGATCCGATCTTGAAGAGCTTCATTCCCGGTCAATACGTGACCCTGGGAATGAACAACGAAGAGAAACCGGAACTCGGCTCGGTCAGGCGGCCGATGTCTATCGTCTCTGCTCCGGAGGAAGGCGAGACTCTGGAGTTCTATATCCGGTATGTGAATTGGCCGGAATCGGACAATCCGCTGACCCATCTGATCTGGAAAGCCAAGGAAGGCGATCGCATGTTCATGCGCGCCAAAGCCGTAGGCCGATTTACCCTACCCGAAGCCATTGGCGACAACGATCCCAGAATGAAAATTTTCGTCGCCGCGGGTACGGGCATGGCCCCTTTCGTCAGCATGGTCCGGAGCGAAAAACTCCGGGACCCCAACGCCGATCTCAGCTCCTTTTGCATCTTGCACGGCGCGTCGTACCCGGCGGATCTCGGATATCGAGAGGAGATGGAGGCTTTGCGCGAAAGCAACGGCCTACACTACTTCGCCAGTATCAGCCGACCTCAATCGGCTCCCGAATGGCAAGGGGACGTCGGCCGGGTAGAGGACTACTTCCTGCCCGATCGATTCGTGGAACTCGAGCGGCGGCTCGGTTTTGGTCCCGGTGAGCTGACCTCGGAACGAGGCGTGATTTTCATTTGCGGCCTTCAAGGAACCATCGGCGAGACCATCGCGCGGACCGTTTCCAGAGGGTTTGTGGGCGACAATCGCAAGCTGCGCCGAGATCTCGAGGTGCCCGACGAGGTCGCATCGTCATTGTTCTACGAGCAATACGACAATACGCCCGTGATCGACCCGGACGATACTGAGCTACACGAGAAAATGAAGGCGGAAATGCGCCGGGCCTTGGGTTTGACCTAAGATCCACGCTGCGGCCGATGTCTGGCAAGTCCGGCACCGAGCCACTGAAGGCTCTCGAGCTTTATTGCGGCATTGGGGGTTTCGCGGCTGCGACCACCGGCTTGCCTCGTTGGCAAGTTGTGGCTGCCGTAGACATCAATACGTTGGCGTTGGCGGTCTACCGTCAAAATTTTCATCACCCCACCTCGGCCAAATCGATCGAGTCGCTTTCGGTCGACGAACTCGAAGCTTTCGAAGCGGACATTTGGTGGGCCTCTCCACCTTGCCAGCCCTTCACCCGTCGCGGGCGGCGCAGGGATCTCGAGGATCCCCGAGCCAAAACGTTCCTCGCCCTGGTGGACAAGCTGGCAGTCGTCCGCCCCCGCTACTTCGCGATGGAAAATGTGGTGGGTTTTGAGACGTCCCAGGCCCACGACTTGTTGGTGCGTATTCTGCAGCAGGGCGGGTATTCGTGTTTTCAAGAGCGGGTTTTGTGCCCGAGCGATTTTGGGGTGCCCAACCGCCGTCCTCGATATTACGGGTTGGCTTCGCGCGAAGACCTCGAATCAGATCTGCGACCGAGCCCGAAGCCGAGGACCCTGGAAGGAATCTTGGCGGGCAAGCCGGATGCTTTGGCCACCAACGCCGCAGGCTCCGGCGCGGCAGCGCTGGCTCTCGATTCGGAAGTCTTGCGCGCTTATCGAGGCGCCTTGCACATCGTCGAGCTAAAAGATCCCGAAGCCCACACCCGATGTTTTACCTCGGCCTATGGACGTTCCCATGTGCGCAGCGGTTCCTTTCTCGCCACACCGGAAGGTGCCCGGCGGTTTTCTCCGCGAGAAATTCTAGCCCTACTGAGCTTTGCCGAAGATTTTGTGCTGCCGAGGGAAATGCCGCTCAAGAATGCTTGGCGGTTGGTGGGCAATAGCCTGTCCTTAGAGCCCGTGCGCTTTGTGTTGTCGGCGATCCCTTAGCCGCCGACGGTTGCCAAAAGCCGAAGCTCAGGGCAAAAACCGGTCGCGGTCGGCAGGCCGCGGTAGCGGGGTGATCGGTCCGCCCGGTAGGTCGACCGCGAGATCGCTCCGCATTTCGGAATCGAGGGTGTCCCCGTAGTAGGTCAGCAGCAGCCGGATGTCTTCGGTGCTTCCGCCGCCGATGGGGTCGATCATATAAAAGGGCGGGTTGTGCTCCCCGGGCATGAAGACCGTGGGTTCCTGCAGGGCCTCCTCCACCAGGAAGGTGTAGAGTTCTAAATCGCTGAGGTGGTCTGTATGTTCGAGGAAGAGCCTCAGCAAACCCATGATCCAGATCACTTTCCAAAGCTCCGGGCGGAGCTGCTCGGGGCTGAGGCGATCGGGACGTTGAAGATCGAAACCGCAACGAGCCAAAAACTTGCCGGGAAGGGTGGCATGGGGAGAGCCCTGGCGCACCAATCGGCGCAAGAAGTCGTCTGGGATTTCCGGGATCGGAATGCTGGGGTCCGCGTTGGACCTCAGCGATTCCAAATCCTCCCGCAGCGACTCCAGACGGGCCGACTCATCGACGTTCAGGGCTCTCGGGCTCATGGGTCGTCAGCCGTCCTCAACCGTGAGGTAAACGGTTTTGCCACCGAGCAGCTTGTGGGCGACGAAGACCTCAGCCTTCTTGCCCACTTGAATGTCCGTCAAACCGAGAACTCTCTGCTTGTCGGCGGCGCTGCGAATGACGGTTTCGTCGGTCATCTCGAACCAATGCTCCCAGCCTTGGTTGTTGCTCCGGAGCTTGATCTTGCCCTGCTCGGAATCGACTGCCGTCACGACCAGACCGGTGGTCGGTTGAGGGCCCTTCAGCGCGCGGGCATTCTGGCTGGCGGTCTGCCCTGCGCTGCTGCTTCCTTGGGTTTGGGCTAGGGCGGGTAGAGCCATCGAGCTCAAGCCGAGGACCATGGCCAAGAGAAGGGTTAGGGAGAGTCTGGGTGGATTTGTTTGGCTCATTCTGAGCACCTCCTAGGGGGGCAGCAGGTGGTAAAGAGATTGCCAGTGGGATTCCAGATCAAGAAACACGCTCCAAGAACACGTTCAGAAAAAGAGCTGCCCGTTGGACCTCATTGAAGCAAGATTCGATCCAGCCGAATCTCGACCATCTTAGCAGCTGGAAACGGCTCCTTAGCCAAGCCTCAGACTTCATTTAGGGACGCACCGTCCCGGACGGATGACGGTGTCGGCGCCACTAAACGAAAAACCCGCCGGGGTCGCGCGTCTACGCGACCCCGGCGGGTCCACTTTCAAAAAGCAGGGTTAGTTGGGCAAAGTGGCGCTCAATGAGATAGCCACGTCATCGGTGATCGACCGGTCGTTGGACGGATCGTACTCGCCGCCAATGCCGAACGCGGTGCGTTGCAAAGTCGCGGTGCCCTCGATCTTCAAAGGAGACTCGCCCACGACCTCGAAGCTCACCGGCACGTCATTGGTGTGGCCGTGAAAATCGATGGTGGCGGTTGCCTCGTAGGAGTTCTCGCCGGTCTTCTTGGCGTCGTGAATCGTGACCGTGGCCGTGGTGAACTTCGAGACGTCAAAGAAGTCCTCTTGGCGTAGGTGATCGGCCAAGGCGTCGGTCTTTTCCCACACCGAAGCGAGGTCGACTTCAAATTCAGCCGTGCCCTTTTCGAAATCAGCGTCCGGGATGTCGACCTTGGTGAAATGCCATTTCTGGAATTTTCCATCGGCGGAATACATCTTGTTGCTGGCCTTGAACGACAGGACGCCCGGGGCCTCGGCGTCGCCGGCCACGGTCAGCGGCGCAAAGCAGAGGGCGAGGGCAGCCAGAAGCGCGAGGGTCAAAGCGGAACGGTTGATAGCTTTCATCATGAGTCTTCTCCTTAGTTGGGAATCAATAGCGCTTGGGATAAACGGTCATTGAGGCCATTGGCCCGGGTTTTTGTCCAGGCCGGGATGGGTAATGAACGAATCAAGTTGGAGGGTCGGGGTGAGCCTCCATCAAGAAATCGAGGTAGAACTTTAAAGTGTCGTTGGCCGGTGCCGGGCCATCCGGGCCGGAGATTCCAAAAGGCGACGCCAACCGGATCTCAAAGGCGGCCCGCACCCTCAGCCGCGGCTCGCTATCTTCAGCGAATACGGGCTCCACGTCACCGCGGACCTGCAAATCGACTTTTTGGCCCATCAGCTCGAAGGTGCCCTCGGCCTGCAAACGGGTGGCTCGACCGAAGGCGAGTTCTTCGGTTTCGGGTAGCACCTTTTTCAAAGAGAATCGCGAGGCCGGGAAGCGGGCGATGTGAATCATCTTCTGATGTATGGCTTGGTCGAGGGAAGGCTCTCCCATGGTGACCGAGCCGGTGTCGACCTCAATCCAGCCCTCAGCACCTTGTAGACTATTGCCTTCGGCGAGTCTCAAGAAACCCGAGATCTCGGCGGCTTCCCCGGAGTAGCGTTCGAGGGGAGCGGGGAAGCGGAAGATCAAGCGGGGTTGACGGTCCAACGCCGGCGCGATGCGCCAGGATCGCGGCAGGTCGGCGATCGAGCCGAAAGCAGTCGATGAAACGTTGGCTGCCGACCGTTCGGGCAGCTTCAAACCCAAGGATTCCCAAGTGGCCAAGGTAGTCGAGTCCGGAATCGGGTCGAATCCGTCGCCCAACGCCGAGCTGCTGATTTGCTCGTCGACTTGCTGTTCGAGCAACCGCCCGGCTCGGGCAAAAACGTCGGCGAGTTGATCGTAGTTGCCGTTGATGGGCTGCTCGAATTCGGTGAAAACCGGCTCGATGCAGTTGAATTGGGAGAAAAGTCCCAGGGAGATGAACAGCCTTCCGTCGTCGGAGCGATAGGGATAGAAATCCATGTAGAAGGCGCGGTCCGTCGGGCCGAGTTCAATCGTGTCGATTTGCTTGAACTCTTTGAACCCCGAGATGACCGCCCGGGTGGCCCGTTTGCGAAAATCTTCTGAATTGAAACCCGCGGGCAGCTCTCCGGCCAGATCGGTGATTTTCAGCGGCGAATAAACACGACTTCGGCCGCGGCTCCAAACGACGACCTCGATTTTCTTCAAGGTCTCCGAAGTGGCGGGCACGGCTCGGCTGGTGCGTATAAAGTGCGCCACTTTGCCCGGATCCGCATAACGACCCTGAAAAAAAGACCGGCCGTTGGCGCTTTGATGAATCAGTAAAGGCGTAATCCGCACCTCTTCCGGTGCTCCTCGACGGGCGTCGAGCACCTTGATCGGCACACCGAGCTGTTCGGCGGTTGCTTTCAATTGAGGCAGATTCTCGGTCTCAAAGCTTCGAGAGATTAGGCTGTCGGCTTCGGGTTGGGTGAAGATGATCAGGGTCTCTTCGGGCGCCTCAGAGGCTCCGGCGGCGTTAGCGATCAGCAGGACGGAACCTAGAAAAATGCGTGGAAAAATATACCAGCTCGGCTCCTTGTTGGAGCGGGAGGCTCGGCGATGCTTTGAAGGTCCGGGGTGAAAAAAGCTCATAGGTCATTCTCCGTTTCGACGAATATTGTTACGTCAAATCGCCCCCAATGGTTGTAAGATCTTTGTAAACGAGTCCCGTCGAATTCAAAAACGACCCGGCGCAAGCATGGAGCATCTGTGAGTCCTTCCAAACAGCTCTGGACAGTGGAAGTGCAGCCCCTCTTAGAGGAAATTCGGCGCCTCGTCCGCTTTTCCGACCTCAGTCAGCGGCAAGTTGAAAAACGTGCTGGATTTTCCAAAGGATATCTGTCGCAGCTGCTGGGGCAAAATCTCGATTTGAAAGTCCGCCATGTGCTGGCCATCCTGAATGCTCTCGAATTGGAGCCGGGAGAGTTTTTCGCTCGGGTCTTTCGTAAACCTGCCACCGGTGGAATACCGCCATCGCTGGCGGGTTTCGGCGAGCAGTCCGAGCCCCTGACGGAGGAAATGGATCGTTGGGTGGGAAGGATCTATCGGGATAAGAGTGAGACCCTCGATCAGCTTCGGCGGCGCCTCGACCGCTGTGAAGCAGCGGTCAGCCAGCTCGAGGAGCGAGGGCTGGTCTTATTTGATGTCGCTGAGTCTTCCGAAGACTGAAATGAAGACTGAAATGTCGACTGCCGAGCATTGCCGCGAGCTGGTGGTTGCGGCTGACGAGCTGCGTTTCCGGGATCCGGGCCGGGCTTTGGTCCGCGCGCGAGAGGCCTGTGAGGCTGCGGCCGGCTGCGAGCCCCAAGCCGCCAAATCCGCTGACTGGTTGAAGTTGCAGGCGGAAGCATGGGCGGTTCTGGCCAGCGCCTATCGAGCGGTGGGTGACTTCCAGCATGCCGAAAACGCCATTAACCTTGCGATTTCATTCCTTCAAGCGGTTCCCCCAAATGCGGTCCTCAAAGATGCGGCCCCCAAAGATGCGGCCTCCAGAGAAACTGTCGGACCGACCGTGTGGGCTCGATTGGCCCAACGGGCCTCGTATCTGCGATGCAGCCAAAAGCGCTTTTCTGAGGCTTTGGCCCTGAGCCAGGACGCTTTGCTCATCTACGAGCAAGCTGAGGACAGCCTTGCGGCGGGATCGGCCTGGGTAGATCGGGCTTTGATTTTTGCCCGCAGCGGAGACCCTGAGACTGCGATCGATCTGCTGGAGCGTTGCTTGCCTCAGCTCGACGAAAGGCAGGATCCTCGAAGTTATCTGGCAGCGGTCCACAACATGGCCTACTACCGATTGCGCGTGGCCACCACTCCGAGCGAGGAGCAGGAAGGGTTGAGGTGGTTGGAGCAAGCCAGGAGACTGCACCAAGAGCGGCCCGAGCCCCACGGATTGTTGCAACTTCAGGCGGTCGCTGCGGTGGCCGCGATCCGTTTCGGTCGGCGCGACCAGGGTGTCCAGGAGCTATGGCGGATCTATCGGGGATTTGAGGAGCTTCAGGCCCTGCCGGAGCAAATGCTGGCGCTCTTACACCTCGCCGATTGTGCGGTGGCTGAAAACGACGACGACGAGGTGATGCGAATCGCGGGACTGCTTTTTCCGCTGTTGAGCAAAACCCGCTTGCCGGAAGTGGCGCGTGCTGCCCTTTTGCGCTTTCTCGGCGCCGCCAGATCCCGATCGGTCACCCAAGACTTAGTGACCCGGGTGACCGACGAGCTCCAGCAGGCGGTGGGTGGCTGAGCCCAGCCGCCGGTCTCAGCCGCCGGTCTCAGCCGTTGGGCTCGATTTCAAAACCCATGTCGGCGGTTTCGCCTTGCTCCGGTGATTCGCCGATCCAGTCGAGGACTCCGTCGACCCACTCCCCGATCGTTTCCCAGACACCCAGGGTGAGATCTTGCAAGCTGTCGCTATCCAGGCCGTAAGCCGGGGCCACGATGAGGCACGAGATCAGCAACAGCAGGGCTATCCAAACCTGACGGCCCGTCCTTCGGGGAGATTCGGATCGGCGAGCACGCTCGGTCTTTTGACGGTTCGGAACTCGAAGCTTTGGCATGAGGATTTTCCTTAAAGGTCGAGAAAGTGTGAAGCGAAGAATGCACTTTGTTTAAGACGGAAAGCAAATATAGCAAAGATATCTCTGTTTTTAAGGTATTTGATGAGCATGGTACATCTGTCGACTCATGGGTCGAATCAGGCGCTGAGGAGGTATACAAACTCGAGCGGGGGATCAGCGAGCCGCGTTCAGCCCAAGTCGTGTTGAGCCATTTTGGTCGCCAACGTGTTGCGCGAGATCTGAAGCAATTGGGCGGCCAAGGTTTTATTTCCTTCGGCTTTGGCGAGGGCTTCCGAGATCACTTTTTGCTCGACCACCGCCACTCGTTCTTTCAGCACTAAGGTTTCGGGCTCCTGGGGATCGGCCGTCGCCGGGTCCGGGCTCGAAGCCTCCTCAGGTCTCGGCTCCCCATGGGAATGGGGATCCCTCGGAGCTGGGGCCTGTGCCGCCTGCACGATCTTGTCGCTCAGCAGGGAGGAGTCCAATGCCTGTTGGGGGGTCATCTTCTGCACCGCCCGGCGCAGCTCGTGTTGAAGCTCACGCACATTGCCGGGCCACGGGTAGTCGAGCAAGAGATCGAAGGCCCGTTGGGTGACCCCGCGGACTTGAAGGTCGAGTTCGGCGGCAAATCGTTCGACAAAGTGTTGGATGAGAATTGGCAGGTCCTCACGCCGCTGACGGAGCGGCGGAATCTGGATGACCGAAGCCGCTAGCCGATAGTAGAGATCGGCTCGAAAACCGCCATCTTTGATTCGCTGCTCGAGATCCACGTTGGTGGCCGAGAGGACCCGGACATCCACTTTGAGCACCTTGCCGCCCACCGGCTGTACCTCACCGTACTCCAAGGCCCTCAACAGCTTGGCCTGGAGGTCCGGATGCAGCTCGCCCACCTCGTCCAAAAACAAGGTGCCGCCATCGGCGCGGGAAAAACAACCCGGACGGGGCGCGACGCCGGTGGCCGCGCCGCGAACGACACCGAACATCTCGGCCTCGATCATGTCCGCGGGAATGGCGGCGCAATTGACGGCGACGAAGGCGTTTTCGCTTCTCGGAGAAGTGCGATGCAGGGTGCGCGAGATCATCTCCTTGCCACTGCCCGTCTCGCCGAGGATCAAGATCGGATAGGAGCCGCTGCAAACCGTCTCCATCTCCCGGTAGAGGAGTTCGATGGCGGGAGAGCGTCCGGCCACGTGGCCTTCGGGAAAGTTGAGCCTGACACCGATTCGCTCCCGGCCCTTGACCGGCTCCGCAATGCTCAAGGGGCCGAGATGGGTGAGCAGAAGGCCGACGAATCGCAGCAGTGGGCCACAGGTCGCACGCTCGGGAAAGTCTCCGGTAAGCACCAGGGCCCCGGTTTCGTTTTCGCTCAAAGGTTGGATGCCGGCCACCGGTCCTCCACTGAGCACCTCCAGCTGCCATGCACCGAGGCTCAAGGCCCGGTCGTGGGCCTTGCGCAGGTCGGCGGCGTGGTGGTCCAAGGCGCACCGGATGACGTCGATCTCACCGGTGATGGCCAGCAAAGTCGGCTCCTGCCCGTGGCGCCACGAAAGAACCGCGGCGGACGAGCAGCCCAAATGCTCGATCAGCACGTTCAGGGCGTCGACCCAGCGGCTGGCTTGGGAGCTGGTCAAGGCTTCGACCAGATCTTCCAACCGGCGCAATAAGGGTGACATGACGGCGCTCTCGTCATGCAATAGGTCGGTTTCCCGAAGATCTCGGCCCGATCGGGTCCACGGCAGGGTTTCACGATCTTCGGTCGCAAAGCTGAGAGCGAGGCAGGCGTCCTGGGGGTGGGCATCTTCGAGGCGCAAAGCCACGGAGCCGACACTCAGCTCGTCGCCCACTTCCATCGGTGCCCGGGTGACCCGATAGCCGTTGATCCAAGTGCCGTTCTTGCTACCGCGATCCTCCACCCACAGTCTTCCGTCCACTTGATTCAGCACCACGTGGCGCCTCGAAACTCCGGCAACCCTCAACACCACGTCGTTTTCCTTGTGGGAGCCGATGCAAGTGGTGGAGGATGTGAGCTGGAAGGTGCGGAACTCACCCTCGACCTCACCGCTGAGGCGATAGGCGGGCGTAGCGGGGGTGAGGGGATCGAGGTTTTTCAGTGTATTCATGGCCGATACGATTATAAGAACCCTACCGGGAGATCCGAAGCACATCGGAGTATTTCACCTTCGGCCGGTCCTCCAGTCCTCCGGCCAGGCGTTCGCCGGCTTGCTCGTCGGGTCGGCCGTGGGTAGACTGATCCCGGAGATTTCGATGAACCCTGAGAAAAAAACTTCGACCCGAGAAAGTGCTGAAACAGACTACGATTTGGTCGTGATCGGTGGCGCTTTTTGCGGATCTTCGTTGACCTTGTTGTTGCGTCGTCGGCTGCCCGGATTGCGGGTCTTGGTGGTCGAGCGCTCGTCGGTTTTTGAGCGCAAAGTAGGAGAGGCGACGGTCGAGGTCTCGGCCCTATTCTTACATCGGATTTTGGGCCTCTACGGCCATCTTTCCCGCGAGCATCTGCCTAAACACGGCTTGCGTTACTGGTTTACCGATTCCGACGATCGGTCATTGCATGAAATGACCGAAGTAGGTCCGGGAGAGATGCCCGCCCTACCCTCCTTTCAATTGGACCGTTCGATTCTCGACGGACATCTTCTAGATCTTGTGGAGGCTGAGGGCGCCGAAGTTTGGCGGCCGGGCAAAGTGAAGGCGGTGGATTTCTCCTGGCCTTGCCATCGAGTCACCATCGAGCGCGACTCGGAGCTGCGCGAGGTCAGCACCCGCTGGGTGATCGACGCCTCGGGTCGCCAGGCTTTTTTGTCCCGCAAGCTCGGCCTTTATCAAAAGGTGGAGGGGCACCCCACCGCCGCGGTTTGGGGGCGGTGGGAAGGTGCCGCCGATCTCGACGATATCCAGCTCGCAGGATCAGATCCCCGGCAGCCGCTGCTGCCGCCCATTGTCGCCTCCCGCCGTTTGGCGACCAACCATTTTTGCGGTTACGGGTGGTGGTGTTGGGTCATTCCCCTGGCCAACGGCAATACGTCGATCGGGGTGGTCTACAACAAAGACCTCTTCCAATTGCCTCCCGGCAAGACGGTCAAAGAGCAATATGAGCGTTTCGTGCGTTCACGTCCTGGGCTGCGCGAACTCGTGGCGAATGCGTCTTTCGATGACGATTTCATGGCTTTGAGGCACCTCCCTTATCGATCGGAGCAATACATGGGTTTGGGCTGGGCTCTGGTGGGCGATTCCGCATCGTTCATCGACCCGTACTACAGCCCGGGTTTGGATCATGCCGCCACTTCGATCTACGCCACGGCCGAGCTTTTGGAACGGGACCTGGGTGCCACGGGCATCGAGGAGGCGGAGCTGGAGCAGGAGATCTGCCGTCACAACGCGGACTTTGAGGTTTCCTATCGACAATGGTTGGGCGCCCTTTACGATGGAAAATACGAGATCCTCGGTGACGCCGAACTCACCCGTTGCGCGTTTCTAATGGACACGGGGCTCTATTACGCGGCGGTGGTTTCGTCGATTGAACGAGATTTGAGCGCGTTGACGAATCCGGTTTTCGGCAATATCCCCCCGGCCAAGGTTGCCCACCACACCATGCGCTGGTTCAACCAACGGTTGCTCAAGCTGGCACGCTTCCGCCGCCAAGCCGGAACCTACGGACGAGCGAACATCGGAAAGCGTCATTTGTCGAAGGCATTTCGCACCGGGCCGCGCGCTGCCGTTCGACCGATCGGCACTGCCATATGCATTTGGTTGAAAATCGAGATCGAGCGACTTTGGTATGGACTGCGCCACGGCAAGGTAGACGTGTCCTCTCCGGTGAGTCTCGCCGCCGAGTCGACGGGGGTCGAAACTCCCGCTTGAATCGCCGGGCCTGCGATGACATCGAAGGGTTCTGACCCTAAGAAAAAACCTCCCGAACGGGAGGTTTTTTCGTGCTTTTTCGCTGTCTACTTCTTGTCGGCTGCGAGGGAACTCTATGGGCCGACTCAGGGCTGGGAAGGAGAAACCGGCGGCGGATCGTCCTCGTCCACAAGCACGACGGTCGTGCCGACGCCGATCACTCCGGCGGTGGGGATCAAGATCCCGGGGCGCTTCCACCAAGCGATCACACATGCGCGACAGGCGTCGTCACCACGTAGGACTCGCAACGGATCGATGCGCGAAACAATGCCGTCACACAACCAGTGGAAGAGTTCTTCGCCTTTTTGCCAATAGGCGGTTTCGCCGACCGTGAGGTTCGCGGCTTCACCGAGTTGGCGCTCGTCCAGCTCGACCCGGCAATTGTCTCGGACCTCGGCAACCCGCGTTTTGGATTTAGCGATGCTGTTGCCGGTGTGGTCGTGGACCGAGGTGAAATACTCGGTAGGCTCGTTTTCGAGCTGCTCCAGCCAATCTTGGAAGGTGGCATCGTCCATTTCCCCGAGCCAGTCTCGAGATTCGAGCTTGCCTTGGCTGGCACGCTCCCGGATCAGGTCTTGGTCGAGATCGTTGTTCGGATTCCGGTCGTCGGAGCCGTCCTTTTGCCTCCACCACTGCGCCCAATCGTACTCGGATTGCGCTTCTTGCCGACGCTCCACGATTTCATGGCGCTGGAGTTCTCGGTCTTCGGCCTTGGGAAAAACTCCCCAATAGCGGCCGTCGCCTTCCGGTTTCATGCGGACGTAATAGAGGTCTTCGACCGCGTCGTGCATACGACGGAAGTAGAGACGAACCTCGGTGTCGGCGACGTTGTTCTCTACTGAGGTGTAAGCGACGCCGTTATCGCCCACAGGAAGACACTCGACTTGCTCGGCCTCGATTCTTATCGGTTCTTGCGCTGCCACGGTGTTAAAGGTCGCCGGCGCAAGAGCGACTATGAGGATCAAACTTCCCAAACGCATTTTAGTCTCCTGGGGGCTTTTTACTTAGACGTAGCCTTAAGTGTAGAGCAAGTAGGCGTCCGCTGCAAACAACTGCGCTTTCAACAAGATGCCTGGGCTTGTTGGTTGGTAGGTAAGGGGGCTACACCCGGCCGCCCGGCCGCCCGG
>CBDUGP010000020.1:0-96269 GCA_965366625.1 uncultured bacterium
CCCTTGATCAAAGACGCCAGATTGCACAGTAGTTATAGCTGTCTACCTCCGGAGGTTTGCGGGCGTAGACCGCTAAGTTCGGTCTGCCCCGACATCGACTGGGGTAGGCCTCGCAGGCTGAAATGCACGAATTTGCAATTCCAGATATTATCCGGGTATAACCGACGTCCGAGGTAGTGCACCGTGGTCAGCAGCTGCCGTGGTTTTCTATGACATGAGTTATCCATGTGAGTGAGGAAGCAAATGGAACGAAGAGACGACAAGCGCCGCGCACGCCGAGTTCCGGTGCGTTTTTGGAAGCGGGGCGAGGATAAGGCCCGCTCGGGATTCACCACCAACATCTCCAATGGTGGCATGTTCATCGGCAGCAATTTGGTCCACGGTCGCGGTACTCGGGTGAGGGTCGAGGTGCTCGATCCGCTGAACGGTTTCGTGGTCGAGGGTGTTGTTGCGCGCGCAAATCGATCCCAGCCCCACATGCAGAGGATCCGCGCTTCGGGCATGGGGATTCGATTTGTCCAAGTTTCCGACTTGGTCGCGGAGCTCTTTCCCACCTCCGCACCGGTCAGCCAACCACCTGCTCCCGCTCCTGCCCCAACCTCCGAGCCCCAGCTCGCCTCACCTTCACCGATGCCGGTGGAGTCCCCGGTGCGTCCGCCCCAGGAGCCGAATCCAGAAGTTCCCTTGGGCTTGGCACCCTACTCCTATGCCTTGCAGTATCGAAGTCGAGAGGAGCTGAAGGTCTCATTCGAACGGGACATCTGCCAGGGCGGGTTGTTCATCACCACCTCGAGCCCGGCACCTCTCCAGGAGGTGGTGGTGATCGAGATCCATGTCACCGGCCTTGAAGGGGCCCCTGTTCGCTTGCGGGCCAAAGTAGTGCATCGAATAGATCCCCAGGACGAAGGGGAAACCAATCTCCTGGCGGGCATGGGCCTCGAGCTATTAGATCCCGCTCAGGCTCAACAAGCCCTGTTGCCTCTGGTCAGCTGACCTGCCCGACTACATCAAAGGCCGACGGTTTGGGGCTGGGCTCGGTTGCCACCGTCCGGCTTCGTCCCACTCACCGAGTTGGTAGAGCAAGAAAGCGGTGTTGTGAATCGCTTCGTCGTAGTTTGGCCGCAACTCGATCGCTTGGCGATAGGCCGTGAGAGCCTGCCTGGGTCGCCCCATTTGACTGAGCGCCAGCCCCAAGGCCTTGTGGGCCTCCGGAAGATCGGGGGCGAGGCTCAGAGCTTCCCGCGCGAGGTTCTCGGCCTTTTCGGCCAGCTCCGTCGGCCCGCCGAAGTTGGCGACTTGCAGGCCGTAGGCATTGGCGAGGCCGGCCAACGCTAGGGGAAACCGGCTGTCGGGCGGGGTATCCGCTTGAAGCGCCAACTCAAAGAGTTCGATCGCCCGCGCATTGTCGGTGGGATTGAATTGTCGATAATGTCCGCGAGCCCGAACGTAGAGGGAGTAGGCGGACGGTTCCGCGGCGACTAGGTCCGTTCCTAGGTCCGTTCCATGGACATGGGTTGGGTAGAGGGAGGCCTGCAACGCCGAGCCGACTTGGCGGGCAATTTCACCCTGCACTTCGAAGAGTTCATGGCTTTCGAGGGTCCACTTACCGGCCCAAATCTGACGATCTTCCGTGCCGTCCACCAATCGAAGATGGATCGTCAGGCGCTCGCTGCCGCGTTGGATGCTGCCCTCGAGCAGACGTTGGACTTCCAGTTGGTCGGCGATTTTTGGCAGGGGTAGCCGGCTGTCACGGTATCGATTGGAGGTGGTGCCGGAAACGACCCGGAGCCGGGGCACCGCCGATAATCGACTTCGAATCTCTTCCGTCAGGCCATCCGCCAGATAGGTCAGCTCGGGATCGCTGCCCAAGACTCTCAGGGGCAATACCGAAATGGATTCCGATTGGGACATGGGCAGGCTGAGCGGGCCCAGGATCACCCAGCCTACGAGCCACAACACGGCGGCCAAAGGCATGGCGATCCAGGGCATGGCCCAACGCCGAAGGTGGGTGAAATCGGGTGGGGCAGATGGGGGATCCGTCCTGTTCGCGGTGCTCTGTTCTCTGGGTCTCTCCGCAATGGAGTCCTGCGCCGCAACAGGCCCCCGCGCTGCAACGTCCGACCGGAGCGCGTCCGTGCCCGGTGCGTCGGCGGCGTCCACCTCGGCCTTCAAGCTGACGGCGCCGATCAGACGATAACCCCGTTTGGGGATGGTTTCGATCAGACGGGGTTGCCGGGCGTCGTCGCCGAGTTCTCTTCGGATCGCTGAAATGGCGCGTGAAAGGGCCACTTCTTTGACGAAGGTGTTGTGCCACACCCTCGTCAACAGCTCGTCCTTCGACAAAACCACTCCCGGGTGCCGACAAAGCTCCACCAAGAGATCCATCACTTTGGGTTCGAGCCGTCGGCTCTCTTGCTCAGAGGTGACCGTGCAGATATCGGGGCGGACGGCCCATTCCTCCAGCTGAAACGCCGGAGACTTCGAATGGACCGACGGGGTCGTGGCCGGCGGGGTCATGGCTGAGGACGCGGTCCATCAACGAAAACGAAGGTTTTCATCAAGCCAAGAGGCATCCCGATCGTTAAGTTGGGGCGTCCGTCTGGCCGCAGGGCGCCATCTGGCCGCAAGGCTCCGACTGGCCGTAGGGCAGCAGGGCCGAATTCCATCCGATCCATCCAAAACCGCCGTCGCGCCGGGAGCCTACATGTCGTCACAACCATCCGGAGATTCCTCGTTCTTTGGCCATCCCAAAGGACTTGCTCCCTTGTTTTTCACCGAAATGTGGGAGCGCTTCAGCTATTACGGCATGAAAGCGCTGTTGATCCTGTTCATGACCGGCGCCACGGTCCAAGGGGGATTGGGTTTCGACACCGCCACCGCCGCGGCTATTTACGGGCTCTACACGGCCGGTGTCTATTTGTTGGCCCTGCCCGGAGGATATCTGGCGGATCGACTCTTAGGCCAGCAGCGGGCGGTTCTCTACGGCGGAATCTTGATCGCGGCGGGTCATTTTTCCCTGGCGGTGCCGTCGAAATTCACGTTCTTCTCGGGTCTAGTGCTGATCGTTCTGGGCACGGGCCTGCTCAAACCGAATATCAGCATTCTAGTGGGGCAGCTCTATGCCTCCGACGATGAACGGCGCGAGGCGGGTTTCTCGCTCTTCTACATGGGCATTAACCTGGGCGGATTTCTGGCGCCGTTGGTGTGTGGCACCTTGGGAGAAAAGGTCGATTGGCATTGGGGATTCGGGGCCGCCGGGGTCGGCATGGTGCTCGGATTGGTGCAATTCGCTCGGGGCAGCAAGAAGCTCGAGGGGCCGGGCATTCGGGTCCACCAACCGGTGCCACGACCCGAGGCTCGAAAGATTCGAGGGCAGGTGGTGATCGGGCTGGGTTTGGGCACCTTGGTCGCCGCCGGTCTGGCGCTGGGCTGGGTTCCTCTGAGCGCCGTGCAGCTCGCAAATCTTGCGGCGATCGCGATCGTCGCCATGACCGTAGGATTTTTCGCCTATCTTTTGGCCATAGGCGGCCTCGAATCGGTGGAAAAGAAGAAAGTGTTGGCGATCGCCATGTTGTTTGTTTTTGCCGCCATCTTTTGGGCGGGATTCGAGCAAGGGGGTTCGTCGTTCAACATCTTTGCCCGCGATATGACCGATAGGGTCGTGGCCGGCTGGGAATTCCCTGCCAGTTGGTTCCAATTCGTCAACTCCCTCTACGTCATGCTGCTGGTGCCGGTTTTCGCGGTGATGTGGACCCGACTGGGGTCTCGCCAGCCTTCGGTGCCGGTGAAGTTCGCCTTGGGTCTCACCTTGTTGGGCGCGGGATTCTTGGTGCTGACCCGAGCCGCGCAACTGGCGGAAGCCGGTGAGAAGGTGGGTTTGGGTTGGTTGGCGGCCGCCTACTTGTTGCACACTTGCGGTGAGCTCTGTTTGTCCCCGGTGGGCCTCAGCATGGTGACCCGTCTGGCGCCCCAGCGCTTCGCGGGTCAAATGATGGGCGTGTGGTTCATCTCCATGTCCCTCGGCAACCTTTTGGCCGGATTGGTGGCTGGAAAGATTGTCCTGTGGTCGATGTCGGGGGTGTTCTTCGGCGTGGCGGCGACTTGCATCGCCGCAGGGGTGGTGATGGGTTGGATCGCCCGCCCGGTGAAGGGGTTGATGGGCGAGGACGAAAAGCCCGATGCCCAGCCGATCCTAGGCATCGAGCCGGCCAGGGGATCCTGAGCCGTCAATTCCGATAGCGGTCAAACCACGCCAGGATGTGTAGGACCTTGGAGATCAAATGGCTCGGCCGGGCGGCGATGCCGTGGGACGCTTCGGGGATGCGCACCATGGCCGTTTCGATGTCCCGTAGCTTGAGGGCTTGGTAGTACTGCTCGGTTTCTGAGATCGGTGTTCGGTAGTCGGACTCACCGGTCAGCAGCATGGTCGGGGTGGACACGTTACCCACCAGCGACAGCGGGGAGCGCTTCATGTAGTGCTCCATATGCTCCCAGGGGGGTCCCGGAAACCAATAACGGTAGAAGAAATTGTAGGAATCAGCGGTCAACGCGAAGCTGTACCAATTGATCACCGGTTTGGCCGAAACCGCCGCAGCAAATCGATCGGTTTTGCCGACGATCCAGGCGGTCAAGACACCTCCGCCACTGCCGCCGGTGACGAAGAGCTGCTCGGGATCCACGTAACCTTGGGCGATCACGGCGTCGACGCCCGAGATCAGATCGTCGTAATCCTGTCCCGGATAGTTGTGGTGGATAAGGTTGCCGAATTCCTCACCGTAGCTGCTGCTGCCGCGGGGGTTCATATAGAGAACCACGTAACCGGCGGCGGCGTAGAGCTGCACCTCGGTCGACCACCGATCGCCGTAGTTGGCGAACGGTCCGCCGTGGATTTCGAGAATCAGAGGATACTTTTTGTTGGGATCAAAACCCGGAGGTTTTGCGATCCAGCCCTGCACTCGCCGCTGGTCGTAGCTGGAAGTGGCCCAGATTTCCTCCACTTGGGCCAGCTTTTTGTGGCCGAGCAAATCGTCGTTGAGCTGGGTCAGCTTGGTGGTTTGGCCATCGGCCCAAACGGCGACGTCTGCGGGTGCCTGGGTCTTCGCCCAGGTGTAGGCGAGAACTCCTTCTTGTGACACGGAATAGGAGCCGCTGGAGTAGGGGCGACCCAGGGAGGTTCCACCCATATCCTCGGCCAAGCGTTTGATCTCTCCCTTGAGCGAGACGAACGCGACCTTGCCGTTGCCTTGGTCGTTGAACGAGAAGAACAATCCACTGCCGTCGGCCTTCCAGATCGGTGCGGAAATAGCCCGGTCCAAGGCCCCGGAGATCATTCGACTCTCGCCGGTGCGCCGATCGAGCACATAGAGCCGGCTGATCTGATACCCCTGGAATTTATCGTCGAGCCCGAGGTAGGCGATGAGATGGCCGTTCGGCGAGACGGTGGGGGAGCCATCGGGCCCGAAGCGGTCGGTCCATTGGCGCAGCTCGCCCGTGGCTAGCTCGAGTTCGTAAAGCTCACTGTTGTTGGGCGACATCAGTCGGTCGTCGTGACGGTTGCTGGAAAAAACCAGGCTCTTGCCGTCGGCGGTCCAGGACAGGCCACCTCCATGGTCAAAATCCCCGTCGGTCACTTGGCGCGCGGTGCCCCCGTCTGCCGAGAGCACGAAGAGGTGGCTGAAACCGGGTTCCACATACCCGGAGCCGTCTCGGCGATAGATCATTTCGTCGATGACTTTGGCCTTCGGGGCCCACTCCGCTCCCTCAGGTTTTTCGGGCATCTTGACCATGTCCTCTTTCTCGGCCGGAACCCACATGGAAAAGGCGATCGAATCTCCCTTGGGCGACCAGCTCAAACCGGACGGGCTGTGGAGCAATCGGGTCAGCTGGGCGGTTTCGCCGGAGTCCATCCAACGCACGAAGATTTGGCTCCCATTGTCCGTCCCCGACACGAAAAGCAAGCGATCTCCAGAGGGTGACCAGCGGGGCGAACTCGAATCCCCGTCTTGGGTCAAGGGCCGGTGTCGACCGGTCTTTCGATCCAGCAGCCACAGATTGGACTTGGAGCGATCACTCATGATGTCCATGTGGTGTCGGGAATAGGCGACCGACCGGCCATCGGGAGAAATCTGAGGATCGGTGGCCCACTCGAGTTCGAAGACGTCTAGGGGGCTGAAGAGTTCAGGATTTGCTGCGGCGGGGCCGACGACCGAGACACTGAAAATCAGCAGGCAGAGAATCGCTGGGATCGGGAGAGTCGGTTTCATTTAAGGGCTCCGGAGCTATGGGCTCAAGGGTCGGCCTATGGCAGTGCCGGCCTATGCCAGTTGGGCAAGTAGGTGCCCTCGGGTCGGCCGGCACAGAGATGGGAAGGGTTCTGTAGCGGACTACAGTTTATTCGGCAAGAGAGCCCTTGAACAGTCGGAGAGGTCATGGATGCCGGCCTCGTCGGTTTCGGCCTGCCCAACCTCGATCCAAAAGCGGAATCCGGCCAAGAAGCACTGGGCCCGTGTATACTTTTTTTCAAGCTGAGCATGGAGAGAGGTGCAGCGGATTGAGCGATAACATCCTTCCGAGATTGGCCGCCGGGGACCCGGGGGCAGCAGAGGAGTGCCTGGATAGGTACGGCGCATTGGTGTGGTCTTTGGCCCGCCGCCATACCCGGCTAGCTGCCGAGGCTGAAGACGCGGTGCAGGAGGTTTTTCTTTCCCTGTGGAAGAATGCCGAGCGCTTCGACTCGTCAAAAGCTTCGGAGCCGGCCTTTATCACCATGATCGCCCGCCGCCGACTGATCGACCTCCACCGCCGAAAGGAACGTCGCCCGGAAGGCTCAACGGTCGAGTCCGAACTCGAGCGCATGCCGGATCTCAAATCCGGTGTGATTGAAGCACGGGCCGAAGCGAGCTTGGCTGCTCGTGCCCTGCGCCTGCTCCAGCCGAAAGAACGGGAAGCGGTGGTCCTTTCCGTCTACCAGGGCATGTCCCACAGCGAGATTTCGAGCTATTTGAACCTGCCCCTGGGCACGGTCAAGACCCATATTCGTCGCGGCCTGAAACGGGTGCGCGAAACCCTGGCCGGCGAAGATGTCGCCGTGCAGGAGGTGGCCAAATGAGCACCTTCAGAGGTGGCGCGCCGGGTCCCTTGGATGCAAGACGTGCCGACCGGGCCGAAGAGCTGTTGGTAACCCGGTTGACCGAAGGGCTCGACGTTGGATCCGACCGCGAGCTGGATGAGCTTCTGGAAGACGTGCCGCAGCTCGACGTGTTGTCTTTTGAGTTAGCAGTGGCCGCGGTGGAGCTGGCCTGCTGGTATGAACTCGAGACGGAATCGGAGCCCATGCCCCCCGATCTGCGGGCACGGCTGGCCGGTCAGGCTCCTTGCACCGATCCGCGGTCGATCTAGATCCCGTCAAAAGGCGAGGGCCTGTTGTTTGAGTTCGCCGGAAAACTCGGCGATATAAGCTTTGGCGTCGAGCTTGCGCCGGGTGCTGTCCGAACTCATGTAGCGGATCTTGCCGAAAATGGGCCGCTCTGGACCCCAGGCTCTGTCGTAGCGGCCGAGGCACCAAAAAATGCCGCTATAGCTGTTGGGGTTGCGACCATCGACGGCATATTTGTTGTTCAGCTCGATCATCACCTCCAGCGCTTCCCTGGGTGATGGTGTCCACTCCAGAATCTTTTTGCCCCACAGCATCCTGAGGTAGTTGTGGATTCGGCCGTCGCGCACGAGTTCCCGCTGGGCGGCATTCCACAGCTCGTCGTGGGTGGCAGCGGACTCAAAAGTTTCCAACGAATAAATCGACGGCCGTGGATCCGCGCGATGTTGTTCCAGGGTCAGCTGCGCCCATTCCGGCAGCGATTCATAGCGCTGGTAGTCGTCTCGCAAGGCACTCATGTTGTATCCCAGCTCACGCCAGGTCACGAGCTCGTCGAGGAAGGATTCAGCGGGCTCGCTGAGGCCCCACCAACCATGCCGACCTGCGGTC
Source organism: uncultured bacterium (assembly GCA_965366625.1). GTDB lineage: Bacteria > Acidobacteriota > Thermoanaerobaculia > Multivoradales > J023 > JAUIJL01. Next base: position 7,982 of record CBDUGP010000020.1, read on the forward strand.
GCTTTGTGGAAGAGTTGAGTGGGATTCCAATTTTCCCACGAGGTCACCGCAGCGAAGACCTCGTGGGCTGATAGGTGACCGAAATGAAGGTAGGGAGACAGCTCACTGGTCGCCCTTCGACCGACATCTCTACGGTCGTCGACGTAGCGAGAAAGCCGCTGTTGAACGAACAGGTCGAGGGATTTTTCGGCGGCCTCGGACCCACCGGAAAACGACACCGGGGTGACGGAGTGATCGATCGGAAGCGCATCGAAAGAGCTGTCGTCACCGAGCAAGGTTTGCAGATCGGCCACCGGCCAGCGCTCGGTTACTTTCGCGGGAAGGCTTTCCAACCGTGGCAGACCGCCGCTCAGCGGGTTGAGCCGCGGAATTTGGTCGAGGTGTGATGGCAAAGTCTTTTGCATGTAGCGGCGAAAGTCGACCGCCCGAAGGAAAACACGCTGGGTGGCGCGGATCGGCAGCAGACCATTGGAATCGACTTTTTCCAAGCGCACATCGAGCCTTCGACCGGCGGATGCCACCATGTGCGGCAGAAAAAACGACGGAAAGTCGTCGGTGATCACCAAGCAAGCGCGACTCGCCAAGGCTTCGAGCAGCCCTTTTCCGTCTCCGGGTTGGGGCTCGACGTAGGGGTAATAAGCGACCCCTTGGGCCGCGCAGCGTCGTCCGTTGACTTCCATGCCCTGCACGACGAAGCGATGTAGGCGGTCCGAGGCCCAACGGTATCCGCAGCGCAGGGGTTCGAAAACCAGCAGGGGTTTGCCCAGCTCTCGGGCCCGATCGGCGGCCAGCTCCAGGGCAAAATTTCGGCTTGTTCTGCGCGCAGCGATCATCCAATACAGCACGTAGTCGCCATGGTCTCGGATCGGGGCGGTATTGCAAGCCTCGATCCGGATGGGGGGAATCTGGGAGCTGAACATCGGTCGAGGTCAGAGAATCGCCAATTGAGGCGTGGAAGACGGTTCCGGCTCGTTCGGGCTGCGGTTCTCGAACAGCTCCCGCAAGCGCGCTTGACGGTAGTCGAAGATCCGGGTGAGGTCGGGAGCCACAAATAGCCGCTCTATCCACGAGCCGCCCAAAACCGCGTATTTCACCCGATCTTCCACCAAGGTGCCGCCCTCGATCTCGGTGAAGCGATGCTCGTGTTCCCAAAGCCGGTAAGGGCCGCGGATTTGGACATCGACGAATCGGTGTGGAGGCTCCCATACCGTGATTTGGCTGCGCCATCGAAGGGGGATGCCATGGATGCGGAGTTTGTAGTCGATCAAGGCTCCCTCGCGCATTTCGAGGGTAGGGTTGAGAATTTGGAAGCTGAGCCACGGTGGCGTCAACAGCTCCAGATTCTCGGCGCGAGCAAAGAAATCAAAGACCGGATCCAAGGGAAAGGCAAGGGTGGTCGAGCGATGTAGGTCGAAGGTTTTCATAGTCACCTCTTGGAGCTTGGGCGCCACGGACCCGTGGCGCCTTCACAAGAGACTTCGCCCGGACCGTGCGATTGGATGCGGAAGCTACCAAGTTCCTACTCTCGCTGCTCGAAACTTCCTACTCGTCCCTCAATACCTCGACCGGTTGAGCTCGGGAGGCGCGATGGGCAGGTAAGAACCCGGCCCCGAAGGACACCGCGGACAGGGCGAGAATCGAAGCGATGAAGACCGTGGGATCATGGGCTTCGAGTTCGAAGAGCAAAGACTCCGCCAATTTGGAGAACACCAGAGCCGCTACAGCCCCGAGGGTCGCGCCCACGACCACCATGATCGCGACTTTGCCGAGAATCCAAGCGCGAACCCGAGCCGCATCCGCACCCAGCGCCATGCGTAGACCGATTTCACGATTCCGCTGCACCACGGTGTAGGCGAGCACACCGTACAGGCCGATGGCGGCGAGCAAGGTAGCCAGAATCGCAAAGGCAGAAGAGAGGATGCTGAGGGTGAGATCCAGGTAGATGTTTTCTTGTACCTGGACCTCGAAGGGCCTCAGCTCGTCGATCGGCAAGTGGGAATCCAAGCGGGCGATGGTGCTGCGGATGGAGGGGATCAGAGCCCGCCCGTCACCGGAGGTGCGGACATAGAAGCTGACCGATCCGACCTGTTCGTCCTGACGATAGGGCAGGACGAAAACCGGCGGAACCTCGCCCTTGACCTCACTGTATTTGGCGTCTTCGACGAGGCCGACGATCTCGATATCCATCTCCCCGCCGGAGCCCATTTGCATCCAAGTTCCTACCGCCTTATCCCCCAAATTGAATTTGCGCGCGAAGGTTTGGTTGACCACCGCCACCTTTGCTGCTCCGGCGGCGTCGCGAGTTTCGATGTCGCGACCCGCCAACAATTGGATGCCCATCGTTTTGAAGAAGCCCGGACCGACCGCGTTGAAACGGGAGTTGGTGTCGGCGTCCGGTCCGGCTTCGAATCCCTGGACGGAAACGTTGTTGCCCCAATTGCTGCCGGAGATCAACGGAACCATCGACGCCGCAGCACCTTCGACACCGGGCAAAGCGCCAACCTCTTGCTCCACCCGGATAAAGAATTCGCGACATTGCTCGGGGTTGTAGCCGTTGAGTTCCGGGGAGAGCGAGAAAGTCACGAGTTCGTCGACATCTAAGCCGAGATCGACCTTCGAGACGTTGGCGAGGCTCTTGATCAGCAGACCTGCGGAGATCAACAGCATCATCGACAAGGCGATTTGAGCAGTCGCCATGACCGTGCGAAAACGATTGGCGGCCCTTGAGGAAGCATTGCGGCCACCTTGCATCTTGAGGGTCACAGCGTAAGTCTCACGGGTGGTGTGCAGGGCCGGGAACAGACCTACCAAGCCGATCAGGAGGGAGAGAATTCCGACAAATAACCATGCGGACGGCCCCAGCTCGAAGACGATACCCAGGCTGTTTCCCCTTGGGATCAAAGAGGCGAGCACTTTCAGGGTTGCTTGAGCGACGAAGAAACCGGCCGCAGCCCCGCACAGAGCCAAGATGAAAGACTCCGTCAACAATTGGGCGATCACTTGACCCCGGCGCGCGCCGATCGACATGCGTACGGCGATTTCTCCCGTCCTCTGAGTGGCGCGGATCAGCAAGAGGTTGGCTAGGTTGGCACAGGCGATCAGCAATACAAACGCCGTGACTCCGAAAAGTAAGAGCAGCGGAGCGCGCACCTCGTCGTGAACCACGCTCTGACCCTTGGCCCCCTCCGTCAGCTCGAGGGACCTGGCCTTGAAGAGGGCCAGGGTAGGCTCGCTCATGCCCTCCTGGAGCGGCGCTTCGACCTGATCGAGGATCCGTTGATAGGCGAGATTCACCGACGGCTGCGCTCGCTCGATATCCGTCCCACCCTGAAGGCGTCCGAATAGGTACACCCAATAGCTACGGCGGTTGTCGAAGCCCTTCCAGCCCGGGACCATCACTTCCTTCATGGTGATCGGAACAAAAACGCTGGGGTCATTGCCCAAAGTCGTGCCGTGGAATCCCTTGGGAGCCACACCCACGATGGTCATGGGATTGCCGTTGATGATCAGGGTTTGGTCGATCGCGGAGTCGGAGCCGTTGAATCGCTCGATCCAATAGCGATGACTGAGCACCACCACCGGATGCCCGCCGAAACGCTGATCGTCGGTGGGCTGCAACAGACGTCCGGCAGCCGGCTGCAGTCCCAGAAGCTCGAAATAGCTGCCCGAGACCAAGGCCCCCTCGCCGCTGGCCGTCGCGCCCTCGAAGGCCAGATTGGCAGAGAAGTCACGAAACGCGGCCAAACCGGAAAGCAAGGTGTCCGCTTGTTGCAAATCGCGAAACATGGGGTAACTGAAGACGGATTCCGAGGTCCCGGAAGTAGAACTCGAAATGCTGCCGGATTTGGGGCCCGGGGAAGAGAGGTTGACGAGCTCGGAAGGCTGGTGGACCGGAAGGGGTCTCAGCAGCATTTGCTCAAAGAGGGAGAAGATCGCCGCGTTGGCGCCTATACCCAGGGCCAAGGACAGCACTGCAACCGAGGTCACCATGGGGGATTTAAGGAGCGAACGAACAGCAAGCTTTGGATTGATCATGGGCTCTCCGCATCGAGACTAGGGAGGTGGGAGGGACATAGATAATCCTACGGATCTGGGGGCGATCAGTTCCGCGTTTTCCGAGATTTCTCGGGATCCGTGACCTCTTGCGCGTCGCCCGCCAGCACGGCTTGGATCACCGACCGCAATTTTTCGCTGGTGAAGGGTTTGGCAACATAAGCGTTCATGCCCGCCTGCAAGCACTTCTCCCGGTCACCGGACATGGCATGGGCGGTGGCGGCAATGATTGGAATCGGCTGGGGCTCGTTCCGTTGCAGTTCGTCGTTTCGGATGCGTCGGGTGGTTTCATACCCATCGAGTTCGGGCATTTGGCAATCCATGAGGATCAAATCGTACGAACGGCCGGCCAGCAGAGCCAATGCCTCCGAGCCGTTGTCGGCGGTGTCTATGGTGTCGAATCCGAGATCCGCCAGCTGCTCGCAGATCACCATTTGATTGATCGGATTGTCCTCTGCTACCAAAACATCGAGCTTGCTCCGGCTCGGGTCGAGGTCTTGGAGAGAGAATTTCTGAGAGTCTAAAAAGGTGTCGTCAGCGGTTTCCAAGCAGAGATCTAGCCAAAAGGTAGATCCCTTGCCGAATTCGCTTTCAAAATCTAGGGATCCATCCATGAGCTCAGCCAGCCTTTTGCTGATGGCCAATCCCAGGCCGCTGCCGCCGAATTTTCGTGAGCTGCTGCTGTCGACTTGGGTAAAAGGCTCGAAGAGGTCGGGTTGTGCCGTTGCGGGAATGCCGGTGCCCGTATCCCGCACCGACATGCGCAGGCAGATCTTGCCGGCAGAACCTTGTTCGAGCGACTCGAACCGGTGGACGATCAGCTCCACTTTGCCTTCGGTCGTAAATTTGACCGCATTGCTCAGCAAATTCACCAAAACTTGGCGAATTCTGGTCTCGTCGCCGATCAGCTTTTCGGGCAACGCCGGATCGATGTCTACGGTCAGCATCAACCCTTGGCGATCCGCCCGATGCTGAACCAGCCCGACGGTTCCGGTGAGCAGCGGCAAGAGGCGGAAAGGTTTCAGCTCTAGGGTCATTCTTCCCGCTTCAGCTTTGGAGAAGTCGAGGATGTCGTCGATGATGCCGAGCAGCATTTCGCTCGAGCTGTGAATGATTTCGAGCTGTTGGCGGCCGAGATCTTTCGAAGGATCTCGGTCCAGCAGCAGTCCCGACAATCCGATGATGCCGACCATCGGCGTCCGCAGCTCGTGGCTCATATTGGCGAGCAGCCGGCTTTTGGCTTCGTTTGCTTGCTCGGCGGCTTCTTTGGCCACCCGCAGCTGGCTCGCCCGTCGCTGTTCGGTGACGTCGCGATTCAGGGACAGCACCGCTTGACGCCCTTGGTACTCGATCATCATCGAATTGATTTCGAGAATCATCTCGGTGCCGTCGGAACGGCGTTGCACGGTTTCGAAACGTATGGACTGCTCGGAACTCAGAACCTGATCGAGGGCCGCTTGGCCCCGACTCTGATCCACCGAAAGGTCGAGCAGAGACCGGCCGATGAAGTCTTGGTGATCAAAGCCGTAGATTTCGCAGGCACGTCGGTTGACGTTCAAGACCCGCTCGCCCTCGGGGTCGAAAATCAAAATCGCATCGTGGGCGTTTTCGAAAATCGATCGATAGTCGGCTTCCCGTTGTCTGAGCTCGTCGGCGATTCGCGCGTTGTCGCCGAGCCGTTCTTCAATCTCGTCTTCGAGGCGATCGGCCATGGCTGCCAAGGAATCCTTAGCACTTTGCAGATCCTCGGCCCGCTGGCGCAGGAGGTGGTCATTAATCAGGGAGCGCCAATGGGTGCGGTGCAAGGAGAGACCGGAAAAGTGGCTGTATACACAGAAGGTGAGGGCCCCCACCGCGGCCCACCAACCCGAGCCTCCGATCAAGGTGGACGCAACGATCAAGGGCAAGGCCATCCAGATGATGTACGACAACACCAAGCTCGAGCTGTGGGCATACATGATCAAGGCTTGGGCGATCAAGGCGGTCGAAACCAGCAGGCAGAAAAAGGCAGTGAACGAAAGCCCTTGGCTGAAAATGACCAGGAAGCCGCATAGGCTCCAAGCGGTGACCGATCCGAGCAGGGAGATCCCGAAGATCCGTGACCATTGAAGGGGGGCGAGGGCGAAGGTCTGCTCGAACCGCAGCACCCAATAGGCACGGAATAGGGTGGTCAGCAGGGAAATGGCGAGCAACACGAGATAAGCCGGATCTCGTTCGGGCAACCACGACGAGGAAATGCCGACCAACACCATCGCCAGGGGAAATGCCGGCAAGCCCCTTCGGGAATGGGCTGCGAGTTCGGCGCATGAACTTTTGAGCAAACCCATGCGCTCGCCATCACTGAGACCCGGCATGCTCCGTAGAGCGGGGGGAAAGCGATCGGTCGGGATGGCGAGGTGGGTATCCATGTATTGAGATCAGAAGCTTATCCCAGCGGCGGAGGAGTCAGGTGCTGCCGTGCTCTGCTCCTTTTCACCGATAGGTTAGAGGGCCTCTGCCCGTCTACCCCCCGCTCGGCTCAAGGAATCGAGCTGCTCCACGCCGAGACGTCAGCGGATTCAAAACCATCGCCGAAAATGCCGAAGGCGGTTTCAAAATCGAAAGTCGAGTTCGCTTCGGCGGTATTGATCACCAAGGCGTCGGCAAAACCCTTGAACCCGCCGGTCCAAGGGCCTCCGGCTTTGAGCAAGATAGCGCCCAATTCGGCGTTGTGGACCCCGGCGTTGGGGAATGCCGTCAGAACCTCGGCCCAGGTGCAGGGGTCGTTTTGAGGACAGGTGCCGTTGCCGGGCGACCCGGATGACCACCATTCTCCTGCCAGGGCATCCCAAGTTTGCCATTGGTGGGCCTGGACGGTGCCTGAGAGGTAGGGCTCATAGACCAGCCGACCCTGCCACGACACATCCTTATCGGTCACGTCGTAGTCGATGTTGATTTGTAGGCTCAGCTGAATAACCCCATCCACGGGATGAACCCGAAAAGTGCTGTAAGAGAGGCCGGTAAATTGGGAGAGGGGCACGGTGTTGAAGCGATCGGTGCCGAACAGCTGGCGGCCCGTATCGTCGACGGAGAAGAAGGCCGCACCCTCGCCGAGGACACTGCTCGCCCCAGGGCCGTAAGTGTAGCTGCCGGAACCGTTGGCAACCTCCTCGGCAAAAGCCCAATCTGCCGTGTTTTCGTCCACGACTTCTGCGCCGCCGGCAAAAACCGGCCCAAAACCCAATAGGGCACCGAAAAGGAAAACAGCGGCAAGTTCTGGGAGCTGGATGGTCTTACGCATAGGAAATCTCGCTTTCATAATAGTTATTCGACAGATCGCACCCAATAGATGCGTAAACGTAGCTTCACACTAAGTCATGCGCGAAATCGAAGGGTTTCACTGCACCGGCTTCGTCCGATCAAGAACGTCGGCCACCGGATCTCCGTTCTCGCCCGAGCGACCGAGGGTGAATCGAAAAGTTGTGCCTGGGTCGTCGCCGTGGGATTCCACCCAAATTCTGCCACCGTGCATTTCAACCGTGCGCTTGACCACCGCCAAGCCCACTCCCGTGCCCTCATCTCCGGATTGCAGGCGTTTGAACAGCTCAAAGACTTGATCCCGATGACGGCTGGGAATTCCGCGGCCATTGTCCTGAACGAAAAAGGTGGATTGCCCTCCAATCCTCTCATGGCCGATCCGCACTTTGGGCACCCGGGAGGTGGGGACGAATTTAAGGGCGTTCTCGACCAGGTTCTGCCACACCTCGATCAACCTCGACCGGTCGGCGTAGACCTGGGGCATGTCCTCCTGGATCTCGATTTCGGCACCCGTCAGAAGACGGTGACCCGCGGTCAGGGAAACGGCCTCTGCTGCCAGCTCGTTCATGGACAGCCATTCGGGCTCATCTTGGATCAAGCCGAGGCGGGTCAGCTTGAGCAGCTCGCCCAACAACAGCTCCATGCGTTTTGAAGCCTTCAGAATCAGGTCGATATCTTGCTCCACCATTTCGGGCTTGCCGGCCTCGATATCCCCTCGCAGGGCGCCGGCGAATCCCCGAATGGTCACCAAAGGACTCTTGAGATCGTGGGAAACCGTATAGGTGAATCGCTCGAGTTCGTGATTCTTGGTTTCCAGCTCGTGGATCAATCTTCGATTCTCTTCGTCCGTGCGTCGCTGCCGGCCGACGATTTCCTCCAGCTCCGCATTGCGCTTTCGAACGATCTGAACCCGCCACGAAAATAGGCGCTGGATCATGAAGAGCAAGCCGACCATCAAGGCGGCGACAAAGAGTCGGGTCTCGTGGATCCTCGGTTTGAGTCGAAAAGCGAGCGAGTCACCTTGTGGGTTGGGCACGCCGTCGTTATTGGTGCCGACCACTCGGAAACGGTATGGACCCGGGCTGAGATTTGTATAAAGGGCCTGGCGAGAAGCACCCGCCTCGATCCACTGTTCGTCGAATCCCTCGAGTCGGAACCAGACACGATTCTTCTGGGGTTGCTGCAAGCTGAGATTGGAGAATCGGAATAGGAATCGCTTGCCCCCCGGCTCGAGTTCCAAGTCGGCTCCGTCGGCGGCTCTGGCTTCCAGGCCGTCGACCTCCAAACTGCGGATGTGAATCGGTGGCGGAACGGGATTGCGGGAAATACGGGACGGGTCGAGAATCGACAGACCGCCTAGGGTCGGAAACATCAAATGGCCGTTTCTGGCTCGGGTAAACGGGGCCGCTGCCGTGCACTGACGGTGAGAAAGGCCGTCGAGATCGTCGAAGACGGCAAGCTCCACTTTCGGGGCCTTTTCGGCGCCCGCGTCGTCGTCGGTGGCGGCGAAGTAATCGAAAACGGATTGGCGATCCATCCTGATCACACCCAGCGAGCTGGTTAGCCAAAGATTGCCTTGGCGATCGGGTTTGACGTCGAAGACCGTATCCATCGGCAATCCGTCGCTCTGCCCGAGGTGCCGAATGCGCCCCTCGGCGAGCAGCGCTAGCCCCCCGTCGGTGGCCATCCAAATCAAATCTTGCTCGGCGAAGGAGTTGAAAACCACGGCCCCTGGCAAGCCTTGCTTCTGGGTGAAAGTCGCGACGATCTCAATCCGACGGCCTTCGGGATTCACCTGCAGAATTGCCATTCCCCCACGCAGTCCGGCAACCAATCGACCGTCCGGAGCTTCGTCGAGGGACAGCACGAAATTCGACGGCAATCCCTGGGATTCGCCGATCACCTCAAAGCCGTCGTCTCGCTCCAGTACCAACCCGCCGTTGCGTGTGCCGATCCACAGGAATCCGCGACTGTCCTCAAACGTGAAGCGAATCTGATCGGAAGGCAGACCATCCTTTACGCCCAAGAGTTGGTCGCGACCGTTTTCACGTTTAAGCAAGCCGGCGTAGGACGAAATCCAGGTGCGCCCCTTCGAGTCCTCATGGATATTTCGAATCCTGACTTCGGGAAGCTTCGGCATGGGATAGTCCACAAGACGTCTCTGTCCGTGCTTTGCCTCCAGACGCTGAACCGTACCGTCGTCAAGACCCAACAGCAGTGATCCCTTTTTGGTTTCGAAGACCGTGTTGACTCGCGCGGTGTTGAGCCCGTCGGCCTGGGTGAAGGTGTCAAAATGGGCGCGGCGGAGCTGGAATAAGCCGGAAAGGGTGCTGGCGAGCCAAACATTGCCCTCGTTGTCGAAAGCAATGCCGGCCAATGCCCGGAGGGAAAAACCGCCGAGGTCCTGAATCAACTCCACGGATTCCGTCAGCGGATCGAAACGAACCAGACCGGCAGCCGACGCGAGCCAAATTTGATCGAAGCTGTCCGAATACAATCGGCTGACGGTCATTCCGTCGAGTGCTTCAATGCTCCGGATGGTGTCGTTTTCGAAGACCGAAAGACCTCCCATAGTGCTGATCCACAAGCGGCCCTCGAGGCGTAGAAGCCCGGTGGTCGCCTGGCTGGCGAGACCGTCTTGAGCGGTCCACCATGTGGTCTTGCCGTTCTGAATGCGGGCCAGCCCATCACCTTCGGAAGCGATCCAAAACGTTCCATCCGGCTCGATCTCGATGGCACGGACCCGAGTCTTTCCGAAGCCCGGCAGCTCAAAAGCCTCGAACTGCCCGTCTTTCCACTGGAAAAGTCCGGTATCCATGCCGAGCCAAAAGCCGTGTTGGAGGGATCTGTTGATACTCAAGGCCACGACCCCGAGGTAGTCGGTATTGAAAGGCTCCAATCGGCCGTTTTGAAATCGCCAAATCCCACTGCCTTGGGTTCCCAGCCACAGGGTGCCGTCTGCGTCTTCGAAGAATTCAACGAAGGCGTTAGTCGTCAGCTCAGGATGGGTCTTCTTGTCGAAAACTTCGAAATGCACGCCGTCGAAACGCACCAAACCGTTGTAGCCGGCAATCCAGAGGTATCCCTCGGCGGACCGGTGGATATTCATCAAAGTATTGGTGGGCAGCCCCTCGTCCAGTGTCCACTGTGAAATCAAAAGCTTGGAAAGCGGCTCGTCCGGGGATGGTGGGGGAACCGTGGTTGGGCTCAGCTCGAGGTCGTGGGCAGCGAGTTCTTCGGGTAGGGGAGAGAGGCTTTGGGGAAAAACAGAAGTTGGGTTTAGGAATAGGCTGAAAAAAAGAGAAATAATGGCAAATCTAGCGGATGAAGATAGCGCGGAGGGTGGGGCGGGTTGGGGTGGGATGCATCTTGGATCCTCGGGCATCAAAAGAGATCCATCGAGCGATCAAGCGAGGCGACTTAGGGTTCCGCGTCTTCCTGCGATTCGAGTATTCCGAGAGAGATTATAGCGTACGGTCCGCCCTCGCTTGCGGGGCATACGGGAGCGATGTAAAAGCAGCGGATGGTTTCGGTGTCGACTTGGGTCATAATTCCTTGCACGCACAGCCACCTCTCCTCAACCACTTCCACCATGCTCGGATCAGAGCTTGCCTATGACCCCATCGACGAATTCACCAGAAAGCTCGCCGTCCAAGGCCCCCTGGCCGGTCTGTATCGAGCGGTTTCTATCGGGCGGTGGCCGTTTTTCGCAGTCGACGGTTCAAACTTATCGTCCTGCCTTGCGGCGATTCTCCGAGGTTGCGACCGAACGGGGTTACGACAGACCCGCCGATATTGACGCCCATCTCTTGGAACTCTACGGCCAGGCCTTGCGGGAGTGGAATCCGGCGCCCCGCACCCTGAGCTTGCATGTGGTCTGCGTGCGTCGTTTCATCGGCTGGCTCCAAGCCCACGGAGCCCAAGGCCTGCCCCAAGTCTGGCAGATCAAAGACATCCTGCGTTTTGAAGCCGCGCCCCAAACTTCGATGACCGCCACCGCCCGCCCGGATCTCAAACGCATGTTGGTGGCCAGAGACGCCTCGCCACGGGATCGGGCCATTTGGGCCCTGGCCGCCTTTGCCGGATTGAAAGCCACGGAAATCGCCCGGCTGAAGCTCGAGTCGTTCCAGCACGACGGCACCGGTTGGACCGTGGAGGTCCAACGCAGTGCCCGCAAGGTACCGCGCAACGTGCCCTTGGTCGACGAGGTCAGCCGGGCCCTGACCGCCTATTTGAGGGAGACTGGTCGGCGGCTCGGCCGAGCCAAGGGTTTCGTTTTCGAAGCGGAAGATCCCTATGCCGAAAAACGCGCCACCCAAGGTCTCTCGCGCCAATCCGTCTACAATGTCATCCGCAAGACCGCCGAGTCTTTAGGCATCGAAACCTGCAACCCCAGACAGCTGCGCAACGCCTTTGGAGTGCTCTTCCTGCGCGCCGGCGGTGACCTGTCCCAGCTTCAAGAGCTGATGGGCCACGAATCCGCCGCAGCCACCTCCGTCTACCTGCAAGCAGAGCAGCGATCGATCGCCAGAGAAACCCTCGAACGCCAGCTGGCCTTAGTCGAAAGCACCGACGAAACCCTGATGAGCGCCGGGGATCGTCGGGGCTCGGATTCGAGTTCGGATTTGGATTGAGACACGCGGCCGGCCAGGAGCGACGCCCAGGTCCGACGCCCAGGACCGACGCCCAGACCGACGCCCGGACCGACGCCCAGACCGACGCCAGGGTAGCTTCGCAACCCTGGGCTATGGGCAACAACCCCTTCGGGGTAGCGGATGGTGAACCCTGAAGGGGTTCCTGTACCCAGCCCGGGGTTGCGCGGAGCGCTACCCCGGGAAGGTGACCGAGGCGGCGGAGCGCTACCCCGGAGCGCTACCCCGGAATGTGAGCTCAGGGCACACTCACCGATACATCGTCGATCATGATGCCGTCGCTGTTGAAGTCGGCGTAGCCGTATTGTTGAAAGCGAATCACGAATTGGTCGGTGAGTGAGATGCCTAGGCTGGCGGCCAAGGCGTCGACGTCGAGCACTTTTTCTTGGTAGGTGTCGTTGGTCTGGCTTCCCGGTGAAAGCAGGTAGACCTGGCGAAAATTCTCGCCTCCGTTGCTGCTGAAGTAGATCGCGTCTTGGCTGTGAGACTCGTCTTGGCGATCTTTGATCCAAAAGCGCAACTCAACTTGACTCTGGCCCTGCAGGTTGAGGTGCAGATCGAGGGCGTTGGTGGTCCAGTCGCCGCCGACCCGCCGACCCAGGGCCACGCCGTAGTTTCCGAAATGGGGGATCTCATAACCCTGGATGTTGGAGGCGACTTCCACCAAACCACCCGGCAAAACCGTGTCGTCGAGGCTGGTGGACGTGGGGTAGAGCGCATTGGCCCAGGTCCACGCCGGTCCGAGCGCTGCGCTTTCGAATCCGTCGGCGAAGGGCAGGGAAGCATAGGTCGTGGGAGCCGATTCGACCTCCACATCGTCGATCGCCACGCCGTCGCTGTTCAGGTTGGCGTAACCGTATTGTTGGAAACGGATCACGAACGTGTCGTTTAGGGTCAGCCCGTGATCTGACGCCAGACGGTCGACTTGGAGTGGCGGAAACCGGCCATAAGAGAAGCTGGTCCAATCGCCTGGGGCAAAGTCGAAGACTTTGGTGAAGCTCAACCCTCCGTCGTTGCTGAAGTAGAGACCGTCCACGCTGTGGGTCTCGTCATTCATATCTTGGATCCAAAACGATAGTTGGACATCGGATTCACCACTCAGATCTAAATGTAGATCGAGGGCGTTGGTGGTCCAGTCGCCGCTGTTGCGTCGACCCAAGGCCGCGCCGTAGAAACCACCGTGGGCGAGTTCGATGCCTTGGAGATTTGAGCCCACCTCCACCAAGCCACCGGGCAGCATGGTGCCGGCAAAGGTGGTGGGGCGGGGATCCCCCCAATGCCAGGCGCGACCCAGCTCACCCGCCTCGAATCCATCGGAGAAGGGCAGGCTTGCCGGTAGGGTGTCGGGCTCGGTGATTTTCACGTCGTCGAGCACAAGACCGTCACTGCCGAGGGCTTGGTATCCGTATTGTTGAAATCGAATTACGAATTGGTCAGTGAAATCGAGCCCCAAGTCGGTGGCCGCTCGATCGAGATCGAAAGGCGGTAGGAGTCCCCAGTCGTTGACCCAATTTCCGGGCTCGAAATCCAAAGCTTTTTGAAAAGTTGCGCCACCGTCGTCGCTCAAATAAAGGCCGTCGGCAGCTTCGGTGGAGTCATTGGTGTCGTGGAGCCAAAACGATAGATCGAGTTGGTCGGCGGCGGATAGGTCGAGATGCAGCTCGAGGGCATTGGTTGCATAGTCGCTCGATGCCGACTTGCCGATCGCTACTCCGTAGGTGCCGCTGTGAGATAGATCAACTCCCGAGATGATCGAGCCCACTTGCACCAGTCCGTCCGGGTCAGAAGGCAGAGGCGACCATTCCGGGCCGAAGACTCCGCTTTCGAAATCAGCGCAATAGCTGAAGGCGGTGGTGGTCAACGGCGGGAGGGTCAAGTCCCAGGCCGAGGTATCCCCGGATTCGAATCCGTCACTGAAGATTCCGTCCGTTCCTGTAGCGAGAAGTTGCCCCGCCGTGCTGATCAAAAAAAGAATGAACAGGCTAAAAAGAGGTTTTAATAAGGTTTTACGATTTCTACGCAATACGTCCATGGGTCGTCTCCCAACGATAGAGGTTCACAAGAATCTAGTGAGCGATCTAGTGAGCTAGATGTGGGGGTAGAAACCGAAGCACTGGAAAAGGTTCATGGCCTTGTGAGAAATATCTAGTTGAACCTTTAGAAATTCCCACAAACCATTGATTATAAATGACTTGATGGAGGGGAAGGGCTTGCCCCCTCCCGCTCTTGCTTTAAGAAGCGGCTCGGCTTCGCCTCGCCCGGGGCAAGCCCGGGGCAAGCCCCGCCCCTACATCCGGAGGTTGCGGGCGTAGCCCGCTAACCAGGTTCCATCCAGAAATGCTATCGCGGGCGTCGGCCGGACGGCCTGCGGGCGTCGCTCCGAACTCGCGCCACCGCTGCGCTGCCGCCATCAATTGCTGAAGAGTAGGGACTTATGCCGATGCTTCGGGTGAATCGCTCAGACACGCTCGCTTCCGTCCTCGGTCCATCCGGCCTTGGTTCATCGGAAAATCCCATTTCTGGACGGGCCCTAACGAAGGAATGCGACCGATACCCAGGGGGTTGCGCGCAGCGCTATCCCGGAAGGTTAGCTTTTCGCGGATCGGGCCAAGGGGCCGCCCAGGAGGAGTTCCAAGTCCTCGGCGGTCATTGCGCTCAGAACGCCTTTGTCTTGGGTGATGACCGCATCGGCCAGGGCCCGTTTCGAGGCCTGGAGTTCGAGGATTTTCTCCTCCACTGTGTCGCGGCCGATGAGGCGATAGGCGAAGACGGGATTTTGCTGACCGATACGGTGGGCACGGTCCACGGCCTGGGATTCCACCGCTGGATTCCACCATGGGTCGAGCAAGAAAATGTATTCGGCGGCGGTGAGATTCAAACCGACCCCGCCGGCCTTCAAGCTGATCAAAAATAGGCGACAGTCGGGATCTTCTTGGAATCGGGCAACTCTCTGCTCTCGCTTGCGGGTTCGGCCATCGAGATATTCGTAGTTCCAGCCTTCTTTTTCGACGCTTTTTTTGACGATGGCGAGAAATTTCGTAAATTGGGAGAACACCAACGCCTTATGCCCTTCTTGCACCACCTCGCGAAGACGATCGATCAAAAGATCGAGCTTGGCACTGGGCTCATCAGCGAGGTCGGGAGACATCAAACCGGGATGGCAAGCGGCCTGACGCAGCCGAAGCAGCGCTTCGAGGACGTGCATCTTGGAGCGCCCGAAACCTGCGGTCTCGACTTTTTCGCTCAGTCGAGCGCGGTAGTGAGCAAGAAGGTCGTCGTAGCGGGCCCGTTCTTTTTTGGACAGCTCGCAAGCCAAGGTTTGCTCGGTTTTTTCCGGTAGATCTTTCAGCACCTCACCCTTTGTCCTGCGCAGGATCAGCGGTCGGATGCCTTGAGCCACGAGCTTGAGGGACTCTGCCGGAAGCTGCTTTTTGCCCGCCATTCCCGACAAGGCCGGCAGTCGGCCGAGCATGCCCGGATTGAGGAATTCGAAAATCGACCAAAGCTCGCCGAGGTGATTCTCGACCGGTGTTCCGGTGAGCGCGAGTCGGTGACGAGCGGGAACCAGTCGACAGGCTTTGGCGGTCTGGGACTTGGGATTTTTGATCGCTTGGGCCTCGTCGAGCACGGCGATGTCGAGTTCCAGCTCGCTCAAGGAGACGATGTCGCGAATCAAGGTTCCGTAGGTGGTGATCAGGATGTGGGGTAGGCCTTCGGATCGCAGGTCTTGGAGCAGCCGTTTGCGCCCCGGGCCGTGATGAATGTGCACCGGCAGCTCGGGGGTGAAGCGGTGGCTTTCCTGCAACCAATTGTGCAGCAGGCTGCGCGGAACCACCAGCAAGCCCCAGCGCTCGTCGAACTCTCCGTGCAGTCGGCGTTGCTCCAAGAAGGCGAGCACCTGGATGGTTTTTCCCAGACCCATGTCGTCGGCTAAACAACCGCCGAGCCCGAGCTCCGCCATCCAAGTCATCCACGCTAAGCCGAGAGACTGGTAGGCACGCAACCGGCCTTGGAAGGTGGGCGGAGCTTCCTGGGGTTCCAGTCGATCGAAGGAATTCAAGCGCTGCCGTATTTGCTCGAATTTTTCGTCCACATCAACGGCTTCTCCGGAGGCCGCCAGGAGCGAATCCAACAACAGCGCTTGCCGATTCTGAAAACGGACTCCAGACTTGGATTTCTTGCCGTCGACAGCCAAATCTGCCACCGCGGCGAATTGGTTCAGCCAGGCGTCGGGCAAGATGCCGGTGGAGCCGTCGTCGAGGGTCACAAAACGAGCCCGGCGTCGAGCGGCCGCCAGCAGCTCGGGCAGCTCGACGCGCACATCGTCGAATACCATGGACCCGGAAACCTCGAACCAATCGATGCCGCTGGCGACGCTGGCGGAAAAGCCACCGGATGATCGGACCCTCTGATGTTCCGCCTCCACGATCCAGCCGAATGCGTGCAGAGCGCTTACGATCTCGGCAAAGTCGGACGCTTTGACGTCCACCGAGCCGTTGGTGCCGAGGCTCAGCCGGGGCTGTAGGCCTTCCAGCTCTTGCCGACGGGATGCCTCGCCGTCGAGGTCGCGGCGTACCATCTCATCGTCTCGGTGCCATTGGCGGATGGGATCGACAGGGGAGAGCGCTCGATCGCCGTAGAGGAATTTGGCTTCTCCGACAAAGAGCGAAGGTTTGGGCGACCTAAAGGAAATGTGGGGCTCAAAGGTGCCTTGCACCTCCTTCAGCTGCAGCCGCTCGGGCAAATGGGTTGGGGGTAGGCCGGGGATGCTCCACAGGGTTTGGAGTGCCGCCTGCTCATCGGCCTGAGGGATCCGCAGGGGGCCCTCCCTCTCGGATTGGTTGATCCAAGCGATGGCCTTGGGGGCATCGGGGAAAGGGGCGATCACGTGGCTGTGACGGTCGATGGCCCAGCCGAAGCTCAGGATCGCCCCTTGAAATTTGGGGCAAATTTGCTGCCCAGAGTCCGTGTGACGGGTTATCGCCGGTTGGAGGACGAGCTCGTCCTGGAGGTCCTGGCCCTTGAGCATCCAACCCCACGGCTCGTTGGAAAATCGAAGCGGAGTGATGTCGCTATCGCCCTCGGCAACCAAACCGAATCGACCCCACTCGCAGAGGCGGGGCAAAAGATTGGGCAGCATAAGATGCGACACCCGAACCGATTTCTGCTTGTGCGATGGATTCGGATGCGAAAAGTAGTAGGACATCTCGGGGTCGTAGCTGGCGGCCAAGCCGAGCAAGAGCTCCAAGATGCCACGGTCGCTCTCGTCGAATCGAGGCAAGTCTTTCGCCCCCAGGGATCTTCTCTTCAGCTTGCCGAAATTGCCGGTCTTGAGCCGATCCCGGAGGTAGAAGTCGATATCGAATCCTTTAAATGGATAATACGAAGCGTGGGTCGCAGCTTCGCTGTATCCGAGCCACAACTGGGATTTGGTGGCCGTCGGCTGGGGGATAGGAGCGACATCGGCTGAGATCGCCCGGAGACGATCTTGCCAGGTCGCCGGCTTAGGCTCAGGCTCGAATTCTCCGAGACCCATGTAGAAATCCGGACGAAGGAGGAAGAGGTCCATGGACTCAATGTCGAGGCTCCAAGTGCCCGGCACCAAGTCGCCGATTCCTCGTGCATCGAGTTCGATGAGCGCCGCCCACAGGTGTTTACACGCGAAGTGGTCCTCAAAGTAGGGGCATTCGCAATAGGCACCGAGGAGATCGTCCTCCACCCGACTGAAGTCGATTTCAAAAGAATATTTTTGGCTCCCGGTGACCTCTCCGAATGCGTTTATCTCAGAATACTCGTGAAACTTCACGCGATTCTCTTTGGCGTAGGCCGCCCCGCGTTTCTGGACAATCTTTGGAAAGTCGGACTTGCAACGTTGGGTCAGACGCATGGCTGGTCAGTGCCTCGGAATCGGAGGTGGGCTCAAAGCCCGGATGGTAACCGACCGAAGACTGTTTGGGTATCCCAAGGCAGAGATTTCTTCAACCAAGAGAGATCTCAGAGACCATCAAGACTCACAGTGTGTCGGTAGAGATCCTTACCCTGAAGGGGTTGCATTTCAAACCCAGGACAAGCGAAGCGCCGTCCTGGGTCGTTCTCAGCCAACCAGTCCTGTAACAACCCGGCAGTCCATGGTTGCGCGGAGCGCTACGGCTTGACCATGGCTGTGGTCAGTTGCAAAAGACACGGCTCAGCTTTTCGCAAACAACAAAAAGGGTGAGGAAGGCCCTCACCCTTTTTGCTGGTTTAAATGTTGCGGGTACCGGTCTCTGGGAGAGAGCCCGGCTGAACTCAGCGCCTAGAAGCGACCGCGTCCAAGGGCTGGTAGCCCTCGATCACCACTTCTACGCGACGGTTCTGCTGGCGTCCCTCGGGGTTGTCGTTGTCGGCTACCGGACGCTGCTCACCGAAACCCTCGGTTTCCAGACGACTCTGGTCGACGCCCTCAGCTGCCAAGAAGCTCGCTACGGTTTCGGCCCGGGCGTTGGACAACCAATCGTTGTAGGAATCGGTGCCCGTGGAATCCGTGTGGCCCTCGATCGAAAGGTCGAGTTCGGGTACCAGGATTAGCACGCCGGCGAGCTTGGCCAATTTGGTGGTTGCGCCGGGACGCAAGGTCGCCTTGTCGAGATCAAAGAGAATGTCCGGCAGACTGACGATCAAACCGCGCGCGGTTTGGCGGGTGTCGACGATTTTCGACAGGGTCTGTTCAAGGTTGGCCATGACCTCGGCCTTGCGGGTCTCGGCTTCTTCTTTCTCTTCGGCCAAACGGGAATTCTCACTGCGGAGCTTGTCTGCTTCCGCTAGCAAGGCCTGACGATCCCTTTTCAACTCGGTCTGTTGGGCGGCCAATGTACCGACCCGCGCGGACATGCGGTCGCGTTCGGCCTTTAGACGAGCAGCTTCCTGGCGGGCGTTTTGCTTCTCCATGTCGAGATTGCGTAGGGCGTTCTCCGCTTGGCTCAGTTGACGCTGAGCTGCGGCTTGCTCGGCGGCGAGATTCGCGGTCTGCCTAGCCATCTGGGTCAGCTGCCCTTCTCGCTCCTCGATTTTCATTTCCAGCTCTCGACGCTTCATCGCGGCTTCGGTGAGATCGCGGCTCAGCTCTGCGGACCGCTGCTCGGCACGCTCGGTGCGGTTTTCGAGCACTCGCCGTTCCCTCTCCTGGGCTTCGAGGCGGGCCTGCTCGGCCTGCTCGGCCAATTTCATCTCGTGAATCAGCAAGGCGTCGGTCGAGAAAGTCATGGAACGTTCGGCGTAGTCGATGGCTTGATCTTCCTTGCCCGCGGTCAGGAAATTATTCGCTTGGCCTAAGGCCGTCCGCGCTTCTCGTACCTTGTCTGGGGCGAACGATCCAGCCCGCTGCTCGGCGATCTCGAGCAGACGCCGAGCCTGCATGATGTCGAGTTCTTCGGGTTGGTCAGCTCCGAGCGCACTGTGGGGATGCTCGGCGTATCGGGGTGGAGTGGCCCATTGTGAATAGGTGAAGGCATTGGTTGGAGCGCGGTTCGAGTCGCTCGGTAAGTTGTGGAACAACACCAGACCGGACGGTCGCTCGACACGCGGATGCATCTCGGCAGTCACCACCAGGGCGAATTCTTTCAATCCGGTGGAGAAACGGAGGCGTTCGTTGTCATCGTGGATGGTCATTTCGCCGAGATTCTCGGCAGCACCCTGACGCGGAATCGCCCACAGCACGTAGCTGGTGACGTCACCACCAAAGGTGAGAGCCGGCCGCATGTCATCGGCATGGAGCCGGATCTCCGCTCGGCCGTTCTCGTATTCGACCTCGCCGTCGAGTTCGCCGGGCCCGGCATGGACCGGGGTCATCTTGATGTCGCAATCGCGATCTTCGGGAAATTGAATGGCTTGTAAAGTCAGCGTCTCGGCCATCGCTGCGGTCGATGCAGTCGGTGCGATCAAGAGCGCTGCGGCTAGGGTATAGAGCAAACGTCTCATAGGATCTCCTCTTGGTCATGGCAGGTGTCTGGCCGCCTCCCACGGAGGGAGCGCGACACCTGACATATAGGCAGCAAGGCCGATGCCGGCCCTTCCGTGAAGGTAAGTCGGAGTTTCGGAATGCTCAGTTAAGTATTGAAAATAAGTCGCTTAATGGATGTGTGTGGTGAGCGCCGTCGACGAAGAGGTTTGACTCTCGCTCGGCCGTGCGGATCGGGATCTTGTAAAATTTACTAGATCGGTTGAAAGAATTTCTGGGCACCCATGGAAAAAAGGCCCCAATGCACCTGGATGCGGTTTACGAGACCATCGATCGATCCGACGGCAAGGCCCGCACGGGCAGCAGCAAACGCCGCAGCCGCAAGACGGGTCGTCCCGAGCTTTGCCCGCTGCCATACAGCCGCAGGTCGACGACGAAGTTTCCGCCGTCTCCGCCGTTGGGTAAGGGGTGGTCGGTCAACCAATCTTGCAACAGGCTGGCTGCGGTGTCGGCGGCCTGGGTCGGGCTGAAGGCGCCGGCCCTTTGGTGATCTTGATCGCCCTCCGGAGCGCTCAGATCCATGGGTGGCATCAGGCCGATCGGATGGGCCGCTCGGACCGGCTCGGCGGAACCGAGGGCTCGATCCAGACGACCGCTTTCGAATCCCCACCGCAGCTCGACGGTCGCCGGCTTGCCGGACGTGGAAAGGGCGGGGCCGAGCGCCACCCTCAACAAGGATTCGATGTCGAGGCTCAAGCCGTTCGCCGACCTCGGCACCGGAATGTCGGCCGTGATGTCGAGGAAGGGATTGAAGGGCTCACCGAAACGCACTTGGGGCGTTTGGTAGACGAACACCGGGTCGACTGGACGTGGATCCCTTTCGTCTCCGAGGTTGAAGTTGCGCCGCAGCTCGACCCCGGCCCAGGCGTTCTGCCTTTGGGCCACATCGAGTTCCAACCGTCGCAGTCGATGGTAGAGGCGAGTCTGATCCGGCGACGGCTCGTAGTCGATGCTCACGC
This sequence comes from uncultured bacterium, assembly GCA_965366625.1. Classification (GTDB taxonomy): domain Bacteria; phylum Acidobacteriota; class Thermoanaerobaculia; order Multivoradales; family J023; genus JAUIJL01. The sequence continues at coordinate 28,939 of CBDUGP010000020.1, forward strand.
ACCGTCCTTCCGTCGAGCCCGGGGACGGCTCTGAGGGCAGGGGAACACCCTGGCGGTTCAGGGCTAAGATCTCAAAGGGTCCGCTGTCCGCCGGCTCAATTCGACAGGCCTTAAGCCTTCGTTTCACTGGATCGTCGTCGATCTTGAATTTTTCTCGATCTTGGACGTCGAGCGCAAACCTTTCAGCACCACCGCTTTCGAGGCTCGACGCGACGGCGGTGGCAAGCTCCTTGAACGCCTCGAGCGCGTTCTCGGCTTCCTTTTTCGAAGCTGTTTTGGTGGGGATTCGATGGAACACGTCCCAAATCCCTTCCCGATGGTGTTGATAAGCCACCAAGGCGGCAAAGATCGACTCGGCCGTGGACAGGGTCTTGCCGGCGGCTCCGGCGGGCTCGGTGTTGTAGGCGATTTCGAGGAAGATAGTGTCTTGGTCCACCAATCTTTGGTTGAAATCGACCTCGTAGGGCCATTGACGAAGCCTTCGAATCCGCGCCTCGAAATCGCCGGCGTTTCCGGTGGTGAGCCCGGCCGCCGACTGCGTGGATTCCGGCTTCGGGGAGCCGTGGCGATCGAGCACCGGGGCCTCGGGATAGCGACGGATGGGAATCGGTACGGTTACGGTGGAGCTCGGTCCGATGTGGAGAATTTCTTTATTCACCAGCTGTAGCCATTCCACGTCTTTTTGGCCGTCGGTTTGACCGCCGGTGTGGCGCCCCACATGGGTCAGCTGGTAGCTCAGATCGTCAAAAACGAGCCGGCCTTGCTCGGTTTCTAGACGGGCGTCTACCAGCACGGAAAGCACCATCGGCGAGGCGTCCAGCTCGAGATTGCCGGGGAACAACCGGGCCCGGTCGTTGCCGGTGCTCAGCCGACCGAAGGCGACGGCGCCACCTCGCCCGCCGGCATCTATGCGCTTCAGGGGTAAGGCAAAGGCGGCGTCGAGGTCGTAACCGTTGCGCAGATCCGCGGCCAGACGATCCCGCAGCCGGCGTCGGCTGCGATCGAGCCCCACAGCGGGCGGACCGTCCGTGAACACGGGCCGCAGCTTGTGGCTGAGATGCTCGGACAGACGGTTTTTCTGCCGCACCAGCTGGTCGAAATCGGTCGGTCCCACCCGGCGCAAGAAGCTCGCGTTCTCCGGCGCCAAACCCAGTTCGAGATCGCGCAGGAAGGCGCGCGCGTTGACGTCGAGGTCGAAATCCGCGATCCGCACCGAGGCCCCTTCCCGTCCGGGAACCGCCGGCACCGCGATCTGACCGGATTGTAGATCCGTGGACAGGGGCGGCAAGGCAAAAGCATGGGCGGGCCCGCCCACCTCCAGCTCCACCAAGCGGTCGTGCACGGCCCACAAGGCTTTGGCTTCGACAGCTCGGTTGTGCGTGGTGCCCAAGCCGGTGGCCAGGCGTCGGTGGGGGAAAGCAGCGGCGAAGATGCGCGCGAATTCCCGCAGGCCTTGGTCGCCTTCGGCCTCGGCGGCCGCGTCTTCCTGCGAAAAGGTGCGGGCGATGATCGGCGTCAGCGGCACCTCGACATTCCAAATCCGAGTCAGCCCCGTGGCCACCGCTCGCTCATGGGCCAAATGCTCCGGTCGGCTGAGCAGCAGACGGAAGTCGAGCTCCACCAGGTTTTCGTCCACGGGCAGGACGACCGGCAAGCTGACCGACCATGCGTCGAGGCGCGGCGGGGTAGGACCTTGCGGGGGTACGTTTTCCAAACCAGCCAGGAAAGCCTCGATGGCGTTGACCAGCCGGATCAACGGCAGATCGGGATCGCTCTGCCCGCGCTGTTTGATGGGGTGCACGGTCCCTGAGCCGGCGGTGCTCGAGCCGGCGGTGAAAGACAATGACAGCTCGACGTGGGCATCCAAAAGCTGCTGTTTCGCCCGTTGATAAAAAGCGCGCACGTCGTCGAGGCGCTCTCGATCCTTCGGGTCGCTGCGATCGAGCCATTTCTCGGGCTCCGTGTCCGTGCCACGGGATTTCAGAAAACCTCTTGGATCGAAGGAGAAGAGGATCTCCACCTGGCCGGGCCGCGCCTCGACGAAGCGATAACCCACGGTGCACGAGGGCCATTCGGTCATGGGCAGCAGGGGATCGAAATAACGCACGGGCACGGGAAGGGTGTTCTCCGGCAGATCGAACCGATTGCCATAGAGGTCCCGCAGGCCCAGCTCGACGGAAAGATCGAGACCGATGCCGTCGTAAATGGATCGCTCCTCCGGCTCTTTGCCCGTCAACTGGTAAACGGGTAACACGTGCTCGTAACACCAATCACCGATTTCCACGCTCGGCGGCCGTGGCCTGGGCTCCGAAGCCGCGGAGAGTTCTTCTACCTCCGACGGAACGATCGGCAGCACGTCCTCGGCGTCGATCTCGCGGATCGGCCCCGTCTCGTCCAGCCGATAGTCGAGCAAGTGGAAGCGAGTCGACAGGTCCACGCCGTCGGAGCCGGCGTCGAGCAGCAGAGCTTCTGCCAGGGGGTCCTCTTCTGTCAGGGCCGCCGCGGTGAGAATTTGCTCTCGGGTCAGGCCTCGCTCGGGCAGACCGGAGCCGTTCAACGACGACGGTCGACGCAGGGTCTTTTCCGGCGCTCGACGATAGACCCGGAAACCCACGCAACCGAGGGGCAGGGCGGCATCGAATTCGTGGTTGGGGGAGCGGGCGTAAACCACCTCCGAAGGCTCCGGCGGAGCGCCCGGCGTCCACAGGGATTCGATCGGCGGGCCCACCTCGGCCGGTGGGGTGACGGCCGCGCCGGACACCGAACCCTCGAATTGGGCCAAGAGGGTCAGTTCGGCCGAGCCCGATGCCGCATCGCCGTTGGAGCCGGCAGTTTCGAAGAGCCGTCCGGGCAGCTCGGCGCCGTCATCGGCATAAGATAGGAAGTATCCGTTGCTGCGCACGATCGACGCCCGCCGCAGCAGCTCCAGAAAGTCCGCCGGTTGGTCCAAGGTCGCGGAGACCCGTAGCTCCTGCTCGTCCTGGGCTCGCAAGGGGGCGTTTTCCGGTCGGGGCTCGGTGGAAAGATCCGTACGCCAGAGATGCACGTCGGGGTCAATGGCACTCTCCAGACCTGCACCGTCTCCTTCGGCTTCGGCCGCGTAGAGCAGATGCAAACGACATTGGCCGATCTTCTCGGAGTCGAGGATCGCTTGCACCAACCGTCGCCCGGCGTCGGGCAAGGGCAGCAAGCGATAGACGCCCGGCACCGTCGAGGTGCCCGGCACCGTCGAGGTGCCCTGGGGTACCCGCTGCAGACGCAGCTCCACCCGCGCCGACCAAACCACCTCCAGGGCCGGCCCGTCGGCGTTGCCGAGGGACTCCCCCTTGGAGGTACGGTGCACGGTCAGCGCTTCCGACTCATGGCTTTGGGCCAGCCGGGTCAGTCGATCGAGAGTCTCCGGCGCCAACGACCACAGGGTGCCGTGGGCAGTGCCGCCCCGTTTCCACGCCGTGGGCCGACGGAGGGCGTCGCGACGGGGACGGGGACGGATCGGGGATCGCGCCTCCACGCCCAGGAAGTCCACGGAAATCGGGGTATTCGCCAGCCGCCGCAGACCGTTCACGGACACCTCGATCGGCGCCACCGCGTTCTCCAACCAAGGCAGCCTGTCCGGCCGCTTGAAGAGACCGATGGAATAGGTTTCGGGGGATCCTTGGGGCGGCAGCTGGTCGAAGAAGCGCCGTTGCTGACCGGCGAACGACAGCAGAGCGTGGCTCGTGTCGGCGTCGTCGGCATCGGGCACCCGCAAACCGTGCAGGAAGAAACGCCCGACCCCGGCCGCCAGCTGACTCCAGCGGTTGCTTTCCGACATCAGCTGATAACGCTCGGCCAACGTGAGGCTGGGATTCGAGATCTCCTGACCTGCGTCGGGCCAAGACGTCTCGGTCAAAGCCCCGGTGGCGGAGCGCACCAACAGTTGGAAATAATCCTCGAAGAGCAGCTGGGAAACCGGTCGGGCTTGGCGCCGCAAGCTTTCGGGCCGGGCGTCTTCTTGGGCCTTTTCGATCAACACCCGCAGGCGCTCGAAATGCTCGTCGAGGGTTCGCTCGTAATCTTCGGAAACCGGCCGATGGTTCCAAAGCTCCACCTCGGAGCTTTGGCCGTCGTAGGTGAACGACAGGCCGAGGTCCGGGAACATGGGGAACACCGCGCCGTCGAGGGTTTCGCCGTCCTCGGGGTCCCGCAGCTTGAAGCGAAATCTTTCGCCCAAGAATTCGAGCAAGCGGGCGTAATCGAGGGGTTGGTGGTCGAGAGACTCCGCCCGTGCCAAGGATTTGGGTAGGGCCAAGCAGGCCTCCAGATGTTCCAGGTCCTCGGGTGTCAGCGGCCACGACTCCGGCGGTCCCGTGTCGTGGCGCTCCGGGAAGCACACCCACACCGCCCACGATGTCAACGCCTGGGCCAAGAGGGTGAACGGAGTCGGTGTGGGATCGGTGGGGTCGTCACCGGTCCCGCTGTCGTCGTCGGAGGGGCCGCCGGCCAAGCTGAGCAACAGCACTGCCTCGGGATGGCCGTCCACCAGGGTGATGTCGGGGCTGAGCAGCAGCTCGAGCAACGGTCTTTCGGTCAAGAGCTCGATCTCGGGAGCGTCGACCCAGCTCAGCATGCGCGGCTCGGGTAGCTCTTCCGATTGCAGGCGCAGGGTCGAGGCGGGCAAGCGACGCTCGTTGCCTTTGCGCTCGAAGGTCCGATTCCAAAGGGCTTGGTCGCCTTTGCCCACGGTCCATTCAAAGCGCAGGCGGGTGCTGAAGCGGAAGGTGATCTTGATCTCGATTTTTTTGCCGAATACCTTGAAGCTGCCGATCACCACCCGCACTCGGACTCGGACCCCGGCTTCCACAAAGACCACCACCGGCTGGTAGGTTTCGAGCACCCAACCGAAAGCGACCCAGATGCGCACGTCGACCCCAGCTTTGACGATGCCGAAGTCCACGTACCCGTAGACCTCGCCCAGCACCCCGGTGGTACCCGCCAAATAAAAATAGTCGTCCTTGGGTGCGGGATAAGGAGAGTTGTCGGGTTCGTTGGTTTTTCGCAAGCGACCCCAGGCCCCTTCGAGGGTGGCGAAGACCGTTACCGACACCCCGGCGCGCAGGGGTCCTTTGCGAAATTCCTTGCCTAGGCCGAAGCGGGCGGCGAAACCCGATTGGATCACCGGATCGAAAGTCCAACCCGGGTTGCGCGGCACGGGCACCAACGAGCTGGAGGTGGCGTTGAGCTGGGCGTAGTAGAGCCCGGCGGACCCGAGGAAGGGCAGCATTTGGAACGAGCACGAACGGGAGAAATCCAGATTCCAGGGATAACCGACATCGATTTGGAAATCGCCGTTGGTGTAAAGGTCGAGGCCGATCACCGGCAGGGTGAGGGAGGCGGCGCCGAATTCCAGCTGACGCCAGGCGTCGGGCAGGGTCAGCTCGAGGCTGTAAACGCCGAGCTCGTCGGTGATGCGGCGGTAGAGCACGTCGAGTTCGAAAAGCCGGGTTGCACCGGCGGGCACTTTCAAGCGGATACCGTAAATATCGGGATCGAGAAAGACCAAATCCAGCTCGGCGAGGCTCCAAAGCACCGTGCGCAAGGCCACGGTCCACTCCCGGGACGGATCGAATTCCAAGGCTTCAGTGTCGACGAGCTTCTTGAGATCGCCGACCTCATCCAGGGCGCCGATTTTGTCTTTGATGTGGTCGATGATTTCCTGGGTGGTGGGCACCCCGCCCTCGGGATAGGCGTTGACCCGTTGGCCCAGGGCCACCAGTGGAACTTCTAAACCTCCGCTGCCGGTGGTGCCTTCGTCTTTGGTGCCGAGCTTGCCGAACCAGCCGATCTTGCCCAGCCGACCGGAGGTCACGTCCTTGGGATCGACGAAGAAAAAGAGTTGAAGCTCACTCTCGTCCGGGAACCGCCGACCCAGAACCTCCAAGCGACAACCCACCGCTTGCAACACGTAGAGGGTGCGCTCTTCCACGGAAAGGTTGGCCACGGGTAGATTGGCCGCGGATAGGTTGGCTGAGGGTAAAACGAGCTTTTCGATCCGGTATTTGTCGACCAGGACCTTGAGCACTCCTTCGATGCCCAAATCCAGCTCACCGGCGCCGTTGCCGGCCATCTTGAAACCGAAGGAGAAATCGACCCCGGAGCCGTCGCCCTTGGGCAACCAGCCCATGAGGATTTCCAGCACCCAGCCTTCCAGCTGCTTGGCCAAGGTGCCCAAGGAGCCGAGATCGAGGTGGAAACCCAGACCGTATTGGAAGGAATCGCCGCTGTCGTCACCAAAGGAGAAATATCCCAAGTCGGGCAGCTTGAGATTCAGATCGCCCGGGGCGAATTGAAAAAATTTGAGCTGGAAAGGCAAGAATTTGAGCAGGCCGTCACCCCAATCGATATCCCCCAGGTCGAAACGTAGGGCGCCCAGATCGAGCTTGAAGTCTCGCTTTCCCGAATCGAGGTCAAAGTCGATGCGTATCCCGAGGTCGGCGAAGTCGAGCTTCTCGAGACCGAAGAGATCGAGCGCGCCGATTTTGTGGAACGAGAGATGCCCCCAGAAGCCGAGGCGTGTCACTCCGCGCCTGCCGTGGGCTTCGAGGGTGGTCAGCTGGAGCCGCGAGATGCGCAGCTCCTTCAAGATCCCGCTGTCGAATTGGAAGCGATAGTCCCCTTCGTGGGCGAAGGTGTAGGTTTCAATCTTCGTGTCATCCTCGCCCAGGCGCGACTCGTAGACGCCGTCGAAAAGGATGCTGTTGCCCTCCGTGGTCTGGCCGGAGATGGGATCCAGTTGCTCGACCTTGTCGCCAAAGATCACATCCAACCAAACCTTCACCCGGCAATCGAAACGGCGCACCTCGGACTTCTCGAATTGCAATCGCAAGGTCTGCACCTGGAGGTCGGCGATGCCCGTGGAGGGTTCCCGGGGCAGCTCGCCGGGGGGCGACGGATAGTCGATGACGCCGAAAAGGGAGCTTTCTTGGACCTCGAAACCCTCTTGACCCACCCGGCTGAGTTCGATGCCGAAGTGATGGCCGCGAAAACGCTTCATGTCGATGCCGGGGAATAGGCCTTGGATCGCGGGTGGCAGGTTCTTGGGCAGGAGATCGGGGTTGACCACCACGACGCCGTTCCAACCGGGATCGTCGAAACGTTTGAGAAAGGGGCCGAAGGGAGAGCTGCCGGCTCGCTCGGTTTCCAGCTGCACATGACGCTCGCGGGTGGCTTCGATGAAACGAGCCAGACGATCGGCTAGGGCCGCAGGATTTGAATTGAAGGTGTCGGCTTCGTTCCAGGTGCTCGGATCCGCCACCAAGTCGCTGAGCTTGCGGTCTTGGTATTTGAGAATCAATGTGGCGGGCGGAAGCCCTTCGCTCGGCGGTGTGGGATTCGTGAAGCTTTCTTGAATCGACAACCCCCAACCGGCCACCTCGAGATCATCGATCAAGGTGCCGAGCGCTTCGGGCAATCGGCTGATCACCAGGCACACCCGGTCACGGACCAGCACCCGGGTGAAGGCCGGATCCACCTCGTCGAAGCCGAAGTCTCCCAGGGGTGTGTTGGCCATCACCAAACGCCGCCATCGGCCGTCTTCCAGCTCCACGGGGAAACCCTGGGGCGTGAAACGTTGCTCGCGGCCCGTTCGAACCGCGGTCCGGGTCTGCTCGAACTCGAGGATGGGCAATTCCTTTTGACGGGCCGCCGAGATCAGCTCGCTTTCGAGTTTCAGGGTGGCCGCGGGGTCGTCCGTGAGCCGGGTCAGGCCCAAGAAGGGCGCCATGGGAAAAGGTCTATTTCCGATGCCCGGTCGATTTTGGGAGGTGAAGACCATGCTTCGAGGCGCGGTCGCCTCGTGACGCTCAGCGTCACCGTAAAGGGTCATTTCTTCGGGCTGGCTGTGCAGGCTGTGGGACGACGCTCGGCCCTCCAGCTCCGAATCCGGCGCGGCGATCGAAACCCAGGCGGTGGTGGTCAAGTCGTGCAGCTCGATCGCTGGAACGGCCGACTCGCGCTGATCCTCCGAAGGTGGGACGAGCCCGCGGGGATCGGTGGCCGGACGTTTGGCGTGGAAGGTCAGCCGATCTCCGGGACGGAAGGGCACGAATTCGGACGTGGAAATTCCGGTCACCAGTTGTTGCAAGTCAGCGCCGGCGCCCGCGCCGACGTCGGCAGAGATGGGCCGAGTCGGGTCGGGCTCGAGACCCATCGTAAAGCTGCCGTCGGGGGTCAGATAAGAACGCGAATCGAGGATCGCAAGGTCCTCGGCGATCCTCTCGACCCCGTGGTCGAGCACCAGGGCGGCTCCGGGCAACGGGGTCAAAGTCAGCCCGTGACCTAGGACGGTCTCAAATTCCGACATCACTGCCCGGCCGGTCTCAAAGCTCAGGCGGGTGCGCTCGGGGTCGAGGGGCGAAAGGGCATCGAAACGCACCTCGAAGGGGATTGGCTCGGCGTCGGGTTGTCGGAAGATGGGGAGGCGGTGGCCTCGGATCGTCGCGGAAAGGCGGCCTCTTCCTCGAAACCACTCGCCGGCTTGGGAATAGCGCAGGTGCACGCCCAAATCATCGAGCCCTTGATCGTCCAAGGGTAGGTCGAATTTAAAGGTCGCCCGTTCCGGGCCCGCTAAAGGCAAGGTCAAAGGACCTTGGATCGGGAGCCGGACGGTGCCGCCCCCTTCCCGCACGAAGACCCAGCGGTGGAATCGTGCCTCAGGAGGCTCAAGGATCACTTGTTCGTCGTCGACCCGGATTCGAGCACGGGACGCGGTGCGCAATTCGTAGGATTCTCCGTCGAGACCGATCGTTACGGACGAGGTGACGGTGAAGCCGTCGGCCTCGGTTTCCACCACGACTCGGCGGTCTTGATCGGCAGTGAAAAACGCGATCCGACCGCGGCCGGACTCCAAATCGGAAAGCAGGCCGGGCAAGCGGGCAAAGAAGGTGGAGGTGTCGATCTCCGGGTGCCACACCACCAGCACACAGCGGCCCCAGACCTCGGAGAGATGAACGGGATCCGAGCCGGGGGTGTCGAGAAATAAACCCAATCGAGCTTCATTCGGCTCGCTGACGTGGGCTTCGGGAAGGTAAAGAGCCGAACCGCCGAGGCGCCGAAACCCTAATCGTTCCATTGAATTTCATCTCCTTGAAAAAGAGGAAGCCAGAAGGCCCCGCTGCCGAAACCCGGTTGAAAGTCGACCTTCACCCGTCGACCGTGAAAATGCCTCTTGACGTCCAATTCCTGTTCCACCCACACGGCCCTGGCGTCTGCGGACCCGCCGGCGCCGTCGCGGATCAGCTCTGCAAGCCCCAGGTTGCCGTGACGCTCCAAGAGGTCGAGCAGGGTGGTGCCCAAGGGCACCCAAATCCAATCTCCTTTGAGACGGACGGAAATTTCCGGCAGGGGCACCCCCCACTCTTGGAAGATCCGGCAGATGGGTGGAAAGGCGGGATCGACGGACCGATCCGGCTGGTCGTCGCAGGTGGTCGCGCCTTCACACAGGCTCGAAAGATCGCCATCGGCATGGCAGTCGGAGACCAGCTCGAGATCCTGCTCCGAGCTGACACCCACCAAGACGGGACGCTGCTCCACTTTGAGCTTTTCGTCGGGAAATACGTGGGAGTAGAGCTCGATGGGATCTTTTGGAAAGAAGATCCGGTAGTGGGGCCGGGCCAAGGCCGCGTGGGTGAGATCCAATACCCCTGGGGTCCAACGGGCCCCTTGCAGCTTGCGGGTGTGAATGTCGAGCCGATGAAATCGGTCGAGCAGGGGAGAAAAGCCCAAGAGAAGGCCGTCACCCCGTCCGTGGCCCACAGGGAAACATGTGCGCGGGCCGGCACGCACCAGCTCCTTGCCATTGCCCCAATTGACGGATTCCGTGGAGTCCACGCACAGGCGCATGCCCGGCACCAAATCCACATGGCGACGTTCGGCGGAAAAGCCGTATTGCGCCGCCAGGGCTTGATCGAAGCTCCGGGGCAAGGCGTCGGCGACCACGCTCTGAACGGTTTTCAGAGAGCCGGGCACTAGGCATTTGCTGAGCAGCACTCGGCCGTCCGGCGTGCTGAAGACCGTCTCCAGGCTGGAATCGAGCCACTTTTCGAGTGCGCCCAAGTCGTAGGTAGGAGTTTCGAGAGCGGCCAGGTCGTGGATCTGAACGCGCAAACGCTTTTCCGTCGCCAAGTCTCGAATGGAGACCTCGAGCTGGACCTTCCGCGGGCTCGAAGGTGCTGCCGGCCGTTCGCTCACCCGCGAGCATCGAGCCCCTTGAGCGTGGACCACATCGAGCACCTCGACATCCAGTTGGTCGGGCTCGCCGGTGGAAGAGCCGGGTGGAAAGAGTCGATAACCGGCCGGGTCCGAGCCCGACCCCTGCACCTCGAAACGGCCGACTTGGGCCGTTGCCGAATCGGCAATGGCGCCGACGATGCAAACCATGCCGAGTACGGGAAAACTCAGCTTGCGAGGCAGGCGATCGAAGACCATCTAAAAGCTCCTTGAACAAGCTCGACGGACGAGCTCAGTGGGTTGTCGATGGTCTACAGCGCAAAGGGTGGGTTAGAACCCCCATCACCGGTCCAATACGAAAGAGGCCCCATTGGATGGGGCCTCTTCTCAAGGCTCAGAAGCTCGAAGGCTCAAAGAAGGCTGCTGCTACAGCCTGTCGTCCAAATGGCTATTTAGCCTTGGTGACCTCCGATGTATTTGCCGACAGCTCCTGGATGATTTCCTTGGCTTTTTGGCGACCGCCGAAGCCGAAGGCCAGCCCGAGAGCGAGGGCGACCGCTGAGAAGGTCGCGGCCACTGCCACGGTCATGATTTGCTCGCCGACCCCCAGCTGGGAGAGACCCATGCTGAGACCCAAGAAAATGATGGCGTATTTCAAGATGGTGGCCCCGATTCGGGAAGTTGGGCTGTCACCCAGCGATTCCAGAATCCAGCTGCTTGCCAAGCTTGAAAGGCTGAGGCTGATGAGGATGATCGCAGTGCCTGCAAGCAGGTTGGGCAGGTAGGCCAAGAGGGCGGCGATCATGGCCGCGAGTTGGTCGAGGCCCAGGGTTGCGAACGCTTGCTCGGCGGTCAGCAAGAGAATCACCGCCATCACGGCGTGGCCACCCAAAGTCGCTAGGTCGGGGGCCGTTGTGCCCTTGTTCAAGAAGGAAAGGCCGAACCGTTCAGGATATTGATTGAAGCCGATGCCTTCGAGAAATGCACGGGTTATTTCGCGAACCGCCCGAGCCACTACCCAGCCGGCTGCCAGCACGATCATGGCGACCAGGATTTGAGGCACTGCACCCAACAATTTTTCCAACGTTTGCTTGACGGGATCTGAGATCGCGGTAATTCCGAGGCTTTCCACGGCAGCGACAATGATCGATATCAATACGAAGAAATATGCGATCGAGGCTACGGCTCTCGAGACCGGGGTGGAGCCGAGGTTGATTCCGAGTTGCTCGGCTTTGGCGTCGACCCCAGATGCGGAAAGGAAGTTGCCCACAACCTCTCGCACAATGACGGCCACCAGCTTGCCGATCAAGAAGATCATTAGGGCGGCAAAAATGTTGGGGAGGAAGGAGAGTCCTTTCTCCAACATCGAAGCTAGGGGGCGAATGAGAGCAGCCTGTCCAAGGGCCTCCAAGAACGGAGGTAGCCCAAAGAGTAGAATCAAATAGAAGGCGAGATTGCTCAATGCACTACTGGGGGGAGTCCTCTTCTCAGACTCGTCAGGGGCTCCAAAGTAACGCTCTGCACGCTGATCGAAATTGGCAGCGACCATCGCCCGCCGGAGTAGGGCTCGAACCGCCGACGCGATGATCCAATAAACGAGCAGGATGACCGCGGCTTGTAAAATGCCGGGAATCACGCCGACAATGGATTCAGCGACCCCTTGAAGCGGTTTGGCGACCATCTCGAGGTCGAGTGCTTGAAAGAAGGCGACAAATCCAAACAGCAAAACCGTCCATTTCACCACCGCTCCCGCCAGGTCGGAGAACGATCTGCTGCTGCCGTCCTCCCTGCGCAGCAAGGAAGAAAGCCCCCAAGCTTCTATGGTTCTTTCGTCCACCGTGGTCATGTCGAGCAATTTCTTAACAGCGGCTTGCAAAAGCAGGGCGGCCAGCCAAAAAAGAATAAGTATGAGAATGGCTTTGGCTAGGACGGGCAATGCGGTGGCGAGTCGTTGCCACATGGGTAAGAGCACTTGGTTCCACATCCCGGCCCCTTGGTCCACAAGGGTCTGCGCACCTTCACGCATGGGTTCCGTTGAATTTGAGGTGGGTCCGGCAGGCGTCGGCACTGCTTGAGCCGGTACTGCTTGAGCCGGTACTGCTTGAGCTAGGGGCGTGTCTGCGGGCTCCTGGACCACGGCGGGTTCCGCGGGAATGGGCCCGGAGGTTTGGGCGGAGCACAGGGGTACCAAACCCAATGCCGCCCATCCCAGCGCGAGCGCAATGAGACTGGCCTTAAATGCCGAGTGAGGAATCGGATCGAGTTTCATGGGTGTCTCCGGGGACAAGGCCCTTCAGCCGGCGCACACGGCGCTCGACTCGGGGTGTTTGATGAAAGTTTCTCTAACTATCAACTGTGACACCGGAATTTGGCTTTGGTCACATTAAAAACAATGGGTTAGAAAAGTTATTGTTTGTGGCGATAAATGTGACCAAATTCCGAGTTGGGTGTCCTATCTATCGAATCCTGGGATAAAGACGATCCGATTGAGACCAGGCCTGGTGGTCCGATTCCAAGATACCGTGCCAGTCCGTCGGCGCTGGATTTCGGCCTCCAGCGTTGTGCCTGCTCACCGGCTTGGGTGATGACCGTTAATTTGGAAAATTTACCACTAGTGCATGGTTCAGCACCCTGTCTGCGTCTACCCAATCGAAAGCATGATACTCAACTGGAGACAACCATGAAATTGTTAAGGTATTTACTAATTGTTACCATCTTTCTTACCGCCTCAATTGGCTTTGCTGGGGAGTCTGATTCCCATGGCGATCTCTACCGACCGTTGGCACTTAGTGCTTCACAGCAAATGGCTGAGGACGCGACGGAGATCCCGGCGGATCAAGGGGCGGTATTTGTTCCAGCCCTGGCCGATCCTCTGAGCGAGCCCACTTGGAGGCTGGTAAAAAACGGCAAAACAATCGCGTCGGGTCCCACGGGAACACGTTTGGTGGCTCCCGCTGGGGACTACACCGTGGTGGTGGGAGTTGGGGCTGATCCGAATCAGGGGTGGAGTACGGAAGTGACCGTCGACGTCGGCGAGACCCATGTCGTGGAGCCCCTCTGGGGCGGACTGCGAGTAGAGGTTGTGGACGAAAGCAACATTCCCTTTCGCGGCACCTATGAGCTGATTCGTCTTGCAGATCGCACGGCCGTCGGCACGGGTTACGGGGCTGATACCCTTCAGTCCGAAACGATACAAACTTGGCTGTTGAAACCGGGGGTTTATAGAATTGTCCGAACAGGTGAGACTTATCGAGCGAGGACCAACTTTTCTACGGTTGAGGTCCCAGCTTCCGGTTTGGTGCACTTTCGACTGGTGCTCGATCCATCGACCGGCAACTTTAGGGGTGCCGGGGTAATAGACGCCACGGAGCTCGTGGTTGCCGAAAGCACTGGAGACCAGGGGAAATGGACTTCGCGAGTCCTCCTGGGTGGAGCAGTTTCCCTGAGTTCATCAGAAAGCGTCGTCGGTCGGGCCAATCAGGACACCCTGACGGGCACCATTTTCTTCGACGCATACGGGACTTATCGCGATGGGCCGCATCTAGCTTCCGGCATTTTCGAAATTGAGGAAGGCCTGGTTCGGATCGACCCCGCCGATGGAAAGTCTCTCCCGACCCAGAGGGCTCAGGATCGTCTGAGAGCAGATGTGGTTTACACCTTTTTCAAGAATGAGCGAGTCGGCCCCTATGCTCGATTCGGCCTTCTAACCAATCTTTTTGCCAGCGAGGTTTTGGCGACGGAAGATACCTCCGTCGCATTCAATTTCCTCGATGGCAGCCGGGACGTTCGTAACTTTGCGGCCAATGATCAATATCGGACGGCCGATGCGTTGGGCTCTTTGAGAGTCCGTGAAGGTGGTGGTCTGAACATTCGGCTCTTCCGGAGCCTACGCGCCACTGTCAACTGGCGGATCGGTTTGGGATTGCGACAGAGCTTCTTTTCCGGGTCCTTTGTTCAGGCTGATGATCCTTCCACTCCGGAACTCGATCTATATGAGTTGGATGATCTCAACGAGGAAGGTGTGGAAACCACTCTTACGGCCTCGGTGCACCTCGGCGAGCGGTTGCTCTGGCTGACGGATCTAGAAATCTTCGGAGATTTTGGGGAGCTGGGCGATCCGACGATCGATTGGCGAAATACCTTCAGCTATCGGCTGACCCGATTTGCCTCGTTGGACTACACCCTGGATGTGCTCGACTTTCCCCAGATCAGTGATGAGACCCAGGTGACGCAGAATCTGTTGCTGCGATTCTCTTGGCACATCCTCTAAGGAGGCTAGGGGCTAGGAGTTTCTTTCGGCAATGGCCGCCTAGCTTAGCCTAGGCCTCTTCTACGCCAAAGGGCTGCATGTTGATTCTAGGAATCTCGTGCAGCCCTTGCTCTTTTTGTGCTGATGACGAACCGGTAGCTGACTAGGGTATGTCCAGCTTCGGCCTCAAACCCGCGAGGAAATGCGGAACCGACATGGCTTGCCACACCGCACCGCGCCTAGCCGGCCGCGCCTAGCCGGCCGCGCCTAGCCGGCCGCGCCTAGCCGGCCGCACCTAGCCGGCCGCACCTAGCCGGTCGCACCTAGCCGGCCGCACCTAGCCGGCCGCACCTAGCCGGTCGCACCTAGCCGGCCGCACCACGGAATAAATTCCGAGGCTACGTAAACCTTGTCCCTGCGGGACGGCCCTGCATTTTCGCTTCCGGGCTGCCCCGAAGGGGCGAGGTATATGTAGCCTCGGGCTTTAGCCCGTGGCGGGGTCTGGCTGACTAGGTTCTGTCATCCAGGGAGGTGTCAGGGTTCAATTTCGTCACTGCGGTGTCGGTGAGCCTGGAATTCGGGAAGACCAAGGAACCGGATTCGGTGCGAATTTCAGAGGTCAATGTGCCGATGCTGACCAGCTCTCCACTGCCTTCTTCCAGCTGCAGAATATCTCCTGAAGTAAATCTCTCCCTGGCGTAGTAACCGGCCAGCAGATTTCTAGCGACATCTCTCCCACCTAGAGCAAACGTCACACCCAGGGCGGCGGCAAAGATGGTCAAGAGGTTGATCAGGGTGCTCGTTAGGAGGCTGAGGTCGAAACCGAGATGTTCAATGGCGGTGGTCAGGGTGATCAACAAAATAATGCCGCGCGTTGCTCCGGCCATCAGCTTGTGTTGATCAAAACCCAGTCTTGCGAGAGTGGCTCCAAGTCCACTGGATACGACTCCTGCAATCGCGGAACCGAAGAAGAGGAGCAGCACAGCTCCCAACATTCGGGGTAGGAAAGCCAAGAAGCTCTTTAAGGGTAGAGCAGTGATCACCAAACCGAGGTTCTGGGCCGCCAGCACCACAAAGACTGCCAGCATGCTCCAGAAGACCAATCTGGCCACGAATTCGGAGGGTTTTATCGTGATTCCGTTCCGGTCGAATGCTTCGGTCCAACCGGCATTTTCAATCACCTGATCGAACTCGAGGTGCCTGGCCAAGTGCCGACTGGCACTGGCTGCCAACCGGGCCAACAACCATCCCCCAAGGAAAAGAGCGATCGCCGTCAGGAAGTTGGGCAAGGAGTCGATACACCGCTCGATGAGCGATTCCAATGCGCGGTTGAAAGGGCGGAACTGAGTCATAGGGGTCTCCCGTTGACCTCGGTCTGTAGGTAGGCGACAGTCGCCAGCATGGGTTTGAGCAGCCCCAGCAGAACCAAGAGAATGCCCTTACTGCAGAACACAACAGCGTGGTTGGCTAGGTGTGAGCGGCGAATGTCGTTCAGTAGACGTTGCTCGACCTTTCGAGCAGTTTCTGGATCCAGCCCTAGAGTCTCCCCGCCTCCGACCGGAGAGATGAGGGTCCACTGCTGCTCGACTTTCTCAAAGCAGCTCTCGCAGGTATCGAGGTGTGACAGCACAGACTCCACCTCCGAGGCGTTGAGTCGCCCAGCCATTACGGATTTCAGTTCCTCCAAGGCGGGATGCCGAGTGTTTGAGCTCATTTTATGAATCCTCATTTCCAACTTTTCTGAAATGTATGGCCAGGGCCGCTCGGGCTCTCAAGGTTCTCATTTTGACGGCACTTAAGGTGAGCCCCAGAATCTCTGTAATCTGAGAATAGGGAAGCTCCTGAAGGTCTGCCAATTCAATAATCTGCCGCTGTTCCGGTGTCAGCTTCTTTAGGGCGGCTTCCAACCGGTTACCGTCTTCTCGGGATTCGAGCAGGGCGGCCCAGTTGGTCGACGTGACGATGGGTTTAGAATCCGGCAGGGTCTCGGATATTTGTGGCCGCCGCGATCTCGTGCGCAATTCGTTCTTGCAGATATTCGCCGCGATTTGTCCGAGCCAGGCCCGGAAAGAACTCGGGTGCTGGCCGACAAACTTTCCTAGGTTCCGGAATGCTCGAAAAAACACGTCTTGGGTTATGTCCGCAAGATCCGCCGGGTCCGAGAAATATCGCCGGCAAACACTCCAAACAAAGCTCTTGTGGCGGCGAAATATTTCTGCGAAAAGGCGTTCGTCCCCAGCGCCTTTTTCAAAGCACTCGGCAGCCAGCTCTCGGTCGGTCCGCAATCGGATGGGGGTCTTGCTCACTAGAATGTGGGTTGGGCTGTTCGTCTCATTTCGGCACGCAACAAGCCACGGGCGGACTGCCCAACAGTGGCCGGCCCGCGTCCTTCGTTTTGTATTGGCGCTGCCTGTAGAGCAGACACCAAAACTCCGAAGTCGGTCACCTCGCTCAAGAAATCCTCTCGAAAAAGCCGAATCCACCAAGTGAATCCACCAGTGTAATCAGCACATGTAATCCACTTTACCGTGTAAGCCACTGGACAGTGTAATCCACGGCGAAGGTCTTCAGGTTGAAGAAGATTGTTGATTGGTGGGGTGGTTTAGTAAACCTCGGTGATTTGTTGTTAATCTTCGTCCACCTGATCCCTGTCGCTCCGGAAAGCACCATTGCATACTGGGGCGGTAAGGGATCGCTTTTTCTAGTCGGGAGCCCTACTCGGTGCGGAATCCACTTATCGGTCTGATTGCTCTTGCCTTTTCCTTGGCTTATGCGATGCCTTGTGTGTCGCAACTTCCCGATGTTCCCGAAAAGCCGGAAGTCCCGGCCTCCGAGGTCACGCCGCCGGACAAGGCCGTGACGCAAAAAGATCTGGAAGCTTCAAAAGCTTCCGTGGTGGCCGAAATCAGGGCTATGGGAGGTACCGTTTCCCCGTCGGGCGTGATCACCGGGTCGGAATCCGGATCGACCGAAGCGGAGCTGGCCCAGGCGGTCATCACTCGCATCGATGCCCAGCTGGCCATGTTGCGGACCCAATCTGAGCTTGTCGTAGAGCAGCAGAAGCTCCAAGACATGGCCAAAGCAGGGCCTTCGGCCGCCCTACCCGAGGACTCGGAATCCCTCGACTTCGGGGCCTTTGATTCGATTCTCGATCAGCTCGAGGATGTGGAGAGGGCTCTGGAGCAGGCGCAGGAGGAAAAAGAAGAAACCCTGCGCAGCCTGGAGGACGCCAAGCGGCGGGTAGACAAGTTGGATCGTCGACGGCGTTTGGAGCAGAGCGGAACCCAGGGCCAGATCTTGGATCCCCAAGCCCGCCAGCTTAGGTGGCAGACGCGTATCGCCAGAGAAGAGGTGGGACTAGAGCAGCTGCGGCTGGCGGTTGCCGAACTCAGAGCCCAGCTGCGCAGCCGGGAGCGAGACTATTGGCGTTCGGTGGCCGAATCGGGCCGTAAACGCCTGGCGGTGACAGAAGCCGGGCTGATCCGCGAGCTTGCTCGGATCGACGAGCAATCCGAGCAAGAACGTGAGCGGTTGGTTGGGCTCGACGGTTTGTTGGACGAAGCCCACGCCGATTGGATCAAGGTTCAGGAGCGCAGCTCGGACTCTGTCGCGGGTTTAAAAGCCGAGCAGATCTTTCGCCGGACTCGTATGGAAGTCTTTGACGACGAGCGGCAGATTCGCCTGGCACGCCTAGAGGCCTTGACCGCCGCAGGAGAGATTTGGCGTCTGCGTTACGCGGCAGCAGGGGCGTTGGCCGATGGATCGACCCGAGCAGAGCGAGTTCTCCGTGTGGAGGAACTGGAACGAGAGCTTGAACGACATCTGAAAAACGAGCAGCAAAGGGTAGAGGAGCTGCAGCGACGCAAGCGGCAATTGGCCGACCGGGGCAAAACGACGGATCCGGTGGCCAAAGGCTGGGCCCAGCGAGAGTCGGAGGCGCTGGCTGAAGGCACAGAGTTGGCACTGGCTCACCTCGGCGAACTGAAGCAAATTCAGACTTTGGCGGATCGGACCCTGCTCGAAACACAATCCGAGTCGATAAAAATTAGGGAAGTTATATCCAAAGTCCGAGTCAGCCTGGAGAAAGCTTGGCAGTGGGAGCTGATCTCCTTCGAGGACGAGCCCATCACCGTGGGCAAGATATTCCTGGCGCTGCTCTTGGTGATCGTGGGTTACTTCATCTCCAAACGCATCAGCAGGTCGATGGCAGGCGTGCTGATGGAGCGTTTTTCAGTCTCGCAGGGCGCCGCCCATGCTCTCCAGAGCTTCGTTTTTTATGTCTTCGTCGTTTCATTCTTCCTCTGGGGATTCCATCTGGTCGGCATTCCACTCACGGTCTTCACCCTCTTGGGCGGTGTGGTGGCCATCGGTGTCGGTTTTGGTAGCCAGAACGTCGTCAACAACTTCATCAGCGGCCTGATCCTGCTCGCGGAGCGGCCGATCAAGGTAGGTGACTTAGTAGACGTTGATGGGGTCCTCGGCACGATCGAGAGAATAGGCCTTCGCTCCACTCGGGTTCGAGCGGGCAACAATACCCACATCTTCGTTCCGAACAGCTCGTTTCTCGAAAAAAACGTTCTCAATTGGACCAGCACCGACGACCTGGTCCGTTCCAGTGTCGACGTGGGTGTGGCTTATGGCAGCCCGGTAGTGACCGTCAAAGAACTCATGCTCAAAGCCCTCGACGCCGAACCCTTGGTGGTGAAGAGCCCACGGCCGGAAGTTCTGTTCATGGAATTCGGCGACAACGCTCTGTTATTCCGCGGTTATTTTTGGCACGGAGCCCGGCAGGGCCTGGATTCCCTGCGGGTTCAGAGCGCGCTGAGGTTCAGGTTTGATGAACTCTTTGCCGAGGCGAACATCGTCATCGCCTTTCCCCAGCGGGACGTTCATCTGGATACGCTTTCGCCCTTACGTATCCAGCTGCTCGATCCGGCAAAGCCGGATTCGGTGGGTCCAGCGCTCGACGACCCGGGAGACTAATCTCCGTTCTTTTTTTCGCCGACCCATCTCGTCTCGTAGATGTCGGTGCGGCGGTCGAGCCAATTGGTGACCGTACCCTTTTGACGGAACCGTTCGAGTACTTCGAGATCTACATCGTGGATCACCAAGGTTTCAATATTGGGCGTGCATTCAGCACCGATACCGTCCCGGGAAAAGGTGAAATCCGACGGGGTCAAAATTGCGGATTGGGCGTATTGGATGTCCATGTTCTCCACCTCGGGCAAGTTGCCCACGGTGCCCGAAATCACGGCATAAACCTGATTCTCCACGCAGCGGGCCTGGGCGCAATAACGCACGCGCAGGTAGCCTTGACGCTCATCGGTGCAGAAGGGCACGAAAAGAATTCGCGCCCCCCGCTCCACCGCCAGACGGCTGAGTTCGGGAAACTCCACGTCGTAACAGACGTGGATGGCCACTTTGCCCACATCGGTGTCAAAAACCTTGAGCTCGTCGCCGGGTTGAACTCCCCACCAACGCCTTTCGTTGGGCGTGATGTGAAGTTTGGGCTGCTGGTCGATACGCCCGTCCCGGTGGAAGAGATAGGCGATATTCAAAAGTTCTTCGTTTTCGTACGAAAAATGGGAGCCGCCGACAATGTTGATGTTGTATTCCAACGCCAACCGGGCGAACAGCTCAAGATAGTCCGGGGTGAGCTCCGCCAAGTGGCGCACCGCCTCGGAAGGGATACGATTCGGCGAAAACGACAGCATTTGGGTGGTCAGCAGCTCGGGGAAGACCACGAAATCCGATCGATAGCCGGACGCCGCGTCGACGAAAAACCGACATTGCCGAGCAAAATCGTCGAAGCTGTGGATGTGGCGCATCTTGTATTGCACCGCACACAACCGCACGGGTTTGGACTTGAGCATCCGCTTCCGCTCATTGGGCTGATAGTCGATATTGACCCATTCCAGCAGGGTCGCCCAGCCGTCGGAAGCTTTGTCGTCGGTCAGATAAGACCGGATCAAGCGCTTCAAAACGAATCCGTTGGCCAGCTGAGCGGTCAACACCGGGTCGTAAGTGTCCTTAGAAACCACCCGCTCCACATATTCCCGGGCGGTCAGCTCTTCTTGATGCTCGGTATATCCCGGAATGCGTCCACCGACGACGATCCGCTTCAGGCTCAGCTCCATGCACAGCTGTTTCCTGGCCTCATACAACCGGCGGGCGAGCTTCATGCCCCGAAAGTCGGGGTCGACCATGATTTCGATGCCGTAGAGGGTATCGCCCTCGGGATCGTGGTTGCGGATATACCCGCTGTCGGCAATCTCGGCCCAGCTGTGGTTGTCGGCGTATTCGTCGAAATCGATCACCAGGCTCGCAGAGGTAGCGGCCAAGCGACCATCGTATTCGATCACGATTTGGCCCCGGGCAAAGTGTTTGAGCTGGCTATCAAGGTGTTCTTTAGTCCAGGTTTTCATGCCCGGAAAACATCGTTTCTGCAAAGCGATCAAGTGGTCGAAGTCGGTGGATTTCAGACCGCGAACCACCAAATTAGTTTCAAACGAATCGAGTTTCAAAATAGGTCTCCCGCGATGGTCTGTACAACCCTCAGCGAATAGAAAAGACGGCCGATTTTCGGCCCTCCGACGGGTCAAATTGCAGAAAGCGTGCCGGCGTTGGTTCTCTATTTCAAGCTCCGGACCTCCTAGATCCGTGGGCTTTCGGAATTCACGTTCCGGCTGCTCTCTCGCATTCGGGTCTGGGCGTCCGACGCCGTGATCCGAAGCTTGGCCGTATTTTAGGCGACACCGGCGACCAATGACGTTAGGATTTAGCGTAAATCTCGGGTAGAGCACGCGGTAGGAAGCTGAGGACGAATAGAGGAGGATCCATGCAGGCAACCAATGATTTTCACAATTGCTTCGACATTCCCGACGGCTCGATGTTTAAGCTCGAATCCTCGGGAATCACCGGCAACGTTCAGGGTGATGCGTCTTTTCTCAGCGGAGCGGCCCATGTGGAAGACGTGGATTGGAGTCTCGACGACATTGAAAGCGGCGCTGGACACAGCGAACTGGGAGGTCCCGGCTTGACCATCGTTCGCGCTCGGCTCACTCTGGACCAAGGCGCGACCATCCAGATCGATATGTACATGGAAGATTCCGAAGGCAAAGAAATCCCGAATAGGAGAAGGACTTGGAATCTCACCAGCCCGGACGGCAACATCACCGGCCATATCGGCTATTTGATCGACGTCAATGCTCCGGGGGCCGCATGATGAAGAACTTGAAAAAGAGCCCCTTGCTCACTACTGCGGCCTGTACTTTCGTGTTGCTTGCGTTGCCGGCCTCCGCTCAGGACGTTTGTGCCCCGGATCAAAATTGGAGCGATTGCCTGACGGGTCTGCTCAACCAGGGCAATACCTTCAAGATGAAAGCTACGGCGGCCCAGGCCGAGCGAAGCGATCCGGTGAAAAAGACGGCCGCTGAGGACCAATCGGCGGAGACCGTTGCCGACGCGTTGGTGGGTGCTGCCACTTCCTCGGAAGCGAATATGGAGGACTTTATTTCCTCTCTGCTGAGCAGCTTGGACATTAGTGGGCTCGAAAGCTCGAGCGGAGGGCTGAAATTTAAGAAAAATTACCAGGTCACCTACGGAACCCTCGCGGTTGAGGGGTTAGCCAGGAAAAGCGAACTCTTCGCCGAACTCGAGACTAAATTAGAAGCATCGGGCGAGAAGGATTTGATCGACGATTTGGACGATGAGCTGGGAGACTTCGACGATGTGAATGTGAACATCGTGTTTTCCGTCGACCGTTATGGCGGAGACAACGCGATCTGGTGGGGTCGAAGGTTCCGTGGATCCAACGGCAAGAAAACGCCGAACGGGGTACTGGCTACCCAGCTCTACGACAAAATTGCTTCTGCGCCTCTGACTCGGTACAAGGCAGCGGAAAAAGCTTTCACAAATGCCTTAGGGACCAACGCTTTAACCCTGGTGAAAGATACCCAACCCGCCACACTCCGTGCAGACCTTCAAGCCAAAGCCAAAGCGGTGGCAGATGCAGCCCAAGCCGACATCGAAGGGCTGTCTACAGCTTTAAAAACCGAGCGCTACTTCAGCTTCAGCAAGTTGGTGGCGAACCAGCCCCAATTTATCCTCACTGCGGGCTACAACGCCCGCGACGAACTCGTGGGTCGCGACAGTTGGTCGGCATCGGTGAAATACGAACTCGGTCGGGCCAATGTCAACGGATTGCGCCGAGCCTGCTCGGAGCTGACCCTCGAGTGTTATTCCGATTTCTTGGATCAGCAGAAAACAGCTCTGACGAAAAATTGGCGAGTTTCCTTTGAGGGCACCTACTCTCAGATGCAAACCTACGATTACACCAGCCCCGACGGCATGGTGTCACTCAAGCTCGACGAAGCCCAGAATTGGAACGTAATGTTGTCCGCGGGTCGGACCCTGCGATTGACGGATGAAGGCCTAGAGCTGACCCGTTTCGATTTGGAAGCCGCTTATGAGGACGTCTCCGGCGATACCCAAAAGCAAGCGCGATTTGTCTCCACTGCAACCTTCACCCAGAGAATCAGCGACACCATGTCGGTGGCCGCGGGTGTGGTGTATGCGAATCGACCGGAATACCTGGGTCAGGTCGACGAAGAGCTGTCGGCGCGGGCCGGACTGAAGCTCAAGCTGGTCCCCAAGAGTGGAAGCTCCTAGCAGGCCTAGTCCGCGGAGTGGGCTCCCAGAGCGTCGTTAGCCGCGGGCGCAGCTCGTTCCAATCAGAGCCGGATGGGCTATCGACGACAGGCGACGGTCGTGGCCGAACGTGACAACATGGCCTATTCGCGAATAAGGAGGCACTCACGGGAGGTCTCGGACCCTTGAGTTATACGGAGTCGCGAAGTCCCTTCTGGAGGAGTTCGGCCTGCGGGTGTCTGAGGCGGAGAACGGGCAAGAGGCGGTCGCGGTATTTTCCGAGACTCGATTCGATGCCGTGTTGATGGACTGCCAAATACCGGTGCTGGACGGCTATGAAGCCACCCGCGAGATCCGGCGCCTGGACGTGGAGCACCAAACTCCGATCATCGCCTTGACCGCCGACGCCCGAGAGGAGAATCGCGAGCGTTGTCGACAAGCCGGAATGGACGGATATTTGAGCAAGCCCCTGCGACTCGACGAACTGGCGACAACCCTAAGTCGCTTCTTGAAATCCGATTAAGAGTTTCATGGATCCGGCGCGATAGCATTGTCCTGCGGAAGCCTTAGCTTGAAGAAAAGTATTTGTTTCGAGGCCTGGGTGAGATTTTTTGGGTCTTTGCCTCATTGTAAAAACAGGCAAGTAAAAAAACACGTCGACCGGGCGCCCAACCCCTGGCCTTGAGATACCCCAGCGTCCCAATTGGGCTTTGGAGCGCTGGTTGGCCGCTCCCGGGTCGGGCAGTCCGAGCTACGTCACCACGACGGCGCCGACCAGCGCGACGGATTACACATTCAGCAGTCCTTTGGAAGTTCTCTGGCAAACATCTGAAAGTTCTTCGAGGTCGAGTCATGGGGCTTTCGGCGGGTTGCCGGGCTTTTCCAAGGCTCAAGTTTTGTCTGATGGCCGCGTCCAAAGGGTCGCCCCATTGATCCGAAATCTGCGCGGATTCCGCCTTACGGGATGAAAGAGATATCTATTTAAAGAGATGGAGTTTGGCATGATTGATATTCAACGGTTTTCACCTGTGGAGTGGAAAGAGATCGCGACCTGCTGGATCATGGTGGGTGCCCTGGGCCTTGTGGGTCTTCCGAATGCCTTGAGTGGCTTGCAAGCGGGAGAAGCTCCAGGATTCGCGTCCATGGGTCTCAGCGAGCAGGCGGACGCCATCGACCGGCCCACCGTTGGCGATCGATTGCAGATCCAGGGATCAATTCAGCTGCCTTCCGGAGAGCTCGAGCTGGCGGAAGGCACCTCGGTTTATCGATTGATGGCCCGGGATGAGCCCTGCGGCCTATTTATCGATGGCCCCGGAACCTTGGTTTATCGGATCACAGACAGATACAGCATTCCCTTGGCGAAACACAATTTCGACATGGAGTCGAGCTATGCGGTGGAGGAGACTGCGGACGGCCTCGAGCTGAGGGAACCGATCAAGAGCGCGCTCATTTGGAGCTTCGATTTGAACGGCGGCAGCCCGAGCGAGGAAAGCTCCGTAAGCCCGCCATTGCCCGAGTGGTATAAAACGATTTTCGCCCGCACGTTGATCAATCCACCATCGCTCAATCTGCTGGCGCACCGAGGACTGGGTGCCAAGGGAGCGATGGAAGTGTGGATGGACGGCAAACACGGCTATTTGAGACTGCTTCGAGATTCGGCCGTGTATGCCAACGAGCATTTGCGGGACGTCAAGAAAGATACCGTCAGCATCGACCCCGTATTCGCCGGCCGTTTCTGGGGTAGCCCTTTAAGTACGACACCCGTAGGGCGGGAGTGGTGGCAAAGGTTTCCCGCCGCCGCGATTGCGATTCAACATCGACTGGACGTTAAAAACACCAACAAGCGACACCTGAGGATCAAGGCCGAAACCACCATTCAGGCTACCACCGAAAATGTCGGCATGTATGTGGTAGATCTGTGGACTGAGCGGCTCCGTGATCGCCGAGAGTGGCCCGCAAGCCTCGAAAAAATCACGGTCGATGGTCAGGCCGCAGACTATGTGCACCGCAGCGGTCAATTATTGATTGCATTGCCCCGTCCATTGACCGCCGGCGAGACCGCTGAGATCAGCGTCGAGCTGGAGGCTGAATGGGCCCTTCGAATAAGCGGTGACAACGCCTGGATACTGCCGACCGGCGCCTGGTATCCCCAGCCGCCGCTCAACGGTGAGCTGGCCAAAATCGAGATCCGGGTTTCCGTGCCCGAGCCTTTTGTGCCCATCGCTTCCGGTGAGGTGATTGAGCGAGGAAGCAAGAATGGTTATGCGACCCTCTTGACCCGGGTCGACAAGCCGGTCCAATTTCCCGTGGTGACGGCCGGCAAATACGATATTTTTTCACAAAGCCAGGACGGTTTTACGGTGCACGTGGCGACTTATGGAGGAGGAAAGAAAAAGGCTGCCAAGAAAATTGCCGGCAATTTCTTTGCCGCTAAGAAATATTTCGAAGATCTATTCGACGTGCCTTATCCGTTCAACGGCTCCACCGTGGTCGAGGTCAACACCTGGGGATTTGGTCAAGCCCCGCCCGGCCTCATTTTCCTGACCAAGGAGGCGTTTTCGGCCAGTCAAGCTTTTGATCAAGCCCGCTGGGCCACGGACGAGCTGAATAGCAGGTTTATCCACGAGGTGGCCCACGCTTGGTGGGGGCATGTCGCTAAGATGGACTCTACCGAAGAGAGTTGGGTGACCGAAAGCTTTGCTGAATACGCTTCAGGGTTGGGCATCCAAGCCCTTTACGGCGGTAAAAAGGGGCAGAAGACCTTCGATCGAATGCTCGACCAATGGTTCGGCATCGGCACTCGGGCTTCGGAAGAGGGCTCCGTTTACCTGGCGGGGTTCCTGCGCAGGAAACATTGGATGGATCGGGATCGCACCTTTCTGCTCTACTATCGCGGAGCCGCCGTGCTCCATGCGATTCGTCTCGAGCTGCAACGGCTACTCGGTGATGAGGCCGCCGGCGACCGAGCCTTCACCTCATTCCAGCGCTCGGTGCTTAAGAACTTTCAATTCCAATGGGCCCACACCCGGCACATGGTGACCATCCTGGGCCAGATCAGCGGCACGGATTGGCAACCGTTCTTTGACCGCTTCGTTTATGGCACTGAAGTGCCCAAACTGCCCGATTGAAGCCCATTTCGAAAGCCGCCGAATGGGTGCTAAAGCCGTATGCGGCGGAGCCTCAATGAGTTGGCGATCACCGACACCGAGCTGAAGCTCATGGCCGCCGCCGCGATCATGGGGCTGAGCAGAAGGCCGAAGAAGGGATAGAGCACCCCGGCCGCTATGGGCACCCCCATGGCGTTGTAAACGAAGGCGAAGAAAAGGTTCTGTTTGATATTGGCCATGGTGGCGCGCGATAGCTGGTGTGCCCGCACGATGCCAAGTAGGTCGCCTTTGACCAGGGTGATTCCCGCGCTTTCCATGGCGACGTCGGTGCCGGTGCCCATGGCGATGCCGACCTGTGCCTGTGCCAGGGCCGGAGCGTCGTTGATGCCGTCGCCCGCCATGGCGACGTGGTGTCCTTCGGCTTGCAGAGATTTGACCTTGGCGGCCTTTTCATCGGGCAGAACGCCGGCGATCACTTCGTCGATCCCGAGCTCGGCTGCCACCGCCTTGGCGGTCGTTTCGCTGTCGCCGGTCAACATGACGATGCGCAGCCCTTCGGCATGTAGTCTTTTGATGGCATCGGGGGTGCTCTCCTTGATCGGATCGGCGACGCCGATCAGACCGGCGAATTGTTGGTCGATCGCCACGAACATCACGGTTTGCCCTTCCTGTCGGAGGGCTTCGGCACGCGCTTCCAGCGATCCGGGATCAACGGACAAGGCGTCCATCATGGCACGATTGCCCAATGCAACCGGCCGGCCCTCGACCATGCCCTGCACGCCCTTGCCGGTCACCGAATCAAAGTCTTCGGCCGTGGGCAAGTTCAGATCTCGCTGCTCGGCTCCGCGCACGATGGCCTCGGCGAGTGGATGCTCACTGCTCCTCTCAAGGGCCGCAGCAAGGCGAAGCAGGTCCTTCTCGTCCATTCCCTGAGCTGCCTCGACGGTGGCCAGGCTCGGCCGTCCTTCGGTGAGGGTGCCGGTTTTGTCGACCACGAGGGTGTCGACCTTGCGCAGCTCTTCGATCGCTTCGGCGTTTTTGAACAAGACCCCTAGGGATGCTCCCTTGCCGGTGGCGACCATGATCGACATGGGCGTTGCCAGGCCGAGTGCGCAGGGGCAGGCGATGATCAAAACCGCCACCGCATTGACCAGGGCGTAGGCCATTTTGGGATCGGGCCCGATCAGACTCCAGGCCACGAAGGTCAAGATAGCGACCACGATGACGGTCGGCACGAACCAACCGGAAACTCGGTCGGCCAGTTTCTGAATCGGAGCGCGGCTGCGCTGGGCTTCGGCCACCATAGACACAATGCGCGAAAGCAGGGTTTCCGAGCCGACTCGCTGCGCCTCCATCACCAGAGAACCCGTGCCGTTGACCGTGGCACCGATCACCGAGTCTCCGGCGGATTTGCGCACCGGCATGGGCTCGCCGGTCACCATGGACTCGTCCACACTGCTCGATCCTTCGAGCACCTTGCCGTCGACAGGTATCTTTTCGCCGGGCCGGACCCGCAGCTTGTCGCCGACCTCGACGACGTCCAAGGGCACGTCCTCTTCCTCGCCGTCGGGTCCCAAGCGCCTAGCGGTTTTGGCGGCCAGCCCGAGCAATGCTTTGATCGCCGCTCCGGTCTTGCTGCGGGCTCGCAGCTCCAAAACCTGTCCCAATAGGATGAGGGTCACGATCATCGCCGCCGCTTCGAAGTAGACAGCAACAGCGCCGCCTTCACCGCGAAATGAAGGGGGAAAGATGTCCGGCGCCAGGGCGGCCACCAGGCTATAACCATAGGCCACGCTGACCCCAAGGCCGATTAGGGTGAACATGTTGAGGCTGCGATTCTTGACCGAAGCCACGGCGCGCTCGAAGAAGGGCCACGCGGACCACAGGCAGACCGGGGTGGCCAGTGCCAATTCGAGCAGAACCCGAAGTTGAGGCTCGATCCACTGGGAAATTGGCTTGCCGGGCAGCATGTCGCCCATGGCCAGACCGAAGATCGGCACGGTCAACGCGGCGGCGAAAACGAATCGTCGCCACATATCGTCGAGCTCGGGATTGGCTTCGTCGTCGAGGGTCACGGTTCGGGCTTCGAGGGCCATGCCACATTTCGGACAGCTGCCGGGCTCGTCACGAACGATTTCCGGATGCATGGGGCAGGTGTACTCGGTGCGGGTGGCCTGCTGTGGCATTTCGGGTTCGAGGGCCATGCCGCATTTTGGGCAGCTTCCCGGGTGGTCTTGGCGGACCTCGGGATCCATGGGGCAGACGTACATCGTGCCTTCCGGGGCCTTCGGCTCTGGCTCGGAAGGGTTCGGACCCTTTTTAGGTTCCGTGTAACGCTTAGGATCCGCCTCGAATTTCGCCAAACAACCGGCGGAGCAGAAGTAGTGGTGCCGGCCGTCAACTTCGGTCTCGTATTTGGCCGTTGCCGGATCGACCGACATGCCGCAGACCGGGTCTTTCGTGGAGACAAGGTCTTTGGTGGATTCTGTTTCTTTTGAAGTGCAGCAAGAGTGAGCTGAATCGTGCGTATCCATTATTGGTTTTCTCCGGACCTTTGGTTGACGATGCTGCCGTCGAGCGCGTTCAGAATCGGGCAAGGCTCGGTCTGGTGGCCGTGTTCGCAGGCCTCGACCAAGGTCGACAAGGCATGCCGCATGCGAGTCAGGTCCGCAA
This sequence comes from uncultured bacterium, assembly GCA_965366625.1. GTDB lineage: Bacteria > Acidobacteriota > Thermoanaerobaculia > Multivoradales > J023 > JAUIJL01. Next base: position 57,823 of record CBDUGP010000020.1, read on the forward strand.
TTCGTCGTTCGATATCGTCGATCTTGGCTCGGGCTTTCGCCCGCACTTGCTCGCGATTCTCGGCAGGGTGGCTGCGTAATCCCAGCAGCTCGGAGATTTCATCCAGGGAAAACCCCAGCTCCTTGGCCCGGCGGATGAAACGTAATCGATCGACGGTGTCGGATGGATATTGTCGATAGCCGGAGGATCTGCGGGGTGGGTCTTCGATCAAACCCCGGCGTTCGTAAAAACGTACCGTTTCGATGCCGATATCGACTTGTCGTGCCAGCTGACCAATGGTGAGTCCGTTCATGGGTGACCTCCTGAAGCAGAGCTTAAACCCAGTACTATACTACGGAGTCAAGACTTTATTTCGATGCTTGCGACAACACACAGAAACCGGGGAAGCGACGAGCCAGATGGCGGCGCCAGCACGGGTAACAGTAAACCGGCAGCGGGTGCAGGGCTGTTCCATCAACGTGCGTCGACAAAGCCTGCACGAACCGTGCTGGGTTGGGCGTCCTCCACCCAGGCAAAGAGCAGTCGATCTCCGTGGGTTACCATCCTGGGAACACCGGCGCTTCGTCGCCCGGAGGTGTCTGTGACCACGTGCACTTTGCCGAGCCGACCGTTTGAATCAACGGTTCGGAACCGCAGCTCGATCCCGCTTTGGGAGGTGCCCATCCAAGTCACGACGGCACGGCCTTGGGCGTCATGGGTGGAGTCCACGCGGCCGAGGGGAGCTTGGTCGTCGATGATGACGGGTTCGGAGAATAGAGCACCGCCGTCTTTTGAAAGGGCAACTTTGACGCTGGGAGCCACACCCCCGGCACTGAACCAAGCCACGGCGACGTGGTTGCCCCGAGCTGTGATCGAGGGACCATTGACCGGGCAACCGTGGATCTGCCAGCCGTCGTCATGGATCACCGCAGGGCGGCTCCAACCGTCGGCGGTGGCCCGAACCACTGAAATATCACGGATTTCTTCGGGGCTTCGATCCCGATAGACCACCACGGGTCCGTTGTCGGTGAGGGCCGCGTCGGTGGCACAACACTCGCAAACCCGTTCGTCCAGCAGCTCGCTGGGTTGGGGTTTGTCGGGCGTCAGGGTTTCGGCCAATAGAGTGGTGCGGAGCTGCATGTCGCCGCCGCCGGGCATGGCCCGTCCGTCGAGCCAAAAAGCCTGGATGCCACCCTCGCTCAAGGGCGCGTAGGAAACGAACCCATGCTCGCTGGGGGAATCGTCGTCGTGCAACAGGCCGATCTTTTGCCAGCTTTCGTCAGCCGACCGAAATCGAGCTAAAGCGGCGCCGTAGGCGTAGGTACCCTCTCCCAACTTGCCCAGCCAGTGGGCGAAGCGGGTGCCGTCCGCAGCTTCGGTGGCGGCGGGCAGGTCGGCCCAATTGGCAAAGAATCCTTGGCCCTGAACCACCAGCTCAGGTTCGGACCACGCGGTGGCTTCGGGCCCTAGGATTGAGAAATAGAGGGCTTGACCTTCACCGTCCGAGACGGGTTCGAGCCAAGTGAGATACGTGCCGGACGAACCGGTGGCCAGATTGGGCGCCATGGCGCCATCACCCACGGGCGGATGGATCGAGGTGACCTCCGCCGTCACGGCTTCCGCAGTCTGTGTGCCCTCAGGCGGGGTCGCGGAGCAGCCTGTGAGCCCAACGCAAGTGAGGGCGATCAAGAAGCCCAGAAGCGGGCGAGGACAGAGAGGGTTCTCCGTATCCAAAACATGATGGCTCAATGTTCGTCACCTTGTTGGATGCGTCGTGAGGACCAATGCAAATGGCGGATTTTCCAAACGTCTTCGGTCTTCGTTAACACAAAAGTGACGGACCCTCGGCTGTAAATCTCACGCTCGTCTCGCAGGATGATGTGGTATTCGAGAGGCCAGGCCACTAGGGCCATTTGCCTCTCACCGCTTATTTCGACCTCAGCTTCGCCGAGCTTGGTGTCGAAAGTCTTGATGGCATCGAGTTCGGCACCGATGTGGTGGGCCTTGTAGTGGGCCCAATCGCCCTCGTTTCTACCGGTCTCAAAAATCGATGATCGCTCGGCGAAAAGGGATCCTGCGGCATCGAGATTCTTTTGGCTCATGGCTTCGAAATAGCGGCGAGCGATGTCGATCGGTGAGCCGGCATCCGAATCTGCCTGGGCGGTTGAGCCAGTGAAAATCAACAGGGCGAAGACAGCGATCAAAGTGGCTTTGTTTGCCATTTCTAGCTCCTAGGTATGAATGCGTTTGTCTCTGAGATTAGCTGTGCGGCGGTCCTATCTCTAGTTTTTATTGTGTGTGGGGTTGCTATAGTTTGGGTCTTCACCTTCTGAGTTCGGATGTCGGCTTAGGAAGGTACGCTCTGCGGCAAACACCAAGATCAATCCACCGAGGCCCCATCCGAGGATGCTCGGGTCACTGCTGGATTTGGTCCAAAGAAATGCAGTTAGCACCACAACATCGAGAAGCATAGCTGTGACGAGGATCCAGGCCTTCGCTTGGACTTCTTCTCGAAGGTGACGAAAAACTCCCCAATGCACAGCGAAGTCCATGACTAGGTAGAAGATCGCTCCGAGGGATGCAATGCGGCTTAGATCGAAGAAAATCGTCAGGCCCGAGGCGAGTATGGCTGTATAGATTAGAACGTGGGTCTGAATGTGGCCGGACATTCCAAAATGCCGATGGGGAATCAATTCCATCTTGGTGACCATAGCGAGCATGCGGGAGACGGCAAAAAGACTTGCCATCAGACCCGAGGCCGTGGCGATCATGGCAACAGCCACCGTCAACCAAAGACCATAAGACCCCAATACTGGCCGAGAAGCTTCTGCTAAGGAATAATCCTTTGCCTTGACAATCTCTTCGATGGAAAGGTTGGATCCGACGGCCCATGCAACTAGCAGGTAGACGGCCAGGCAGATAACCATCGAGATGATGATCGCCCGACCGATGTTCTTTTCAGGGTCTTCAAGCTCATCACCGCCGTTGGTGATCGTGGTGAATCCCTTATAAGCCAAGATGCCCAAAGCGACCGCAGCGATGAAACCAACTATGGAGGGTTCTGGCCCGGAAGCCGACGATCCAATCACGTCACCTGCTTTAAAGCCGAAGCCAGCAGCCCACAGAGTGATTAAGCCGAAGATGAGGATGCCACCGATCTTGAAGAATGCCGCTATCAAAGAGATTCGACTGATCACCTCGTTTTTTGCGACGTTGACCATGAAGGCTACGGCAATCAGCGCCACTCCTAAGATGGGGACTAGGATGGAGTCCTTGCCGATGTCGAAAAGCTGTAGGGTGTAAGCTCCGAACGTGCGTGCCACGAGGCTCTCATTGATGACCATGGACAGGATCATCAAAAGAGCGCAAGCGCCGGTCACGACGCTTCGTCCGTAGGCCTTGCTCAGGAACATGCCTATTCCGCCGGCCGAAGGAAAAGCATTCGAGAGCTTTACGTAACTATAGGCACTGAAACTGCTGACCACCGCGGCGACTAGGAATGCCATGGGAAACCAGGGGCCAGCCAGCTCCGCAACCTGGCCAGTCAGGGCGAAAATTCCGGCACCGATCATCACGCCGGTGCCCATGGACACGGCTCCAACGAGGTTCAGACTTCCGGATTTGTAGTGCGAGTCCATTGCTGCTCTCCAGTGGATCAAGAAATCATGGATTTTAATGGCCGGCATCGATTAGAAGCGAAGGGTCAGTCCGCCGCCCCATCCGTATCTGGAATGCCATTGGGCGAGCAGATCGATGCGCTGGTTTAACGTGTAGGAAGTTCGGACGAGGCCTTCCCAATCTTCGACAGTGTCGTATTCGGCTTCGAGCTGAAGAGCCAAACGAGGCGTGAAATGCAGCATCTTTTCGAGCGCCAGGCGAGCTTCGCCTTCGGTGTCGATCCAAAGCCTGGATTCGAGACCGAAGGGCAGTACGTAGCGCAGGCCGGCGACCCCTTTGGGATCGTCGAATTGATCGCTCTCACCCTCGACATCCAGGCCGATGAAATAGGTGAAAAATCGGTTGACGTAGCGGTCCCATGTGAGCACCACCTCAATTTGGGTGTCGTCGGCGTTCTGCCAACCTACTTCCCATTCTGCGGCCAGGATATTTCTCGTGTTGGCCGCCACCACGGAGCCGAGACTCATATGACTCATCAGCTCGGCTTCTCCCCACGCATACCAATGCTCTCGGTAGAGCTTCGGCCTGACAGCCTGGACCTCGGGTGCGGGCACGAAGCTCTGATAGGAGACGACTCGCGTCATACCGCTTTTCATGTGGTAGAGCAGGTGGCAGTGGAAGAACCAATCTCCGACTTCGTTGGCGTCGAATTCGATGACGGTCGTAGACATGGGTTCGACATCGACCGTGTGTTTGAGCGGCGCGAAATCACCCTGGCCGTTGATCACCCGAAAGAAATGGCCGTGCAGGTGCATCGGATGGTGCATCATGGTCCTATTGATCATGATGAATCGAACGATTTCTCCTTGGTGGATCTTGATGTCGTCGCTCTCGGACAGAGCTTTGCCGTTTAAGAACCAAACGTAACGTTCCATGTCGCCGTCAAGAGTGAGGCGAATTTCCCGAATCGGTTTCGAGGGATCGAATGAAGTGGCTTTCCGCGCTCGGAGTTGACGGTACGGCGGCCACGGCCGCTCGTCGCTCATGCCGTCGGCGGCCGTTTGTGAACGGGAGCTCAGATCCGTGGCCAGCCAGCCGAACGAGCTGCCGAAGCCTTTTCCACCGCGGTTGTCGTCGGAGATGATGGGATCCGTGTCGAGTTGAGGGTCCATGGTTCCGTGATCCATGGTTCCGTGGTCCATGGTTCCGTGGTCCATGGTTCCGTGATCCATGGTTCCGTGATCCATGGTTCCGTGGTCCATGGTTCCGTGATCCATTTCGCCATGATTCATCTCGCCATGATTCATCTCGCCATGATCCATGCTGCCATGATCCATGCTGCCGTGATCCATGCTGCCGTGATCCATGCTGCCGTGATCCATGCTGCCGTGATCCATGGTTCCGTGATCCATCTCGCCATGATCCATCTCGCCATGATCCATGGTTCCGTGATCCATGCTCCCGTGGTCGTCCATATTCATGCCCGGTGCATCGAACCGACCGGCTTTGACCTGAGGAGTGGGCATGCCCATGGTTCCAGCGGGAGTCAGCGCGAACACGTTTTTGGCGTTGGCCTTGCCCATGTTTTGGTAAAGGTCCGGATAGGGAATGCTCGGGGCGGAGTGGCGCTGCCCCTGGCCGAGCCATACAGTGGAATATCCGGATCCGTCATGGGCCGTTGACCTGAGTTCATAGGCGCCCTTGCCCGGAATCCGGACCAGGACATCGTAGGTTTCAGCAACGCTGATCAGTAGGCGGTCGAGTTCGAAGGGCTCGACGTCGATACCGTCGGCGCTGATCACGGTCATCGGCCCTCCGGCCATCTGGACGTGGAAAAACGTCGTGGCTGATCCATTGATCAATCGCAGTCGGACCGTCTCTCCCGCTTCTGCGGGCAAGCTTGATTCACTCTTTCCGTTGGCGAGGAAACGGTCGTAGGCCACGTCGGCGATGTCCATGGCCGGCATGCGTTGTAGCTCGCGCGAGAAGTAGTCACCGAGCCGGCCGGCGCGGGCAGCTCCGAGGATGCTCTGGCCGGTGCCCCGTTCCAGGGCGTACCATTCACTGCCACGGCGCAGGGTGTGAAGGATCTTTTTCGGATCGGTGTCGGTCCAATCGGAAAGCATCACGACGTGATCCCGATTAGCGGAATCGGCTTCGCCGGCCTCGGGTGTAATGACGATCGAGCCATAAACCCCACGCTGTTCCTGAAGGGCGGTATGAGAGTGGTACCAATAGGTTCCGCTCTGTCGGATGGGAAACTCATAAACGAAGGTGCTTCCGGGCGGAATCGGCGGGAAAGTTAAATTCGGAACGCCGTCCATATCCGGTGGCACCAGCAGACCGTGCCAATGGATCGATGTCTCAACGTCCATCTTGTTGTGCACCTGAATCCTGGCGGTATGCCCTTCGGTGAACCGAAGGGTGGGCCCCGGAATACCACCGTTTACGGTCATCGCCTGAGCGGGACTGCCGGTGAAGTTGACCGTGCCTCGCTCGACCGTCAGCTCGCGCTCCTCAATCTCGGCGGTGAGGGGTGACACCGACATGCCGCCCAGCACGAGAGTGGCGCAAACCAACCGACAAGGAATCTTCATAATCGTCGATCTGTGGGTTTGATATGTCTTCATCGTTTCCTCATTTTTCTTAGTCGAACCCCAAGCAAACCCTTCGCGCTGAAGGATTGCTTTGGTATTAATGGCCGCCCAGGGGAATCACTCGTATGTCTAGAATCTTTAATTGCCCTTCGCCATCTAAATGAAGCCCGCATGCGCCATTCGGGCCGGGGGCTATATGGCCGTGGGTGATGGTCTTGCCGTCGAGTAAACCTTTGAGGTGTTTGCCGGCGGCCGAGACGCTCACGGTGAAGGGTGTGGTGGACACTGCCACCGTTTTTTGATCCAAGGTTTTGGTCGCGCCCTCGCGAGTGTCGGCCAGCTGCGCGTCTCCCTCGGACGACAGGAGAAACGAGCCGTACGAGCCCGGTTGAAAATGGTGGACCAAGCCGAAACTGCCGCTGAAGTCCTGCAACTCGAGCCGAGCTTCTACTTGGACATCACCGAAGGAGCCGGGCAAGAGCAAGGTGGCCGTGCCGTCGACTTCTAGGGAAAGGCCGGCGGGCCCTGATCCCTCTACCCATCTCACGGTCTGCTCCTCCGCCGTCGAGGTTGGGACCAGCACGGATCCCAGCGCATCTCGGTCGCGGCTCAAAGGTCTCCAGACCCATGAGCCGTCTTCGGCCTGGAGCCAACGGTCTACGGCCGGAGAAGACGGGGCCGGGTCGACGACCGCTTGCAGGGTCGGTGTGAGTTCGACGTCAGCCGTCTTTTTGACCGCGAGCCCGTGCTCATAGACCAACCCCCCGCCGAGGTCGGCAGTAATTCCTACCACCCCCATCAAACCCAGCCCGAGCACGACCACCGCGGCCCGGGCGCCCCGGTGGTCGGTGAGACGGGTATTGAGATGCAAGAGAACCCGGATGACGGCCAGGGCAGTCAGACCGTAGGCGGCGTAGTGGGCCCAATCACTGTGTTTGCCGATCAAAGGCTGCACGGCGGCGGCCACATCTGTGAGGCCGTTTGCCGCTCGCTTGCCCGACCAGAGGCTGATCCAACCGCTGATCGCGGCAAAGCAATAGAGCAGCGTTGCGGCAGGGGCCGACCACCGCTGTTTGGGCCACAAGATGCCCATCAAATCGAAGGCCAACGCCAACGGCAGGCAGGCGATCGGAAAATGGACCAGGGCCGGATGTAGGTTGGGCAAAGAGGTCCCCGCCAAGGAGCTATCGATCATCACGGTCTCCAGTCATGGGTTTGGAACTATCTGGTTTCCATCCTCACGAGGGTTGGTCATCACGGCCTGCAACCCTCATGGCTTTCCATCAAGGGCTCTCCTTTGGAGGGTGGCTCAACCGTCGACCACCTCGCCGCAGCGGGGCATGGATTGACCGTAGTAGGGGTTGCCGAGCTCGCCTTCGGGTTGCAACCACGACTTTTTGGCCATGGAGCAATAGGCCACCACGGGTTTGTCGCCAACGGCTGCTTTGCGCCAGCGGACGAGACCTTTGGACAGCTCGTAGAAGGCGTCACGGGCTGCGTCGATGGATTGGGCTTCGGCCAAGGCGGTGGCCGATTGGTTGAGGGTCGGCAGGAGTTCGCGCACTTTGTCGCTTGCTTCGGCTTGTACGCCGGCAGCCTCCGCAGACCAATCGGCCGCCAAGCTGTTGAGCACTTCATGGATTTTGCGCCCGCGCTCGGTCACGCCCTCCATCGAGTCCTGGGTCAAGGTCTGGCGGGCCGGCTCGTAGTGTTCGAGAATTTGGTCGAAGGCCGAGACGTGGTCGTTGCCGCTGGTGTCGGCCACGGTGGCCGCTGAGCCGCAGAAGCCCATGAGCAAAGTCACAACTAGGAGTTGGAAGGTGATTTGGAAGGTATTTTTCATGATGGGTTTCCTTTCGGAATAATGTTCAAAAGGCGTTAGCTCGATGAGCTGGTTTCGTCGTCGGACCCGTCTGGGGTCCCTTCCATAAAGAGAGGCGTTTTTTCGAGTTCGAGGCTTCGCCAAATAAAGTAAATGGCAGGAAAAACAAGCAGAATTGCAATAAAGGATGTGAAGACACCCCCGACCATGGGCGCGGCGATGCGACGCATGACGTCCGAGCCCGTGCCCGTGGACCACAGGATCGGAACCAGGGAGAAGAAGGTGGCGGCCACGGTCATCATCTTGGGGCGGATGCGCTGCACGGCCCCGTGATCGACCGCTTCCCGCAGGTGGGCGAAGGTCTGCATGCGTCCGCGCTCTTTCCAGGAGTCGTAGGCGAGGTCGAGGTAGAGCAGCATGACCACCCCGTTTTCCGCCGCCAGGCCGGCGAGCGCAATCACGCCGACGATCGCCGCCACGGACCAGTTGTAGTTGAGGAAATCCATCAACCACACGGAGCCCACGAGGGAGAACGGAATTGCCGACAGCACGATGCCGGTTTTGATCAACGACCGGGTGTGCACGTAGAGGATCAACAAGATCAGGATCAAAGTGATCGGTACGATCAACGCCAGGCGCTTTTTGGCTCGCTCCATATATTCGTATTGGCCGGACCAAAAAATGGTGTACCCAGGGGGCAGCTCGACCTGCGCGGCGACTTCTTTTTGGGCCCGCTCAACCCACGAGCCCACGTCCACGCCACGCAAGTCGACGTAAATCCAGGCGTTGGGACGCGCCCCTTCGCTTTTGATGCCCGGCGGCCCTTCGCGGATTTCTAGGTTGGCGACCTGTTTGAGCGGGATTTGGCCGCCGGCGGGGGTCGCCACGAGGATGTCTTCGAGGGCCTGGGGGTTGTCTCGGAGTTCCCGCGGATAACGAACATTGATCGGGTAGCGCTCCAGGCCCTCGACGGTCCAGGAGACGTTCATACCGCCCACGGCGCTGCGCACCACGTCTTGGATGTCTTGGATCCGCAGGCCGAAACGAGCCGCCGCCTGCCGATCGATGTCGATGTCGAGATAGCTGCCGCCCATCACCCTCTCGGCATAAGCGGAAAGGGTGCCGGGCAAGGGTTTGACCACGGTTTCGACTTCTTTTGCAATGTTTTCGAGGGTGCGCAGGTCCGGGCCGCCAATTTTGATGCCGACGGGTGTTTTAATGCCCGTGGACAACATGTCGATACGGGTTTTGATCGGCATGGTCCAGGCGTTGGTCAGACCGGGAATCTGCACCGCTTGATCCATTTCGGCGACCAATTGGTCGCGGGTCATCCCGGGCCGCCATTCGCTCGGATCCTTCAGAACAATGGTGGTTTCGATCATCGACAGGGGCGCGGGATCGGTGGCAGTTTCCGCACGCCCGACTTTGCCGAACACCGACTCCACTTCGGGGAAGGTGCGAATGATTTTGTCGGTCTGCTGCAACAGTTCCTTGGCTTTGGTGATCGACAGGCCCGGGAAGGTGGTGGGCATGTAAAGCAGATCCCCCTCCCACAGCGGTGGCATGAACTCCGAGCCGATGCGTTTCAAGGGAACGATGGTCAGAGCCAAAATCAACACCACGGCAACTAAAACCAGGGCCCGCCAGCGCAAGATCAAATTCAAAACCGGGGTATAGAGAAAGCTTAAGAATCTGGAAATAGGATGATTTTTTTCGCTGCGAATCCGTCCGCGTACAAACCAATACATCAGCACCGGCACCACGGTCACGGCCAGGATCGCCGCCATGCCCATGGAATAGGTTTTGGTGAAGGCCAGGGGTCGGAAGAGTCGGCCCTCTTGGGCTTGTAGGGTGAAGACCGGCATGAACGAGACGGTGATGATCAGCAGGGTGAAGAAGAGAGTCGGTCCGACTTCCTGGGCTGAGCGCAGGATGATCTCGAAATGGGACTTCTCCTCCCGCCACTGCTCGTAGTGTTTGTGGGCGTTCTCCACCATGATGATCGCCGCGTCCACCAACACGCCGATGGAAATGGCGATGCCACCCAAGGACATGATGTTGGCCCCTAAACCCTGCAAACGCATGATCATGAAAGCGAGCAGAATCGAAAGGGGAATCGAAATGATGGCCACCAGGGCTGAGCGAAAGTGGAAAAGAAACACAAAACACACCAACGACACCACGAGCATCTCTTCGATCAAAGTATGGGTGAGCGTTTCGATCGCACGTTCGATCAGGCCGGTTCGGTCGTAAGCAACCTCGATGGTGACGTCCTCGGGCAGCCCGGCTCGCAGCTCCGCCAGTCGTTCCTTCACCCGCTGGATGGTGGTGCGGGTGTCGGCGCCGGCGCGTACCACCACGATCCCGCCGACGGTTTCGCCTTCGCCGTTCCAATCGGCTAGGCCACGACGGATTTCGGGACCGATTTGGACCTGGGCGATGTCCTTGAGCAGCACGGGCACGCCACCGGGTCCCGTGGCGAGCACGATGCTTTCGAGGTCGCCGGTGTTTTGGATATATCCCCGGCCGCGGACCATGTATTCGCGCTCCGCCATTTCGATCAGGCGGCCACCGACGTCGATATTCGATTGTTGGATTGCTTGTTTGACGGTTTTCAGGTCGATGCCGTAGGCGCGCATGCGAATCGGGTCGACCTCGACCTGATATTGGCGCACGAATCCGCCGATCGAAGCGACTTCGGACACGCCGTCCACCGACGACAGGCCATATTGCAAATACCAATCTTGATAACTGCGCAGCTCCGCCAAGGAGCGTTTGGGGGAGTTGAGCACGTACATGAAGGCCCAACCCACACCGGTGGCGTCGGGCCCGAGCTGGGGGGTCACGCCCGCCGGCAGCTTGCCGGTCAGCCCCGAAAGGTATTCGAGCACCCTGGAGCGAGCCCAATAGAGATCGGTTCCGTCCTCAAAAATGACATAGACGAAGGAATAACCAAAGAAGGAATAACCGCGCACGGTTTTGGCGTAAGGCACCGCCAACATTTTCGAGGTGATCGGATAGGTCACCTGATCTTCGATCACTTGGGGAGCTTGGCCCGGGAACTCTGTGTAGAGAATCACCTGCACGTCGGAAAGGTCGGGGATCGCGTCGACCCGGGTCTCATGGATCGACCACAGACCGCCGATCACCGTCAGCACGACGGCGACGACCACTAGCAGCTGGTTGCGCAGGGACCACTCGATGAGACGATTGAGCATCGGCGGGGCTCCTTAGTGATTGGAGTGGTCGGTGGGTGAGGTCGAGACGCGCTCACCGACCATTTTTTGAATGGCCTCGCGCAGCTTGGACTCGGAGTCGAGCAAGAATTGAGACGACACCACCACTTGCTCACCGGGCTCTAGCCCCTCGAGCACCTGGCTATAACCGTCGGCTTCCTGGCCGAGACTCACGGCGCGCGGGGCGAAACGTCCCTGGCCGAGGGCGACCACCACCACTTGCCGTTTGCCGGTGCGCAGAACCGCTTGGCTCGGAATCGCGAGCACTTGTTCGAGTCGCATGGGTTGGAGGTCGACTGTGGCGTACATGCCCTTGCGCAGCCGACCGTCGCGGTTGCCGACTTCGATTTTCGCTTTGAGGGTGCGGGTTTTTTCCGAAAGGCCCGGCTCTAAAAAACGCACTTGGCCGCGGAAGGTCTCACCCGGGAAATAAGCCATGGTGATCTCAGCTTCGGCCCCTACCTGCACGTGGGCCAATTGCTCTTCGAATAGCTCTACGGACAGCCACAGGCTCGAAAGGTCGGCGATGTGGAATAGTTCCATGCCCGGGCGCACCGCCATGCCTTCGAGACCGTCCATGCGCTGCATCACCAGGCCGTTGGAAGGAGCAGTGACTTCGAGGGTGCGAAAGACTTTGCCGGTGGATTCGAGCCGGGCGATTTGCTCGTCGGAAACGTCCCAATATCCGAGTCGGATGCGGGCGGATTCCACCAGAGACTCGGCCCGGCCGCGGGTTTCATCCGGTGCGTCGCGCAGGTCTTGGGCGAAGCGCAGGGCGGAGAGTAGCTCCTGTTGGGTCTGCACCAGCTCGGGGGAGTAGATTTCGAATAGCGGCCGACCTTGGCGCACCTTTTCGCCGACGTAATTGACGTGGACTTTTTCGATCCAGCCCGAGAATTTGGTGGTCACCGACACCATGCGTCGGGGGTCGAATTCGAGGTAACCCACGGCACGGATGGAGCGGGTCAAGTCCCGCAGCTCGGCGCTTTCGATCCGCACGTTCATATTTTGCTCGACGGCTGAGCTGATGCTCACCACCGGACCGTCGTGTTCGGAAGGGACCGGTTCCTTTTGCACGGGTACCAGCTCCAAGCCATCGATTGGACAAGTGCCGGGCGAATCTTCGACCATGCTCGGATGATCGGGACAGACCCACTCTTGGGGATCCGAAGTGTCCGCGGTGGAGTCGGAGCTGCCGTGCTCGTGCTCGGAGCTGCCTTTCATCGGCGTGAGATCCATGCCGCAAATCGGACATTGACCGGGCTGGTCTTGGATCACTTGGGGATGCATGCCGCAAGTCCAGAGCTGACCCTGCTCGGTGCTTTCTGCGCTCGTATCACTCGATTCGGCGGCCTCGTGGCTGCGTAAGCCGAGCAAATTCGAGGGCAGGAATTGGGCCAGCAGTACACCGCCGACCAAGGCGATCAGCGCCAGGGCCCAAGCCGGAAAGGAAGAGGAATGTCGTCGAGAGGTTTCGGACATGGTCAGTTTCCTTTAGGCGGTGAAACGTCGGACGGTGAAACGTCGGAGGGTGAAACGTCGGACGGTGATACGTGGGTGACGGGTCGGGCCACAGCCCCTTCGAGCTCGGCCAGGGCTATGGCCAGGTCGGCGCGGACCCGGGCCGCGGAGATGCGCACCTCGAAGAGCATGACCTCGGCGTCGAGCAGGTCGACGGCGTTGAGTTTGCCCGTGCTGTAAGCGATTTCGGCGGATCGAAGGGCTTCGTCGGATTGTTTGAGCAGCACGTTTTCGAGCAGATTCAGGTGTTGGAGGAGCAGGGGCAAGCGCGCACAAAGGTCGCCTACGGTGCCTTCGAGATCGGCCAGCAGACGACGCTTGTGGGCGTCCGCAGCTCGGGTGTTGGCGTGGGCTTCCTCCACCGCGGCTTCGAGCTTGTGCCGCCACACGGGTAGGTTGATCGAACCCGTCAGGGCGAGCACGTCGTCACCGTCGCCCTCGGGCGGGTTCGCGCGCCCGGCCGCATCCCGTCGACCCTGGACGGCGGTATAGGAGAGTCCAAGGGTTACGTCCGGCCGAAAGCCTTTTTCCGCCAGCTCGATCAGAGTCCGTCCGGCGGCGATGTTCGCCTCGACGACCGCCAGCTCGGGCCTGAGCCGGGCGCCGTCGACGATCAAAGCACGGGGATCTAGGTCGTGGGCGGTCGGGGTGGGCACCGGGTTGGGCAACGTCCAATCGCCGACCTGCTCGTGGGCGGGGCGGTCCCTGAGTCGATTGAGGGTCGACAACAACTTGGATCGCCGCTCGGCGATTGCCAGCAGCTGGGCTTCGGCGCGGGTGATCTGCGCTTGAATGCGAATGCTTTCCTGTTGCAGGCCGGGTCCGGCCGCATAACGGGCTTGGGCGGCTTGCTCAAAGCGGACTAGGGTCGATCGCTCAGCTCCTAGAATCGCTTGCTGCTCCGCCAGAAAAGCGAGTTCATAAGCGTAACGTCGGGCTTCGGTCAGCAGGTCGAGACGTTTGGCTTCCACCTGGGCTTCCGCCGCTGCCGCCGCATAGAGCGCGGCTTGTTTTTTTAGCGGTAGCTTGCCGAACCACGGTAATTTTTGCTGGATCCCGGCACTTAGTCGCTGGGGGCCCACACGGGTTTCCGGCGGCAACACGAAAAGCGTCACTGCGGCCACCGGGTCGGGCAACGCTGCCACTTGGGGTGCCCGGGCCGCCGCCGCAGCAGCGAGTTGCTCGGTCCGGGCGATCTCCGGATTGCGGTCGAGAACCTCCGCCAAGAAACGGCGTAGATCCGGCGCGTCGAGCGCGTTCAGAATCGTCCGGCTGGGCGAGCCGATCGACGACGAAGCTTCAGTCGTCACCTCAGCCATGGGCTGATCCGCAGGGGCTTGGGCAAGGGCGATCGAGCACAACCCGATGGCCTGGGCTCCCACGAGCCAGGCGACAGGTCTTTTTAAAACCATGATTTTCCTTTCGAGTAGGGGTCTACGCACGCCTAAAAGGCGTGTCACGCACTACACCGAAAGGGGTATCAAATGAGGAAAACGCTGTGGAGCGAATGCAGGGAGCGAGGCGGATTGGGAGGTCGAGCTTTGGCCCGGAAATGGGATCGGGCCGTGGTGGGGAACTCGAAGGTCGAGCCGAACGACTCGACGGCGAGAATCGGAGCGTCGAAACCGGCCAAGGAGGCCAGACCGACGGTGGTCTCTAATCCACGGCTGCCGATACAGCTGCTGGTGACCGTCCGACCGGCGTCGCCGCAGCAATCAGATTCTTTCTGTTCTTCGGTAGCCTCTTGAGCGGTTGGCGCCTTAGAACCATGGGCCGACGTTGGAGCGGCGGCCGGCTCAGCCTGTGCACAATGTGAAGAAGCCGACGGTGTTTCAGCAGGCGACGCTTCGACGGGCGGCGCTTCGGCCGGAAGCTCGGCAATCACGTCGGCCGGGGCCGTTGCTTGGCGGTGACCGCAGCTCGAAGGCGCGCACGTCAAGCAGCTACCGCCGAGGGCGGAAACCAGAATGACAGCGATGAGCGCCCAATAGGCGGTTCGACTCCACATAGGCTAAGAATAGCTGAGACCTTGAACACTTGCAATTGCTGCGGAGTTCAGGTCTTGCAAGAACCTGTAAAAAAGTCCTGATAGCAGAGGAGAGAAGGGGATCCAAACGACGGGAAGAGAGGATCCCCGTTGCGAACCCTTTCGGAATTCCGGTGCCGATCCTGTCTGCGACTGGATTGTAAATACCGACCCGTGCAGCAAGAATGGAAGGCAGACTTCAGCCAAGGCCTGCTAAAGCCCCGGAGATTGAGATCCATTGACCGGGGCTATGATTGGCCCGGGATTTGCTATCCCCCATCTGGGAGACCTTAGGCCGGTCGTCGATGCGGCGTCCGATGACACTAGAGAATGACTTCTTTGACTGGACATATTTGAACCAATTCAATTTTGAGATTTCAGCCCAACCGGATTTGACGACCTGCGGTCCGACCTGTTTGCAAGCGATGTATCGGCATTTCGCCGATGACATTGGCTTGGACCAAGTGATCGAAGAAACCCGGGCGCTGTCCACCGGTGGAACCTTGAGCGCCTTGCTCGCGATCCATGCCTTGAGACGTGGATATCGGGCGCTGCTCTACACCTACAACCTCGAAGTATTCGATCCGACGTGGTTCCGGCTCCGCCGCAGCGAAATGCGCCGGCGGCTGGAGCGGCAGCTCAAAGCAAAACCTGGGCGACCGCGCTTGCAGACCGCAACCATGGCCTACCTCGAATTCCTCGAGCTGGGTGGAGAGTTGCGCATGGTGGACCTCTCGCCGCGCTTGGTGCGTCGGTTGCTCGACAACGAATATCCGGTATTGACCGGGCTGTCCGCAACCTGGCTCTACAACGAGCCGAGGGAAGTGGGTGAGACCAACACACCGGACGATATCCACGGCGAGCCCGCCGGACATTTCGTGGTGATGACCGAACTCGATGAGCGCTCGGCCAAGGTGTCGATCGCCGATCCACTGCAGCCCAACGCCATGGCCGAGGACGGGCTGTACGCCGTACCCGTCGATCGGTTGGTGACCGCGATCTTGCTCGGCGTGTTGACCTATGACGCCAATCTGCTTCAGATTTGGCCCGACTCTCGAAAGAAGGTTTCTTGATGAGCAAACGTGCTCTGGTGGTGATGGAACGGCCCGATCAGGTTTTGTTGCCGTTCGACGATATCGATGTGGTGTCGGCCCGCGAGTATTTGACCGATCCCGCCTACAGCGAGCGGTCGGTGCTCAGGATCTACAATCTGTGTAGATCCTACCGATACCAGAGCCTTGGTTATTATGTTTCGTTGCTCGCCGAAGCCCGGGGCCATCGCCCGTTGCCGGAGGTGGCGACGATCCAAGATTTGAAGTCGCGACCCCATGTGCGGATGATCTCCGACGAACTCGACGGCATCATCCAACGCAGCCTAGCGCCCATCAGCTCCGATCGATTCACCCTCTCGGTGTACTTCGGCCGCAATCTAGCCGCCCGTCACGACCGCTTGGCGCGAGTTCTCTTCGAGCACTTCCCGGTTCCCTTGCTGCGCGCCGAGCTGCGTCGCGAGGCCAATGCCGAAGCGCCCGACGGCAGTGGAGAAGCAGGTGATCGTTGGGTCTTGGTCAGCTTGCGGCCAGTGGATTTGAGCCAAGTGCCCGAGACCCACCACCAGTTGCTGGCGGAGGCCGCGAAGTCCTATTTCCGAACCCGGATGAGCAGGAGGAAGGCTCCCAAGAGCTACCGCTTCGATTTGGCGGTTTTGGTCGATCCCAAGGCCGAGGAGGGGCCGTCGAATGAACGCGCTTTGAAAAAAATCGCCCGGATCGGAGAAAGCAAAGACGTGTGGGTGGAGCGGATCCAAAAAGAGGATCTGGCCCGGCTTTCGGAATTCGACGGCCTATTTATTCGTGAAACGACCGCCGTCGATCACTACACCTATCGCTTTGCACGCCATGCGGCAGCGTCGGGATTGGTGGTCATCGACGACCCGGAATCGATTCTCCGCTGTACCAACAAGGTTTTTCTCGCCGAGCTTCTGACCCGGCACAAGGTTCCCGTGCCGCGCACCCTGGTGGTGCATCGGGGCAACGTCGACAAAATTGCTGAGACCGTCGGCCTGCCCGCAGTCTTGAAATTGCCCGATGGATCCTTTTCCAAAGCGGTGATCAAGGCTTCGGACGCGGCCCATTGCCGAGCTGAGGCCCACCGGTTCTTGGAGCAAAGCGACCTGCTCGTGGCCCAAGAATTCCTGCCGACGGACTTCGATTGGCGTTTGGGCGTGCTCGATGGCCGGCCTCTCTTTGCCGCCCGCTACGGCATGGCCCGTGGCCACTGGCAAATCGCCCGTCACTCCACTTCGGGGCGCGTCCGCTACGGCAACGTTGAAGCCGTGCCCTTCGACCAGGTGCCAAAGGCGGTCATGGAGGTCGGGCTGCGGGCAGCCGGGCTGATCGGCGACGGCTTTTACGGCGTGGATCTCAAGGAGCACGACGGAGGTGCGGTGGTGATTGAAGTCAACGACAATCCCAACCTGGACGGGGGAGAGGAAGATCAGGTCGAGGGCGACGTGATTTACCAACGAATTATAGATTTCTTTCTCGATCGCTCAGATCGAATGGCGAAAGGCGAGTTTTGATGACCCAGCTGCACCTTTTCGATGCTGTCGGCATCGAAGTCGAATATATGATCGTCGATCACGACGGTCTCAAAGTCCGGCCCTTCGCCGATCGCATCTTGGCCGGTGTCAATGGCGGTGTGATCACCTCGGAGGTCGATTTGGGCGTGACCTCGTGGTCGAACGAGCTCGTTTCCCATGTCATCGAGCTGAAAACCACCGATCCGGTGAAAGCCGTTGATGGGGACCTCATGGAGGCTTTCGCCAACGACATCCGTCGGATCAACGGCCTGTTGAAGGAGCACGACGCGCGGCTATTGCCCACGGCCATGCACCCCTTGATGGATCCCCTGCGGGAGACCGTGCTTTGGCCGCACGACTACAGCCCGGTCTATCAGGCGTACGATCGAATTTTTGGTTGTAAAGGGCACGGTTGGTCGAACCTACAAAGCTTGCATCTCAACTTTCCTTTCTGTGGTGACGAGGAATTTGGCCGTCTGCACGCCGCCGTGCGACTCATATTGCCGTTGCTGCCGGCCTTGGCCGCGGCATCGCCGATGGTCGATGGTCGTTTGACGCCCGAGTTGGACCATCGCCTGGAGGCGTATCGCACCAATTCTCGGGCCATTCCGACGGTGGTCGGTGAGATCGTGCCCGAGCCGGTGTTCGATCAGGCGACCTACGATCGCGAAATCTTCGGACCCATGTTCGAGCAAATCGCCCCTCAAGATCCCGAAGGCATCCTGCGCGACGAATTCCTCAATGCCCGCGGCGCCATCGCCCGTTTCGGCCGAGGCTCCATCGAAATCCGGGTGATCGACGTGCAGGAATGCCCCCGGGCCGACCTGGCGATTGCAGCGGCGGTGACTTCGGTCCTGCGGCTGTGGGTCGACGAGGTCCTATGCGATTCCGCCCTCCAGCGCTCGGTGGCCACCGGCCCCTTGGCGGCCATGTTGCGATCCGCAGCTGAGCTGGGACCCGACGCGGTTTTCGACCATGCCGACTATTTGCGCGCCCTCGGGCTCGACCCGTCGCCCAAACGAGCGGGCGACATCTGGCGGCATCTGATCGAGCAGACGGTGGCCAGGGGCGGACTCCAAGAACCGTGGACAGGCGTGCTCGACGACATGTTGAGCGCGGGTCCAGTGGCGGCACGCATCCGGAAGGCGTTGGGCAATGCGCCGAATCACGAACGGATCGTGGAGGTTTACCAACAGCTCGCGGACTGCCTAGCCCGCAACCAGCTCTTCCGTCCATGAGCCGAGCCTTGATGCCGGTGATCAGCTGCGAGCACGCCGGCCGTGAGGTGCCGCCGGTCTATCGCGAGCTCTTCGAGGGTCACGAATCCTTGCTCGAAAGCCACCGCGGCTGGGACCCCGGCACCCTCGAACTCGGCCGCGCCCTGGCCACCGAGCTGGGGGTGCCGGTGGTCGCCACCGAGGTCACGCGATTGTTGGTCGACACCAACCGCAGCCCTGGTCATCGCCAATGTTTCTCCGAGATCAGCCGCCGGCTGGACCCGAAACAGCGCTCCGAAGTGATCGAACGCTACTACGATCCCCATCGCAAACGAGTCGTCGCAGCGGTGGAAAAAGCCCTTCGAGCCGTCGACGAAGGCGGCCGAGTCCTGCACCTGGGCATCCACAGCTTCACCCCTGTCTTAAACGACCAACCCCGAAACTTCGACATCGGCTGGCTCTACGATTCCAGACGGCCCGAAGAACGCGCCATCGTCGACCACCTGATCTCGAGCTTGGCCCAACGTCGGCCCGACCTGCGGCAGCGTCGCAACGCCCCCTATTTGGGCAAAGCCGACGGCCTAACCACCAGCCTGCGGCGATCCTATTCCGATCAGGCCTACCTGGGCATCGAGCTGGAAGTGAACCAGCGCCACCCAACCGGGCCGGCAGAAGCCTGGTCCGCCCTGGTGAAGGATGTGTGTGCGGCCGTCGCGGCTGTTGTCGAAGCGTCAGAGATTTGACTGGACAGACTGGTTGAGTGGACAAGACTTGATGCTAGCTCGATGAGCCCATCGGCCGACCGACGTCGCGTTTCTTCTCATCGTGCCGGTTTACGGTGCAGGTCCGGCGTCGTCGGTGAGATTGGTCCCATCCACTGTAAAAAGGACTCTCTGGGCGTTTTTCAGAGCCGATAGACTGGAGATCGAAAGACTGGTCGTCATGGGGGAAACAGTTGAGTCTTGAAAACCAATTGAGTCTTGAGAACAAAAGCCGCAGTCGCGACGACTCGACCCGGGCGTTGCTATCTTCTTGCCGCTCAGGGGATTCCGAGGCGTTGGGTCGTTTGTTGGAGCATTTTGAGCACGAGCTGAGGCGTAAGGCGGCTTATTTCTTTGCTGGGGAGCGTCGTGCTCAGACGTTGCAGCCTACGGCGTTGGTGAATGAGGCGTATTTGCGTTTGGCTGCGAATTCGAAGCTCGATTGGCAGAGCCGGGCGCATTTTCTGGCGGCTGCGGCGAAGACCATGGAACGAATTCTTGTGGATCATGCGCGGCGCAAGGTCGCGCTCAAGCGGGGAGCGGGGGAGGCGCCTCTTGCTTTGGACGCTTTGGGTTCTGGTGAGCCTTCAGCCGAGCCGAAATTCCTCGAAACGCTGGCGGTTCATGAAGCGCTCGAAGAGCTGGCTAGGCTGTCGCCTCGCCAAGCTGAGGTGGCTAGGTATCGGTGTTTCTCTGGGATGGGTCATCAAGAAATCGCCGAGGTGCTCGGGGTGTCGGATCGCACGATCAAGACCGAATGGCGTCTGGCGCGCATTTTCCTTGAACAGGCGTTGGGACGTCGGCAGGGGTGAAGGCGGACCTAACTCCGGATCTTTGGCGTCGTCTTTCCCAACTCTTGCTGGCCACGGAGTCGTTGGGGGAAGCGGAGCGACATCGGCTGATGCAGGAGGCCGTGGAACGGGATCCCGAAATGGGCCGGCATCTGAGCACTTTTTTGCGCGCGGCTGACCGTGTTCAAGATTCGCAAATCGAAGTTTTCTCGTCGCCGCGACATGGTCGTTGGGACGACCCACCGAGTTTAGGGTTGGAAAACGATCGACTTGAAGTCGATTTGGAGGGTGCCGAACTCGGTCCCTATCGGCTGGGCCCATGCATCGGTCGGGGCGGCATGGGGGAGGTTTACCTCGCGGACCGAATCGATGGGGAGCTGGAAAGGCAGGTGGCGATCAAGGTCCTGCGCGCTGGTTTGGATCCCAGGGCGGAAGGCCTCTTTGCGGAGGAGCGTCGAATACTCGCCTCCTTGGAGCATGCGTCCATTGCCCGCCTTTACGATGCCGGTCATACCTCCGAGAGACTGGCTTATTTGGTGATGGAATATGTGCAGGGCGAGCCGATCGATCAATTTTGTCGACGTCGTTCGTTGCCGCTCGGCGAACGTCTACGACTCTTCGGTGAAGTCTGCAGAGCGGTGGACTTTGCCCATCGCAAGATGGTGCTGCACCGTGATCTCAAACCGGGCAACATCTTGGTGCAGGCCTCAGGTGAGCCCAAGCTCCTCGATTTCGGTATTTCCCGCTGGCTCGACGGCGCCGGACGTCGGCAGGCGGACGATTTGGCGGACGGCTCGTTCACTCCGGCGTTCGCCAGCCCGGAGCAAATGAGCCCGGGCCAACCGCTGGGCATCGCTAGTGACGTGTTCTCCCTCGGCAAAGTCCTGGAATATTTACTGCGCGACCTGCCCGAAACCGACCCGCGCCGAGTGATACCTGTGGACCTTTCGGCGATTGTTGCCCGGGCGACGGATCCGTCGGCGGACGGGCGATACGTATCCGCTGAGCAATTAGCGCAGGATTTGGATCGGTTTCAGTCGGGCCATCCGGTGATCGCTCGAGATCGGACCTTGGCTTATGTCGCGGGGCGGTTCATTCGGCGGAATCGATTGGCGGTGGCTGTTTCTGTGCCGATGATCCTTTGGATGATGGTCTCCCTAGCCTTGCTTATGTTCCAACGGGTCGAGATCGTCGCTCAGCGAGACGAAGCTCGAATCCTGGCAGCTTCGGCGGAAGAAGAGCGTCAGGCGGTGTTACGACTTTCCGACACCCGGCGTTTGCGATTGCTCAAGAACGAAGCGGAGCAGCTCTGGCCGATCCATCCCGATCGTGCTCCGGCCATGGCCGCTTGGTTGACAGCGGCGCGGGAGCTGGTGGAGCGACGGGAGCTCCATCGCCGAGCGTTATTCGCGGTGGAGCGTCGATTGGAGATCGCCGCTGACGGATCCAGGTTGGAGAACCTCACCGAGCAGCAGGTGGTGCAGTTGGCGTGGCAGAAGGAGATCTTGGAGGGTTTGGTCGGCACCCTAGATGCCTGGAACGAGGGACCCGACCCCGCCGTGAGCTTGGTCGATGAAATCGCCGATCGGTGGCAACGCGCCGAATCCTTAGCCAGAAGGTCGATCGACACCTATCCAGCTCGGTGGCAAGAGGCCGTCGAGCTGGTGCCCGGACTTCGTCCGCAGGTGGGTTTAGTGCCCTTGGGCGCGGACCCTGGGTCGGGATTGTTGGAGTTGGCGGTGCTCGGCACAGGCATGGTGCCGCAGCGTTCCGCGGACGGAAGGCTTATTTTATCCGATGATTTTGCCATTGTATTGGTGCTGCTGCCGGGTGGTAGCTTCTTCATGGGGTCCCAACAAGAAGACCCGAGCGCTCCCAATTTCGATCCCCAAGCCGAGCTGGGTCGGGACAGTCCGCAGCCGCCGGTCGAGGTCGCAATGGAGCCTTTTTTGATCTCGAAATTTGAGCTGACCCAGGCCCAGTGGGCGGCGATCTCCGGGGGTCAATGGCCTAGCCGGCACAACGCCGAAACGGGTCCCTTCAACGACGAAGAACTCGCCACGAAACGGCATCCGGTGGAGCAAGTAAGCTGGAAGGAGGCCGATCTGCGATTGAGGCGTTTCAACCTGCGCTTGCCGACGGAAGCCCAATGGGAATACGGGGCCAGAGCCGGCACGGAGACGCCTTGGTGGCCGGGCTCGGATCTGTCGTCTTTGAACGGAGTGGCCAACCTCGCGGATCGTCACCTCAAGGACAACGGCGGCAATCCCGAATGGTCCTACTCCCTCATGCTCGATGACGGCTACTATTTGACCGCGCCGGTGGGCAGTTTCCGCCCGAATGCGTTCGGGCTGCACGACGTGCACGGTAACGTGTCGGAGTGGTGTGACGGCAACCCGGAGGTTGCCGCCAACTATCAATCGAGCCCGGACGTGCGCACGGCCCGGGGCGGAAGTTGGTGGTACACCGCGCAGATTTCAAAGGTCACCTACCGGCTCTACGGCACTGAAACCAATGCCATCGCCGATCTCGGAGTGCGTCCTGCCCGTCCCCTCGATCCCTGATCGACGATCCCTAGCACGACTTTCACTCTGGGTAACAAGCTCTCGATGACGGCCGGGAAGGACTCTCCCCCGCAGGGACTAAGAGGCACGCGGCGAGTCGACCTCTCGAGTCAGATCGATCCTGGGCGCTAGATCGGCCTCTGCGTAGATGCGGCGAAGCCCGTGCGCCGGCCCGTCCCGGCTCTGGAGAGTCCTTCCCTCCATGCGAGCGTCGTTAATCACCTGTGTTTGGCCGCCGGATTGATTTGCTTCCAAGTAGTTTTCCCCTTTTTCAGGGTTTCGACGCCATGAGGGATGAACGCCTTTGCGTTCCTCGAAACATCTGATGGAAGGGAAATCATGAACACAAAAACCTTTTGTATGACCTTTATGGTGCTGATCTTCACGGTCTTGATTTTCGTCGCCCCTACCGGCGTGTGGGCTCAATCTCAGGAGCTGGACACGGGATTCCAGGAGGAGCGAATCCTGGTAGAGCTGGCGAGCGAACGTGTGGATCGTTTGCGTCTTGAAGCGTTCGACGTTTCCGGTCGGCGAATTTACGACACCGGTGTCAAACCCGGTCGTTCCCTCGAGTTGGCTGGGCTCGACAGTCAAACCTGGGAAGGGGAGCCGGCGAGTTTTGAGCTACGGGCTTGGGATGCCGAGGGTGAGTTGGTGCTCAGCCAGGTGTCGAGCCTCGACGGACGGGAAGGGGGAGAGCAGATCTTTTCCGTTCACTTCGATGTCATTCCGGCCGGGCTGCAATTCGGTGGCGCGCCCATCATCCTCGGTGGTCGTGTGAATGTGCAGGGGGATTTAGATATGTCGGCGAATACTATTCTCTTTGACAATGGATTTGGGCTGCGGACCGATGGCGGCGCCCTGATGCAGACGGGCCTTCAAGGAGGGACCTTTCAGTTTACGGCCGGTCCGATCCCGGGCATGGATCTGGTTCAATTCAGGGACGGCGCGGGCAACCAAAAGGTGGTCATCAATTCGTTGGGAGGTCTTCGCCATTTGGGCGGCCAAAAATTTTGCAGCGCCCGGGTGGGTGCGTCGCCACGGACGATCCTTTTGGTCAGCGCCGGCTGGACCGCCTCCACCTGCGCCTCGTTTCGAAATAACGTGGCCGGGGGCGGCATCTATCAATTGGGTTGCCTATTCGACGATACCTTCTCCTTCGGCTCAGAAAACGGCGGCATTCCGCCCCAAAACTGTGGTTGGTGAAAGATCAGGTTGGATAGAGCACGTTGAAAAAGGACCAGGTTGAAAAAGGCCCAGGTTGGAAAAGGACCAGGTTGGAAAAGGACCAGGTTGGAAAAAGACCTACTTTTTTAGAAATTCTCGTCTGGGGTCTTCCCCTTTTTCGGCCGGCTTCCGCCACTAGCTGTTGAAGCGCCTTCTGCGCCTCAACATGTCTGAAGGGAGGATCCCATGGCCGGCACAAACCTTAGCAGCACCACTTCATCTTTCTTGGGTCGCGCATCACACACTCTTGTCTCGGTTTTCTTCATCCTGGGCTTGGCGGGAGGGGCGCCAATAGGGGCAGTCCCGCCGTTGTTGGAGGTCCAACAACCGTTCGATGTGCGCTTGCTGCCCAGCTCCGGCTCCGAATCTATGGACATGCCGGGTTTGAGTCTCGAGGTTCGGACCCAGAAGAAGCTCGATACCGGCACGGGTGTCGAGTCCATGGGTGGACCGGTGGGTCCGTGGACGGTTTTTCCGCTCGATAATCCGGGATGGGCGATCTACAGCGCGGCTTGGTCGGATGCGGGTTTCTTTTGGGGAGTCGGTCAGGATCGAGTGTTCTTTTCAGCCGATGGCGCCACCTGGACTCAGTTTCTCCAATCTCCCGTGCTCGGCCTCTTCGAGGTCGCCCATTCGGGCGGCAAAACGTTGGCCGCCGGCAATCGCTCGGTGCTCAGCCTGCCTGACGCCATCTTCACGGATTTCGGTGCAGGCACGGTGCTCGTGGGCATCACCGAAGCCTGGGGACGCTGGGTGACGGTGGGCGGTTTTTATGACGGCTCCGACTGGCAGGATCGAATCTATGTCTCCCAGGACAACGGCGAGTCGTGGTCGGGCCAAACCACAGGCAGCGACGACTATCTGCTAGATGTCTCTGGGGCAGTGGTCCAGGGGTTCCCTCAATTCGTGGCGGTCGGCATCCACGGCAGGGTTCTGACTTCGCCGGACGGCGGGGACTCATGGACTCCGCGGGCACCCAGCCCCGGTGTCACCCTCAATAGTGTGGTTTACGGCGGCGGGGTGTGGATCGCGGTCGGACATTCCGGCACGATTCTGCGCTCCACCAGCGGTGGGATCTCGTGGACGGATGTAAGTGTCGGAGGCGGTACCCTGGCCGAAGTGTTCTACGGTGACGGCCGCTTCGTGGCGGTAGGTCAAGACGGTCGCATTCTCAGCTCCAATACAGGGCAATCTTGGATTGTCGAAAGCTCCGGAACGAGTACGTTCTTGGAAGGCGTGACCTATGGTGGCGGTTATTGGTTGGCCTCGGGTATCGGCGAGGTGACCCGCACCACTCCGGCGTTCGGGCTCACCCCGCCCGGCGACGGCCCTGGAGGTGAAGAGGTGCCGCCCACCCTGTTACAGCCTTCACTGAGGGCAGCCATTGACTATTCGGACGACGATTTTGCCGATGCTCTGGCCGGTTTGGGGACCGGTGGCGAATCCCAAGAAACCGTGGTTTTCGTCGCCGACAAAAGCGGCATCAGCGGGCTCGGCGACGGCAGCGGCAACGATATCTTGAATCTGCGCTGGACCCTCTCGACCGACCGTGTAGGTTGGCAAGAGGCCCGGGTCGCTTTTCAATATTCCACCCCTGAGGACATTGTTGAGCAGCAGGAAACCTTGATCAAGCTCTACCAAGCCCCGTCCTTGGCCGGGCCGTGGACCTTGGTTCCGAATCAGCTTCTCGACCCCGTGACCAACGAAGTCGCCGGTAGCGTCACCGAATTGGGGCACTTTGCGCTGACCATCGCCCAGGATCCGGCGTGTCCCGGCACGATTGCTTATCTCGAAACGTTTGAAGCCGCGACCACCATCGATCCCACGGATTTGGGCTTTTCCGTCGAGGATTTGGCCGGGGCCGGGGTAGATCCAGTGCTTGCGACCTGGTTGGTGGCCAACGACCCAACCTTGGATCCAGTTTTCGTCGGTGGGTTCGAGTCGTTGAATGCAACGAATTACGCCATTCAATTCGGCGACCCGGCGTCGGTCAACGACGATTGGCTGATCAGCCCCGGGTTTTTCCTGGAAAGCACGGCTACCTACCTGGTTCAGCTGTTGTACGAAGCTGGAGCGGGAGGCGCTTCCGACCTTCAGGTCTACCTCGGTACGGGCAATACCAGCGGCGTGCTGGCGGGCGCCCCACCGATCGCCGAACTTCAGGATCTCGGGGGTATCCAAGGATTCGTCCAGGCCCTATTTACACCGCAGAGCGAGACCACCCACCATTTGGGATTGCGTGAGCTCTCGAATCCGGCGGGCACCTCTTTTTACAGCTCAGTGGACGACCTGGTGGTCGCGGAGCTGTCGCTGCCGGGCTCGCCGGCCCCTGAAATGACGCTGACAGTGGGCATTGTGGAAGCACCGATCGGTACACCGGTTTTGAATCTCGAGATGGGCTCCGTCGACGATAGCGATCATCCGATCGAGCAGCTGGGCTTCGTCGTGACCGGTTTGCCGAGCGGTTTGGTCATGGAAGTGAACGCGAATCCGGAAGACGGTTCCTTGACGGCATCGGTCGACCCTGCCTTCGACCTACCACCCGGTGACTACTTGGTTTGGCTGAACGCGGTGGATCCTTGCGGCCGCGCCGGAACCGTGGCCACAACGATTCGGGCGGTGGAGCAGACCGTGCTCTTCGCCGATGGATTTGAGTCGGGGGATCTGTCGGCATGGACCTTGGAATAACTGAAACGCAATTCGTCGTTGGGGGAAGCCACTTATTGGCGTCAGGGATCAGACAGTCCAGCCTGGAAATCATCGATGGCGGCGAGCACGTGTGCCCGAGCTGGTTGGAAAGCCGGTTTTCGAACCCTTGGATCGCGTAGTCGAAGAAGTGGCTAAGCGTCGGAAGTAGTCCGGTAGATGGTCGAGTAAGAGAAGTTTGTAGAAAAACTTCAGCCAAGCTCCCCCATATCGGCGGAAAGGGGATTTTCAGTGATTGAGAACGAACAATGACGTCCGTTGCTCGACAGGAGAATTGAGATGAAAAACATCCTTGCCATCATGCCCGTGCTCGTAGCATTGACCTTCGCCGTGTTGCTTCCGCTCACATCGTCGGCTGAGAATTCCGTGGGAGCAGTGCCGGCAGTGAACTCGGAGGCCTCCGCGATGTCCGAAATCCAAAATTGTCCAGAATTTGCAGAATGGTCGTTTGGTGACGGTGCCTTCTTCGAATCGAGGGCGGCCGGGACCGAATCTGCGTCGACCTGTCAACAGAATTGCCTGAACGATTACAATCGATGCCTTGACGACTGCAGTTTGACCGACTGGCTTTGTCAGTCGCGGTGTGACCATAGGCTCCGTCGCTGCGAATCCCGCTGCCCGCAATGACCTTTAGCCCGGCCCGCATGTCGTGGCGGGCCGGCTTGAAATAACCGAAATGTAACCCGGAACCGGCTCCTCAGCGCTTGTTCTCGGTAGGCGCGGAAGAGCCGCCTTGGATCCCCAGAAGAAAGGTTTTCCGATCGAGGGGTTCGGTGGGCACCCAAGCGTTGGGGTGGCTCTCGCCGAGGACCTTGAGAAGTCCTTCCCGAGTCTCCACGGGGTGGACTAGGTGTGAAGCTCTAAGCCTGCGAACGTCGAGGCTCCGGAGGGGCTCCTTCAAAAAAACGCCGATGCCGCCGGCGCTAACCGCGGACGGCCTTAGGACCGATCAGTGCGGAGCCTCCGCAATGTTTTTCGCTGCACCTCGACGAGCCGAGCATCACCCTGTGAAATCTTGCTCCATCAGCCATTCGAGGTCGGCCTCCCACGCCTTGCGTTGATCCGATTCACGGGTGTGTAGGGTCGGTAATTTGTTCAGGACCAACGTGTAGGGGCTGCCGGAGCGCCAGGTTTGGTGGCTTACCGGTAGCTCGTTTCCGTCGAGAATGTTGTGAATATGTCGCCTTTTCTGTTTGGCGATGGGCCAATCGAATCGCTGCCTGGACGGGTCGGCAAGGAACGAGCCGAGGGTATCGCAGAGTTCACATCGGCAGCCCTTGGGTGGGGTGATGGACCAGTCGTCCGGGCTGCGCGAGGTTTTATTCAAACGCTCCCGGAGCTGCTGGAGGCAGTGTTGCCGTAGTTCTTCGAGACCGAGGGCGTCGGCGTCCAGGGACGACTTGCTCTTTTTGGCCTTGCGCAGGATCAGGACTAGGGCAGGAAGCAATCGGGACATTTTGTCGCCGGTGACGAAGCTCAGGATCTCGTCTTGCAGGGAGTGCTCTTCAACCTTCGCGGCAGTTTCGAGCATGCTGAATATAGGCTCGGATAGCTTGGGAATCGTTTTGGCGCGCCGGCTGGGGCGATCTCCGCGGACGCCCTTGGTGAGCTTGTCTTGGAGCCAGATCCAGCGATCTTGGAGCAGGAGTTCGGTGGTCACGCGACCTAGGGACGGGTCCGCCTTGAGCAACCGCTTGCAAAGCCGGGGCATCGAGGCGACGAATTTCGCGGAGTCCATACCTTTGAACGCTGCAATATATCGGGGAGCGGAGTCGCTCCAATGGGCGAGCAGCTCCCAGGCCCAATCGACCCCGTAGGCCTTCACTAAGTTCGTGAGAGCCTGAGCGTGCTTGGGCGCCAAGGCTTCCAGGCAGTAGGGTTGAAGGAGAGCCTCGGCGATTTCGGGGTCGGACAATCCGGTAGCCACGAATAAAGTGTCGGCCAAGCCGAGCATCCCTTCTTCGGACCGGGCGACGTGTGGCCAAACAGCCAGCATGGACACGGCCTTATCTCGTGCTTCTGCAACCTTACCAGCTTGGAGATGACGGCTCAGGGTCTTCAAAGCCCAGGCTGCGGAGGCTTCGGCCCGGACGAGAAAGCTCATTTTCTCCGGCCAGAGCACGACCGCGGCGCGTCGATACCAACGATCCATGGTGTTGCCGTAGTTGCCCATGAAACCTTCGTATTCCGACGAATAGGCACGCAACTCAGAGGTTGGGGTCGACGCACAAACTTCGTAGGATTCGACCGCGGTGACCGCCGGCCCGGCACGGTCGCCGGCCACGTCGAGCCAATGGGTCAACTGGATTTCCGAGTCGATTAGATCGATGAGTTCGTAATCGTCTGGACCGACCACTTCAGGCTCCTCGTCGTACCACTCGTCGTCATCCCCTCGCTGCCAGGCTCTGCGTCGTTGGTGATACGGCTCATCCCAGCCCGGTTCCATGCAATGCCAAACTTCGCGAATCTCGGTCAGGGCCAGCATGGCCTCGCAACCGTAGGCCTCGGCAGCAGCCAGTAGTGCCTTGGAGCGAATGAGGTCTTTGCCTTTGAGTCGATGCCAGTCGAGCCCACGCTGGGTGTATTGATGGTCGAGTAAATAGACCAGGCGATGGGCCGGCGGCTTGGGCAAGGCCTCGGAATTCCAGCTGCTGCCCGCCGCTCGCGGCGTCTCGAAATGTTTTCGCAAAGATTCGGTGAGGGCTCGAGTCACCGACGAAGGCACACTCTGGGAATTCTTCGCTGCCGCCGCACGATCCACATCCTGCCTTTCGCTGAGGCTGAGGTTGTAGGTCAGTGAGATCCGGTAGCCCTTCTCGACGGGTTTGAGTTCGTGGAGACAGTCCGCGTAGAACGCGACAAAAGATAGGTGCTTGCCGGTAGCGGAATAGGTGGTTGTTTTGCCCTGATGCTTCACGACCAACGCACCACCCTTACACTTGCTGGGCAGGGTCACGACCAGGGTGCCGATCATGTCGTCCGTTTTTTCGGAGTCTTGATGAGGCTGAAAGAACTGCCCCGGCTCGTAGACGAGTAGGGCGTGGAGTTCGGCGTTCAGCTGCGATCCCGAGGCAATGCCCAGCTCCTCGGCGATGGACGCGAGCACCGGGGTCAAGGTCTCTTGCCAGCTTTCCTGGTCGATCTTCACAAGCTTTCTCGGGACTTCCCAGGTATCCCGAATACGGCGGTCGAGCAGCGTTTTTTCCTTATAACCATAACGAGCGGGACGGGCCACCCGACACAGCGCCTGAGCCTGGGAAGGGGGAACGGGAAACCGCAGCTTGCCGACCCCACTAACTTCGAGATGCAGCCGGCTCGGTGTTCGGGTGCGTTTGCAGGAAGAAGCCGTCTGCGCACCGAGCTCGGCCAGGAGGTCAGGAATCTGAGCTTCGGAAGGCAAGCCGTCAATCCTCGGCGAAGATCTCGTCGGCGGAGTCGGCGAGCGCAGCTCGGATGAGCCAGGTTTGGAGACGATCGAGGTCGGTACAATCTCGAAAGCGCCGTCGTTGATCCTCAGAGAGAGCAAGCTCCCGCGTTTTACAGATGGCGAGGATCGAAGAACGTCTTCCTTCCAGCTGACCTTCCTGTCTACCTTCCTGTCTACCTTCCTGTCTACCTTCCTGCCGACCCTCTTCGAGTCCTTCCTGTCGTCCCAAGAGGATCCCTTTTTGGATGCCGTCTCTTTCGTAGGTGGTGACGTAGGGCATGTTTTTCTCCTCCTCGATCTCGCGAATGTGCTCTTTCAAGCTTTGTTGTAGTGGCTCGGGTAAGGTCATGATCCAGTCCAAAAAGCGGTGCAGTTGGAGAACGTCTTTCTTGTCGTAGCCCTTCTCGTAAAGCCCCCGGGTGATCTTAAGGCGCCACCGGAATCGCTCGTCGGGGGCTTTGCGGGTGGCCTGTGTTTTCAGATGAGCCATGACCACGACGGCGAACGGGTTGTCGCTCGCTTCGAGTTCGCCCCAACGCTCATTGTACTGCCTGAGCTTGATGGTGGGAAAGACGAGCAACGATAGGCACCCCCAACGGCTGCACGCGGTGTGCCTCTGGGGATGGAAGCTCGGGCTCTCGTCGGCCAGAACAGCCAACGACACCACTTCTTTTTGAAATCGATCAAAGGTGCGGTAGTTGTATACGTACATGCGCTGGGCGAAGTCATTTTTCGGTTGGGATTGCACCTCGATGTGGACCAAGACGTCTACGGGTTGACCGCCGAGAGTCCGAACACGGATCAATTTATCGACTGCCCGGTTGTCGGATTCGGTTTCTGGAAAGAGCTGTCGAAGCTCTTGCTCGAGCCCGACGGCCGGCCGGGTCCAGTCGATGTCGGAATGTATCTTTGGGAAGAAGAGTTGGAAGAACTCACGCAGGTAGAGGTCGAGAGCGTCCTTCCAAGGTTCGTCGTACCGATCTTTCATGCTGCGTCCTCAGCCGATTAGTCGTGGCGTTGAGGGATGGATTGTAGATATAGAAGAGATAAATGTCAAAAACACACTATTTCTCTTTATATCAGTAATCCCTAGGCATATAGATACTGGCTCGGCCAGACTGCTGATCCGACTAGATCCGGCTCAGCCGTCCCAGGCGGTGGTGTCGCCGCTTTCAAATCCGTCGACGAAGACGACGACGGCCGACTCGGGCACGGACGACTCCAGGGCGACTACCAGGTTGTTCAAGCTGTCGTGCGCCGCGACGGCAAAGCCGACGGTGGCCGAGTTGGTGATGGTGCCGGTATCCCAATTCCAGCCCGCGACCTGATCTTCGGGCGTGCTGTCGACCACATTGGTGAGGTTGTTTCCCGCCACGATGGCCGCGTGAAAAGGTGCTAAGCCGGGAGGCCCTTCATAGGGCAGACCGGCATAATAAAAGGGGTAGTCGCCATTGCCGTGGCAGCCGAACCAGGTGTTGGGTGAGTTGGTGTCGTCATAGGCATAAAAAATGTCGCTCGATGCATCGTAAGCGGTAATATCGCCCGATTCACTGGCGGTGATCGCAATGTCGCTGAAGACGTAAAATTTAGTGTTTTCGAGGGAGGAGCCATCGAGCAAATTGGTGATGGTTGCGGTCGAGCGCAACCCATGGCTTCCGTTGCCGAGCATCTCCACCAAGAGCTCGATGGTGAATCGCGCCGGTGGGTCGGCGTCGGCGAACGTCATGGCGATGCTCTGGTCGGGGGCCGACCCGGCCTGAACAACCCCACCGATCAACACCAGAGACGAATTCCCGCCCTGCACGAAGTCGTTGAAATAATAACCGGTCAATCCGTCGTGAAAGCCGATGTAAAGGTTATTGATGTGCGTCGTATTGGCGGGAAAATCGAAGTCGTCGAGAGGATACCGGACGTCGTTCAAAATCACGGCGATGGTGTCATTGGCCATGTCATACGTCGCCACGGCGCGGGGCTCGTCGGCTCCGTTTGCGGCGACGGCGAGCAGCCAGAGTGCCGCCGTGAGAATAAGAGGCTGTTGCATGAGACTACTCCAGACGTTCGGTTCGAGGGAGATTGGCGAAGCGTCGACGGCCCAAGAAGATAGGACGGGTCGGTGTGGCGAGACCCTATGTCGATAGCTGCGGAGATTTCAAGGTCTCCAGCCTGGCTCGCCGAACACGCCCACGACCACATGAGGCGGTCGCAAGGTGCCCTGGGATAAAATCCACCCATGGCGCGACAATTCTTCAACACCGCGGGACCCTGCCGGCCCGAACGACACTACATGTTGCCCGCGGGACGTCGAGTTGCGGGCCTGCGGAGACGGGCCAAGTCTTCATCGACGACGTCAAAGCGGCGGCCTTCGAGTTCACCCGCAGTCAGCCTTGGCTGGTGAACGCCCTGGCCCGTCAGCTGATCGATACGGTGGTGCCTGATCGAGCGCAGGACATTACGGGCGATCATCTGCTCGTGACCAAAGAAATCCTCATCCGGCGTCGAGAGACCGACTCGATTCGTTGCTGGACCGCCTGGGGGTTGGCGATCTCCAGGCCGCTGTCGAGCTGAAGGTCCGTCGCAACAGGAGTGGCGACCCTCTGCAAGCTGGACTGGGTCAGCTCTCGGACTACTTGGACCGATTGGAGCTGCCGACCGGCACCCTGATCCTCTTCGATTTACGCACCGACGCCCCGCCCATGGACGAGCGGTGCTCTCGGGAGACCGAGGAGCACCGAGGAGCACCGAGGAGCACCGAGGACGGAAGCTGACGGTATTGAAGTTGTGAGGCCTTCTGGGAAGAGCCCCTCCCGCGGGGCTCACCCTTCTCGGATAGGATAAGTAACCAACCATGCGCTGGAATTCCACGACCAAGAAGCCCAGAGAAAACCGCGGTCCGGCCGGGGTCCGCGAGCTGAAGGCGCTGACGATCGCTTGTCATCCCGACCCGCGACGGATCGGCGAGAGAGTGCTGCTGCCGGAGCTTGACCGCGGGCAGGTTGTACGGCTCTCGCGGGGTGAGCCTGATTTCGCCGAGCTCGGCAGCGCCTGGGGCCGGCCGCTGGAGGATCCCTATCTCAGCCGGCAACCGATCTTGCTGGAGCCCGACGGCGACGGCGGGCTTGTTCTCGACTCGACCCAGAGCCCCATTCGCGTGCAGGTCGGTGGCGATGTGGTGGAATCGCCGCGGCGTTTGTCGGCCCAAGAGGTCAGCGCCGGAATCGTGGTGGAGCTTGCCGGTCGGATCGTGATCGTTATCCACCTTCTGCCGGATGAGGATTCGACGCTCGGCGAGCCCTCTGAGCCTGAGCGGATGGCCGGTGCGAGCGCCGCCATGACGCAGGTTCGGGCGGCCGTCGCACGGGTCGCCCATCTCGAGGTGCCGGTGCTGCTGCGCGGCGAATCGGGCACCGGCAAAGAGCTGGCGGCGAGGGCGCTGCATCGCCGGGGGCGGCGCTCGGCGGGCCCTTTCATGGCTGTAAACCTTGCCGCCCTGCCGCCTTCGCTGGCCGCCGCGGAGCTTTTCGGCAGCGTCAAAGGAGCCTTCACCGGTGCCGGCTCTGGGCAGAGCGGTTACTTCCGGTCGGCCCAGGGTGGCACCCTATTCCTCGACGAGGTGGCAGAGACTCCGGCCGAGGTGCAGGCGATGTTGCTGCGCGCTCTGGAGACGGGAGAGATTTTTCCGCTGGGATCGCAGCAGGCACAGAAGGTGGACGTCAGGCTGGTCGCTGCGACCGACGCCGACCTCGAGGCCCGGGTGCGAGACGGCCGTTTCAAGGAACCGCTGCTCCATCGCCTCGCGGCCTACGAGATTTGGTTGCCGCCCCTGCGCCGGCGCCTGGACGACGTGGGTCGGCTGTTCCTGCTCTTTGCCCGCGAAGAGTTCGCGACGCTCGGAGAGCAGAGCCGGCTCGAGGGCTTCAATCCTGAAGCACCGCCGTGGTTCCCGGCCGGCCTCGCGGCCCGTCTGCTCGGCTGTCCCTGGCCCGGCAACGTCCGGCAGCTGCGCAATGTGGTGCGGCAGCTGGTGATCGACAATCGCGGTCGCGACCAGCTGGTGGCCGGGCCGCGTGTGGAGCGCCTGCTGGCGGCGAGCCGGGCGGACGAAGCGTTCGAGTCGGCCAATGCATCCGAGACCACCGTCCCCGGTCGCCGCCGCCGTCCCGCTGAGGTTGGAGCGGCGGAGCTGGAAGCTGCCCTGCGGGCCCATCGCTTCGAGCCGGCGGCAGCGGCTGGCGCCTTGGGCATCACCCGTCCGTCTCTGTATTATCTGATCCGCCAACACCCGACCTTGAAAACCGCCGAAGACTTAGACGACGCCACGATCCGCCAGGCTCTCGACCAGCACCCCAACGACATCGCCGCCGCGGCCCGGGAGCTCGAGGTCTCGGCCCGGGCGCTGCGGCGGCGCTTGAATAAGTAGCCCCTTTGCGCCGGGTCCTAACTGATGACGGCGCCACGGGCGACGTCATCAGTCAGATTCGGCCGCGGGTTGCTTTACGGCGCCGCGGGCACCCCGGTCCGGACGACGGTCGCAGCCAGCTGGACCGAGTCGTCTCCGAATCCGTCCCCTCCGTTGCCAACCGCGAAGTCGATGGTCTCCCCACTGCGGAGGGTAAAAGTCCAACTGTTGGTGCTCGACGCGTTGGCACCGGTCAGGATCTGCTGATGTACCGTCACCCCACCTCGGGCGACCAGTGCCTGGGTTTTCTTAGCCTGGGCGTCCAGGTTCTTGAAGCCGGCCCAGACGGAGTATTGGCCGTCCGAGCGCGCGGTGAAGCGCGCAACGGCGAGCTTACCGTCGTTGGCAGGGTGCAAGACCAGCGTCCAAGGCTCGACGACCAGGCCTTGGCTGACCGTGCTCGGGGTCGCCGTTTGGTTGGAAAATACGGAGTGATACGCGTCCCAGCTGGGCGCGCCGGTATTCCAATAAGAAACCGCACCGGCTCCGGGCTCGAGCGGTCCCGTAGCGCTTTTCGAGAAGGTCGTGAGCGTGCCACCGGGTGTGGTCGACCATCCGTACGTCCATTCGCCGTTGGGGTTGCTGCTCAATGAAAACTGTGCGGAGGCGTCGTGACAGGCGGGAGGCGGGGGCTGCACGACCACGGGACTACCGTTCAGCTTCACGATTGCAGACTTGAGATTGTTGAGCACGGCGCAGTCGTCTACTTGGGTAATGACGATGCGGTTGCGGCCCGTACTGATCTTGTTGGCGAGGTTCTTAGTGCTGCTCTCGTTGAGCCGTACGTAGCTCTCAGGGTCGACGACTCCATTTATCGAAATTCGGGAACCATCGTCCATGCCCGAAAATTCGATAGAGAACTGTTTAACAGCCGTGTTGGGTGGAACTGTGACGAAGGTTTGGAAGTAGGTATAGTCGACTGCCCTCATGCATTTCCCGCCCGGGATGAACGAACTCTCCTGAAAACCGATCGTGTCCTTATTCGGTGCTACGGTCCACCCGGGGTCGCCCTCGAGAGGAATTTCCGCCAGGGCGTACGCTGCCACGTCGCCATGGCTCGGGAGGGCTTGCGCGAGGTCGAGAACGCCTTGGCCCCTGTGCATTTGCCAGTCCGTACGGGTTGGCTGCGCCAAGAGAGCGGACGGCGCGGCGAGCACGAGCGCCAACAAGGCCAACGCAGCGAGCGAGCTTAGTTTTCTGGTCGTCATGGTCATCTCCAATTAGGAAGAGGTTTACCTTGCCGACCCGGTCTTAGTCCGGGTCGCGACCTAGCCTTCAGCAACGGTTGTGCCAACGCGTCGGAAGCAGGAAAACCAGGCTGTGCCGAGCCCTTCGGGGCAGGATGCCACGGTGGAGAGGCCTTCCATAGCGAAATCAAACGTAGATTGACGTCCATCTACGTCAAAGATCCCCGCGGTGTCCCCTTCCACTCCCGTGCTACACCGATCTAGGGCCGCCGCTAGCTCTTGGTATGGGGTTTGCTCTACCGGTTGAAGAGCCGAGAGGTATAGGCTCTTCGAAAAATCTGCTCTAAGGAGGCGAGAGATGACCCACCACAAGATTCTGATCCAGAAGAAAGACATGCAGGGAGATTTGGCCCTATTCGCACCGGCGGTGAAGCGGGAGGCGGAGATCTACTTCAGCAGCGAGCTGAGTGGGTACAGAGTGATTTTTCCCTACGACTCACCCTTCGACAGTCCGGGGGATTTGGACTCCCAGAAAAAAAAGAGAATAGTCCCGCACAAGGCCACCCAAGGGATCTATCAATTCAGAGTCGAGCGGAGGAAGGACATCGGGCAGGGCTATGACTTGTTCGTCGATC
Source organism: uncultured bacterium (assembly GCA_965366625.1). Classification (GTDB taxonomy): domain Bacteria; phylum Acidobacteriota; class Thermoanaerobaculia; order Multivoradales; family J023; genus JAUIJL01. The sequence continues at coordinate 94,174 of CBDUGP010000020.1, forward strand.
TTCAGCTGACCGTCGCCAGGCACGGCGTCGACTGTGTGGGTTTTTCCGTTGAGCAGGGCCAAGACGGACCCGAGCTTCATACCCAGCTCTGGGCGCCTAGGGGATCAGTGACCCTCCATTTTGCCAAGAACGTGGTCAACGAGGACGTTGCGCTCTCGGTGTTTCCCTCCAACAAGAGGGCAGCCCCCGCCCCGATAAAAATCGCAGCCGGCTCGACCCACAAACAAACCAAGGGGTTGAAGCTCGAGGACAAGTTGTGGATCAGATTGGATCCTCCGCGCAATCGCCCCTTGACCCAGGAATCGGGAGGCACGCGGGTCGTGGACATCATCGTCGAGCCGCCTTGAGCGAGCCGCTTGCGGGCGTTGCCGGCCAAGTTGCCCGAAGGTCCAACGCCTCGGGCCATCCCGGCCGCAGCTCAAGGGACTTTTCGACGCTTTTGAGACCCAGCTCACGGATCTCGACCGAAGGTTGCCGGCGATCACGCTCAAGCGCCCATCGGGCCCAAGCGAGGTGAAAGTAGGCCACGTTGGGCTCCAGGACAAGCGCGCGATCCAAGGCCTCGCGGGCGCGCTCGAAGGCCCGTAGCGGGTCACCGCCAGTGGCGGCGCGCCACTGGCCTTCCAGGGTGTAGAGCCGGCCCAAGGAACGGAATGCCTCGGGGTGATCGGGGTTGAGCTTCAGCACCCGGCTCAGGGCCTCGTGCGCCTGTTCGAGCCGACTGGAAGGGTCGCCGCCTTCCTTGACTACGGCTTCGGCTTTCAAGCGATAAGCACTGGCGACGCACAAGATCGCCTCCGGCAGGGTGGCTAGCTCGAGGGCCCGCTCCGCGTGGCTCAAGGCTTCGTCGAGGTAGGGTTCGGGGTTGCGCCCCGAACGCAGCCGGACCTTGCCCTGAAAGTAGGCGGTCCAGGCCAGGTTCTGGTGGAATAGCGCGTGCCCGGGTGCCTCGGCCAGACCCACGGCGAGCTGCTCTCGGGCCAGGGCAAAGGCCGGCTCTGGATCCCCGCCCTGCTCCCAGGTGTGAACAGCCTGCAAGTGATACACCTCTGCGATGGCGTTGTGCAAAACCACCATCCCGGGGTTGAGCTCGAGAGCCCGCCGGTAGCTGTCGAGCGCGCGGTGGACGTTCTTGCCCAGGAGCCCGCTCGCCGGATTCCCTCCCTGGGCGAGCCGCAGATAGATCTGGCCGAGGTAGTAGGGGGGCGCGACATGGCGGGGATCGAGACCGCGGGCCTGCTCGAAGACCTCGGCGGCCCGGCGCAGCGCGTTGAGGCGATCTCGTGTCGAAGGCAGCCCGGCCTTCTTGAACAGGCAGACCCCCAGGTTGCTCAGGGCGGCGAAAGGCTCGGAGTGAAACTCCGTGGCGCTACGGTAGGCGGTGATCGCCTCATCGAAGCTCGCGGCGGCGGCGGATTCTCCCCGTTCGGAGCGATAGTCGCCCAGGGTCATGTGCGCGGAGCCGAGGGAGACGTAGAAGGCGTAGTCGCGGGACGCCGGCAGCACTCGGCTGAAAGCCGCGATCGCCGACTCCACCACAGCGGTCACGTCCTCGCCCTGTTCCCGCTGCCACTGTGCCCGGGCCCACAAGATTCTTCCGAGCTCCCGCTGGGCCTCGGAAGGATCCGGTTGCAACTCCGCAGCGCGCACGGCGGCGGTCTCAGCCGCGTCCAGGTGGCTGCTCGGGTCTTCCGAGCGCAGCTGCAGTGCCCGCGCCGCCAGCCGTTCGAGTCGTGCCTGCCAAAGCCAAGAACGGGCATCTTCCGGATCGGCCTCGAGGGCTTGCCCGACACTCCGCAGACCGCGTTCGAGCACCGGCCGGAGGTCCTCGCCGGTGAGCAGATCCCACGTCGCGTAAAGAGCTGCCACTTGCGAGGCCGAGCGCGCGATTTGAGGATCGCTGGGAGCGATAGATGCGGCGCGGTCGTAGGCCGCGAGAGCACGCTCCAGCTCCCTGCGGGCGCCGCCGGGGTCGCCTTCCACGTGGAGCCGGATGGCCAGGCTGCGCCGGACGTCTCCTTCGAGAGTATCGAGCTCGTAGCTCCAGGCCCAGCGTCCCTCGGAGCGCGCCAGCACGGCTAGGGCCGCCTCAAAAC
>CBDUGP010000021.1:0-95341 GCA_965366625.1 uncultured bacterium
TAATCTCGACTGATTCCCTTTGAAGTCTTTCCCCACATCTGTGACGCAGGCCCGGCCCTGTTTTACGGCACGTCTATGGGCGCCTTTATGGGGGTGCTTTTGCTCCTTGCGATACCCTCTCCGGAAACCCTAGGCTTGGGCCCACCTAAGCTCGATAGACTCGATGTCGTGCCTCACGCCTCGGCGGAATGCGCCGGAGTCTGAATTTAAACGGAGCCCCAAGCCCCATGGCCAAGAAGATATCTGCCAAGAATCGTCGGAAAGCGTCGTTGACGGTGATCTCACCCCAGGGTCGTCAGCCCTTCATGCGCGGTGTGGTGACCCACGAGCTGATGCAGAGAGGGCTCGAATTCGATGACGCGTATGCCGTGGCCCATGCGGTCAAAGGGCGTCTGACCGATCGCCATGAGGTTTCGTCGGAGGAGCTGTGGGATCTGATCCTGGAGCTGACGGAGACCTCCTTGGGCGCCGACGCCGCCCGCCGGGTTTCACTGGTCGCGGCAGCCGCTCCACCGGCCGGCATCGTGGTCTCGAGGGGCGACCAGGTGCAACCGTTTTCACGCGGCCTGCTGGCCCGCAGCTTGAGCGGAGCGGGTTTGGATTTCGATCGCTCCTACCGGCACGTGATGACTTTGGAAGGCGAATTGCGCGCAGAGGGGGTGGATCAGCTGGACAGCGGTGATCTGGCCTTGCGGGTGGCCGAGCTGCTGCAGAGGGTGGAGGGCAAAGAAGCGGCCAATCGTTACCGCATGGTGCGACGGGTGCACCATCTGCCGAAACCGATTGCGATCTACATCGGCGGTGCCAGCGGCACGGGCAAGTCGACCTTGGCGTTGGATCTGGCGCCGATGTTGCGGATCTATCGGGTGATCGCCACCGACACCATCCGTCAAGTGATGCGCATGGTGTTTTCGCCTCAAATCTTGCCGGTCATCCACGGCTCGAGCTTCGCCGCCAGTCAGCTGCCTTTTTACGATGAGGACGACGATCCGTCCCACGCATTGTTGAATGCCTTTCAGGAGCAAGCCGTGCGGGTCGGCGTCGGGGTTAGGGCGGTGGTGGAGCGGGCGGTGGCCGAGGGCCAGAGCATTTTGGTGGAGGGCGTGCACCTGCTGCCGCCGGTGGTGCCGTTTCCGGATCTCGATAGCTCCTGTTATCAGGTGCCGCTGATGCTCGCGACTCCGGACGCGGAAACCCACCGACGGCGGTTTTTTGCCCGTACCCGACAGGGGCAGCGAGTTGCGGAAAGATATATCGAGAGCTTTGAATCGATCCGTGTGCTGCACGATTTCATGCTCGAACAAGCGGAATCGGAGGATATTCCGCTGATCAGCACCACCAGCGGTGACGCGCCGGTGGAGTCTTTGCGGGTGATCACCACCCTGCTGCGCAGGCGCTTGCCCAAGGGCCTATTTGATGTGTCGTCCAAGATTCGTCGTATTCCTACCGTGCTCTTGGTCATCGACGGCATGGCGGATCGCCCGGTGCGTGCCCTCGGCGGTCGTACTCCCCTGGAGGCTGCGAACACGCCGAATTTGGATCGTCTGGCCGCCGAAGGACAGGTGGGTCTGGCGGATCCGGTGGCTCCTGGCGTGGTGCCCGATACCGCCGCCGGTAGCCTGGCCCTATTCGGACAATCGCCGGCCGCTCTCAAGAGGGGGCCGGTGGAGGCCGTGGGTGCCGGACTGAAGTTGAAAATGCACGACATCGCCCTGCGGGCCAACTTTGCCACCTTCGACGAAGACGGGGCGGTTTTGGATCGGCGGGCGGGTCGAATTCGCGGCGATGCCGAGGAGCTGGCCCAGGCGCTGGACCGCATGACCCTTCCCCGGGGTCGCTTCGAAGGGGTACGAATCCTGGTCCGGGCGGCGACCGAGCATCGGTTGGCCGTGGTCTTACGGGGCGAAGGTTTGAGTTCGGCAATTCTCGGCAGCGACCCCGGTGACGGCGCCGCCCCCTGCCGCGCTCAAGTACCGCGGCCGATGGATCCGAACGATGCCAGGGCGGTCTTGACGGCCCGATTGTTGGCCCTATTTGAACTCGAGGCTAGGAAAGTCTTGTCCGAACATCCCATCAACCAGCGGCGGGTTGAGCGTGGTCTGAAGCCTGCCAATGGAATCTTGAGCCGCGGTGCAGGACGCATCCATCTTTTGAATCCGCTGGCGGTGAGGGGGGAGGCTCTCCGATTGGCCTGCGTCGGCGGTGATCGCACGGTGCTGGGGCTTGCTCAATGGCTCGGAGCCGAGATCGTCCGCGAACCGGGCATGACCGCCAATTTGGATACGGATTTAGGCCTCAAGTTCCGCCGGGCCCGTGAGGTGTTGGCGGAGAAGGACTTGGTCATCGTGCATCTAAAGGGAGCGGACATCGCCGCCCACGATCGTCGGCCCGACCTCAAAGCGAACTTTCTCGAACGTATCGACCAGGCCTTGGGGCAGGAATTGCTCGGCCAGTGGAAAGGTCCTTTGCGCATTGCCGTGTCGGGCGACCACGCGACCCTATCGGAAAGCGGTCAGCATGCTGCCGACCCCTTACCGGTGGTGATCTGGGGTGACGGTTTAGATCCGGACCCGGTCACGGCGTTCAACGAAAGCGCGGCCGTCGGAGGCAGTCTGGGACGTTTTCCGCTCCAATTGCTGTTGTCTCGCCTTTTTGAGCTAGATTGAGCCGGTGTTGCTCCGTTCTTTACAAAACTCCCTGAGCCGGCCAAAATAGGGCCACGCGGCACCAGATCCTGCCTACCGGTGCCTTCAGCGTTGACGCCGAACGGCGTTCCCTCTACAAAGGACAAGAAATCATGCGTAAGACGCTTGTTTTGATCGCCCTCGCGGCTATCCTGCCAGTGGCCTGCGGACGACCCGCGGACCGAAGTGCCGACGGCTCGTCGGGCTCTAGAAAAGTGATTCAGAACAAGGGTTCCGACACCTTGGTGAATGTGGCTCAGGCTTGGGCCGAGGCTTATAAGGACGTCAATCCCGAGGTCGCCGTGGCGGTCTCCGGTGGTGGTTCCGGCACCGGTATCTCCTCGATGATCAACGGCACTGTGGATTTGGCCAACACCAGCCGCAAGATGAAAGACACAGAACTCGCGCAAGCCCGGGCCAACGGACATGATCCGGTCGAGCACGTGGTGGGTTTTGACGCCCTCGCGGTGTTCTTGCATCCCTCCAACCCCATGGATGCGATGTCGATCGCGCAGCTGGCCGATATTTACGGGGAGGGTGGCACCAGCACCAAATGGAGCGACCTCGGGGTCGAGGTTCCCGGCTGTGACAGCGATGAGATCGTGGTGGTCTCCCGGCAGAACAATTCCGGGACCTACGTCTACTTCCAAGAGTCGGTGCTCGGCAAAGAGCGCGACTTCCGCTTGGGAACCCGCGACATGCACGGCTCTAAGGATGTGGTCGACCTGGTGGAGAACACGCCCTGCGCGATCGGCTATAGCGGATTGGCCTATGCCGGCCACCACGTCAAGATGCCTTGCATCACCACCGAAGAGGGTGGGGATTGCGTAGTCGCATCCGTGGCGACCGCCGTGAACCGCACTTATCCCATTGCCCGGCCGCTCTTCATGTACACCTCGGGAGAGCCCACAGGGGTGGTCAAGGACTACCTCGATTGGGTTTTGTCGGACGTCGGCCAATGCATCATTTCCGACAAAGGTTACGCGCCGTCGAAACCGGTGAGCTGTGACGGAGGCGTTCCCGCGGCCGACGGACCGGCAGACTCCGAGCCGAAAGCGACCGATACCGGTGAGTCGACCGAAGTCGGGGAGAGCAATCCGGCCGCGGCCCACGGCTGATCGAAAGGAACTCGAACTCATGAGCCACTATGAGGAACGGTTAGAGCAAGACCTGGGGGAAATTCGTCGGCGTATCCAGGTCGTTGGCGGTCGCGTCGAACAGGCGCTCGAGGACTCGGTCCACGCGGTTTTGACCCACAACCACGAACTCGCCTCCGAAGTGGTTTTGGGTGATTTACGGATCAACCGTGAAGTCCGGGCGATCGACCGTTTATGCCATGCATTCGTCGCCCGGCACCTGCCGAACGCAGGTCATTTGCGATTCGTATCTTCGGTTTTACGTTTGACCCTCGAAATTGAGCGGGTCGGTGATTACGCGGTGAGCCTGGGCCGGCATACGGAGCAGCTCCAGGGGCCACCGTCGGAGCGGATTGCTCGCGATATCGGCTTGATGGCCGAGCCGTCTCGACGGATGTTTGCCCAGGCGGTCAAGGCCTTCGTCGAAGGCAACGCCGAACTCGCCCGGGGCACGGTGGCGATGGCCAAACCGATCGAAACCACTTTCCGCAGCGTTTTCGCCGATCTGATCGAGCTGGGCGAAAAGGGTGGGGAAGATTTGAGGTCCTTATTCTCCCTGTTGGTGATCTTCAACCGATTGGGCCGGGTGGGAGACCAGGCCAAGAACCTCTGTGAAGAGACGCTATTCGCGGTAACGGGTGAGACCAAAAAAGCCAAGAAGTACCGAATCCTCTTCCTCGATGAACGCAACGACGGAGCCGGCTTGATGGCCGAGGCTTTTGCTCGCAAGGGTTTTGATGAATTCGGTGACTATTCCAGTGCTGGATGGAACGTAGCCGACAAGGTCGACCCCCGTTGGCTGGAGGTCTTGCGGGCCAAGGGATTGGACCACGGAGACCTAGCGCCTTCGGCGTTGGACTTGACCCACGACGAGCTGTCGTCATTTCATCTGCTGATCGGTTTGAACGGCGATCCACGCGCGCACCTGGGGTCTTCGATTCCGTTTCACTCCGTGTGTCGGCAGTGGAAGATTTCCGACGACCCCGAGGAGGCTCTGGTCCAGTTGCGATCTGAAATCTCGGGCCTGATGGATGTGCTCCACGGCGAATCCGCCACCGGTGATGGAAGCGGCTGAGATGGCACATCCGGCAGATCGTAGAAACGCCGCTTGGTGGGTCGACCGTGGGGTCCAGACCGTGGTCTTCATCGGCGGCATTTCAGGCATTCTCTTCATCCTCGGCATTTTCATTTTCATTTCCAAGGAAGGTTATGGATTCATCGCCAACACCTTGGATCTAGGCTCGTTCTTGGGTTCCCCGCGGTGGCGCCCAACCTCTAGTCACAATCCAACTTACGGTGCCCTGGCGTTGATCGCGGGCACCGCCAGCGTCACCGGTTTGGCGATGGTGGTCGCTGTGCCCTTCTCTCTCGGTGCTGCCATTTACATCGGCGAGTTCGCCACCGGCAAAACCCGGGAGTACCTCAAGGTGCTGGTGGAAATGCTGGCGGCAATACCGTCGGTGGTTTGGGGCTTCATCGGTCTGTCGATCATGAATCCGTTGATCATCGATCTTTTCAACGTGCCCGTGGGACTCAATGTGCTGAACTCGGGCATCATTTTGGGTTTGATGGCCGCGCCGATCATGACCACCCTGGCCGAGGATGCCCTAAAGGCGGTTCCCGATACCTACCGCGAAGCCGCTGAAGCGTTGGGAGCTACCCGCTGGCAGGTGGTGTTTCGGGTGGTGATTCCGGCCGCCAAGAACGGTTTGGTCGCGGCGATCCTGCTCGGCGTAGGTCGAGGATTCGGGGAGACCATGGCGGTGTTGATGGCCTCCGGGCATTCGATCAACCTACCTACCAGCCCGTTCGACTCGGTGCGAGCCCTCACCGCCACGATCGCTGCGGAGCTGGGCGAAACCGCTGCCGGTTCAGATCACTATCAGGCCCTGTTCACCCTCGGCATTTTCCTTTTCATCGTTACCTTCGTCATCAATCTCACCGCCGACCTCGTCGTACGTGGCGTCCGCAAGAGACGTCCGTAAGTGACCTTCCAAAGAGTAGCCGGCCATGTTTGAAGCGACAGAACTCAATCTCCGGAATCAGCGCACGGAGCGTCTTTTCAGGACCCTCTTCCTGTCCATGACCCTGCTGTTGATTTTGCCCGTCGTGGTTATCCTGGGGGTCTTGGTCTACAAAGGTGGGCCGATGATTTCGATGGATTTCTTGCTCACGGAGCCCACCAACGGCATGACCGCCGGAGGTATTTTGCCCGCGTTGGTCGGTACCATTTGGTTGGTGGTGGTGGCGTTGATCGCATCCGTGCCGATCGGCATCGCGGCGGCCCTCTACCTGTCGGAATATGCGCCCGACAATTGGCTCACGCGGGTGATCAACCTGGCGGTGATCAATTTGGCCGGCGTGCCGTCGATCGTGCATGCGCTCTTCGGGGTCGGCGCGTTCGTGATTTTTTTCCGATTCGGAACCAGCATTTTGGCTGCCAGCTTGACCCTGGCGGTCATGACCTTGCCGGTGGTGATCGTTTCCACCCGCGAATCCCTGCAAGCCGTTCCCCAGGCGTTTCGCGAGGCCTGCTGGAGCATGGGGGCCACCCGCTGGCAAACCATCCGTAAAGTCGTGCTGCCGAATTCCTTGTCGGGCATCCTCACCGGAGTGATCCTCGAGGTCTCTAGAACGGCCGGTGAAACGGCGCCGATCATGTTCACCGGCGCTGCTTTCTTTCTGCCTTTCTTGCCGGAAACCGTTTGGGATCAAACCATGGCTTTGTCGCTTCATCTCTTCGTGATTTCAACCCAGGTGCCGGAGGTGCCCGACGCTTTGCCCTACGGCGTAGCGTTGGTGCTGATCTCCTTGGTGCTGAGCATGAACGCGGCATCGATCGCCTTCCGGGTCTACCTACGGGGCAAGAAAAAGTGGTGAGCGAGACTGCCGTCCCGAAGCCCGGTGCCGAGCCGTCCGGCAGCTGCAAGATCTCGGTGCGGGATTTGACCATCCGCTACGGCGAGAAGACGGCTCTTTCAGGAGCTAGCTTCGAAGTTTTCGAAAACGAGATCTTCGGCATCATCGGCCCGGCGGGCTCGGGAAAGACCTCTTTTCTCAGGGCCTTGAATCGCATGAGCGATATGACCCCGAATATGGTGGTCGAAGGCGAAATCGCCATCGACGGCCGCCCGGTGCGGGCTTGGCGTAACGTTTACGCTTTGCGACAGCGCATTGGGGTGGTCTTCCCATTGCCGGTCGGCCTGCCGATGACGGTCTATGACAACGTGGCCCTCTCGCCGCGCTTGCGCGGCATCAAATCCAAGGGAAAGCTCGACGAAATCGTCGAGCGCTGTTTGCGCCGAGCGGCGCTCTGGGACGAGGTGAAGGATCGTCTGAGTTCTCTGGGCAGCCTGCTCTCCGGTGGCCAGCAGCAGCGTTTGACCATCGCGCGGGCCTTGAGCCAAGAACCGGAAATTTTGCTTTTGGACGAATTCTCAATCGCGGTGGATCCGGTCACGACCATGCGCATCGAAGATGTGCTGAAGGAGCTGCGCTCCGAGATGACGATCGTGTTGGTGACGAATCTCGTACAGCAGGCTCGGCGGCTGGCGGATCGTACGGCGTTTTTCTTGACCGGAGAACTCGTGGAGGTGGCCGACACTGAAAGTATCTTCAGGGGCGAATCGACGGACCCACGCACCCGAGATTATGTGGAGGGGCGTTTTGGCTGAAACCGAAAATCTGAGCAGCTCCCAGGCGTCCAGCAACGCTCCGCGGTCGTCCGCTGAGCTGGCGATCGAAACCCGCAAGCTGAATCTTTGGTACGGCACGTTTCAAGCTCTCTTCGATGTTGACCTTGAGATCAAACAAGGCATTATCACCAGCTTGATCGGACCGTCGGGCTGCGGCAAGTCGACCTTTTTGCGCAGCGTCAATCGCATCAACGAGCGCCTGGGTTATGTTCGAACCAAGGGCTCGATCAAGGTGCTGGGATATGACGTCTATGCGCAGCCCGTCGAGCCTGTGCAGGTTCGCAAGCAGGTGGGCATGGTGTTCCAGCGCCCCAACCCCCTGCCTCTTTCCATTCGCGAAAATGTGCTCTTCGGCTATCGGGTGCACCAACAACCGGGTCCACGGTTGAAAAAAGCCGATGCGGAACAAATCGTGGAGAGCGCCCTGCGCAAGGTGCTGCTTTGGGATCAGGTCAAGGATCGCCTGGACCGCCCGGCGGTGGATTTGGCCTTGGAAGAACAGCAGAAATTGTGTATCGCCCGTCTGCTGCCGGTCAAACCCTCCGTTTTGCTGATGGACGAGCCTTGCTCGGCCCTAGATCCGAAAGGCACCGAAGCGGTGGAGGAATTGATCTGGGACCTGCGGGGTGAGTACACCATCCTGATCGTGACCCACAACATGGCCCAGGCCAGCCGAGCCAGCGACGAATGCGTATTCATGTTGCTCGGCAAAGTGATCGAGCACAGCCAAACCACCGATATGTTCGTGACGCCGAAGTGTCAAGAAACCGCGGATTACATCGAGGGCCGCTTCGGCTGAGGCCTCGGCGATACAGCAGCTAAGGCGCCTAGTCGGGGGCGCCTAGTCGGGGGCGCCTAGTCGGGGGCGCCTAGCCGGGGGCGCCTAGCCGGCGGTTCCGCTGTCGCCCAGGGAGCCGGAGCCCAAACTCGGTACCATGTCTGTGGGTACTTCTTCGCCGGCTTCACGATCTTCCTCGACCATGGTGGCTAGGAGCTGTTTGGCGAGAGACTTTTGATGATCGGCTTCGCTTTGGGCGACGAATTGCAGGTCGAGCACCCGGCGGTGGGTCTTGTTGCTGCCGACGACCGTGAGCAAGAGAAAACCGTCGGCCTCCAAGTCCCACATCACGCCGTGGAATCCTAATTGGAGGGTTTGGCCTGCGACGGTGGCCACGAAAGTGCAGGCTGCCTTGAGCATGGAATCTTTGTTCGAACTCGAGTCACCGTCGTCCAGAGTGGGCCGGAATGCGGTGTGGCATTCGAGAAGAGACGCTTTATCGTCGTCGCCCTTGAGCAACCACCGATAGACGACTTTCGGGTAGTCCGGATAGAACGGCTCTTTTTTCAGCTCGACGTATCCGAGCACTGCCGATTCAATTTTGCCGTCGGAGGGAGGGGATTTCGGGTCGAAAACCGGAAGCTTTAATGACGACATCCCGCGCACCTCGATGGCGAGATCTCCCAATTTTCTTTGTCCGTCTTGGCTCCAAACTTCGATCATAGTCAGTCCTTGAGGCAGCTGGCTCTTGAGCGCTAAGGGCAACCTAACGGCCCAGAGTAGGATTCTATAGCAAGCTAAACATGAATGACAGTATCGCCGCCCAACCGTACAAAGAAGATTACGATTTTTGTTCTTTTTAGATTCAGGTCAAAGTAGGAGATTGGATTACACTCAAGGTATGCAGCTTGAACATGAGCATTCTCCAGAAGCGATCCGAAAACGGCTGGCCGAAGGTCCTTCGTCGAGCTATTTGCGGGATTGGATCTACGGTGGAATCGATGGCGCCGTGACCACTTTCGCCATCGTTTCGGGGGTGGAGGGAGCCGCCCTTTCCCCTAAGGTGGTGGTGATTCTTGGATTGGCCAATCTTTTGGCGGACGGTTTCTCCATGGCCGCCGGCAACTACAGTGGGACCCGCGCCGAATGCGATGAAAGAGAGCATTTGCGCCGGGTTGAGCATCGACACATTGTCGAGGAACCGGAGGGAGAGCGGGAGGAGATCCGCCAAATCTACCAACGAAAAGGCTTAGAGGGCAAGAACCTGGAAATGGTGGTCGACGCGATCACCGCCGATCGGGAACGTTGGGTAGAGACCATGCTGAACGAGGAATACGGACTGTCCTCGGAGGCCCGTTCCCCGATGCTCGCCGCCTGGACAACCTTCAGCGCATTTCTGCTCTGTGGCGCTGTGCCGATTCTGCCTTTCGTGCTCGGTCTTTCCAGTGCTTTCATGATCTCGGCGGTCACGACCGGTATGGTGTTTTTCGCCATCGGTTGCGTGCGTTCCCGTTGGTCGGTCGACCCATGGTGGCAGGCGGGACTTTCTACTTTTCTATTGGGTGGCTCCGCGGCGGCTTTGTCCTGGGGCGTCGGCAAGTGGCTCAGCCAATGGCTCGGCTAGTTATAGCTAAACCTCGGGCTCAACGATTTTGTGGCGCAGGGCGTAGCTCACCACTTGGGCGCGATTGTGAAGATGCAGCTTGTCCAGGATGTTGCGCATGTGAAATTTGATCGTATTCTCGCTCACGTTTAGGTGCTCGGCGAGCTTGCGATTGGTGGTGATGCCGGCGACCATGGCTTCGAGCACCTCGGTCTCTCGCCGCGTCAAGGCATCGGGATTAACAGCTTTCTTGGGTGAAGAGCGGGGATTCTTGAGCTCCGCCAGCAGCTTGCGGGCGAGTAGGGGGGTCAGTGCGGGCTCGCCCCGGGAGACCCCTTCGAGCAGCGAAAAGAATTTTTCTGCTTGAAGGTCCTTGAGCAAATATCCTTCCGCTCCCGACTTGATCGCCTCAAAGAGATCATCGTCCTCGTTGGACGCCGTCAGCACGACCACTTTCACTTCCGGGAGCTCGGAAGTGATGATCTTGGTGGCCGCCAATCCATCCATTTCCGGCATGGTCAGATCCATCAGCACAATATCCGGCTTCAACCGCCTGGCCATTTCGACGGTTTCCTTGCCGGTCCCCGAGACTCCCACGACCTCGTGGCCGCGGATCTCGATCAGACTTTTAAGGCTGTCACGAAAGAGAAGATGGTCGTCGGCGATCACGATTTTCATGGAGATCCTCAGCTTGGTGGGAAACTTTGATGGTCAGATTGCGGCGGTAAAAAAACGACGCGGATGAGAGTACCTCGTCCCAGCTCGGACTGAATGGTCAGCTCTGCGCCGATGGTTTCGCAGCGCTCGCGCATGGTGGCCAGACCGAAATGCGAGAGAGTCGAAGACTGAGTGGTGTTGCGGGTGTCGAAGCCCACGCCGTCGTCTTCGACCTCTAGAGACATGCGATGTCCTTCGAGGCTGGCCCGCAGTTTGACTTTATTGGCTTGCGAGTGCTTTCGGGCGTTGGTCATGGCTTCTTGGGCAACGCGCAGCAATTGCAGCTCCGCCTCGCGCTCGTAGCGGGAATCACCTTGGATATCGAGTTCGATGGCGATTCCCGATTGGTCTTGCCAATGCCCGGCCAATTCCGTGAGAACTTGGCGCAGATCGTGGTCATGGTCGACGGTCGTCCGCAGGGAAAGAATGCCCTCGCGCACGTCGGCATAGACTTCCCGGGCGGCGGCAGCCATTTGGTCGAGATGCTCACGGGCCCTTTCAATTTCGCCTTTTTGCATCAGCTGATCTACGACCTGAGCCTTGGTATTGACGTAAGCCAGAACTTGGGCTTGGCCGTCGTGCATCTCGCGGGCAAGGCGCAATCGTTCGTCGAGCAATGCTAGGCCTGCGACTCTCGCGTGCAGTTGGGCGTTGTCGACGGCAATGGCAGCCTGGACCGCGAATCGAGTCAGGGTCTCCTCGTCCTCGGTGGTGAAATCGGAGCCGTCGACTTTCTCCGACAAATAGAGGTTGCCCCGAAAAGGCTCGCGACACACCACGGGTACCGCCAGCAGGGAGTGCATCGCCGGATGGTTCTCCGGAAACCCCACAGACTGTGGGTGCTTGCTGAGATCCCCCAGCCTCAGGAGCTGGCCGGTTCTCAGAGGTAGCCGCAACAGGCCCTGTCCGGTCGGAAGATGGTCGATCATGGAGCGCGTCTGCTCGTCGATTCCCGAAGTGACAAATAACTCTAACCGACCGTCGAGGTCGTAAACGGAAAGAGCACCGTATTTGCAGTCGAGCAGTAGCCTCGATTGGTCGACGATCTTTTCCAGCACGCTGTCCAGGGACAACACGGCGCTGATGTCGAGACTCGCCGAGCGCAAAGCCTTGAGTTCGCGATTCTGGCGCTCGAGCTTCTCCATCAATTGGGAAATGAAGGCAGAAACCGCGGCGTAGAAGGAAACCGCCCCCACCAGCACGACGGCATCCATCAACAGTCGCCCGGGCCATGAAGCCAGCATTGGGGAAAGGGCCCATCGTGAATATTCGAGAACTGCCACCACCAGCAGAGGTGCGGCGATCACCAACCATTTGATCTTTCGAAAGGTCATGAATGGATTTTTTATCACGAAGACAAGGCATTCGTAGGTCGGTGACGCCAAAAGCTAATTTTTTGCCGGCCACCCGTGGCCACCTTTTCGGGTAGGGGGTCGGCCGTGGGCCTGCCCGTTGGCATATCGCCGGAGCGGGTGGAGCCATTCATACTCAATCTAGACTAGCAGCCCAAGGATCACTATTAGCCCGGAGAGTCTAGGGCCAGCCCGGAGAGTCTAGGGTGCCGAATGCCGCAATGATGACCCTTTCCAATCTAGAGCTTCGCAGACGGTTGTTGCGTCTGATGCTCGGTGCCTTGATGTTGGCCATCGGCTGGTGGGGCATCGAGGCGGACGGCTCGGTGTGGGCCGTGCCTTTGCGTGTAGTGGCGCTGTATCCCCTGTTGACCGGTCTGGTGGGTTGGTGTCCAATGGTGTCCTTGTGGGATCAGTGGGCAAACCGGCGGACGGGTCTTCGGCGTCAGTCGGATGGGGAAGCGGCGGTGAATGTGGATGTTGAGTATAGAGATCACAAGCAAGACGAGGGCACGGACGAGTGGGTGAGCAAAAAGTAGAAAACCATCGGGATCCTGAGCAGCTTCGAATTTTCATGCAGCGATTGCTGGACGATGTTCGAGCCCTGGATCAAATGATCCGTGACGATCGATTCGAAAAAGGCGTAACCCGGATCGGCGCGGAGCAAGAACTTTTTTTGGTGGATTCGGTGCATCGCCCCGCCTCTCGCTCCATGGAACTTTTGGAGCGCATCGACGATCCCCACTTCACCACCGAGCTGGCGCGATTCAATTTGGAATTCAACCTCGATCCCCTCGAGCTGACCCCCGATTGCCTGACCCGGCTGCACGAGGACTTAGAGACCTATTTGGGGTTGGCCAGATCCAAGGCACGGGAAATGGGGATCGACGTTTTAATGACGGGGATTCTGCCGACCTTGGAAAAGGCGGATATGTCGCTCGATAACATGACCCCCAATCCGCGCTATTTTGCTCTCAACCAAGTGATCCGTGAGCTTAGGGGCAGCGACTTTAGGTTGCATATGAAGGGGCCGGACGAGCTGAGCTTGCGCCACGACAGTGTGATGTTGGAAGCCTGCAATACGAGCTTCCAGGTCCATCTTCAGGTTTCAGCCCAGGATTTCGCACGGGTCTACAACGTCGCGCAATTGGCAGCGGCTCCGGTTTTAGCCGCCGCGGTGGGTTCACCCTTGCTCTTCGGACGACGGCTTTGGCACGAGACCCGGATCGCCCTCTTTCAGCAGTCCGTGGATACCCGCAAGACGGTCAGCCATCGGCGGTCTCAATATCCTCGAGTGAGCTTCGGGGAGCGATGGCTCGACGACTCCGTACTCGAAATTTTTCAAGAGGACATCGCCCGGTTCCGGCTGCTTTTGACGGGCGAACTCGGCGATGACCCTTTGGAGCTGCTCGCCAAGGGCGAGATTCCGGATCTGAAGGCCCTGCGGATGCACAACGGCACAGTTTATCGCTGGAATCGACCTTGCCTCGGGGTGGTCGACGGCATAGCCCATATGAGGATCGAAAACCGCATGTTGCCGGCCGGGCCGTCGGTGACCGACGAAGTGGCCAACGCGGCATTTTGGTTCGGTTTGGTCAAGGGTTTGGCCTTGGACCTCCAGGATGTGCGCACGAAGATCGATTTCGATCAGGTGCGTAAGAGCTTCCAGAGTGTGGCGCGGAACGGCCTCGACTCTCAGATTTATTGGCTCGACGGGCAAGTTCGTCCGGCCCGCGACTTGATTCTCGAAGAGCTCTTGTTGCGCGCCCGGGACGGCCTACAAGCCTTGGGCGTTGCCGATCGAGATCGTGATCACTACCTGGGCGTGATCGAAGAACGGGTCGATACCGGACGCACTGCAAGCCGTTGGTTGCTCGATTCCCTTGGCGCCATGAATGGCGACGGCACCACGACCGAGCGCCTTATGCAGCTGACCGCGAGCTTAAAGAGCCATCAGGAACAAGGGGAGCCGGTCCACCGCTGGCCCCTGGCGCAATCCCGGGAAAGTGACGCTTGGCAGCACAGCTATCAGCGGGTCAGCAGCTTGATGACCACCGACCTCTTCACCGTGGATCAAGACGATGTGGTGGACCTGGCCGCCAGCCTGATGGATTGGCGCCACATTCGCCATGTGCCGGTGGAGGACTCAGAGCATCGTTTGGTGGGTTTGGTGACCCATCGAACTCTGATGAGAGTGCTGTCCCAAAGCTTGGGCCGGCAGCGTCGGCCGATCGCGGTTCATGAGGTCATGCAACGGAATCTGGTGACGGTCGAGCCCGATACGCCAATCCTGGAAGCCATCGACACCATGCGCAGCCACGGCATCGCTTGTTTACCCGTGGTCGAGCAAGGGCGGTTGGTGGGTATCTTGACCGAGCGCGATTTCATGAAAATCGCCAAACATTTGTTGGAGGATTTTCTCCGTCAAATGCCTTCTCGGGCCGAAGAAACCGCTGGGTGAGTGGCCCGAGAGCTGTATCCCACCCGAACGGGTAGGATTCGCCCCCTCCTTACGGGCTGTTTGGGTCCCCTCCTAACGCGTGTTGGGGAGGTGGGCTGCGGGGCATAGCCTGGGCTCGTCCAATTGAATTCACGTCTTAGGCATCACGGTCTAAAAGAGGCCGCGCCCGCTGAAGACTGCAGTCGTTCGCAAATACGTGCCGTTCGGGGGTCCGATGATGCAAGAAACCACAGGGGCAGGGGCGGACACCGTGGGGTCGTCGGGGGTCGACGCGCCACGCCGTGACGCCCTCGACACTCTGAGCAAGTGGGGGCTGGCAGTGGGCCTGATCGCCGCCTACGGAACCTTCGCCTCCTTTCTCGGGCGCTTCCTTTTCCCTGCGGGCCCACCCGCCAAAGGTTGGATGTACGTAGCGCCCCTGAAACAGCTTGGGGTAGGTGATTCGGTGGTTTTCCGCACCCCTGCCGGAGCCACGGTCAATATTGCCCGCCAGCAAGCGGAGGAAGACGAAACGGCGTTCATCGCCCTTTCGTCCACCTGCCCGCATCTGGGTTGCCAAGTGCATTGGGAAGGCCAGAACAACAGATTCTTTTGCCCTTGCCACAACGGTGTTTTTTCGCCGGACGGAACGGGCATCGGCGGGCCGCCCGGTGAGGCCGGGCAGAGTCTGCCCCGCTATCCGTTGAAGGTCGAGAGCGGTTTGCTCTACATCGAGGTTTCAACGGAGGAAATAGCCATGGGTGCGGGTGAAATCCTCGACGATTTAGAGTCCCCACCGGGGCCGGGTCACGATCCGTGTCTCTACGTTTGTCCCACGCCGTTCGGTCGGAGGGTTTGATCGTGGCGTCTCCCATCAACTGGATTCAGGAGCGTCTACCCATTTCGGGGGAGGACCTTCGGGAGCTGACCAACGAGCCGGTGCCCAACCACCTCAAACGGTGGTGGTTCGCCCTCGGTGGCACCCCGGCCTACCTGTTCGTGGTCCAAATCGTCACCGGCCTATTGTTGGCGGTTTACTACAAGCCGGCCGCCGAGACCGCCTACGAATCCGTGCGATTCATCACCGAAGAGGCCGCTTACGGTTGGTTGGTGCGCGGGGTTCACAAATGGGGGGCGACTTTCATGATCGCCGCGGTGATCCTGCATCAAATGCGGGTTTACTTCACCGGCGCTTATCGCAAACCCCGTGAGATCAATTGGATGGTGGGCATGTGCATGCTCATCTGCACCTTGATGCTGGGTTTTACGGGTTATTGCTTGGTTTACGAACAGCTTTCCTATTGGGGTGCGGCGGTGGGCGCGAACATCGCGGGCAGCGTGCCGGTGGTGGGCGAGTGGATGAAGATGGCGCTGCTCGGTGGCGATGGGTTCAACTCCCAGACCCTGCCGCGCTTTTTCGTTTTGCACGCGGCGGTGCTGCCGACCCTGCTCACCCTCTTGGTGATCGTGCACATCAGCATCATCCGGGTTCAGGGTGTGACCGAATTCGAATTCGGTGACGAAGCCGAGGACGAGCCCAAATACTTCAATTTCTTTCCCGAGCACATCATGAGCGAGCTGATCATCGGCTTGTTGTTGATGGTGGTGCTGACGGCGTTGGCCTGCATCGTGCCGGCGACCTTGGGCCCCAAAGCCGACCCGTTGGTGACCCCGGAGGTGATCAAACCCGAATGGTTCTTCTACGTCGCGTTCCGGTGGCTCAAGCTGTTCACCGGCACGGTGGCGGTGTTGTCCACGGGATTCATCGTTTTCATCATGTTCATCTGGCCGTTCATCGACGATTGGATTCGCCGCAAGACCAAATATCCGGAAGCCAGCGTTTGGATCGGTATCGTCGGCGTGTTGTTGATCATTATGTTGACCGTTTGGGAAGCCGTCGTTGCTCATTAGATCGGGCGGAATAGCTTGGATTGGAAGAAATCATGGCTTCGGTAAATCATGGATGAACTTAGCTGGCTACGCCCGCAAACCTCCGGATGTAGGGGCGGGGCTTGCCCCCGCCCGGGCGAGGCGAAGCCGAGCCGCTTCTCAAGGGAGAGCGGGAGGGGGCAAGCAAATTCAATGCATCAAGTTATTTATAATCAATGGTTTGTAGAAATTCCGAAATGTCTGGTTAGGGCAAAGCTCCCGGTTTAGGGGAAGAATCCAATGACTCTGAAAGAAAAAAGAACCATTCTGATCGTCCTATCCGGTCTCTTCCTGACCTCGTTGATTTTCGTGCAGAAGCTCGAAGTCACGCGGCGGCACGAAGAAGCCGGTCTTTCGCCCCATTCGGTGGCGATTCCGGCCAGCTCTCGCCAATGCGTGGATTGTCACATCCAAGGCACGCCGGGCATCGTCGACCATTGGCGCGGCTCCACCCACGCGCTCAAGGGCGTGGGTTGTGTGGATTGCCATCGGGCGGACCAAGCCGACGCCGACGCTTTCCCCCATTACGGTTATACGGTGGCGACGGTGGTCACGCCGAGGGATTGCGCTACCTGCCACGGTGACGTGGCCAAGGAATTCGAGAAGAGCCACCACGCGGCGGCCGGCAATATCCTCGCCTCGCTCGACAACTTCTTGGCGGAAACGGTGGAAGGCTCCCGGGAGCCCTTCAACCCGCATTCGCCGACCCCGGGCAAAGCGGTCGACATGGTCAACGGCATGGCCAGCTCCTTCTCCGGCTGCCAACAATGCCACGGCTCCAAGATCGGGTTGCTCGGCACCGACGGCGGCATGATCACCGTCGACGATTTACAACCGGACGAAAACGGCCATCCCACCAATCTCGATGCCTTGGCCAAGGTGGTCAAAGACGAAAGCGGCCGTCCCCTATTCCATGCGGGTACCTGGCCGAACACCGGCATCGGCAGGCTCAATCTCGATGGTTCTCGCGGCTCTTGCTCCGCCTGCCACAGTCGACACGACTTCTCTCCCCGGCGCGCTCGCCAACCGGAGAATTGCGGCAAATGCCATCTCGGGCCTGATCATCCCCAGAAGGAGATCTTCGAAGAATCCAAACACGGCATCGCCTATCGCGATTTGAAGGACAAGATGGGGCTCGACGGCGAGTCCTGGATTCTGGGTCAGGACTACAGCCAAGCGCCCACCTGCGCCACCTGCCACATGTCGGGCAACATCCGCAACGGCGGCAGGATCACCCATGATCCGGGTGAGCGCATTTCTTGGTCCAACCGCCCGCCGGTCAGTCTGGTGATGGACACCGACATCAACGGCAACATCGTCAAGTCGACCGATCCCGCCGAGCGACAGAAACTCACCGCGGACACGGCGGAGGCCAAACGCACGCGCATGAAAGCGGTTTGCTCCAGCTGCCATACGCCGGATTACGTCAACGCGTTCTACAAGCAATACGATGATTTGGTAATTCTCTACAACGAGAAATTCGCCAAGCCCGGCCAGGCCATCGTCGGTGCTTTGCAGGCTCAAGGGCTGTTGACCCCGACCCAATTCGACGAAGAAATCGAGTGGACGTGGTTCTACCTCTGGCACCATGAGGGGCGCCGGGCTCGTCACGGTGCGTCGATGATGGCGCCGGACTACACCCATTGGCACGGCATGTTCGAGGTGGCGGAGCGCTTCTACATGGAGCTGATTCCCCAAGCTCGCGAGCTGGCCGACCACGACGGTGGAGCGGCGGGCACCGAGGTCCATCGAGTGATCGACGAGATCCTCGCTCGACCCGAGCATCGCTGGTACGAAGAGGGCGCGGCCGAGCAAATGGCGGCGATCCGGAAGGGGATGGAGGAGCGTTACGGTCAAGGAGGCCCTGGCGCCCAAGGCGCCAAGAAGGGTGGTGAGGGTCCATGAAGATCGATCGCCGACGGTTTCTAACCGGCGTAGGCGCCGGCACGTCGATCGCGGCGTTCTCATGCTCTGACCGTGAGCAGGCGGAAAAGCTGGCCGCCCGTGATGCTGCTGCCCAGGGCGTGCCCGACCTGACCTGGTCCAAGGCTCCGTGCCGATTCTGTGGCACCGGTTGTGGGGTCGAGGTCGGGGTCGGCGACGGCAAAGTTCAAGCGGTGCGTGGCGACGAGGCGAGCCCGGTCAACCGGGGGCTGCTGTGCGTCAAGGGTTATCACCTGCCGGCCTTCCTCTACGGCAAGGATCGTTTGACCCAGCCCCAGCGGCGATTTCCGGACGGGCGGGTCGAGACAATCTCCTGGGAGGAAGCCCTGGATCTCGTCGCCCACCACTTCGGCCAAACCCTGGAAGAGCATGGACCAGAGGCGATCGCGGTATATGGCTCCGGCCAATGGGGGGTGCACGACGGTTATGCGGCGTTGAAATGGGTCAAAGGCGGCATGCGCTCCAACAACCTCGACCCCAACGCTCGCCTGTGCATGGCCAGCGCGGTGATGGGTTTCGTGACCCAATTCCAAAGTGACGAG
Source organism: uncultured bacterium (assembly GCA_965366625.1). Taxonomy (GTDB): domain Bacteria; phylum Acidobacteriota; class Thermoanaerobaculia; order Multivoradales; family J023; genus JAUIJL01. The sequence goes on from CBDUGP010000021.1 coordinate 18,821, forward strand.
CCCATGGGCTGCTACCAGGATTTTGAAGCCGGTGACGACTTCGTGCTCTGGGGCAACAACATGGCCGAGATGCATCCCGTGCTCTTCAGCCGGATCCTCGAGCATCGACGTCAAGATCCGAATGTGCGCATCATCGACCTCGCCACCCGCCGAACGCCGACCAGCCAATACGCCGATCTCTACGTGGAATTTCAGCCGGGCAGCGACCTGGCGTTGGCCAACGGCATTCTGCATCTCCTGGTGGAGAATGATCGGGTCGACCATGCCTTCATTCGCGAGAATCTGGTCTTCCGTCGGGGCATCGAGAACCTGGACCAAATCGGGTTCGGCGCCTTTGGCGATCAGGCGGAGCGCTATACCTTCCAAGACAAAGCCGAGGAAGCGTCCTTTGACGACCTTCGAGCCTTCTTGAAGGATTATTCTCCGGACAAAGTAGCGGCGATCTCCGGGGTGCCCGAGGCACAGATTGCCGCCCTTGCTGAGATCTACGGCACCCGGAGCCGCGGCACCGTCAGCCTTTGGTGCATGGGTGTGAATCAACACACCCGTGGCACTTGGATGAACAACCTGATCACCAACATACATTTGCTCACCGGCAAAATCGGTCGTCCCGGCGCCAACCCCTTTAGTTTGACCGGCCAGCCGTCGGCCTGTGGTACGGCGCGGGAGGTGGGCACCATCTCCAACCGTCTGCCGGCGGATATGGTGGTGACGAATGAGGAGCATCGCCACAAGGCAGAGAAGATCTGGGGTCTCGAAGAGGGCACCATCAACCCGAAACCGGGTTACCACGCGGTGGACATGTTCCGTGCCTTTTCCCGCGGTGATGTGAAAACCATGTGGATCCAAGTGACCAATCCCTGGGTCAGCATGCCGAATCTCCATCGCTGGGAACGCAAGCCCGGGGACGGTCGTTTCTTGGTGGTGTCCGACATCTATCCCACGCCCACCACCGAGGTCGCGGATTTGGTGTTGCCTTCTGCCGCCTGGGTGGAGCGGGAAGGGGTTTTCGGCAATAGCGAACGCCGGACCCAACAGTGGAATCAAGCGGTCGAGCCTCCGGGTGAAGCAAAGGAAGACGCTTGGCAGATCATGGAAGTGGCCAAACGCATGGGTATGGGAAATCTATTCCCCTGGGACGGCGATTGGCATGAGCCCATGTTCGAGGAATATCGCAGCTTCACTTTGGGCAAGGGCAAGGATCTGGCCAGCTATCAGCAGCTCAAAGAGACCCGGGGCATGCTGTGGCCCGTGGTCGACGGCAAGGAAACGCCCTATCGCTATTCCGCTGACCACGACCCCTATGTCGAGAAGTCGAAGGGTGTACATTTCTACAAAGCCAAGGGTTATGGCGAGCGAGCGGCGGTTTGGCTGCGGCCTTATCATCCGCCCGCCGAGGTGCCCGACGACGACTATCCCTTCTGGCTGTGCACCGGCCGGGTGCTCGAGCACTGGCACACGGGCTCCATGACCCGCCGAGTCAAACAATTGCATCAAGCAGTGCCCGCAGCCTATGTGGAGGTCAACCGGGCGGACGCCGCAGCGGCGAGCATCAAAAGCGGTGATCTGGTGCGTTTGACCTCCCGGCGCGGCAGCCTGGAGCTGGTCGCCGAAGTCGATGGTCGTGGCGCACCACCGAGGGGCTCTCTCTTCGTGCCGTTTTTCGACGAAAATCTGAAGATCAATGAGCTGACGTTGGACGCCATGGACAATATTTCGAAAGAGCCGGACTATAAGAAATGTGCCGTGCGAATCGAGAAAGTCTGACTGTTTTGACCGGCCGGCTTCCAGATCGCTCCTTGGCGAGTGCGGCAGTGGGCCGACGGGCCGGCCGATTCGGCAAGGTGCTCACCAGCGGCTGGATGTGGGTCGCGATATTTACGCTGGTTTCGTGCGCTGATCAGCCCCAGGGGCCCGCACCGGCGGGCTCGCAAGAGGCGGCGGTGGGAGTCAAGACGGCGGCGGTGGAGCGCGCGCAGCGACGTCTTTTCGACGGTGCGCCGCCGGTCATTCCCCACTCGCCGTTTGGAGCGCCGTGCGTCAGCTGTCACCATGAGCGGGGCATGGCGGTGGAAGGTTTAGGGTTTTCACCGCCTTCACCCCACGAGCTGACCCAGGGCATGAGCGCCATATCCCGTTGTGAGCAATGTCATGTCTTTCAGCGTTCGCAGCAGCCGTGGGTGGAGACGACCTTCGTCGGCCAGCCCCAAGACCTACGGCGAGGCACCCGCCTTTACCCCGGAGCACCGCCGACCATGCCCCACGCTAAGCTGATGCGAGAGAATTGTCGTGCCTGCCATTCCGGCGCCGCGGCTCGGGAAGAAATCCGGACCAGCCATCCGGAACGCCAGCGTTGTGAGCAATGCCACGTCGAGCAGGCGGTCGAGCCGCCGGTTATGGAATCGTTCCCCACCTGAGAGGAAGCCGATGAGTGAGTCCCCCAACAAGAATAGTGAAGAGCTGATCGAGGAAATCGGTCATCCCAAAGGAACCCTGGCGGTATTGGCCATGTATATGTTGCTCTTTGTGGCCGGATGGATCGGCCTGTACTTCTTCCTCTTCCTTTCCCGTGGCGCGACCAGCTTTTAACTTTTCCATGGAGAACCCAACCAACTGTAAGGTACCGATAGTGCGCGTGCCGGGATCGACTGCGGGCGGCCTGCGCAACTCGCTACTCTCAAACATACTCGGCCGTCCTCGTTCGACCCGCCACGCTTTAGCTCGGGTGGGTAGATCTTTAACGAATCCGGACTTCGGGGTTCAGTCCCAGGCCGGGTGGAGTGATTGCTCCCTATGAAAGTCGATCTCTACGAACGAATTTGGATTTTGGCGTCGGGTTTGATGATCGCGGCATTTCTGGCGGCGGTTCTATTCTCCGCCGGCTCCCACGCCGTACATCCGCCGAGCCACATAGAAGTCGTGGATCCTGCCAAGGTGCTCTCCGAGGGCGAGTTCACCCGCGCCGGGGTCACCACCCGCGAGGACGGCTCGATATTGATCACCGGTTTGGCGCGCATGTTCGTCTTTACTCCGGGGGTGATGCGGGTGCCCGCCGGAGTGCCGGTGACCTTTCGTTTGACCAGCCCGGACGTCATCCACGGTTTTCAAATCGTCGGCACCAATGCCAATACCATGGTGATCCCGGGCTATATCAGCCAATTCACCGTTCAATTCGATCGCCCGGGTGAATACTTAGTGTTGTGCAACGAATATTGCGGCCTGTCTCACCACCTGATGCAAGCCAAGCTGATCGTGGAGGAAACACCGTGAGCACCGTGAGCCGCGTCGACCTTCCGGATCGCCGATTGGAGATCCAACATTTTGCCGTCGCCGTGGCCGCGTTCGGCTTGGGGGCGGCCATGGCGGTCATGCAGGCTCTTTCCCGGGCCGACTTTCCCCTGCCCATGCGCTCGGAGAAGCTCTACTACTTGTCGGTAACCGCTCACGGCGTGCTCATGGCGCTGGTGTTCACCACCTTCTTCATCATGGGCTTGGGCTATTTCTTGGCGCGCGAAACCCTGGGTGAGCTGAAGTGGAAAGGGCTGGCGACGGGTTCGTTTTGGGTGGCGCTGATCGGTACCTTGATGAACGCGACGGCCATCCTTTCCGGCACCAGCACAGTGCTTTACACCTTCTATCCACCCTTGCAAGCCCATTGGTCGTTCTACGTTGGTGCGACCCTCTTGGTGGTCGGTTCCTGGGGCTTCTGCGCGGTGATGATTCGCACCTACGTGCTGTGGCGCAAGGACCATCCCAAGGAGCCGACCCCCCTGGCATTCCACGGCATGTTGGTTTCGGTGATCGTTTGGATTCTGGCGACCTCCGGGCTGGCGGTTGAGGTGTTGACCATGTTGGTGCCGTGGAGCTTGGGTTTGATCGAAAGGGTCGATCCGGTGATCGCGCGCACTTGGTTCTGGTGGTTCGGCCATCCCTTGACCTATTTCTGGCTGATCCCGGCCTATGTGGTTTGGTACACGATCATGCCCCGCCACGTGGGCGGCCGCTTGTTCAGCGATCAATTGGCGCGGGTGGTCTTCATCATGTTTATCCTGTTCTCCACGCCGGTGGGTTTTCATCACCAATTCACCGATCCGGGTATCGAATCCCAGTGGAAGATGATGCATACGGTCACGACCTACATGATCCTCTTCCCGTCATTGGTCACGGCATTCACCGTGATCGCCTCGTTCGAGGTCGCGGGTCGGCTCAAGGGCAAGAAGGGGCTTTTCGATTGGATCGGCGCTTTGCCGTGGAAGGACCCGTTCTTCGCTTCGATCGCCCTGGCCATGGTGACCTTCGCGGTCGGTGGGTTCGGCGGTGCGATCAACGCCGCCTACGCCATGAACGCCATGGTCCACAATACCGCTTGGATCATGGGCCATTTCCACCTCACCGTCGGCACGGCGGTGGCATTGACCTTCATGGGGCTGTGCTACTGGCTGATGCCACGGATCCTCGGGCGTGAACTCAAATTTCCAAAATTGGCGATTTGGCAGCCCTATCTGTGGTTTGTGGGCATGACGATTTTCGGTGGCATCAACCATGTGGTCGGCCTGATGGGCATGCCACGGCGCGTCTACTCCGGCAAATTCCTCGATTCCGAGGTCGCCAAGAGCTGGGAGGGCATGACGGTGATTTCCGCTTACGGTGGCGTGATCCTGTTCATCAGTTCCCTCTTTTTCCTCGCCGTGGTGGTCGGCACCTGGCTTTGGGGCAAAGAAGTCGAGCCGCCCGAGGTGGTGTTTTCGGAACCGTTGGAGGAGCCGGAAAAGGCCGGGCTTTGGGATCGCTTCGGCTTGTGGACGGTGGTCGCCGTATTGCTGATCATCGCTGCGTACGCGGTGCCGCTCTACCATCTCTACACCATGCCGAGGTTCCCGTCTTTGCCCTTTAAGCCCTTCTGACGGTCTGGCGCGGTTCCAAGCGTCTCGATTGGGTCGACAGAGATCTTGTTCCTCTTAGGGCAAGAAAATGGCGCTATCCTTGTAGGATTATGCGGGATTTCCTGGGTCGGCAGCCTTCTTTCTTTCGTGCGAGCGCTCTGAGTGCTGGGCTTTGTCTCTTGGTGCCACCGGCGGAGCCGGGGATCGATATGCCGATATGATCGACTGACATCCCTGCGACCCACGGCGGACCCAATCCGGGTACAATCGAGGGTCTAACCCGTAAAATCCAGTAGATCACCACCAGTAGATGACCAAGAGTGAGCACACCGTGAATGCATGTCTTCGAGAGTCCAAGCTCAGGGGTTGGTTGCTAGGGATTCTGCTCGTCGTATCCCCAGGACTGACGACGGCCCAGGAGAGTGAGCCAGAGCCTCAGGCGGCCGAAGCGGTCGATTTGACCCGAGTAAAAGCCGTTTTAGTCGATCTGCCAAATGCCAAGCTGCCGTGGGAGCAAATCTTGGTCGGCGGACAACCCACCCAGGATCAGCTGGCGGAAGTCGCGGCGGCGGGATTCGGCACCGTGATCAATTTGCGCGCCCCGGGCGAACTGACCGAGTGGGACGAGCAAGCCGAGGTTGTATCCCTGGGCATGCGTTACGTTTCGTTGCCGATCGCCGGCAAGGATGACCTGACCGCGGACACCGCCCGACAATTCGCCCAGCATTTGAAAGAAGCAGGCGACCAACCCGTGCTCGTGCATTGTGCGAGTAGTAATCGGGTCGGCGCGCTTTTTGCCCTCAAAGCGTTTTTTCTCGATGGTGAGACCCAACAAGAGGCCTTGGCGATCGGGGAGCGAAGCGGCCTGCGATCGCTGGCGCCCATGGTCGAGGGTGTTTTGGCCGGGCCGAACTCTCCTTGAGACCGCAACATGGATGCCGCATCCGTGGAGAGTAGGTCGGACGGTTGGCGGGCTCGGCATCTCCGAAAGTTCGGTCGAAGCGTGTTGGGCTCGATTTTGAGAGGCCGTTGGCGGGGTCTGACCGACGATGATCATTGGGCCAACTTCTCGAATCTCATTTTGCCCAGATCGGGCAGCCGAGCGGAGTGCCCCATTTGCCGACACTCCGGAGCTTTTTTGCAATTCGCCGGTCGCCCGAAGCAGATTTGTCCCCAATGCGACAGTCGATCCAGGCATCGGGTCATGCAGCTCGCGATCGAAGCATGGCAGGATCAGCGTGGTCCCTGGACCTATGTGCGCGGCCTGCACATCGCGCCGGAGCCATGTCTGACGACCATGCTCGAAGCCCACGGTGACAGTCTATGGACGGGAGATATCCAGCCGGGCATCGCCGAGACCGGGTTGGACTTGCGTAGCTTGCCGATCGCCGACGGCGTCCTGGATTTCTTCTTCGCCTCCCACGTGTTGGAGCACGTGGTCGAGGATTGGGTCGCCTTGGCGGAGATCTACCGGGTGCTCAGACCCGGGGGACTCGCGATTCTGGTGGTGCCGATCACCTGCGAAACCACCGTGGAATTCGACGAGGTCATCGCCCAGCGCAATTTCCACGCGCGTGAATGCGGTCCCGACTACTTCGATCGATACCGCGACGCGGGCTTCGACGTCACCCTCTTTCGCAGCGACGAAATGCCCGACGTCAAAAAATACGCGCTGACCTCGATCCTCGATGAAGGCGAATTCGCCCATTGGATACCCTTCTGCGTCAAACCTTGAGCGCCTGTCGATGGTGACGAGAGATGGTTCGAAGGAGTGCGTACGGCTTCGTGCAACCCCGGGCTGGGAATAAGACCTCTTCGGGGTACGGACTTCTGCCCTGGGATACACTGACCACAAATAATTGTGAATAGATGACTCGTCAGCTGGACCGTGTTTCGCGCGGTTCACTATGAGCCCTTTGCCCGTCCAGGAGGTCGTCATGTTTGAGTTGTCTAGGGTACCCAGAGCAATTGTGTGCAAACGGGCTGGGGTCGCTCTTGGGGTCGCCTTGATGGTTGGTTCCGTGGCAGAGCCGGCGTTGGGTACGGCGTTGGAGACGAGTCGGCTGCAGCAATCCGTCAATGGTGCGCCGCCGCTCGGAGTTCACAAAGCAGACGGTGCGACGGCGGTGGCGATCGATGCGCCGCGGCGTCAGGTAGTGGTGGTGGGCACGACCCTTGGTAACGCGATTTTCGGTGCTTCGGATAGGGGACCCGCTCGCGATCCGTCGTGTCGAGATCGGGTCGGTGACATCACCGGTAACCCCTCCCCGAATATCGAGTGTCGCGACCGGAATGGAGAGCATCCGACCTCGGAGCGGAATGGCTACGTTGCCATTTACGATTTTCAAGGCAACCTTCTGCATATCCGGCTGATCGGCAGCATCGACGGCTTAGACGAAGCTTTGGCCGTTGCGGTGGATCAACGTGACGGCACTATTTACGTCGGTGGTCGCACGAAGTCCCATCGATTTCCCGTGTCCCGCACCCTATTCGAGCCGACCACCTCGGGCTCGGGCCAACAGCCGTCCTTTGACGCCTTTGTCGCTCGATTGGATTCCGACGGTCGTTTCCAATCCGCCGCGTTGATCGGCGGCATGGGCCACGATGCGATTCATGGCGTGGCGGTCGATGCGGCCGGCCGGGTCTTCGCCGCTGGACAAACGGATAGCCCGGGGCTCGAAGGCGCCCTCAATGCCCATGCCGGTCGCTCGGATGCCTTCGTCGTGCGCCTCGACGAAGCCTTGAACCTTCAGTGGTTGCGTTATTCCGGCGGTGAGCAAGGGGATTGGGCGCGCGCTGTGGCGTTGGACGGAAATCGACTCTTCATTGCCGGAGGGACCCGCTCACCGGGCCTGGGCACGACCGGTTCGGCCCAACCCCGGCATGGAGGCGGCATCGACGGCTTTATTCAGGTGCTGAATCTCAATGGCATCTCCCAGGGGTTTTCCTATTTTGGTGTGGTGCATCAAGAGCGGATCCACGCATTGGCCGTGGATTCCGGTGGCCGACCGGTGGTGGGCGGGGATACCACGCAGCCGCGAGGGGCGTTGGATGGAGGGCCCTCGTTCGGCGGCGGAACTCTTGGGTCGAGCGTGATCAGATCGGGACCCGTCACCCTGGACGCGGCCGATTTGGCGGATCTCGTCAACGATGGCTCCGTCTCCAATCCGGGCTCTCCCGGGGGTGGGCTGATAGGAGATGTTGTCGGTGACCTCGGTAGTTTGCCCGATTTATCCGTACCCCGATTCGCCTTGCCCGTTGAAGGCGACGCGGCTCAAACGACCTACGGCGGCGGCAGCCACGACGGTTGGGTGGCCAGTTTGACGCCGACTCTGGGCAGCTTTCGATTCATCACCTATCTCGGTGGTTCGTCGGAGGATCGGGTAGCCGCCCTAGTGACGGACTTCGGCGGCAGGATCCACGCAGTGGGTTCGACGCTTTCTTCGGACTTCCCGATCAGCTCCGATGCCGTGCTTTCGGAGGCACCTGGCGGTCATGGCGATGTTTTTGTGACCTCCCTGTCCAACGACGGACGAACTATTCAGTCGTCCTCGTACCTCGGCGGTCGAGGCTCCGATCGAGGCTCGGCGGTGGCGGTCGACGCACAGGGTCGACTCTACGTGGCGGGCGAAACCTTCGGGTGCAGCCTTCCCCTTGCGGATCCAGCTTTGCCCTGTCGATCCATGGAAGGTTTCTTGTCGCGCCTGAGCCCGGATCAGCTGGTGAACTCCGATGTGGCAGTGACCCTCGACAGCCCGAGCCATTCGGGTGGAATCGCCAGGCCAGAAGAAGAGGTCGGGGTTCGCTTGAGGGTTCTCAACAATGGCCCCCAAGCGGCTGCGGGAGTGGAGGTGGAGCTCACTGTCTCTTCGGACTTGGAGGTGGTGGACACCGAATTCCGAGACATCACCTGCGAGGAATCCAACAACATCTTTCAATGTCGAGTGCAGTTTTTGGCGCCGTTCGAAAACGCCGAGATCTTGCTGACCACCCGGCCGTCCCCGTCGATCACCCACACCGTCACCGCGGTCGCCGCGAGCCGAACCACGGACCTGGATTTGAGCAACAATCGGGCAACCCTGGACCTCGTCACCCAAGGGCGGCTGGACCTATCTATTCTCGACGCTGAGCTGACCCAAGGGATCCAAGACCAATTTCTCAAAGCCCCGACCAGCGCTCGGAACAGCCAGAATCCGTCGACGATTTTCGGCACTCGCGAGCAGGGCTCGACGCCGATGATCGAAGGTAAACAAACCGTCCTACGGGTCTATCTGAATGCCTTGAGAGACGGCGCCGCTGAATCTATCGGTGGCGTTACCGCGGAGCTGAGAATCGTACGCAATGGAAGCGTGGTGGCCACCGTGTCTCCAATGGCTCCGGTCGGTACCCTTCCGGCCGCGCCCAATCGTGCGAATCTCAATGACTCGATCAACTTCAATATTCCTCCTGAGCAGACGGTCGGTGAGGGGGTTCACTTCGTCGTCGGGGTGACGGCTAACGTCGGGCTGGCAGTCCTGGAACCGCCGCCGTTGGACTTGTTGGTAGATTTTTGGGAAACCCCGCCCATTTGCGTCGTGACCTATCGAATCCGGGGTACGGGGGGACGACTGGCGACGAGATTCCTTCTCGACAATGCCCAAGGTCGACAGATCCGCTCCCAGGCCCAGGCCCTTCTGCCCACCGCCGACTTGCATATTTTTCCCCGCTCCCACACCCTTGAAGAAGCGGAGGTCTGCCTCGACATCCCGCCGGTTTGTTGGGGCCCTTATGAGCTCGACAGCGAATTTGAGATGGTGAGAATTTTTTCTACACTTTGGGTCTATGACCAAGGCAGCGACGATCCGAGCTTTTGCGACGACCGCCTGGCGCGGACCCACTACTCGGGGCTGGTGAGGGGCGGAGATATGCGTCTCAACATCAACGGCCGAGCGTCCAATTGTTCGGTCGGCTCAGATCAATTCGTAGCGGTCATGAGCCTGGGGCCGCGAAACAATAGTCGCTTGCCGTTTAGCGTTCCCCAAGCCGGGGGGACCTTGGCCCATGAGCTCGCCCATAATTATTGTCGAACTCACGTGGGACCTTGTGCCGTGGCCAACACGCCCTTTTCCGGCAGCCGAGACCGTGATTATCCCTTCAACCCGTGCAGCTTTGCGCCGACGGTGAATCGTCGGTCGTTTTTCGGTTTCGATATGTTGGCGGGTGCCCCGATTTCGCCACCCGCCCAACCGATCACCGGCAATGCCGTCATTGGTGATTTGATGGGCGTGGAAGGGGACCGTTGGACTTCGAGCTATCAATGGGGTGCGATCCTCAATCAGCTGTTGTCGCAATATCGAAGCTTCTTCACCTTGCCTCCGGATACCGACCAGATGTTTTTGCAGCAGGCCTGGGCCGGAACCCCGCAGCCGATGCGTATCGCTCAAATCGGCGGCGCCGCTGCGGATGCCGATCTATTCGCCAAGCCGCCCTTGCTGCCCAAACAATGGCTACCACCGTTGGAGAAACTGCCCATTGCCGACGTGAGGTCCCTGCCGACCCGGGTGTTGTTGGTCCACGGGGTCATGCTCGGCGATACCACGGCCCAGCTTCGTCTGCTCGACCGCAGTTTTTTGCCCGATGAGAAACTCTTGAGGTTGGTCAACGCGACCCGCACCGGCGTGGGTATGCCGTCAGACGAGAAGTCCCGGGTTCGGGTTATCGTGTCCGACTCCCGGGGCCGTCCTGTGGATGAGGCGCAGCTGATTCCGGTTGCCTTTGAGGGCGGACCGAAAGAAACTCAGGTGTTTTACGGTGCGCTACCCGTGGCCGACAACTTTGATCCAGCCTTGGCCGAGGTGGTCGTCGACGGAAAGGTCGTGGCCGCGGTGAAAGCGAGCGTGGCACCGGAAGTCGAGTTGTTGTCGCCCCAATTGGGCGCGTCTTTCAAAGATGAAATCAAAGTCGTCTGGACGTCCAAGGATCGGGACTCGGAGACAAATTCCCTGCGCGCATTGCTGCAATACAGCCCGGACGGTGAACGATGGCAGGTGGTGGGCGAAGGGCTGGCGGAGGGGGCGATGGCGTTGGATGCCTCGGAGCTGGCGGGCGGTGAGCAAGCGCGTTTGCGGGTTTGGGTTCACGACGGTTTCGCTACCGGCATGGCCGAAAGCGAGCCTTTCCGAGTCGCGTCCAAACCGCCTCGGGTCAGTCTGCGTCTGGTCGCCCCCGGCAGCGCGTCGTTATTGTCGAAGGACGGTGACGAGCCTCAGATTGCGGTGGGTCACGAGATGATTTTCAAGGCCGAGATTTGGGATCCCGACGCCGATGCCTCGACCGACGGGTTGCGCTGGAGCTTGGATGGCAAGGGTCTCAAACGCTCCGGTCCGTGGCTGACCTTGAGGGGTCTGGCCCCTGGCCCCCATGTGGTTTCCGTGCGCGCTGTGGATGGTTCGAAGCAAGAAGGCTCGGCGGAGCTGAAATTCCTGGTCCGCAGCCCAAGCGAGTTACCGGCGGGAGCCATGCCGACAACTTCGCGGCATAGGCTTTTGGGTTCCGGAGCGTTCAGCCCGAGGCTAGGCTCCTTGAGCCCGACGCCGTAGTAATCCTAAGTCGTAATTATGGAACTCCAAGAAATGAGCCATAGGCAATGCTGACCAGATTCACCGTGTCGATAGTCCTTCTTTTTTTAGTCGCTTCATGCGCCTCAAACTCTGCTCCCAGAACCCAGGGGTCGCCGGACAGCGAGGATTGGAGATGTCGAAACGATCTTGAGGTGTCGTGTGGCGAAGCGGGCTGTTCGGCGGAAGCTGGAGATGCATTCACGCCGATGGATATCCACATCGGTGGGACCGGAGAGATCAGCGTCTGCGCCTATTCCGGATGCTGGGAAGGGGACGCCAAGACGATCGAAGACGGGCGTTTCTTGATGTTGATCGGCCACGGTTTGGAGCATTCCACTTCTGAGGATCCCCAAGACCTCGTCCTGACGATCGATCGGCAAGACGGTGTGGGAATGCTGAAGGTGTCGTCCTTCGCCCTGCCTATTTTGTGCAAAAGAAGCAGAACTTAGCGGGCTACGCCCGCAAACCTCTGGATGTAGGGGCGGGGCTTGTCCCCGCCCGGACGAGGCGAAGCCGAGTCGCTTCTCAAGGGAGAGCGGGAGGGGGCAAGTCCCGGGCAAGTCCATTCTCTACTTCAAGTCATTTATAATTAAGGGTTTGTGGAAATTCCGAGGCGTCGGGTTAGCGGCAACCCTCTCAGCTCCGGGCTTCCGCGCGGTGGGCATCCGCCAAGGCTTTCATGCCGGCAAAGCGGAAGTCGGTTTGGACCTCCGCAGGCGGGGTGGCACCCCAGCCCTCTTGGTCGTGTCGACGGTCGATCCAGGCGGTGGCTAGTCCTTTGGCTCGGGCCGGCACGTGGTCGTGGAAGAGGCTTTGGGCGGTGTGCAGAATCTTCGACGGCTCGATGCCCTGCTTCTGGAGTTGCTCGAGCAGGTAGTCGAAGTTTCGTGGGTCGGGTTTGTAGCTGCCCACATCCTCCGCGGTGTAGATGGCGTCGAAAACGATGCCTAATCGGCTTTGGGAACCTGCGAAGGACTTTTGATCCACGTTGGAGAGGATCACCAGCTTGAAGTGCTGTTGGAGGTATTTGAGCGCCTTTGGGGAATCCGCAAAGGCCGGCCAGTCGGGGACGGAAGCGCCGAATGCGCTGAGCTCTTCGGGAGTCGCTTTCAGATCCCATATTTGACTCAAGGCGAGCATGCCCCGGCGCAAGATCTCGGGATAGAGCAAACCCGGATGCTGAGCTTCCAGCTCGGTTTCCACTCGGGCGTAGGTTTCGAGGATGGAATCGCGGTGGATGGCTCGTCCGTGGCGCTTCAGCCAGGGGGATAAGGCGCTGATCAGGCCTTGCTCCCAATCGATCAAGGTGCCGTAACAATCAAAGGTCAGGGCGGAAAAGTCATGCAGTCTCACGGCGGTCTCCAGGGTCATCGAGTGCTCTTAGGTGTCATTGGGCCTCAGGAACCTAGGGATCCGGCGGGCCGAATCGGGGGTCCGAGAGGAAGGTTTCGTCGGTGAGGGCGTGCAAGAAGGCGAGCAGGTCCCGACGCTCGGAGTCTTCTAGCTCGAAGCCGCGCACCCGCTCGTTCTTAAACGGATTGAGGGCCCCGATTCCCGCGTTGGGGCCATGGTGCAGGGTTCGACCTCCGGTGGCGTAGTGGTCGATCACCGCTTCGAGATTCGGGACTGAGCCGTCGTGCATATAAGGGGCGGTGACCGCGATGTTTCGCAGGGTGGGTGCTCGGAACCGACCGCTGTCCTCGATCCGCAAGCTATGACGCCGAAGGCCGGGATTGTCGTCCGGGTAGGCACCCAGACCGTCGCCACTTGGGCTATCGCCGCCCAGACCGTCGGCGGGCTGGATCTTGAGGTTGTAGAGCCCCGTGTTGTGGAAAACCGGTTCGTGATCCCGGGATCCCTCGAAGTGGAACGGACCCGAGAAATTGAATCCATGGTGGCAATCGCTGCACGCCAGGCGGTGGGAGAAGAAGAGCTGCATGCCCCGTCGCTCCGAGGTGCTGAGGGCATCGCCTTGGCCTTGATACATGTAGCGGTCGAAAGCTGAGTTGCCGGAGATCAAGGTACGTTCGAACGCGGCCAGGGCCTTGGCGACACGTTCCATGGTCACCACCGGGCCCGGGTCGGAAGCGGGGGCGCCGAAGGCGGCCTGAAAAGCGAGCACCATCAGCCAATCGTCACGCAAGCGGGCGAGCAGATCCTCGGAGCGCTCCATGCCCATTTCTACGGGATCATGGCCGAAAATAGGGGTCGTGAGCTGCTCTTCCAGGGATCGCGACCCGGGGTCGTCCCAGGTGAAGCTTACGTTGTAGGCCACGTTGGTGAGCGACATGGCGCTCCGTGGATGGACCTCGCCGGTGACGCCGACGGGTCGATCGCGACCGTCGGTGAATGCCAACTCCTGCCGATGGCAGGTGGCGCAGCTCATGGAGCCGTCGCCCGAAAGGCGGGTGTCGTAGAAGAGGGCACGGCCCAAGGCCACCTTTTCGGCGGACATGGGATTGTCCGCAGGGACCCGAGGTGCCGGAAATCCTTCGGGCAGATCCCAGGTCCACGTGGGAGGGGTCGGTTTCGAACTCGGTTCGTGGGTCGACTCGCGGGTCAATTCGGAGGCGAGCATGGCGAGACCCAAGAGCGCCGACGTGAGGGTCAGCGCTGCGAGGGTCGTTCTTGCTGCCGGTCGCACCGGCGTGTCACCAGGCGGTGACGGCGCCGCCGTGGCCTTCGGGCTCTTCGCCGCTGGCGATCACTTTCATCAATTGATCGGCGAGCTCTCGGTCGAGCTCGAGCAGAGACTCGTGGTCCGCCTTGGCCGCATCTTCGTCGCCCGCCAAGGCGTGCAAAACTCCGCGGTAGTGGTAGGCCTGGGCGAGCTTGGGATCGAGTTCAATAGCCTGGTTGTAGTGTTTCAGGGCAGCGTCGAAATGATCGGCGCCCTGCTTGCGCAGGCAGTAGGCCAGGTTGTTGTGGGCTTCGGCGAAGCCCTCCTTCAGCTCGAGGGCCTTCTCGAAGCTGCCGGCAGCGTCGGCATACTCGCCCTCTTTCATCGCTTCCACGCCCTCATTGAAGACGCTTTCCGCGGTGTCTTTGGGTTCTTCCTTGGCTTTGGAGCCGGCGGCCTGGGCCGCCGGCACGGCGCACAACGCGATCAGCAGGGCGATCAGCAGGGCGATCCATTGGGCGATCAAGGCTTTGGGCATATTGGCGCGAATCTTGGCTGGGCGCATTCGATCTCCTCGGAAATTGGCTGGGGCTTTAAGGCTGAGTCTTTGAGACAAGGCTGAGTCTTTGAGACTTGAGCTTCGAGACTAGGGCTTTGAGACCCTGCCCCAGCCTATTCCCGTGACGAGGTGATTGGCAAGGTTGCTGCGGTGATCGACACGCGCCGGGCCCGGGACGATCAGTTCTTCTTGATCTTATAACCGGCGGGGACTTCGAAAAGGTCGTCGGAGAGGGTGGCGTCGGAGATGGCGGTGACCTCGGTGGTGGTGGTGAAACCCATCTTCTTCATCATTTTGGCCATCATGCCGGAGCCTTCGAAGCCCACGTCGAGTTGGGTCGCCAGGCCGACGCCGCGCTCCGCCATGGCTTTGTAGAGTTGGGTCATGCCGCGCTCGCGTCCCGGCTGGGCTTGGGCCGCTTCCGGGGGACCGAAGAACAGACCCTTTTCGGCCATGGCGCTGTAGAGCTGAGCATATTCCTCGGCACCCGGTGCTTGTTTCGAGAGGCAGACTGGACCCTTCATTGCAATGTCCATATCCATTCCGGGAGCGCCGGCCATGCCGGCTGAAATGGTGACGCTGATGTGGTGATCCTCACAGGTATATCCGGCGATTTCCCGGGTCTTGCCGGTGGGCTCAATGGTCACGTCGCCGGTGCCGATGCTCACTTGTTGCTCGGCCAGGGGCGCCATGTCGTAGACCTCGGCCTTCTTCTTTTTACTGTCGAACACGATCATCTGCCGGGCATCGATATCGAGAATCATGGTTTGCACGTCGCCGCCCAATCGGCTGTCGGTCCGCATCTTCATGCCTTTGACGTAGGTCACGGTTTCGCCGTCACCCATGGAGGCCATGCCGGTGCTCTTGGAATTGGAGGTGACCTTCAAATCGGCGGCGGCCGAGCCTGCGAGCAAACCACAAGCAATGATTAGAGAGGTATATTTGCGCATTGGATAGTAACTCCTTGAATGAATTTCGAGATTGCGCCTGCCGAATTCAGCAGTGCAATTGAGTGCGATTGAGTGCGATTGAGTGCGATTCGGAGAATGCCCCGTCACCCTAAGATCACGCAACCGAGACCGTGAATGTGACATCGGCTTTTCGCGATTGGAGCTTTGAGCTGAACTCCAGACTTCCGCTACAGGTTATTGGGGATCGAGGAAATCGGCCGTCCAATGCCCTTTGTCGATCAGTGTGACCTCGCCCTCGTTGCAGTCGCTGGCGATAATCGAAACTTCGGGCGATCCAAACATGATGTCGGTGTGGATGGTGGAGGTATTGCAACCCACCGCCTCGCGCTCGGCCGCGCTCATGTTCTCGCCCCCCTTTAGCGCCGTGGTGTAGGCCTGGCCGAGGGCCGCGTGGGCCCACGCGTTCTCATCGAAAAGGGTGTGCTCGAAGAAAAGGCCGCTTTGGGCGATCGGCGAGTCCTGGCCCACGAGCGCGAATTCGCCGAGATAACGGGCGCCGTCATCACTATCGATCCAGCGCTGGAAGCCGTCGTGACCTTCGGACGCCTCGAACGATACCAATTTGCCGTTTTCGAAAGTCATGACCAAATCCTTCACCAAGAGGCCACTCTTGGTTCTGAAGGGCATGGTCGCGGCCAGGGCGCCGTCCACCCGGCGCCGGTCCGGGGTGGTGAAGTTTTCTTCGGTGGGCACGTTGGCGTTGAATTTTTGATCGTAGGCGGTCGTTTTGCTGCCCCCTAACCATCGCGCCTGGGGCGAAAGACCCACCCGAAGGTCACTTTTGCCTCCGACCACCCGAAGCTCGCGAATTTCTAGGCCGTTGAGCAGCGCACGACGGCGGTGTAGCCGTTGATCTTTGGCTTCCGCCCGTTCCAAGAAGTCTTCTTGGTCGGCAAAGGTGAAGCGGAAAATGTGTTGCCACAGGCGGTCGACGGCCTCGCCGATTTCAAGATCCGGGAAGACCAGGGCGGCCCAGGCGGGAGTGACGGCGCCGGCCACCACCCACGGACACAAGCCGCGGTTGATACCGTGGTTCAGCAAGAGCCTGCCCTTGAGGTTGCTGCTGCGGGTGAATAAGGCGTGCCGTTCCGGTAACTCGCGGGCGATGTTCGGCATCAGCCTTGGATCTTCCTCGCCGCGCAGGGAGATCATGGCACCGCGGGTCAGCACCACCTGATTCAGCCAAGCCCTATCTTGCTCGTGGGCCAGCTCGATCTGCTCCAGGCGACCCCGGCGGATTAACTGAGCTTGGCTGCGGGGATCGGATAGCCTGGTCGAGACACTGCGAGCGCCGAGTTCATAGCCCACTTCGGCGACTCGGTAGGCGAGGTCTCGATGGGCGATCTCCGAAGAGATGAAAAGATCTTGGCCCTCGCGTAGCCCGGCGCCGTGCTCAACGAGAATTCTGGCGTAGCGGTTGAGATGGGTTTCATTCATGGGGAAAATGTACGGCACCGGCACGCTGGTCACAAGACCTGAGTCGCCATGATTTTCGGCAAATTAGGAGATTTTGACCATGATTCACCGCCAGGATCGAGATGGGGTCGCCGTGCTCAGCATGGAGCACGGCAAGGCCAACGCCATCGACACCGACTTATTCGACGCCTTGAACGACCAGCTCGACGCCTTGGAAACCTCTGACATCAAGGCGGTGGTGTTGACCGGCACGGGTGGAAATTTTTCCGCCGGGGTCGACCTATTTAAGGTGATCGAGGGCGGAGCCGGCTATTTGGAGGACTTCCTTCCGGCCTTGTCCCAAGGGGCGCGCCGGATTTTCAGCTTTTCCAAGCCGGTGATCGCGGCGGTCAACGGCCATGCCATCGCCGGCGGTTATGTGCTGGCGGCGGCCTGCGATTATCGAATCATGACCTCCGGCAAAGGCAAGGTCGGTGTGACCGAGCTGCTGGTGGGTGTGCCGTTTCCGGTGACGGCGATGGAAATCCTGCGTTTTCACTTCGCCGATCGCGCGATTCAGGAAAAGGTCTATTCTGGGGGTTTGGTTTCCGCTGCGGGGGCGTTGGAAGCGGGTTGGGTCGAACGGTTGGCGGAACCGGATCAGGTCTTAGACGAGGCGGTCGAGCTGGCCCGTCGCTGGAGCAAGATCCCGAGATCGGCTTTCGCCGTCACCAAACACCATCTGCGGCGCGAGATCTTGGAGCGGATCGACCGTTATGCTCATGTGGTGGACGACGAAGTTTTGAAAATTTGGTCGGATCCAGAGACCCTCGGTGGCATCCGGTCGTTCATGGAAGCCGCCGTCGGCAAGAAAGGCTGAAGGTCATGAATCCCATTCTCGAAGATTTGATCGAACTCCTGACCCTCGAGGTGCTGGACACCAACTTATTTCGGGGGCAAAGCCGCGATATCGGGACCAATCGAGTGTTCGGTGGCCAAGTCCTCGGCCAAGCCCTGGCGGCGGCCAACAACACCGTGGAAGATCGAGTCGCTCATTCTTTGCACGCCTATTTTTTGCGCAAGGGCGATCATACGGCGCCGATTATTTTCGAGGTGGACCGGCAGCGAGACGGCCGCACGTTTACCAGTCGTCGGGTGGTGGCGATTCAACACGGACGACCGATCCTCAATTTGGCGGCATCCTTCCAGGTTCCGGAAGAGGGGCTCGAACATCAGAATTCAATGCCTGACGTGCCGCCACCGGAGGAGCTGGAAGACGTCGCGGAATACCGCCGGCGGTTGCTCGAGACCATTCCCGAAGCCAAGCTGCCGCGATATCTATTCCACGAGCGACCGTTTGAGTTTCGCTCGGTGGAAACACCGCGTTTCATGGAATCGGAACTCAGCGCACCGCGCGAGCCTCGGGCCCACATCTGGTTCAAGACCGTCGGACCCCTGCCGGACGACGACCACCTACACCGCAATATGTTGGCGTATGTCTCCGACTATTACCTGGTGGGCACGGCGACACGACCCCACGGCTTGACGGTGTGGTCCGAAAACCTGCAGGTCGCCAGCCTCGATCACGCCCTATGGTTTCAGCGTCCGTTCAGGGTCGACGAATGGTTGCTCTATGTGCTCGAAAGTCCGAGCGCCGCAGGAGGCAGGGGATTGGCCCGCGGTCAGATCTTCCGGCGTGACGGCACTTTGGTCGCGGTGGTTGCCCAAGAAGGCGTGATGCGGTTGTGGGATCCGGCGAAGTAGGAAAACGGCAGGCGTCCCCCAAAAGAAAAAACACGAACGCCGGAGGGATGGCCGTTCGTGTTGAGGGGGGGGGACCGTGTTGATCGAAATGGAAGGGGTGTCGTTCTAGGCCGCGGCCCTATTTTCCGCGACGGTATCGGAGGGTACCGATCAAATCGCGTAGGTATAAACCACGGCGATCAACGAGCCCAAGGCCCAAAGCGCTAGCTCTACTTTGTTGCGGGTGCTTGTGTTTTGGGTGTTTTCCATTTCTTTCTCCTCGGTCTTCCTTGTGACAACCCTAATATCGCCGACGGGAATTACGTTCTGCATTACGGCTCAAAATCAATGTATCGACACAGGAAACGGTGTCGACCGTTGAATGAGCAATCGTGCTTGCGACCGAAATTCGGCAGCCCTGGGGGTTGGCGATCCTTTGGCTAGCGACAGACGCAAAAAACCCGCCGAATTCGGCGGGTTTTTTGGCTACCGACGGGATCGGTCGTCCAGTTAGAGCTGGCCGGGCTCGATAGGTTTCGGCTCCGCGTCAATGGGACCCACCGTGGGTGGTTCGCAGAACGGATAGGGGTTGCCGTTGCCGTCGTATTCGTTGGACGAGTACTCCTGATCACCGCAGCCGGGACCGGGATTCCAATTGGAGCCGGGCACCACATCACCTGGGCCGCGATAGCAGCCGCCGGCTCCCTGCGGCGGCGGGCACGGAATGTTGTCGGCGCAGGTGCCGTAGGTGGCCACCACTGCGAACGGCTGAGGCCCTTGGGGCACCGAGCTGCCGTAGACGCGCACCACCGGTTTGAGCTGGGAGAATAGGGTTTGGGAGCCCATGGGCAGGAAGACGTCTTCCACGTTATTGACTTTGTCGTAGGCCGTATTGCCGGTCAGACGATGATTTCCCTTGTAGGTTCGACCGCCGAAGTCCACCTCTAGATCGAGGTTGTTGACCAGCTTCGGACCCGCCGCCAAAGTACCTTCCGGATCGTTCCAAGCCAGGGTGATTCGCAGGGTGTTGCAAGTGGCTGCCCACTTCTCCTTGAAAGTGACGGTGCGGGTCCAAACGTCGCCCGTATTCACGGTGGTGGAATCGTCCTCGTAGGCCTTGAGCTTGCGATAACCCGCCGGCTCCAACACGTTGTCGAGCACCGGTCGGCCGTAGCCCTGGTCGTAGTTGGGGTAGGCGTTGACCGGCAGTCCTTGCGCCAGATTGCCCTCGTAACCCGTCGGGTCGTAAATCGGCACCGTGGCGTTCACCATCATGGCCTTGATCAGGGCGGAGCTGGGCGGGCCGCCGAGGGGTGGATCGGCGGGTTTGACGGGATAGATGCCCTGGGCGAAGTAGTCGCGAATCAGCGTTGCCGCAGCTGCCGCCCCAGGGGTGGCGATGCTGGTACCGGAGAACGCCGAGTAGGCGGAATAACCGGCGGTGTCGGCGGTGTCGACCACGTAATCGGCCGGGGCCAAAAGATCGGGTTTGACCCTTTGGATACCCCCGCACGACATGCCGAGGCAATCGTCGGTCGGGCCGCGGCTGCTGTAGAGGTACATGAAGTCCCGGGCATTGCCGTTGCCGCTGCCGCCCACCACGATGGCGTTTTTGGAATGGGCTTCGTCCGAGAGGGAGTAGGGCAAGTAGGCATTGCCCGGCCAAGTGGCCCCGGCGTTGCCGGCAGCGAAGAGGATGACCTGCTCCCGCAGGATCGGACGGCTCATGTAGTCGTCGATCACTTGGCTGCGCCAGGAGTAGGTGCCTGTGGGATTGTTGAGGATGGCCCAATGGCCCCAACTGTTGGAATGGATCATGGATCCGACCTGCCAGGCGGGCAGGAAAAGATCGAGGGCGTAATCCGTGGGTGGGCAAAAATTGCCCGCCGCGTCGACGATGTCCAACATCGCCACGGTCGATTGCAGTGACAATCCGTCGAGATCGTTGGCGGTGCCGAACAAGCCGCTGGCGCCGATTTTGTCGCCCAAGAGGGTAGCGGCCACGCCGGTGCCGTGATTCACCGAGTCACCGGTGGAAGTGACGCAGGAATTAGGCGCCGGCACATTGGCGAAGATCTTGCCGGCCGCGGCATACACCTCGTGGGCTTCGAGACCGGTGTCGGCCAGGGTGACCACTTGGCCGGCGCCGAAAACGCCGATGTTGTAGATCGGGTTGTAGAAGGCTTGGTTGGCCTGGAAGTGTTGTTTTTCGGTTTGCAGGACGACCCGAACCTCGTTGTTCATCATGCCGCCGATGCCCGCCGCGTCGATCATCTCAACGTCGGCCAGGGACGAGATGGTTTCGATGGCTTCGGGCGAGAGCACCGCGCGAACGATGTGCCGGTCGAGCACCTCCGACACCGATTGCACCTGGCCCACGGCGCGGGCGGTCTCCAAGACCTGTTTGAAATCGGCGTGGTTGAAAAGCACGATCTCCACTTCCGAGGCCACGGGGCCCGGCAGCAAGCGTTCACTGACCTTCCACGCATCTTGGAATCGAGCGAGGGCCGCCAGATCCTCGAGCCGGGAAATGGCGGTCGCGCTTTGGGCGTCGGCACGGATCAAAAATGAGGACGGGGGCAAATGACCCACGACTTGGGCACCGGCCGCCTCCAGCTCCTTGACGATCGCGCTCGACGGAGCACGGTCGAAGGCCACGATCAGCGGCACCGCTTCTTCCGTAAGATCCGCGGCTTTGGTGGCGAAATGCCTCAGATCCACGGTCTCCGACCGCAGATGTACCTGGTGGGGGTCCGGCAAGGTTTGGGTCCGCACGGCACGGCCGGAATCGTCGATGAACGTCAAGACCTTCGCAGGATCAGCCGCGCCGGCAGGCGACATCGTCGACATCAACATCGGCAGCACCGCTGCCGCCATCATCACGGGGCGAAATCTACAGACCATCTTTAAGCTCCTTCTGGGTTCAGAGATTTCCCTGGGACGGGAAATCGGAAGACCGATGGGGGAGTCGAGGTCGATCGATCCACCATCGGAAGGGTCGCGGCCCCGAGAAATAAGGGGTGAACAGCACTCGGGGCCGCTACCTAGGACTGCGCAAAAAGGATGGCTGAGAGATAGCCGGGGTCAAAGAAAGTTTAGGGTGGTTCCTCGAAGGCTCCACAGCATGCTAAGGCCGGTTTCAGTTTTCGCTCTGACAGCCGGCAAGGGCCTGCCGCGCCGGTTCGGTTCGGCGGTCGGAGCTTGGCAGATGCTCGACGGCTTTTTGCAGCAAGGGTTGGGCGTCGGCGCACTTGCCGGAGTCGGCTAGCAGGATGCCGAGCTCGGCGACGGGGCGGGCGGCCATGGGATGGGTGGGGGAGAGGCCGGCGGCGTAGGAGTCGACGGCTTGTCGGTAGAGTTGTTCGGCCTCGGCGGACCGGCCCTGTTGGGCTTGGATCGACGCTGAGATGGCGAAGCTTTCGCCGGTTTCGGCGTTGTCGTCGCCGAGCCATCGTCGCCGTTGCTCGAGAGCCTCCGTGGCCAGGCTCTCGGCGGCCGGGGGGTCTTCGAAGCGCATGATGTCCGCGACGTGGGCGAGGCTGCGGGCCACGACCACATGGTCGTTTCCGAGGTGGGATCGGCGGACCTCCAAGGCTTCGCGGGCAATGGGTTCGGCGGCTGTGGTTTTGCCTTGGGCGGCGAGGCTTTGGGCGAGGCCGTCCAGGACTTCCGCCACCATCAAACCTTTGCCCTCGAGCTTTTGACGATCCGCCAAGGCGTGGCGAAACATGCGCTCGGCTTCTGGATAATGTCCTCGATCCAGGAGCAGGAGAGCGAGGTTGCCCCGGGTTTTGACGGTTTGGGGATGGTCGGTGCCGTTCAAGAGTTCGCTCTTGGCCAACGCCCGACGGTAGATGGGACCAGCGGTTTCATAATCGCCTTTTTCGTGCAGCACCAAGGCCAGGCTGTTGAGGCTGACCGCGACCTCTGGATGGTTCTCGCCCAGGATCGCAAGGCGCAGCTCTAGGACTCGCCGAAAGTGTGGCTCGGCCCGGGCGTAGTCACCGGCTCGGGCACAGGCCCGGCCGAGATGGTAGAGGCTTTCGGCCACGGCGGGGTGCTGCTCACCGTGGAGCAGCTGCCGCTGCTGCACCGCCAGCTCGAAGAGTTCTTGGGCTTGGCTGAACAGACCGAGTTCTTCGTAAAGGGTGCCGAGGGTGTGGCGCAACATGGCCTGGGTTTCCGGCTGATCGTCCAGTCGACTCACTTCCTCGCGGCCCAGGTCCAATAGATCCTTGGCGCCGAGGTCCCGTCGTTCGGCGCTGGGCCCGGCCATCTCGAAGAGACTGACCAACATGGCCGAGACCTGCTCGGCTCGATCCCTTTGTTGAGCGGTATGGGCCTGCTGCCGAATCAACACGCCCAGAAATCCCAGGGTCATCAAAACCAGGGCTGCTGCGGTCGCCACCGCGAGCCGATGGCGTCGAAGGAATTTGCTCGAACGGTAGAGGAAGGTGTCCGGTCGAGCGTTGACCGGCAGGCCCGATAAATATCGTTCGAGATCTTCGGAAAAGGCTTCCACGGAGCCGTATCGACGTTCGGGCTCTTTGCGCAGGGCCATCATCAGGATGTTGTCCAGATCCCCGGCCAATCGCCGGCTGAGGATTTCGGCCCTGTCGCCCCGGCGATCGGCTCCTTGCTCATCGAGTCGTCGGGCCACGGCGCTGGGCAAGATCGGTAGTTGATCGAGAATCGCGGCTTCGATGTCTCGGATCGGCGCGGAATCCTTGAAGGAATAAGGTCGCCCGCCGGTCAGCAGGCGGAAGAGCAGCACCCCTAGGGAGTAGACGTCGCTGGCGGTGGTGATCGGCAGGCCTTGGATCTGCTCCGGGCTGGTGTATCCCGGGGTTCCGAGGCGGAAGGTCGAGACGGTGGCGTCAACGGGCGAGGCCGGGTCGAGCAGCTTGGCGATGCCGAAATCCAGCAGCTTGGGCTCCCCGTCGGATCCGGCGCCTTCTTGGGTCACCAAGACATTGGAGGGTTTGATGTCCCGATGCACAACCAGATTGCGGTGCGCGAAGTGAACCGCCCGACAGACCTTCTGGAAGAGGGCGATTCGGGCGCGAATGTCGAGGCGGTGTTGGTCGCAATAGCGGTCGATCGGCTTGCCGTCGATCACTTCCATGACGAAGAAGGGCGTGCCGTCCTCGGTGGTGCCTCCGTCGAGCAGACGGGCGATATTCGGATGGGACAAACGGGCGAGGATCTGACGCTCCGCCAGCAGTCGTTTGGCCAGATCGGGCCCGACCAATCCTTGGCGTACCACTTTGACCGCCACGGTTTGCTCGAATTCCTGGTCGGAGCGAGTGGCCAAGAAAACCGTGCTCATGCCCCCGCGACCGAGTTCACGGACCAGTCGATAGGCGCCGAGACGGCGTCCGGGTTGGGGTTCCTCGGGCATTTCGGCAGAAAGCAGGCCGTGGATGGATTCGCCGGCTGAAACCAACGCGGCGGCATCCTCGATCGAAGCTTCGAGTCGTGTCCCCCCGTCGGCATCGGCGCGCAGCATTCGACGCACTTCGGCCACCACAGTTTCCGACTCGTGGGATTCGAGATTTTCGAGCCAGGGCTGCAATTCTTCGGCCGCCAGGTCGGCGGCTTCTAAGAAGAGAGCTTCGATCCGTTGAAATGGGGTCACCATGGGGTGCTCGGGCTCAACCGGCCGACCGAACTCAGCTCGACGGCCCTTCGTCGATGCGCGCCAGCAGCCAGGCTCGGGCGACGCGCGTATCGGTGACCACGGTGGGTACGGACACCTCCAATAATTTTGCCACCTCCTTGACCTCAAAGCCGCCGAAGAAACGGAGTTCGATCACCCGGGCCTTGCGCGGTTCGAGATTCGCCAGCGCCTTCAAGGCTTCGTCGAGCGCCAGGAGGTCTACGGCGGGCAGGGTCTCGCGACGTTCGGCTTCTTCGAAATGTTCTTCCAAAGGGACCTTGGGCGCTTCGCCTCCGCGCCGGTCTGCTTTGGCGCGTCGGGCGTGATCGACCAAGATTTGACGCATCAATCGGGCCGCCAGGCAAAGAAAATGCTCGCGATCCCCGAGGTCGGGAGGCGCTGATTTGGCGAGGCGCATATAGGCCTCGTGGACCAGGGCGGTGGGTTGGAGGGTGTGATCCGGGCGTTCTCTGCGCAGGGATCGACCCGCCAATCGCCGCAAGTCGGCGTAAACGAGCGGCATCAGCTCCGCCAGAACACCGGTGTCGCCGTCGCTCCACCGATCGAGCAAGCGGGTGATGTGGTGCTGTCCGTCGTGACTTTCGGGGTCGCCGGAGATCGTGTCGGCTTCCGCGCCGGGAGTGTGACGTCCCGGTTGTGTTGGTGTCACGATGCTTCTCCTCTCAGGGCCGAAGAGAAATCGTAACATGACGCTCGGGACGATCCTACGCGTCGGAGAAAGGTCGGAGAAAACCTGCACGAGTTGTTTCGAAAGGGAAGTGCTAAATACCTTTCAAACTTGACTTTTCCCGTGCTGATCGGCGAGCATATTCACAGTTCCTTTGGCTCGGGAGAGTCGAAGGCGACCTTGGAGATTTAGGCGGTCTTCGGGGTTGGGCGGGCGGGGACCCGCCGATGTGGGTTACGCCTAGGAAGGAGGTGATCCTGTGGACGATATGCAACACGGTTCTATGGAGGTGGCGGCCTCGTAGGAGGAGCCTCTTCGGCATCCGTGGCGTTGCCGGTGGTCACCTCATGAGGGGTACCCCACGCCATCCAAAAGAACCTCGAGGGCCCCGGTCTCCATTTGAGAGATCGGGGCCCTTTGTTAATTCAGCGTTATTCGCTCGACCTTTTCATTTTGATCGTAACCTTTTTACCCGAAACGGTTGAGGATCGAATCAGTCCCGTTGGCCGAGGTAGAGGCTGTGGTGGGTTCTGTGGTCCTCGTGAGCGCGGACCCGAAGGTGTTGAACCCGAAAGTCGCAATCCTCGAGTCGCTGTTCGAAATGCCTGGCGGAAGAGGATGACCACACCGCCAGGATGCCGCCCGGGCGCAGCGCCCTCCGACATTTGAAGACCCCTTGGTGATCGTAGAGCCGATCGTTGCGATCTATCACCAAACCCTCCGGACCGTTGTCGACGTCTAAGAGAATGGCGTCGTAGTCGTCCTCGGCCTGTTCGATCACATGAGCCACGTCGGCGACCACGATCTCGACCCGCGGGTCGTCGAGGGCCCGGTCGGAGAGGTGGGCCAAGGGGCCGCGATTCCACTCCACCACCGGCTCGAATACCTCGGCCACTCGAATCCGGGCTTCTGGACCGAGGGCATCGAGGGCAGCGCGTAGGGTGTAACCCATGCCGAGCCCGCCGATCAGCAGGTGGGGGTTTTTAAGGGTCAGCCGGGAACAGACCTCGGTCGCCAAGGCTTGCTCCGAGTCGAAGGCGCCGTTGGCCATCAGCTCGAGACCGTCGATACGGATTTCGAAGTCTTTGCCCCAGGCGCAAAGGACCAGCTCCTTGCCGTCGGGTGTTCGCGTCTTTCCCAAGATTTCTAGAGGTTCCATGGTCGGCGCAGGCTAACATCGGCCGGCATTGGGGCCAAGGGTTGTGGAAGCGGCTATACTTCTCGGGCATTTGGAAGGTTGGTCCTTGGATTTGATGCTGGTGGACCGTTTTTGCGGAGAGAAGCTTGATCGGCGAGGTCGTATCCCATTATTTGATCGAGGAGGAGCTGGGAGCCGGGGGCATGTCGGTGGTTTACCGTGCCGTCGACCAGCGTCTGGGGCGTCAGGCTGCGTTGAAGTTTCTGCCCGGCAAGCTGAGCACCGATCCCGAAGCACGCCAACGATTGACCCAGGAAGCTCAGGCGGCTTCGGCCCTGGATCACCCGAACATCTGCACCATCTATCAGATTGACGAAACCCCGGAAGGCGCGCTCTTCATCGCCATGGCCTACTACGAGGGCGAAACCCTCGACACTCGGATTCGCCAAGGCCCGCTGGTGTGGGAGGAAGCCACGAATTTCGCCGCACAGGTGGCTGCCGGTCTCGCCGAGGCCCATGATCACGGCATTGTGCATCGGGACATCAAACCCGCCAATCTACTGATCACATCGGGCAACAGGTTGAAAATCCTCGACTTCGGTATTGCCAGGCTTTCCGGTGCGGGCATGGACGGCGACCGCATGGTCTACGGCACGGTGCCGTATATGTCGCCGGAGCAGCTGCGGGGAAAACCGATCGATCGACGGACCGATATTTGGTCCTTGGGCGTGGTGCTGCAGCAGATGCTCACCGGGCGTCGACCGTTCAACGGCAACGATCGAGAAGAGGTGCGTAAGGCGATTTTGCGCCGTGCGGCCGAGCCCCTCAGTTCGGCGGTGCGGGCACGTGCTCCGCAGCTCACCCAGATCCTCGCGGCTTGTTTGACCAAATCGAGGGATGAGCGCTACCAAGACGCCCGCAAGCTGAAGGCGGACTTGGAGGTCGTGACCCAGCGGTGGGGGCGTAGCTCCAGCTCGAGTGGCACCGGGCCCGCCACCGGTGAAATCACCGAGGTGGAGTCCCCCTTCCTCGATCTCTCCGGGCCGGTTTCGCCGTCGATCGCGGTTTTGCCGTTCGAGGATCTGTCGCCGGAGAGCAATCAAGCTTATTTGGCCTCGGGCATCGCCGAAGCTCTGATCGGTCAGCTGGCCCAGATTCAGGGATTGCGGGTGTTGGGACGAACCTCGATCGCCCATCCCAGCTACGCCCATTTGGCCAGTGAGGAAATCGGCCGTCGGTTGGACGTCGAGACCCTGCTTTTGGGCAGCGTGCAAGTCTTTGGTCGCTCGTTGCGGGTTTTGGCGCGTTTGATGTCGGTGTCCGACGGCAGTGTTTTGTGGACCGGCAAATTCGATCGCGAGCAGGAAGATCTATTCGAGATCCAAGACGAGATCGCTGAGCAGATTGTCGACGCTCTCGAGCTGGAGCTGATGGGTCGCAGCCGTGAGCGGGTCGGTTTCAGCCACGAGGTCCATCGGCTCTACATGAAAGGGCGACACTGTTGGAACGAACGCACGGCGGTGTCGCTGCGTGAGGCGGTTAAGCATTTCAAGAGCACCTTAGACTTGGAGCCGCGTTTTGCTCGGGCCCATGCCGGCTTGGCGGACGCTTATGCCCTGTTGGGAATTTATGGTGCGAGCCCGCCGTCGGAGGTGATGGCACCCGCCAAAGCAGCGGCCCAGGCGGCCCTCGAGCTGGACGATACGTTGGCCGACGCCTACAACTCCAGGGCCTGTGTGCGCTCTGCTTTCGATTGGGATTTCAACGGCTCAGCCCAGGATTTCGAGAAGGCGATCCAGCTCGACGCCCAGCACCCTACGGCCCATCAGTGGTACGCCATGAATTGCCTGATTCCGAAGCTGCGTTTTAATCGCGCCAAGGCCCAGCTCGATAAAGCCGCCCAGCTGGACCCCATGTCGTTGGCGATTAAAACCAGCCAGGGCCTGTACTACTACTATTGCGATCGTCCCAGAAAAGCCATCGAGCACTATGAAAACGTC
The DNA here is from genome assembly GCA_965366625.1 of uncultured bacterium. GTDB lineage: Bacteria > Acidobacteriota > Thermoanaerobaculia > Multivoradales > J023 > JAUIJL01. The sequence continues at coordinate 47,076 of CBDUGP010000021.1, forward strand.
TTAGGATTGGACGGAGTTTTTCCCCAGACTTTGATTTTTCTCGCCTACGCGCTCTTGCAAGTGGATCGACCTAACGAAGCCGTAGACGCGGCCCTTCAGGCCGCCGAGCTGACCGGCGGACGGCCTACGGCAACCACTGTGTTGGCGATCGGCCACGCTTATCTCGGGGATCTGGACCAGGCACGATGGTTGTTGGAGAAGCTGATGGAGCCCAAAGGGCATTACGTTCCACCCACTTTGTTGGCGCAGATCTATACGGCGCTGAACGAGAAGGAGCTGGCTTTGGGCGTTTTGGGACGAGCGCAGCGCTTTCGCACCTCGGATCTGATTTGGCTCGGGGTAGATCCGATTTATCGCAAGCTTCACCGCTTCGTCGACTTTCAGAATCTCCTGCGCAGCATGGGTCTGGAAGCTTGGAAAGCAACGTGACAGGCCGACGACCATGATTGGGACTGTGCTTTCAAACCGCTATGAGATCACCGGCGAACTCGGGCGTGGCGGCATGGGCATTGTGTATAAGGGTATTGACCCCCTATTGCGACGGGAAGTGGCGATCAAAATGCTCTCGCCCGCCCTGCTCGATGCCAAATCCGAGCGGCGGATCGAAAACGAAGCGAAAGTCGTCGCCCAATTGGATCACCCGGCAATCGTTCCGATCCACGACTTGGGGCGTCACGACGGCGGCCTCTATTTGGTGATGCCGCTGATTCAGGGCCAAACCGTGCGCGAGCTGATCGCCGAAGGTGGCCTGCGACTCGGTGATGTGCTCGAGATAGGTGTCCAAGCCGCCCAAGCTTTGGGTTATAGCCACACCCAAGGGGTGGTGCATCGGGACGTCAAGCCGAGCAATATGATCGTCTCCCAACAGGGGGGAGGATTGCGCCTACGGTTGTTGGACTTCGGCATTGCCCGCCAATCCGGTGAGAACAGGGTTTCTCGGTCGAGCAATGTTCCCGGCACCTTGACCTATTTGAGCCCTGAGCAAGTCGACGAGCCGACCACCAGGATCGACGGACGTACGGATCTCTACTCCCTGGGCGCGGTGCTGTACGAGTGCTTGGCCGGCGAGCCGCCGTTCTCGGGCACCATTTTTTCGACCCTTTACAGCATTGTGCATGAGCCTCCCCCGGGTTTGAGGGAACGGGGTGTCGAGGTCGACGAGCAGCTCGAGGAGATCGTGCTTTCGTGTTTGGCCAAAAAACCCGAAGAGCGTCCCGAGAGCTGTGGTCGCCTGGCCCGATTGCTGGCGCGATACCGAGATCAGCTGGCGGAGAGCATGTGGGCCAAACCCACGGTACCCATACGTTCGACGTTGCCCGCCGCCACGGCGCCCAGGCACCGGGATACGCCCATGATCGGCCGCGACGACGAGCTGGCGCACCTCGAGCAGCGGTTGTCGTCGGCCTTGAAGGGTGTCTGCCAATTCGTGGTGGTCGGCGGTGAGGCGGGCACGGGCAAGAGCCGCTTGCTGCACGAGCTGGAAATGCAAGCCCGGGCACGACAGGTCAGGGTCTTGCGTGGACGTTTTTCCGATTGGGAGACGGCGTTTCCCTATCAAGGTCTGTGTGAGCTGATTCAGGACTTCTTCCGCGGCTTCGATTCCAGCACCTTGATCGAGGTCGACAATCCTCCCGACATCCACGATCTGGCGCCGGACCTGGTATCCCTCTATCCGGCCCTCTCCGAGATCCCCGACCTGCAACGGGCTTTGCAGGCTCAGAACGCCGATCCCATGGCGCTTTCGGAACGAAGGCTTACGGATTCAAGCCATGTATTCGAGCTCTTGGCAAGGACCCTGAGCCGACTGGTGGAAGGTCGGCCAGTGGTGCTGCAATTGGAGAATCTGCACGCTGCTGAAGTCGGGTTGGACGCCCTGCAATACCTGGTGCGACGCCTGGGGTCGACCCCGACCCTGGTGGTCGGCACCTATCGATCGAGTGAGGTATTTCGCGGCCATCCCCTGGAGAAGCTGCTGGCGACCTTCGCCGGTGATCAGCGATTCTCGCGATTGGAACTTCAGCCCCTGGATGCCACGGGGGTGCGACGCATGATCGAGCATCTGGTGGGCAGCACAGAACTGGCACCCGAGCTGGTGACCCGGATTTTCAACGCCACCGAGGGCAATCCTTTCTTCTGCCAGGAGTTGGTGAAATCGCTGATTGAAACCCGGGCGATCTCGCCGGATCAGGGACGTTTGTGGTCCCTTTCCGACGACTTTCGACTGGGGCCGGATTCCCTGCCCGCGACCCTGCAGCAGGCGGAAGAACGACGCATCGAACGTCTGACCGAGGACCAACGACGGGTGTTGGCGGTCGCCTCGGTGCTCGGCAAGAGCTTCGACTTCGAAGACTTGGAAGCCCTGTGCGACGTCGACGACACGGAGGAGACCGTCGACGAGATGATCGGCCAAGGGCTGCTGAAAGAGGATCGCGTCGCCCGCGGCGATCGAATGACTTTTTCGAGCGGCATTGTGCGCGACCTGATGTATCAGGATCTCTCCCGTCGTCGTCGCCGGACCTTGCACCGTCGTCATGCCGGCTGGCTGGAAAAGCGCTTCGCCGGTCGATTGGAGCGCGTCCTGCCTCAGCTGGTGGACCATTATCGTTCTGCCGACATGGCGGCGGAGACGGTGGCTTACGGCCTCGAGCTGTGCCGCCGATCACTCGAAGCTTTCAGCCCCGAAGACGCCATTCGAGCCGCGCGGGTGGCGCTTGAATTCGTGGAGGATGAGGAGGTTGCCAACGGTCGTTTGGTGGAAGGGGAGTTGGCGTTTCTCCAGGCGAAGGCCTATCGATCGTTGGGGCGAAATCGTCGGGCGTTGCGCCAGGCAGAGCGGGCGGTGGAGGTTTTCCAAAGTCTCGACGGAGTTTCCGAGGATGTGGCGTCGGCCGCGCTGCTGGCGGCGGAAATCGCCTGGCAGGGGCGGCGCATGGATCAAGTGCGCAAGTGGGTAGACCAAGGCATTGCCGCGGCTCAGATCGATGAATCTTCGGATACCCTGAAGCGACTGCTGAGCCTTGGGGCGACGGTGGCCAACCTGCGCGGGGAGCGGGCAGAAGCCGCTTATTTGGACGAGATTCGGCGCCTCGAGTTGAACGATTTCACCGAAGAATTCGAGCCCATGCGAGGTGGGCGTCTGCGGGTCGGATTGGTACATCCGGTGACCCATTTGGAACCGTGTCGGATCCGCACCGCTGAAGAGATTGAGGTTTCCAGCAATATCTACGAAACCCTTTTAGGTATCGACGAGGAGGGTTTGATCACCGGTTGCCTCTGCGATCGATTCGAGGCTTCCGAGGACCAGCGTAATTTTGTGCTTTTCCTGCGTCGGCGGCTGAAGCTTTCCGACGGCACGCCGCTTCGAGCCAAGGAAGTCAAAGCCGCCCTGGAACGCTCGGTGCGCATGGGAGGAGGCATCTTGCCGCCGGCCTTCTCAGCGATCGAGGGGGTGGAAGCCTATTTGGCGGGAGAAAGCCAAGATATCCAGGGAATCTTGGTGCTCGAGCCGGACAGCCCGGGCGGTCCCGAGCGGATCGAATTTCAATTGCGCGAAACCCTACCGATTTTCCCGACTTTGTTGACGGATCCACGGGTGGCGATCGCGCTGCCGGGGGCGGACGGAGAAATCCTCGGAACCGGAGCCTTTCGTTGCAGCAGCAAAACCGATCAGCAGCTGGTGCTCGAAAGAAATCCGAAATGGCGCGGTTTCCCGGCCTTGGTAGACGCTCTCGAACTGAAAATTTTTGATCAGCCCTGGGAACTCGGAGACGCGTTGGCCGCCGGTCAAGTGGATATGGTGCGGGATTTGGCCCCGGACCAGCTGGACGAGCTGACCCGGCTTTTGATCTATCGAACCGGTTTGGTAGAGATCGCGCGCAAGAACGTTTACTTTGTTCTATTCAACGCCAATGGACCGACCACCCGCCACGCCGCGGTTCGGCGGGTGCTGTGCGAAGCGGTTCCGGTGCGGGATCTGGTGTGGCGAACGTTGGGTCGTTTCGCGGTTCCGGCGGTGGGGCTCATTCCCCCTGGCGTGATCGGTTACGAAGGGACCGAGTCCGCCGAGAGCCAAGGCATCTCCAAGCACGAAGCGAAGCGGATTCTGGAGGAGGCGGGGCTGAGTCTGCCGATCCGATTGACGATTGCGATGCATCCGATCTTCGGTCACCGGTTTGCTCGGCTTTTTCAAGAGCTTCAGGCGGAGTGGGCGGAGATGGGTATCGAACTCGAACCCATCGGCACGGGCATGGAAGGCTATCTCAGCGCTTGGGGTGACGGCGAGTTGGCGGCCCGGATCGACCTTTTGATCGGCCGTTGGAACCCGACCTACGACGACCCCGACAATTTTACCTACGGCTTGCTCAACAGCCGTACCGGGCTTTTTCGGCACTATTTCTCCTCACCGGAAGGGGATTTGTTGTTGGAGCGGGGACGACGGGAATCGCAAGTGGCCACCCGGCAGGCCCTTTACCAACGCTTCGAGGCGTTGATCCGAGAAGAGCGTGCCTTGCTACCGCTTTTTCACGACATCGACTATCGATTGCTCAAGCCGGGGTGGGGTGGGTTGCGCTTGGTGAATATGCCTCCCTACGTGCACTATGCCGGCATCGGTAGGATCGTCGAGGAGAAGAGGGAGCTGCAGCCGACCGCGGTCGACGGCGGCGAAATCCGCGCGCCCACGCCTTTTCTTTTGGATACGCTGGACCCGGCGATCGGCAGCTTCATCGACCACCATGAAATGGTGATTAATGTCTTCGAGCCTCTAACGCGGGTCGACGCCCAAGCGCGGGTCAAACCCTGGTTGGCTGAAACCATTGATTCCCTCTTGGGCGGCCGGGCTTATCGGATCCGTCTTCGCCGGGACCTCAGATTTCATGACGGCCGCCGGTTGACGTCCCAGGATGTGGTCTACACCTATGAGCGATTGTTGCGCGAGGATACGGGTCTGCGGTTCCTGCTCTATCCGATCCGGGGAGCCCGGGCTTTGGCCCAAGGTCAAGCTAAGAGTCTGGTGGGCATCAAGATTTTGTCGCCGGTGGAGCTGATCTTCGAGCTGCAGCAACCATTGGCCTTTTTTCCGGCCCTTCTAAGCCATCCGGCAACCGCCATCGTGCCCGACGGCACTACCCGATTCAGCGGTCGTTGGGATGACGGATGCTGTGGCACCGGACCGTTTAGGGTCGTTGGGTTCGAGGCCGGCGAGCGTTTGGAACTCGAGCGGCATCCCCACTATTGGCGACCGGGATATCCGAAAATCGATCGGTTGGTTTTTGAATATCAAGAGACCTCCGAACAGACCGAAGAGGGCTTTCTCGCCGGCAAGCTGGGGTTGGCATCGCGCCTCAAGCCGGAATCGGTGTCGGCCCTACGTCGCTCGCCGGATTTCAAGGGCCGCTACGAAGAATCACCCAGCTTGAGCACCTATTATTTGGCTCTAAACGCGCGCAAAGGTCCTTTAGCGGAGATTTTGCCGCGCCAAACCTTGGCCGAATGCCTCGACTTGGGTAGCGCCTTGGGCACCTTGGGCCGTTTGGCCACCAAGGCCCACGGTCTTGTGCCTCCTGGCCTGCTGGGTCACGAAGCTCCGCGCGGAAGCCGCGCGCCGGGTGATTCCGATCACGACCTTCTGCGCGGAATGTCCCTAAAGCTGGCCGCCCATCCGGTGTTCCGGGGCCGGTTCTCGCAATACTTCGATCGGTTGACCGAAGGGCTGAAGGAACTCGGAGTGGAACTCGAGCTGGTCTCTTGTGAAATGAGGGAGCTGGGCAAAATCGGCCGCGCCGGTGACGTCGATCTGATTCTCGGGCGTTGGGTCGCGGTCTATCCCGACGCGGACTGTTTTATGGTCGGCTTATTCGACAGCACGGACGGGGTGGTGTCGGGTTTGTGCGGCTCGCCGGAAATCCAAGGCTGGATCGACAAAGGTCGGCAAGAAGTCGACCCCGCTCTGCGCCACGGCATTTATCGGAACATAGAAGAGCTGTTGGCCCGCGAGCAGCTGATCCTGCCCCTCTTCCACGAGCAGACCTACCGATTCGTGCAGCCGGAAATCAAAGGTGTGCGCCTCGGCATCACGATTCCCGAGGTGCGTTACGACGAACTCGAAATCGAACGAGAAAGCTGATTCGAGCCGACACTGCTTGCGCCCGATCGGCTCGCGAGCTAAATGGGATCAGGATCGAATGGTCTCAGTGGGTTTCCAAGCTCGGGATCAAGGCTTCCAACATCGAGACCGCGTTCACGACCCCGCCGATGGTGAGGTTGTCGAAGGCCGCCCAAAGCGTGTAGCGACCGGAGCCCCCCGGTGCGGGAGAACCCACCAAAACGACTTCTTTCGCCACCGCTTCTTTGGGGCCCAGGCGGTGAGGGTGGGTATCGAGGTCCAGGAATGGGCTGCCGTCGAGGGCGGCACAGAGGACATCAAATCCGGGATCGTTTTCAAGCTCCAGGTGAAGACTCAAACCGAAGCCGTGGAAGATCCCGGTTTGAAGCACTTGGCAGGTGATGTCGAGCCCTTCCGGGTCGCCAAAGGCCGAGCCTGCTAGAACCGACTTCAGGGGGCCGACAATGCCGGCGTGCCCCCCGGGAGCCTCGAAGATGTTGAAAGCCAAACCTTCCGGCAACACGCTTTGTTCAGTTTGTTCAAAGGTCAGCATCGTGCGGGTTTGCACCAACAACTCGTCCAAACCCTCGTTGCCGAACAGCGAAGCGGGTTGGTGCACGGTAACGCCCAATCGACTCGGTTTGAAATCCGCCATGGGTGCAAGCAAATAGGCCAGCGCGATGACGGCGGGGTGAGGGCTGGAGAGGGTGGAGCTTTCGCCCACCTGCTCTAAGTTGAGACCGGCGACGATCGGTAGACCGTCGGCCTCACCGGCGCTTTCGGACATGACAATTGCGGTGGTGGTGGCCGGCAACTTGCTCAACAAGGGGCGGTAGCTCACCGCAGGACCGAAGAAAAAAGCGACATCGACGCCGTCAAAGGAATGTTCGTCGATGGCGGTGACCACAGCGGCCTCGCCCCGGGTTTCGGTCAGGGTGCCGATCTCCTGCTCGCGGGTCGAGAGCAGGTCGAGCTTTTTCCAAAGCTCCCGTCGACGGTCCAAAGATTCACGCAGCTCAGCGGCTACCAGATGGGTGGGATTGACGATCGCGATATGGGTCATGGGGGTGTATCCGTAAAACGAGCTCGAGGAAGGGCAAGCTCTTGAATCGGTGTGTGGTGGGGTCTGGAACGAAACCTTTGGGCACCCTGAGTGGGTCGAGAGGGCCGGATCACGGGAAGAATCAGTGAAGAAATCGAAGCCGAACCGTCCTCGGAGCGTGTGCGGGGCTCGGGGAGCAAGAACCCAAGACGGGTAAGCCCCAAACGGCTCAGCTTTGGGTGGCCGGTTGCTCGGCAGGTTGTTCGGTGGTGGTGGAATCGACCCGGCGCGAGAAACGCCCGAGCAGCCAGACCACAGGTCCGTAGAGAGTATAAACCGTAATGAAGCATTCAAAGAAGAGCGCGGGCCGGAAGGTCAGCACCAACAACGTCACCGCCAAAAGCAGGGCCGACCGGTAGCTCCAACGGCGCCGGAGGTCGATGGTCTTGAAGCTCGGATAGCGAAATGTGGAGATCATTAAGGAGCCGGCGCCGATCAACACGCCGAGCATCAACGGATCCTGGATCTGACGCCAGATTTCGAATGTGCCCAATTGTTGGTCGAGCAACAGGAAGACCATGATCGTTCCCGCAGCCGCCGGAGAAGGCAGACCGACAAAGTAGCGGCTGTCCACGGATTTTGTTTGCACGTTGAACCGTGCGAGGCGGATGGTGGTGCAGAGGAGGAAGAAAAGAGGCACCAACCAACCGAGGCGTCCGAGATCCGACAGGCCCCAGAGGAAGGCGAGCCATGCGGGAACGGCGCCGAAGGTGAGCACGTCGGCCAGGGAATCGAATTCTTTGCCGAATTCGCTTTCGGTGTGGGTCAGGCGGGCGATTCGGCCATCCAAACCGTCGAGTATGCCGGCGAGAATCACCATCCAGGCGGCAAGCTCAAAGGCACCGTGATGGCCGGTCACGGTTCCGCGGTAGGCCACCACCACGGCGTAGAAGCCCAGCCAGATATTGCCCATGGTAAATAGACTGGGCAATATATAAGCGCCTCGACGAACCTGTTGCTGCACACGGATTCGGCGGTCTTCGCGGGATTGAAGGTCGGACTTTAGGCGCACCCTGATCGGGGCCTCCTCAGGTGAGGGCGCATCCCGAGGCCGCTTGTCGGCGGATCCGGAGGTGCCGGGGGGAGTTGGGGGCTCTGAGAAATTCGGAACGAAACGCTGTGATTCGGAACGAAATGCTGCTCTTGCCGCGGACTTCTTGCCGCGGATCTATTGCCGCAGACTTCTTGTGGCGGAGACCGAGGTGGACGGTCTCCGCCGTGTCGGATCAGGCGGCAGTGATCACCTGCTGGTGACCATCACCAATGACCAGCTCCAGGGTCAGGCCACCGCAGAGGCGAGGGCTTCCATTTGATCCTTAAGGGCCAGCTTATGCACCTTAATTCGTTTGACCTCTATCTCGTCTTCTTCCGAGAGGGTGCCTTTAGCCTGGATTTCTTGGAGCTTCTGCTTGTTTTCTAGATGTTCTTCGTACAGCTTGCGAAAAGATTCGTCATTCTCCAGCAGATCCTTCTTTACCGGGTCGAGTTCCATACGCTCGTTCCTCCTTGGCTAGAGATCCTCCCGGATCTCGGTTGGCGCGACCACGGCCGGAGACCGTAGGAGGGTCGAGAGCCCATCTCTCAGCTCCCGGCTCCGGCAGGGGTCTTCCTGAAATCGAATCCATCCCACCCCCGGAAGCCCGCCCGAAAGGTTTGCGTGGGCTTCGATCGCGGTGTGTGGGTTGAATGCAATATCTTGTTCATGAATAACGCTGGAAGCGATACTCAAAATGATAACACCGGCGGATGGGGTGAGCAAGCGCACCTGAAGTAGGCGGCGGTGGGCCCGAAGGGTCGATCATGGTGAGGAAATCGACTTCAGTACCAGTAATAATGCGTCCGTACCGTGACGATAATACGCCCTGCGCCGCCCCTCCTCCACGAAGCCGAAACGTTGATAAAGGTGGATCGCAGCAGCGTTTTCGGACTCCACTTCCAGGCGGCAAGTGGTCACCCCCGCAGTGGCCATTTCGGCCAGGCCACGGGTCAAGAGAGCTGCCCCTAAACCCCGGCCGCGACGGTTGGGTAAAACCGCCAAGCGCAGCAGCTCACATTCGTCGAGCACGCGGTGGAAGATGGCATATCCCGCAATTTCGCCCTCCAAACGGCCGACGAGCAAGAGTCGCGAGGAACTCGGATTCGCCGACTTCTCCGTGGACATCGGCTCGAATTCTGCGGCCAAGGCGGAGCGCGACCACGGCGATTCGAAGATCGTCGATTCGAGCCGCGCGAGTCGATCGAGGTCGTCGGCGACTGCGGGTTGAAGGCTCAGCCCTCCGGCTTCGGTCATCGGATCGCCCTCGTGCCTGCTCAGTGAGATGAGGTTTGGGGCCGCGGAACCCGCTTCGGGGGTGTGGTGGCCGGGGCGCGGAAGTAGATCGGATCGACCAAGGTGCCCGGATCCCATTGTCGTAGCTTGGCAGCGACCGAGAGGGCAGCTGTGGCGAGGCTTTCCGGCACCCAAACCCGGTCGATAGAAGCCAGAAGATCCACCCCGAAACCGACCACCGGATGGCCCATGACCGCGAGCTGCTCGGGTTTTTTCAGCACCGGCAGGTCTACCGCCTGGGGCTCACCGCCTTCGAGCACAAACGTTTGGGCCATCCATTCGCCACGAATGGCGTCGACGGCAGCCACGACTCCGTCACCGTCTTTGAGCCCGAGGGCAGAGCATCCGGCGGTCGCCAGCACTTGGAGGGTGGGAAGCGCGACCGCGGGCAGCTCAAGGGCTTGGTGCAGACCCAAAACGGTTCCCAAGCCGACCCTCAAACCGGTGAACGAGCCGGGGCCTTTGAGCACCGCGACCCCGCGCAGATCCGACAATTGGGTGCCGGCTTCGTCGAGCAGCCCGCCGAGACTGCGCAAGAGTCGTTCCGACGATTGCCGGAGCTCGATGCTGCGCGCAGCCAGCACCCGTTGTCCGTCTCCCAGGGCCAGGCTGACCGTGGGGGATCCGGTGTCGAGGGCTAGGATCGGGGCGTCTGGACTCGGCATGGTGAAAGCTTTCTTTTTGCCGCCGGAGTAGCGGTCGGCGCGCACGAGAGCATATCTCGGCCAGGGTGGTGGGCGTGAGGAATTTCCGATATCTTGTGCCCAAGCCCGCCCGCGGTTTTTGGGGCAGGTTCGCACCCTCCATCCGACCCTTCATCTTGATCGCCGGCCGCGCCGGCTTGTTGGAAGACCAATCGCCATGTCCGAGCTAGACGTCCAGATCGCCAACCGGCGCCAGAAACGCGCTGATTTGGGGGCCGCCGGGGCTCCCCTTTACCCTAACGGGTTTGAATACGACCACGAAACCAGCGACATTCTCGAGCAATTCGGCGACCAGAGCGCCGAGCAGCTGGAAGCCGATCCCCATCGGGTGCGCGTCCCCGGCCGACTGACCGCCTTCCGCAAACAGGGCAAGTTGGTCTTCGCCGACTTACACGACGGCAAGAATCGCTTGCAGCTCTTCCTGCGCAAAAATGCCATGACCGACGACAATTGGGATCGCCTGTTGCTGTTCGATATCGGCGATTGGATCGGCGTCGAAGGTCCGCTGATGCGCACCAAAAAAGGCGAGTTGTCGATCGCCGGTGAGCAACTCACCCTGCTGTCGAAGGCCTTGCGTCCGATGCCGGAGAAGTGGAGTGGGGTCAAGGACGTGGAGATTCGCTATCGCCAACGTTATCTCGACTTGATGTCGAACGCCGATTCCCGTCGGGTGTTCGAGGTGCGGGCCAGAATCGTCAGCGGAATTCGCCGATTCCTCGATGGGCGTGGGTTCTTGGAGGTCGAAACGCCGATGATGCAGGCGATCGCCGGCGGAGCCTCGGCTCGGCCGTTCGTGACCCATCACAACGCGTTGGATATCGACCTCTTCTTGCGTATTGCCCCTGAGCTTTACCTCAAGCGATTGTTGGTGGGCGGCATTCCGCGGGTCTATGAGATCAACCGGAACTTCCGCAACGAAGGCATCTCGGTGCAGCACAATCCCGAGTTCACGATGCTCGAATTCTATTGGGCATACGCCAATTTCCATCAATTGATGGATCTCACCGAAGAGCTGATCGTGGGTTTGGCGGAAAGCATTTTGGACACTACCGAGCTGGCTTGGAAGGACGACACCATCGACTTGGCGCGTCCTTGGCGACGGTTGACGGTCAAAGAGGCCGCGGTGCAAATCGGCGGCGTCTCGCCCGAGGAGCTGGAGTCGGTCGAGAGTCTGACCCAAGCCCTGAAAAAGCGGGATCTCGAGCTGCCCAAAGCCAAGACCTACGGTCACCTCTTGATGACCCTCTTCGAGGAGACGGCGGAGGATCATTTGGTCGGTCCGACCTTCATCACCGAGCACCCGGTGGAAGTGTCGCCGCTATCGAAACAAAAACCCGATGATCCCGACTTTACGGAGCGATTCGAGCTTTACCTCGGCGGCATGGAAATCGCCAACGCCTTTTCCGAACTCAACGATCCCGATGTGCAGGCAGAGCGTTTTCGTCAGCAGTTGGAGGCCAAAGAGCAGGGTGACGACGAGGCCCATGCCTATGACGCCGACTATGTGACGGCCCTCGAGCACGGCATGCCGCCGGCCGGCGGTGAAGGCATCGGCATCGACCGTCTGACCATGTTGTTCACCAACAGCCCGTCGATTCGCGACGTCATCCTGTTCCCGCTGATGCGCCCGATCAAGGACGCAACCGTCGAAGGTGGGGGAGACGAGGCCAGTGAGCGCGGATCCGACTGAGCCGGCCGAGCCGGCTAGGGCAGCGCGGCGACGAACCCCCGGATGGGTCATGTCGTTGCCGCTGCCCTTGATCCTCGCCGCTCGTTATCTCAAGAGCAGCCGACGGGATGCCTACGTCAGTTTTTTATCGCTGTTGGCCGGCGGAGGCATTGCGCTCGGCGTTGCCGCCCTGGTGTTGGTGTTGTCGGGGTTGGCGGGTCTGCAGGCCTTCCTGCGGTCCGACGTGTTGGCGCGCACCCCCCATTTGGAAATCGAGCTGCCTCCCGGTGAGGACGCGGAAGCCGTTCGCACGTCGTTGCTCGAAACCCTCGCCGCCGACCCTCGGGCGCCAAAAATTGAACAGGCTCGGGTTCTGATTCGCGGCCGAGGATGGATGTTGGTGGGCGGAAGCTCGGTGGACGTTCAGGTCATCGGTTATTCAGGCACGCTGCCCGCGCTTTTTTCGCAGACCGAAGTAGAGCTCAGCGAAAGCCTGGGCACCGGAGTGTTCGTCAGTGAGCATTTGGCCAATCGATGGGCCTTAGAGTCCGGATCGCGAGTGGATTTAGTTTCCCCGCGACCGACCCTGACGCCGTTGGGCCCCCAGCCCCGTTTGATCGGCCAGCGGGTGGCCGGCACCTTTCAGCGCGGGCAGACGGAGCAATACGAGGAGCGCGTCGCAGTGCCCTTAGAAGTGGCCGAGCGGTTGTTCAGCTCCCGCTTGCAACGTATTGAGCTGCACTCCACCAGCCTGGAAGCCGCTCTGGATTTGGCTGCGGCGCTCGAAGGCCTATTGCCCGAGGGCAGCCGGATCGCCACCTGGCAGGATCTGAATCGCGGATTGTTTTTCGCCCTCAAGCTCGAAAAGCGGCTGATGTTCGTGTCCGTCTTCTTGATTGTTCCGGTGGCCGCCATGGCCCTGATTACGGTGTTGGCGTTGTTGGTTTCGTCCAAGCGACACGAGATCGGCATGTTGCACGCCATGGGCGCCCGCCCCGCGGACCTGCGACGGGCCTTTTCTGCCCTCGGCATGACCTTGGCGGGCTCCGGGCTGTTGATCGGTGGCACCCTCGGTATCGTCGGCGCGTTGGTGCTCGATCATTTCAAGCTGATCGCCCCCCCTGGGGATGTCTACTTCTTGGACCACGTTCCTTTTGTCGTCCAAGGATCGGATTTGCTGGCGATCGCCGGCGCGACCCTGCTTTTTACCTCGGCCTCGACCGCCTATGCTGCCCGTCGTGCTGCCGCGGCGGGTCCGCTGGAAGCCCTAAGCTCCGTATGAGCCGAGACGATGAACAAGGATGCGCTGCCCATGCATGAGACCGCAGACGACGCCGCAGAAGCGACCGACCGTGGTGCCACCGATGAGGTTGCCGGCGGATCGACGATCGAAGCCCGTGGTTTACACAAGGCCTACCGTGACGGCGAGCGCCGGGTCGAGGTGCTCCGCGGCGTGGATATGGAAGTGCGATCCGGTGAGCTGGTGGCGGTGGTCGGACCGTCCGGTTCGGGCAAATCCACCCTCTTGCACGTGCTCGGCGCCCTGGATCTGCCGGACTCCGGGCAAGTGCGCTTGGCAGGCCAAGAGCTGAGCCGATTGGATCGTAAGGCACAAGCGCGGTTCCGCAATCGGCATCTCGGATTCGTCTTTCAATTCCATCGTTTGCTGCCGGACTTCGACGCCCTGGAGAACGTCATGCTGCCGGGCAGGATCGCCGGCCGAGAGCCTGCCCGGGTGGCCGAAAGGGCCCGCTCGCTCCTGGTGGAGGCAGGTCTGGAAGACCGGCTGGACCACTTTCCCAATCAGCTGTCGGGCGGTGAGCGCCAACGGGTGGCCATTTGCCGTGCCCTGTCGTTGAAGCCGTCGGTGCTGTTGGCGGACGAGCCCACGGGCAACTTGGACCCGGAGTCTGCGGAGCGAATTTTCGAACTGTTGTTGGATTTGCAGGCGCGCCACGGGACGACTACCGTCTTGGTCACCCACAACCGGGAGCTGGCCGGCCGGTGTGGTAGGATTTTCACGTTGGAACACGGCCTGTTGACGTCCTAGAGCGGCATCAAAAGCGCCACGTCAGGCCTTGATTTTTTGTCTTTGGATGGAGTTCTCGGGAGGAAACCTCGGAAAAGGTCATGTTCGAGAAATACAACGAAAAAGCCCGTCGAGCCCTGTTTTTTGCCCGCTACGAAGCGTCGAAGCTGGGTAGCCGCGTGATCGAGGCCGAGCACGTTCTGCTCGGCATCTTGCGTGAAGGCGAAGAGACGGTGATGAGTCTCTTTTCACACTTCGGTATTAAATCCGACGATCTTCGGCATGAGATTGAAGGCGAGCGGGTTTTCGTCGAGCGGGTGTCTTCCACCGCGGATCTGCCCCTCTCCGAGGAAACCAAGAAGGCCTTGGCCTACGGCGTGCAAGAAGCCGAAACCATGGGCCATTCGGGGGTCGGCTCGGAGCATCTGCTGATCGGATTGATGAAAGTGGAGTCGAGCCGGGCGATGGGCGTCCTTTCCGAAGCGGGGCTCGAAATCTACGCCCTGCGCGAGGAAGTGGTCACCATGGCGCGGGAGAGAGACGCCGCGCAGCAGAAAAAAGAGCTGCCCTTCCTGACCGAATACGGTCGAGATCTCACGGATCTGGCGCTCAAAAAGGCTTTTGACCCCCTGATCGGCCGTGAGCTGGAGGTGGAACGGATCATCCAAGTTCTTTCGCGGCGTACCAAGAACAACCCGATCCTCTTGGGCGAACCCGGGGTGGGCAAAACGGCGATCGTCGAGGGATTAGCCCAACGGGTTGCCGAAGATCGAATCCCTGTCTTCCTACGCCATAAGCGGATCATCGCCCTCGACCTTTCCTTGATCGTCGCCGGCACGAAATACCGCGGACAATTCGAGGAACGGCTCAAAGGCATCCTCAAAGAGCTCAAAGACTCCGACGACCTGATCGTTTTCATCGACGAGATCCATTCCTTGATCGGTGCGGGCTCGGCCGAAGGCTCCCTGGACGCCGCCAATATCTTGAAACCTGCCCTTTCACGCGGGGAGATTTCTTGCATCGGCGCCACCACACTCAAGGAATATCGCAAGTACATCGAAAAGGATCGGTCTCTACTGCGCCGCTTCCAAGCGATCGGCATCGAGCCGCCCACGGACCACGAAACCTACGAGATTTTGGTCGGGGTTAAGGACCGGTACGAGGCCTTCCACAAAGTTCGTTATTCCGATGCCGCCCTGCGCAGCGCCATCTACCAAACCGCCCGATATATTCCCGATCGCTTTCAGCCGGACAAGGCCATCGACGTGATCGACGAGGCCGGGGCTAGGGTCAAGCTTCGCCGGGTGCGCGACGCCCAGAACTTGCACAGCATGGAAGACGAGGTCAAAGAGGTCGAGCGGGAGATGAAGGACGCGATCTCCGCTAAAGACTTCGAGCGAGCGGTGTATTTGCGCGAAAAAGAGATCGAGCGGCGCGAGGAGCTGACCCAGCTGACCAGCGCGATCGAAGATGAGGGCGTGCAGGAAGTGACCGATCGCGACGTCGAAGAGGTGATCGCGTCGTGGACCGGCATTCCCGCATCGAGCCTGCAAACCGCCGAAGCGGAACGTTTGAAGCGCATGGAGGAGAGCCTCAAGCGGTGGGTGGTGGGGCAGGACACGGCGATCAGCTCCATCAGCCGGGCCATCCGCCGATCTCGCCTGGGGGTGTCCAATCCCCAACGACCCGTGGGCTCGTTCATCTTCTTGGGGCCCTCGGGAGTCGGCAAAACCGAGGTCGCTCGGCGTCTGGCGGAGTTCCTATTCGATTCCCAGCAGGCCTTGGTGCGTTTCGACATGAGCGAATACATGGAGAAACATGCCGTTTCCAAACTGATCGGCTCCCCGCCGGGTTATATCGGCCACGAGGAAGGTGGCCAGCTGACGGAACGTATTCGTCGGCAGCCGTATTCTGCGATTCTGTTCGACGAAATCGAAAAGGCCCATCCGGACGTTTCGAATCTGCTGCTGCAGATCCTGGACGACGGGCGCTTGACCGACTCCTACGGCAACGCGGTCGATTTTCGCAACACCATCGTCCTGATGACCTCCAACATCGGCTCCAAGCTGGTGCTGCGGGGCGGACGAATGGGATTCGGAGAAGCGACCGCCGAGCGTAACTTCGCCCGGGTCGAGCAGGAAATCATGGGCGAGCTGCGACGTAGCTTCAGTCCGGAGTTCATCAATCGGGTCGACGAGGTGATCGTCTTCAATCCGTTGGCGAAGAAGGAGCTTCGTGGCATAGTCGACATCCTTTTGGCGGACGTGAATGCCACTTTGGCCGAACGGCAGCTGCGGGTCGAGGTTTCGGACGAGGCCAAAGAGTGGTTGTTGTCCAACGCCGGAATAGATCCTTCCACCGGTGCCCGCCCCTTGCGGCGGACGATTCAACGCAACGTGCAAGACGCGGTTTCAGAGCTTCTGATCAGCCGACACGGAGAGAAGATCGAGTGCATCGAGGTCACCTGCGTTGACGACGCTCTTCATTTGGAGGCCGAGAAAATCGACCTAGTGACCGCTGACCAAACTTGATCGGCGCCGATTCCGCCGAGAAATCCGACCGAGATTCCCGCTAAATCACAGGTCTTCGACTCCGCTACTTGAGCATCGGGCCTGTGGACGATAATCTCCCGCCACCTCGCCTTCCCGGCCGCAGGTCGGCCACGTTCCGATCACGTCGCTGGAAGCTGGGCGGAAAAGAACAGCGA
Organism: uncultured bacterium; assembly: GCA_965366625.1. Taxonomy (GTDB): domain Bacteria; phylum Acidobacteriota; class Thermoanaerobaculia; order Multivoradales; family J023; genus JAUIJL01. Next base: position 63,719 of record CBDUGP010000021.1, read on the forward strand.
AAAAAACAAGTTGGAAAAGTTGTAGAGATAATTTCGGGTGGCAGGGCGACCTTGGCACCCAGTTTGCTTTCCTGTTGGGAGTCATCGTTGCGATTGGGCCGTCCGGAGACGGCTGCAGGGACGGAAAAACGGGTGAGCACCTGACTCACCCGGACCCTTCGTGACGAAAGCTAAAACGTGCGTCTCGGCGGCTCGAAGGACGATCAGCCGGCGCATGGGAGGAGCTCCAAGGTGTTTGAGATTCGGACTGCATTGCTTCGCAAGACCTCATCGTTTCGAAAGATCTCCCAACCCGAGGAGATCGGGTTTTCGGCTACTGCTTTCATGGCCGAACGGGCTCGGAGCTGGGGGATGGCTGCTTTGTGCTGTGCCCTTCTTCCGGTGATGCCGTCGGCGCAAGCCCAGCCCCAGCGCTTCGAAGGGTTGCCGATCGTGGCGATCGAATTCCGGGGGCTCGAAACCTTGAGCACCGATACCGTTGAGCACTACCTGCTCGGAGTCGATCGCGGTGAAGGCCGCCGACTCGACATCAAAGAACTCAATGAGAGCGTCAAAAAGCTCTGGCGACGGGAGCTCGTGGACGACGTTCAGCTCTTCGTCGAGCCCGAGGGGGAAGGTGTCCGGCTGATCGTACGCATCGTCGAGAGACCCGTACTGACCTCGATCGAATACCTCGGCATCAAACGGGTGTCTCGCACCGATATCGGCGAGGCCGCCGACCGTGAGCGAGTTTCCGTTTACGAAAGCCAGCCTTTGCAGCGAGGTGAGCTGGAGCGGCTGAAGCAGGTGATCGAGGATCTCTACAAGGAAAAGGGCTACCGATTCGCCCAGGTCGACTACACCCTGGAGACCGCCGGCACCGGGCAACGTCGGGTCACCTTCACCATCGACGAGGGCGACAAGGTGCGCATCGGCGATATCGACTTCGACGGCAATACGGTCTTTGGTGATTGGCGCCTGCGCATGATCATGAAAGACACGAAAGAGTCCAGCCTGCTGACCAAGATCACCAAGAAAGACATCTACAACCCGGCGACCATCGACGAGGATCTGGACAAGGTCCGCGACCTCTACAAGAAGTCGGGTTATAAAGACGTCCTGATCGCCAAGCCCGAGCTGGACGTCACGGCCAAACGTCCCGACGCCGCTTCGATCGCCGATCAAAAGCGCCGTCTGGCGGTGACGGTGCCGATCGAAGAAGGTGAGCGTTGGAAGCTCGGCGAGATCACCGTAGAAGGCAACGAGGTCTTTTCCAAGGAGCTTCTGCTGGCGCAATTCGATCGACCCCGGGGCGGTTGGTTACGGTCCAAAGTGATCGACGACGCGGTCGAGTCGATCAGCAAGATCTACTCGTCGATCGGTTATATCTTCGCCACCGTCGATTCCGAAACCATCGAACGCGAGGGCAACGTGGCCGATGTGGTGGTTCACGTTGACGAGTCCGACCAATTCCGGGTGGGACGGATCGAATTCGAAGGCAATACCAAAACTCGCGACAAGGTGCTTCGTCGTGAGCTGTTGCTGCAAGAAGGCCGGGTCATGAATATGACCGCCGTGCAAAACAGCCTGCTCAAGATTCGCCAGCTCAATTACTTCGCGCTCAACGAAGAAGAGCCGGTTAAATTCGATTTCGACGGCGAGAATAAAACCGTCGATCTGGTGATCCAGGGTGACGAGGCAGAGCGGACGGAGCTGCAATTCGGAGGCGGTTGGAGTGAGGTAGACGGTTTCTTCGGCCAGTTCTCCCTGCGCACCACCAACTTCCTCGGCCGCGGTGAAACCGTCGGCGTGTCCTATCAGAGCGGTCGCCAAAGAGAGTTCTACGACCTCGAATACCGCATTCCTTGGTTCCTCGACCGGCCGCAATCGATCGGATTCCGGTTGTTCAACCAGGAGTTCGACGCGCGGGTGCTGACCGGCGTCGACTTCGAGCAGAAGTATTCCGGCGCTTCAGTGACCTACGGCCGTTCGTTCCGCGGTTTCCAAAGCTTCAGCATGACCTACAGCTTTGCCGACGTCGAAGACGTTCGAACTCTGATCGATCCGGTGACCGGTGAGCTGCTGCGCTCCGAATCGGTTTTCGCCACCTCGTCGTTGCGGCCGTTCTGGATCCGCAACACCCTGGACAGCCGCTTTGAGCCCAATCGAGGTATGCGGGCGTCACTGTCGGTGGAATACGCCGGAACCTTCCTCGGCGGCGACACGGACTACGTGCGGCCCCAGGCTAATTTGACCTGGTTCACGCCGGTCAGCCGTCAGCCGTTCAAGTCGTCGTTCGGCATCAATCTGGAGGCGGGAATCCTCCGCACCATCGACGATGGCCGGATTTTCCCGCAGCAGCGTTTCTTCCTCGGTGGTGACGATTCCGTGCGCGGTTTCCGTCGACGCTCGTTGGTGGTGCGCGACACCGACGGCAACATCTTGCGCGATGAGCAGGGCTTCCCGCTCGGTGGCGACAATATGTTGCAGGTGAATTTTGAGTACCACATCCAAGCCGGAGGCCCGTTCCGCATCGTGCTCTTTGCCGATGCCGGTGGTGTGTTCTCCGAAGAGCAGTCGATCGACACGGATTTTTTCCGCTATAGTGCCGGCGTTGAAATGCGGGTGAAGGTACCCATCTTCCCGGCGCCGCTTCGATTCATTTACGCTTCGAATATCGACCCATTGCCGGACGACCAATTCGATTCCTTCGACTTCAGCCTTTCGACGGCCTTCTAGTCGTCCACACGGGACGGCGATTCGGCACTTCCGGCTCGACAGCCCGTGAATTCGAGATCAAGATCGAACCTTGATGGATAGAGCTGACGCTCTCAATTCTCAGACCTCTCAGGAGAGACACATGCAAAATTCTGTTATTCACGGCCTTCGCGTGGCCTTAATCTGCCTCGCCGTGATCGCCCTGGCCCTGCCTGCGGCCGCACAGGGGAACCAGCCCATCAATATCGCGGTGGTGGATCTGGACTTCGTGGTGTCCCAATCACCCGCCGGTCAAGCCTTGGGCAAAAGGCTCGAAGAGTTCAAGAAAGCGGCCCAGGCCGAGGCCGAAGGCAAGCAAAAGCTAGCGGCCGATTTGAGGAACCGCATCCGGGACGGGGTCAACTCCCTTTCTGAGGACAAATTGGCCGAGCTGCAGAAGCAGTTGGAAGACGCGGCGATCGAAATTCGCCGATTTGGTGACGACAAACAGCGCGAAGGCCAGAAAATGCAGGACGAGGGCTTGCGCGCTATCGAGAAGCAGCTCGAGCCGGTATTCGCCAAGATCCGTGACGAAAACGGCTATGACCTGATCCTCAATCGGGTTCCGGGCGTGGTGGTGATGGCGGGCGAGCGGGTGGACATCACCAAGAAGGTGATCGAAGCCCTCCAAGCCGGACAGTGATGTCGGCGGGCACGGGGTCTGGGATGGGGCTTTCCTTCTCCTTGGCGGAGCTGGCGCAGAAAGTGGACGGCCGGGTCATAGGAGACGACTCGGTTCGAATCACCGGAGTGCGAGCCCTAGACGACGCGTGCGACGGCGACCTCTCCTTCTTACACGTCGGAACCTACAAACATGCCGCGGTGGCTTCGGCCGCTGCGGCTTTGCTCGTTCCCGAGAGCTTGGCCGACGAGGTGGATGGGCTCGGGCGTCCGGTGGTGTTGGTCCGCAGTAGCCAATTGGCCTTGGCTCAGGTCGTGGGCCTCTTCCACCCTGAGCGGCTTCCCGCCGCCGGCATCCACCCAACGGCGGTTCTCGGCGAACACTGCACCATTGACCCCAGCGTGCACATCGGGCCGTATTGCGTGGTCGAGGACGGAGTCACGATCGGAGCCGGAACCGTTCTCGATGCCCACGTGGTGGTGGGTCGAGATAGTCGGATCGGCAAGGACTGTCGCCTGCGACCCGGGGTGGTGCTTTATCACGCCACGCTGCTGGGTGATCGGGTCCAAGTCCACGCGGGTACGGTACTCGGTGCAGATGGTTTCGGTTACGCCTCCGTCGACGGTGTACACCACAAAGTGCCGCAGGTCGGTAAGGTGAAGATCGAGGACGACGTGGAGGTCGGGGCGAATAGCGCCATCGACCGTGCGATGCTCGAGCAGACGTATATCGGCACCGGCACCAAGATCGACAATCTCGTTCAGGTGGGGCACAATGTGCAGACCGGAAGGGGCTGTTTGCTGTGTGGCCAAGTTGGGATCGGAGGGTCTACAGTGCTTGAGGACTACGTCGTTCTCGGCGGCCAATCGGGAGCCGTGGATCACATCCGTGTCGGCAAAGGTGCCCAGGTGGCGGCAACGTCGTCGGTCTACGGCAAATTGGCAGCCGGTGCTCGGGTAGGCGGCTCGCCGGCGGTGGACTTGAAAGACTTTCGTCGCCAATCGGCGGCCCTGGCGCGACTACCGGATTTGTTGAAGCGGGTGCGCAGCCTAGAAAAGCAGCTGAAGAAGCTTCAGGAACCGGGCAGCTGAAGTTGCAAAACCGGGCAGCTAGGCTGCAAAACCGGGCAGCTGAAGCTGCAAAACCGGTCAGCTAGGCCGCAAAACCGGCCTTGCTGACCGCTGATTCAATCGGCCCGAGGATTCCTCGGGCCGTCCGACTCTAGAGACCATGAGATTTGTGAGGCGAGAGCGTCCCAGATGAAAGACATTCGTTGGATTTTAGACATGCTTCCCCACCGGTACCCCATGCTCTTGGTGGACCGAGTGTTGGAAATGGAAGAGGGTTCCCGGATCGTTGCGATCAAGAACGTCACCATCAATGAGGAGGTATTCCTCGGTCATTTTCCCGGCCATCCGGTGGTGCCCGGAGTGCTGATCGTCGAGGGCATGGCTCAGGTGGGCGGCATCTTGCTTCTCAGTCAATATACCGAGGAAGAACGCCAGGGCAAGCTGCTGTACTTCACCGCGATCGAACGTGCCCGCTTCCGTCGGCCGGTGGTGCCCGGAGACCAAATCCGCTACGAGGTGGAGGTCCTCCGGCATCGGGGCAACAACTGCAAGCTCCAAGCCCGCGCGATGGTGGACGGAAACCTAGCCACCGAGGCGAAGATTTCGTCCGCGATGGTCGATCGTTGACCCCTAGGTAGATCTAGGTAGACCAGGCAGGTTTTTCAGCGAATGGAAACGCAGATTCATCCTACAGCCGTTGTCGACCCGTCCGCCGAACTCGGCGCCGGCGTGGTCGTAGGTCCCAACGCGGTGGTCGGCGCCGACACCCAGATCGGCGACCGCACACGCATCGAAGCCGGGGCCATGGTTCAAGGGCCGACCCGAATGGGCGCCGAAAATCGAGTTTTCCCCGGTGCTTGTGTGGGTTTCGACCCCCAAGATTTGAAATTCGAAGGCGAAGAAACGCACCTGGAAATTGGTGACGGCAATCACTTCCGCGAGCATTGCACGATCCACCGGGGAACCGGCAGCGGCGGTGGCTTAACCAAAATCGGCAGTTTTGGGTTGTTCATGGTGGGAAGCCACGTGGCCCATGATTGCGTGGTCGGCGACCATGTCATTTTCGCCAATAACGGCACCCTGGCCGGACATGTAACGGTCGAGGATTATGCCGTCATCGGCGCCTTTACCTCAGTGCACCAATTCTGCCGTGTAGGCGCTTACGCCTACACCGGCGGATATTCGGTCATGACTCGCGACGTGTTGCCCTACGTCAAAACCGTGGGCGGCAAACCGGTTTGTTACGGCATCAACAAGATTGGTCTGCAACGTCAAGGATTCAGCGACGAGGACTTGAAGGCCCTCGAAAGGGCCTATCGGATCCTGGTGCGCTCCAAGTTGACGACCCAGAAGGCCGTGGAGCAGCTCAAGGAAGAACTCGGCGGCAACGCCAGGGTGGATCACCTGATTCGCTTTGTCGAGCAATCTGAGCGGGGCGTCATCGCCGACGTGCCCGGCCGCAAGCGGAACACGCGGGGTGGGTGAGCTTTGCGGCGATCCTCGCCGGGAATGCAACGGCGGCAGACTTCCGCCACAGCTTGCTAAGGGAGCGTAATGACCCAGAAATTGAAAGCCGGAGTGATCGGAACCGGTCATTTAGGACGCCACCACGTTCGCATTCTGAGCCAAATGCCCGAAGTGGACCTGGTCGGAATTTACGATCAAAAGCCCGAGGTGGCGGCCGAACTGGCCCGTGAGCACGGCACCGTCAGCTTGTCGAGCCCAGAAGAGCTATGGGATCAAGCGGAGGCGGTGGTGTTGGCCGTGCCGACCTTCGCCCATGCCCAACTGGGTATTCAGACCCTAGAGCGTGGTTTACATTTGATGGTGGAAAAGCCGATGGCTTCCACCCTCGGAGAAGCCGACGCCTTGTTGGCGGCACGGGGAGAGGGACAAATTCTCGCCGTGGGTCACGTGGAGTTCTACAACCCGGCGGTTCAAGCGTTGCTTGCGGTGGGTGGGGTTTCACGTTTCATCGAAGCCCAACGACTCTCTCCTTTCACCCCCCGCAGCCTCGATGTCGACGTGATCCTGGATCTCATGATCCACGATCTCCAATTGCTCCATGCCCTGGATCCGAGCCCGATCCTAGAAATCCGCTGTACCGGAATCGACGTCTTATCGACCCGCGTCGACATCGCCACGGCGCGCATCGAGCTGGAGTCGGGTGTCACGGCCAATATCACCTCGTCCAGGGTATCCGCCGAGCCGACCCGCAAGCTCAGGGTCTTCCAACGGCAGAAGTATTTCTCGATCGACTATCGCGAGCAGGAAATGAAGGGTTTCGGTCTGCTGGAAGACGGCGATAAACGGCTGATTCAGCCGGTGGACGTCGAAGTCATCAAACGGGAACCCTTGCGAGCCGAACTCGAAGCCTTCGTCGGCCGATGCCAGGGGCGCGATATTCCGTACGTTTCCGGAGAAGACGGCCGGCGGGCGCTCGAAACCGCGCTGCGGGTCAGAGACGCCATCGGCTGAGTCGACGCCTCGCCGAGCACCGCGGAGCAAACGTCCGCGGAGCCAACGGCCGCGGAACAAACGACCGCAGGGCAAACGGATGAAATCTATCTAAGTTCGACTTCAAGATAAGCAGGAGACCCCAAGCATGACGGCCTCAGGGAACACAGCTTCACCGGAGACTCAGTATCGAATCGGTGTGATCGGTGGCAGTGGTTTGTACCAGATCGAGGACCTGACGGTTCACGAGCAGCGGACCATCGACACGCCTTTCGGAGCGCCCTCGGACGCCTTCATCCTGGGCGAACTCCACGGCCAGAACGTGGCTTTTCTGGCCCGTCACGGCCGCGGTCACAAGCTCATGCCTTCCGAACTCAATTTCAGAGCCAACATCTACGGATTTAAGACTTTGGGAGTGGAGAGCCTGATCTCCGTCTCGGCGGTCGGCTCGATGAAAGAAGCCTACGAACCCCTGCATTTTGTGGTGCCGGATCAATTCATTGATCGCACCCGTCACCGGGTCGACACTTTCTTCGGCGATGGGCTGGTGGCCCATGTGTCGCTGGCGGACCCCCTGTGTCCACGGCTGGCGACTCTGATGGCTGACGCCGCGGATGAAGCGGGCGCGACCGTGCACCGGGGAGGAACCTATTTGTGCATGGAAGGCCCCCAATTCTCGACCCGAGCCGAATCCCACCTCTATCGCCAATGGGGGGTCGACGTGATCGGCATGACCAACCTGCAAGAGGCGAAGCTGGCCCGTGAGGCAGAGATTTGTTACGCCACCTACGCCATGATCACCGACTACGACTGCTGGCACGAGGCGGAGGAAGACGTAACCGTCGAGGCCGTCATCCAGATCTTGATGCAAAACGCCGAGCGCGGTCAGCGGGCGGTGGGTGAGTCGGTCAAGAACTTGGGCAAGGGGGGCGAGCGATCGTGCGGTTGCGGCAGCGCCCTGCAATACGCCCTGATCACCGACAAATCAACGGTCCCGGCAGAAACGCTCGAGCGCTTGGCTCCGATCGTCGGCAAATATTTTGAAGGTGAGTAAAGGGCGAGCATGCGAATTTTGGTGACCAACGACGATGGTGTGTTTTCCGAGGGCATCAAATGCCTGGCGACGGCCATGTCTGAGGTGGGGGAGGTTGTGGTGGTGGCGCCGGACCGCGAGCAAAGCGCCAGCGGCCATTCTTTGACCCTGCATCGTCCACTGCGAATGCAGCAAATTCGCGAGCATTGGTACGCGGTCGACGGCACTCCCACCGATTGCGTCAACATGGCGGTTCACGGAGTGTTGAAGGAGGCACCGCCGGATTTGGTGGTGTCGGGCATCAATTTCGGACTCAACATGGGTGATGACGTCACCTATTCGGGAACGGTCAGTGCGGCCTTTGAGGCCAATATGCACCACCTGCCGGCGGTTGCGTTCAGTCAGCAGGTGGCGGAAGGGTTCTCCTTCGAGCGTTCGGCGAAGTTTGCGGTTGAAATGGTGCAGACCTTGATCACCCAGCCGCTGGCCAAGGACCTGTTGCTCAACGTCAACTTTCCGGCGGTCGGCTGCAAAGGCCTCCGCTGGACCCGGCTCGGCAAGCGCTACTACAAGCAATCGATCATCGAAAACATGGATCCGATGGGACGCAACTACTATTGGATCTCCGGCACCCCCAAGTGGGAAGAGCAGGAAGGTACCGATCATGCGGCGGTGCTGGAGGGTTATACCTCGGTGACCCCTTTGCATCTGGACCTCACCGACTATCGAGGCTTGGAAGAAGCTGCGCCGCTGAGGGATCGGCTCGAGCACCTGGAATTAGGGTGAGTGAGCTTAGGTGACGAATCATGGCCCGTGATCCGTACAAATACCCGCGGGAGCGGATGCTGGAAAAGCACATCCGTGGCCGCGGCATCGAGGATCCGCGAGTCCTGGACGTCATGGCCCAAGTGCCGCGGCACCTCTTTGTGCGTGAGAATCTTCGCAGCCAAGCCTACGGCGATCACGCCTTGCCCACCGAGCAGGGGCAGACGATCTCGCAGCCCTACATCGTCGCACGCATGACCGAGCTTCTGGATGTCCGGGCCGACCACAGCGTGTTGGAAATCGGCACCGGTTCCGGCTATCAAACCATCGTTTTGGCCTATTTGGCGCGGGTGGTGTACTCCCTGGAGCGGGTGCCCAATTTGGCCCGTAAGGCGATCGAGAGAATGCGCCTTTTCAAGTTGGACAACGTCAAGATCCAGGCCTTCGACGGCACCGTGGGTTGGAGCGAGTGGGCGCCCTACGACCGAATTCTCGTCACCGCCGGCGCTCCGGAAGTTCCGCGTCCCCTGCTGGAGCAGCTCAAACCCGACGGTCGTTTGGTCATTCCCGAGGGGGATCGGGACCGGCAGGAGCTGGTGGTTTACGACAAAACCGAAGAGGGGTATGAACGTCACGCCATGGAGCCGGTGATGTTCGTGCCTCTGCTGGGGCGCTACGGCTGGCAAGAGGAGTCATGAGCGAGATCGAGGAAAAAGGGACGCAGGCTGGAGAAGCGTCGGTTCAACGGTGGCTGATCCGCGGCCGGGTCCAGGGGGTCTCCTACCGGTGGTTCACCGCCGAGTGCGCTCAAAGCTTGGGTCTGCGGGGCACGGCGCGCAACCTGCCCGACGGCCGGGTCGAGGTATTGTTGAAGGTCGGCGGAGTGGATCCGGAGTTGGTGCAGAGGTTTCGCCGGAGCCTGTTGGACGGTCCGCCGATGGCGAAGGTTGAAGGCATCGAAGATGCCTCGGTTTCCGCCGAGGAAGCGCGCCGGCTCGAAGGTCGCCAGGGATTCGGAATCGTCTATTGAACACAGCTACCTAGGACCCGTCCAGAAATGGCCTTCACGAGGAAAACCGAGGCCCAGCGACTCGAGCACGGAAGCGAAGACTGTCTGAGCGAAATGACCTATGAATCGACCTGAGTTTTTACACATCAGCAACTTGCAGCGGCACGTAAATGGCGGCGCGAGTTTCGAAGCGAGTGGGGGCCGCCCAGGCCGCAGGGGCGCTGGGCCGATCTCGCCGAGTCAAAACTGGACGGGCCCTACCTAGTTGAAGACCCTTCTTTCCGAACGTATCTTTTCCCGAAGGTATCTTTTTCCGAACGTATCTTTTTCCGAACGTATCTTTTTCCGAACGTGTCGAAACTGGAGAATAGACCCATGGATTCCCTAAAAGAGCTGATTCGCGAAGTGCCGGACTTTCCCAAACGGGGGATCAACTTCTACGACATCACCACCCTGCTCAAACATCCGGGCGGCCTGCGCACCACCATCGATGAATTTGCGCGTCTGTTCCGCGGTAGGGTCTTCGACAAGGTGGTCGGCATTGAGTCGAGAGGTTTTCTCTTCGGCCCTCAGCTGGCTTACACTTTTCACGCGGGTTTCGTTCCCGTGCGCAAGCCGGGCAAGCTGCCGGCAGACTCCGTGTCAGAAGAATACGCGCTCGAATACGGCACCGACGAGCTGCAAATGCATCGCGACGCGGTTGTCAAAGGAGAGCGAGTCCTGATCGTCGACGACGTGATTGCCACGGGCGGCACCGCCGCAGCGACAGCCCGTCTGGTGGAATCGTGCGGCGGCACCGTGGCCGGTTTCGGATTCGTCGTCGAGCTGGGATTCTTGGACGGCCGGGGGCGTCTTGAAGGCTATCCGGTGGAATCCTTGGTACGTTATTGAGGCCCTCGAATAGCGTCGACAGGGCATGGCGGTTGTGGTAGAAGAATGCTTCGCCGCTTGACCGGCCTATCTTGTCGATTCGGCTTCGAGCCTCCGGGCCCGGCTCGTTGATTTCGGTCGAACCCTCCCTTGGCGGAGTCCCTCTGCGTCGTTGACCATCCTGAAGGAACGGTATGAAGATCCTCGGAATATCCTGCTATTACCACGACGCTGCGGCCTGTTTATTGGTCGACGGCGAGGTGATCGCAGCTGCCTCGGAAGAGCGTTTCACGCGCATCAAACAAGATTCAGAATTTCCCGTAAATGCGATTCGCTTTTGCCTGGAAAGAGGGGGCATTCAGGAGTCGGACTTAGATTTCGTCGCCTTCTACGACAAACCGTTCCTGAAATTCGAGCGCATTCTCGAAACCTATATCGCGGCCGCGCCGGCGGGTTTGCCGTCATTCCTCAAAGCGATTCCCTTGTGGCTGAAGAAAAAGCTCTTCATTCCCAAGATGATCGAAGACGAGCTTCAGGGTTTCAAAGGTCAGATGCTCTTCCCCGAGCACCACGAATCCCATGCGGCCTCGGCCTTTTACCCGTCCCCCTACCAAAACGCTGCATTCCTGACCATCGACGGTGTCGGCGAATGGGCCACCACCAGCTTTGGGGTGGGCGAAGGCAATCGACTCAAGATCCTCAAAGAGATCCACTTTCCCCATTCTGTGGGTCTGCTTTATTCGGCCTTCACCTACTACACCGGTTTCAAAGTCAATTCCGGCGAATATAAGGTGATGGGTCTGGCTCCCTACGGCGAGCCGAAATATGTCGACAAGATCTTGGACCACGTGGTCGATCTGAAAGAGGACGGCTCCTTCCGCATGGACATGTCCTACTTCGACTACGTGTCGGGATTGCGCATGACCAGCGAGAAATTCCACAACCTCTTCGGCGGCCCCCCGCGGGAGCCGGAGTCGACCCTGACCCAACGGGAAATGGATTTGGCCCGGTCGGTGCAGGTGGTCTGCGAGGAAATCATGCTCAAGATGTCGGAGCATGTGCGCCAGGTCACGGGCATGAAACATCTCTGCTTGGCCGGTGGCGTGGCCTTGAATTGCGTCGGCAACGGTCGGATTCTGCGGGAGTCGAAATTCGACGATATTTGGATTCAACCGGCGGCCGGAGATGCCGGCGGTGCCCTCGGTGCCGCGCTGGCGGTGTGGCACGAATTCCTCGACAAACCGCGCACGGCCGTGCCCCGCGGAACCCAAAACGGCTCTTATTACGGCCCCGACTTCTCTGACGATCAGATCGAATCCATGCTCCAACCCTACGGCGCCGTCTATGAGCGGGTGGGTCTGGATGCCATGCCGGAGAAGGTCGCCCAGCTGATTGCCGACCATAACGTGATCGGTTGGTTCCAGGGCCGCATGGAATTCGGCCCGCGGGCCCTAGGCTCCCGTTCGATCATCGGTGATGCCCGCAGCACGAAAATGCAGTCGGTGATGAACCTCAAGATCAAATATCGCGAGTCTTTCAGGCCCTTCGCGCCGTCGGTGATGCACGATCGGGTGTCGGAGTGGTTCGAGCTCGAAGGGGAGAGCCCCTACATGCTCTTGGTGGCGCCGGTACATCCCAAGCATTGGAACGAAATGACCGAAGAGGAAAAGCAGCTCTTCGGCATCGACAAGCTGAATGTGCCGCGCTCGGCGGTGCCCGCCATCACCCATGTCGACTATTCGGCCCGGGTCCAAACCGTGCATCCCGACGACAATCCTCTGTATTACAAGATGATCAGCTCATTCCACGAGAAAACCGGCTGTCCGGTGATCATCAACACCTCGTTCAATGTGCGGGGCGAGCCGATCGTTTGTGATCCGCGTCACGCTTATACTTGTTTCATGCGTACCGAAATGGACTACCTGGTTTGTGGGCCGTACATCTTCGACAAAAAAGCCCAGCCCGAGTTTAAAGACATCGGCGATTGGCGCTCTGAGTTCGAGCTCGACTGAGCTGTTCCTGAAGAGCCGTGCCTGAAGAGCCGTCCCTGAAGTGCCGTCCCTAGAAGTGAGACACCATGTCGATACGTCAAGAAATTCAAAGTCTGCCCGTTGATATCCCCGCGTTACGGAAGTTCGGATTGGTGGTGGGGGGAGTCTTCCTGGCCATCGCCGCTTTTCTCTGGTGGCGCGAGGTCTCTTGGGCGCTCATCCCCGCTTATATCGGGGCTCCTCTGGTGGTTCTTGGGGCGGTTATTCCAGCCGTCCTCAAACCCGTCTACTTGGCCTGGATGACCCTGGCCATCGTTCTCGGCTCGATCGTGACGCGGATCCTGTTGACAATTTTCTTCTTTCTCGTCATTACGCCGGTGGCCTTGTTTTTCAAGCTGATCGGGCGAGACGCATTGACTCGAAAGCTCGATCGTTCGGCCCCAACCTATTGGATCGACAAGGAGTACCCGATCGCGGGTCGCGAGCGTTTCGAGAAATTCTTCTGATCGATTCGCCTAAATTGCTCTCCGAGCACTAGAAGACACCTCCCTGGTTTGCGCGCCGGGGGTTGGAGAAAGACATGTACGTATTTCTGAAGCAATTCTGGGAATTCCTTAAAGTCCGCAAGAAGTGGTGGCTCGGGCCGATCATCGGCATGTTGCTGCTGCTCGGTTTGCTCCTGGTCTTCACCCAGGGCTCGGCGCTGGCGCCGTTCATTTATACGCTGTTTTGAGCGGTATCCCGTCGGGTATCGAGGGATGTGTGGCCGGGCTCTCGCCTTCGGATGTCAATCGTCCGAGCCGGGGCCCGGTCTGTCGTAGATTTTGATCCGAGAGGCTGCTTTGCGTCTACTGATCGTTTCCAATACCTACCCGCCGGCTGATATTTCGGGCGTCGCCTCCCTGGCCCAAGAGACCGCCCGCCAATTCCACAGGGCGGGGCATCACGTCGATGTGTTGACCCGCCAAGTCGACGAACCCGATGGTTTTGCCATCGCCGTCGGCGGCAGCAAATGGTCGTTTCCGTTTAGGTCAGCCTGGAAGTATTTCTGGCTCGCTATCAAGAACAAGTACGACGGCATCCACGTTCATGAATCGGATGGATTTCTGATCGTGCTGATGCATGCGTTCTGTCGTCGACTGCGTTTACCTTGGGGCCGAGGCCGTTTGGTGGCGACCCTTCAAGTGTCCTACTACGAAGAGCGGCGCCAGATCCGACCAGTCCTCGCCGACGGTGAGAAAGTCGCGGATCCGAGCCCCTCCGAGCGTGGGTTCGCAGCGCTATTTGGCCGGGCCTCGATGCACGCAATGTCAGGCAAATCGACGGCGCGCTTGGCGGATCGTGTGGTGGCACCTAGCCTCCAAACCCGCAAAGAGCTGATCCACGACTACGGTGCAAAAGATGTCGTCGTGATCTACAACGGCATCGCGATCGACGATGAAATCGCGAAGGCGAGAGCAGCCTTCGAGCGACGCCAGGCCGAGAACCCAGCCGCCGAGATCGTGATCTACGCCGGCCGTATGCGAACTCGCAAAGCCGTCGCGGTCTTGCTGCACGCCTTTCGACGAGTCATGAAAGAAAGACCCGACGCACAGCTGTGGTTAATTGGAAAAGGTGAGCAATTCGACAACCTGCGGGAGCTGCATGCCGATTATGAGCTTGGGGAGCAGGTCAAGTTCTTGGGCATGAAGGCACGCGAAGGCGACGACGGGGTTTTCTCCTGGCTGGCCAAGGCCGACGTCTACTGCCTACCGTCCCGCTACGAGGGCTTTCCCGTCGCCACGTTGGAAGCCATGGCCATCGGTCTGCCGGTGGTTTCGACCACGGTGTCGGGCATTCCGGAGCAGGTCGAAGACGGTGTAACGGGTCGCCTGGTCGATGCGGAGGCGTCAGACGCCCTGGCGGACGCCTTGATCGAGCTGCTCTCGGACCCAGAAAAACGGCGCCGCTTCGGCCGTGCCGGCCAAGAGTGGGTGGACCGATCGTTCACCATCGACAAGATCGCCGCCGAATACCTCGAGCTGTGGCAGAATCTGGCCTCCGAGGCGTCCTAACCATTCCGGCCACGAGATTCGAGCGACGCACGCAGGACGCCGCGCCGACCCTGCAGGATAATCCAAGCCGCACACCCACCACACGACCCACGGAAATTCCATGAAAGCAGTTATTCTGGCCGGAGGCATGGGGACCCGCTTAGCGGAAGAGACGGTGATCCGTCCGAAACCCATGGTCCGCATCGGCCCCCAGCCCATCCTGTGGCACATCCTCAAGATCTACTCCGCCCACGGCATCAACGACTTCATCATCTGCTGTGGTTATAAGGGGTACATGATCAAAGAATACTTCGCCAACTACGGCCTGCACAGCGCCGACATCACCTTCGATTTGGGCCGTGGCTCCATGGAGGTCCACTCGTCGTCTACGGAGCCCTGGCGGGTGACCGTGGTCGACACGGGTTTGGAAGTCATGACCGGTGGGCGATTGCGCCGAGTGCGGGAATATCTCGATCCCGACGAACCCTTCTGCTTCACCTACGGGGACGGCGTGGCCGACGTCAACATCTCGGAATTGGTGAAGTTTCACCGCAGCCACGGCAAGCTCGCCACCATGACCGCCATCCAGCCACCGTCCCGATTCGGCGTGCTGGCCTTCGACGGCAAGCGCATCGTCGATTTTGAAGAGAAACCCCACGGCGAGGGCGGTTGGATCAACGGCGGCTATTTCGTCTTGAATCCCAAGGTCATCGACTACATCGAAGGCGACCACATGCCTTGGGAGCACGCTCCCATGCGCCGCCTAGTGGAGGAGGGCCAGCTCCATGCCCACTTCCACGACGGTTTCTGGCAATGCATGGACACCTTACGGGACAAAAATTCGCTGCAATCGCTGTGGGATTCCGGCGAGGCGCCTTGGAAGAAATGGTGATTCAGATCGGCCCACTGCGCCGTCCGCAGTCGATCCCGGCGTTGCATCCAGCGCGGCGGGTCGAACGAGGCCGGCCGAGTATGTCTGAGCGCAGCGAGTTGCGCAGGCCGCCCGCAGTCGATCCCGGCGCGCGTTGTTTCAGGGACGCGTTGTTTCAGGGACGCGTTGTTTCAGGGACGCGTTGTTTCAGGGACGCGTTGTTTCAGGGAGTAGGGTTTCGGATCAGCCAGTCGACTGATCAGTAGTCGGCGTTGCTTGCGGTTTCGGCGGACGAATTTCCGCATGGGGAGCCAAGGCCTTGCCGCCGGCGGGTACATCTCGGGTAACGAAAGCGTTGGGGCCCACCAGCGCACCGTCACCCACCGTGATGCCGCCCAGGAGCTTGGCTCCAGCGCCGATCAGAACCCCGTCACCCAGGGTCGGCATCTGATCGATGCGGCCGACGTCTTTGGCGCCCAGGGTGACTTGTTGATGCAGGTGGCAACCGCTTCCGATTTGGGTCCACTGACCGACGACGATGCCTTGGCCGTGGCTGATCATCAAACCCGGTCCGATTTTCGTTGCGGGTGCGATCTCGACTCCCGTGAGCCATTGACCGAGTCGGCTGAGGCAAGGTGCCAGGAAAGGGATTCGAAGTTTTTTGACGGCATGGGCCGTGCGGTAGAGCGTCACCGCCTGGAAGCCGCTGTCGAAGAGCAGGGCGTCCACTAGAACCCTCATCGAGGATCCGGAGCGAATGGCCCTCAGGCGTTGAAAGTCGGCGCGTAGATTGTCGAGCATCATCGGTTGTCGCTAAAGAACAGGTCGCTGAAGAACAGGTCGCTAAAGTGCAAGTCGCTGAAGAAAAGGCGGGCGGGGCCCTGAAGATCGAATGACCACCTTTGCCATCGAAGAAACCGCGAAGAAACTGCTGTCGTCCGCGGGCGCGGCCACAGTATCGCAGGTCTGGCGGATCGGGGTCACCTTCCTGACCCACATGGCTTTGCGTCGAATGATCCTGCCCGCGGAAATGGGACCGTGGATCTGGGCGGAACCGTTTTTCTTGATCCTGGCCCAGGTTCGCGACCTCGGCGTGCCCGGTCATCTGATCCGTGACAAGGATCGACCTTACGGCAGCTTCTTGCGCCTACAGTGGACTTGGGGTTTGGGTTTCGCCATCCTGATCTTCTTCTCCGCCCCGTGGCTCGCCCGGCTCTACGACGATCCGAGCGCACCCATCGTTTCGATCATCCGTGCCATGTGTGTGTTCTTGGTGGTCCAAGGTTTCGGTGCCGTGGCGATGATTTATTTCGAAGCCGAGCTGGCGGTGATCAAAACCATCCCTGCGGAGCTGGCACGTAACGCGGTCTTCGCGGGTCTGTCGCTCTTCTTGGCCTGGAAGGGTTACGGAGTTTGGAGCCTGGTGATCTCGCACATCGCTGCGGCCACGGTTTTCGCCGCGCTCCTGTGGTGGGCCGCCTGGAAGCAAGACCGCCGATTGGCCTGGGTTTCTTCAGCGCTTTTTGGTGCATCTCCTGCCGTGGGTCGCTTGCGGACGCTGGTTTGGGTCAGCCTGCCTCTCATGCTGATGGCGATTCTCGAGCAGATGGTGCTCAAATTGGACGCCTTCATTCTGGCGTTGAGCTTCCCCAGCGAGGTAGTCGGCACCGCAGGATTGGCGATCTACGCCGTCTTCTTTTTCTCCCGCCTGCTGGCGGACCCCATCGGTCGCGCCCTCTACCCGGCCCTGGTTCGTTATTCCAACGCCCCGGCAAGGGCTTTTGAAGCCTATCGGGTGGCGACGGTCTTTTTGGCCAGTCTGGCCGTGCCCCTGGCGTTTTTTCTCTTCGTCAACGCCGAGGCCGTCGCGTTATTGCTGGGCGGCAAAGAATGGGTGGGGGCCGCCGACTATCTACGTTTCCTGAGCCTAGTTCCCCTGATCCGGCCGCTGACCATGTTCGGGTTGGAGCTGCTGCTGACCCGTCACATGGATCGCCTGTTGATCCTCTACACCGCTGCCAACCTGGTGTCGTTGTCGGCCCTGGGTTTGTGGCTGACGTCCACAGATTTAGGCGCCAACGGCATGGCAATCGCCGGCTATTTTCCCCTGGGCGTGTTGTTCCTGGCGTGGGGAATCCACCGCTTCAACCCGGAGCGCTTTGCGGTTTTGCTGAGAAACCTCATGCGCCTTTACGTGGTCGGCGCGGTGCTTTTCGTGCCCTTAGACTTGTTCGTTCCGTCCTCGGACTTGGTCCTCCGATTTGCATTGTCCTGCTTTTGTGGTTTCTTGGCCGTGGGCTATGCTTGGCTGCACTTCGGCTCTGAATATGCCAAATTTCTGCGGAGAGAGACTTGAGCCCTAAGATTCTGCAAGCTTTGCGTTTACTCAAACCGTCCCAAGCCCAATCCCTGGTTCGGCGCCGCATCGACAAGCTTCGACGCAAGCTTCAAGGCACGGAACACCGGGTGCTGACCTTCGATCCGGCTCCCGGCGTCGAGGTGCGCGGGGATGTGTTGGTGGCTTATATCCTCGACGCTTTTTTGCTCAAGACCGGTCCGGAGCCAATCGACGAGAGCCTAGTTCCCCACAGCCACACCCATTGGTGGGAATCTATTCAAATCGTGCAGACCTTCTTGGACTTGGGCTATCGGGTCGACGCCATCAGCTGGCGTAACTTCGACTTTGTCCCCACCAAGCCCTACAAGGTCGCCCTGGACGTGCGGGTGCTTCTCGAACACTGGCAACCTCATCTGCCGGCGGATTGCATCAAGATTCTGCACGCGGAAACCTCCCATTGGACGATCCACAATCCGGCCCAGGATGCACGTTTGGAAAGCCTCTACCAGCGTCGGGGTCGGCGGGTCGCGCCCAATAAAAAAATCGAAGAGAACCGGGCCTTGGAAGTCGCAGATTGCGTGACCTTGATCGGCGAAGGGGCTGATTTCGTTCAGGAAAGCTACGCCCCAGCCGGTAAACCCCTCTATCCGATCCCGATTTCGACCCCACTCACCTGGCCGATCCTCGACCGGGACTACGAGCAAGCGCGGCGCCGCTTCATTTGGTTCGGTAGCGGTGGGTTGGTCCACAAGGGCCTGGACCGGGTGCTCGAAGCCTTTGCCGGCATGCCCGACATGTCGTTGACGGTTTGCGGCCCGGTGCAACAAGAACGGGACTTCGAGCGCGAGTATTGGACGGAGCTCTACGAGACTCCCAACATCCATTTGCACGGCTGGATCGACGTCACCAGCGATGTTTTTGTCGAGCTGATGTCCGAGCATGCGGCGGTGGTTTTTCCGTCGTGCTCCGAGGGGCAAAACGGTGGGGTCATCACCTGCATGCACGCTGGATTGATCCCCGTGGTGAGCCGTGCGACCGGGGCGCCGATCACCCCAGAGCGGGGAGTTTTGCTCGAAGACTGCGAGATCGAAACCATCCAGAGGACCGTGCGCGAGGTGGCGTCGTGGGATGCCGAGACCTTGGCCGCCATGAGCGCCGCCGCCCGCCGGCACGTCCGGGATCGCCACACCCGTGCTCGATTCGCCGAAACCTATCGCGCGGCCATCGAAGATATCCTGGGCCGATCGGGTGACGATCTATGAGCACCGACCCGGCATCCTACGACGCCATCTACCTCTCGCCTCACCTCGACGACGCGGTCCTCTCCTGCGGTGGGCAAATCCATCGTCGCGTGGCGGCCGGGCAGCGGGTGCTGATCCTGACCCTCTTCACCGGGGATTTTTCGCCGTCCGACGTTTCGGAGGCGACCCGAGTGGTGCTCGACCTGATGGCTTTGCCGATCGAAGAGGCCATGGCGATTCGACGCCAGGAAGATCTGACGGCTTGTCGGACTTTAGGGGCCGAGCTGATTCACTGCCCTCTGCCCGAAGCGCTCGCCCGGCGGGATGCACGGGGCGAGCCCGTCTACGGCAGCTTGAAGCAGCTCTTCGGTCCCATGTCCTTTGCCGATTTTCCATTCGTCAACGAAGTGGCCGGCGCCCTGCGAGGTCTACCCGAGGCCAAGGAAGTGTTCACCCCGCTGACCATCGGCTCCCATGTGGACCATCAAGTGGTTCGCCAAGCCGCCGAGGACGTTTTCGGTCTGGAGCTTCGTTATTACGAAGATTTTCCCTACGTCGCTTGGCGACGATTTGCGATTCAGCGCGTGCTGGGATGGCGCAAGAAGGGATGGAGCCCCGAGGTGGTCGCCCTGGACGAGCAGAATCTCGAAGCACGAATCGAAGCCATCCGCGCCTACTCCACCCAGATCCAACCCCTGTTCAAGAGCGACGCCGGCATTTCCAAATTAGTTCGCGCTTGGGCGCGAAAGGTCGGGGGCGAGCGCCTGTGGCGGCGTATTTGATCGGACGTTGCAAACCAGTCGAACGCTCGCTTCAGGCTTCCCCGGCCGGCTCGAAACCGATTTTGCTGTGGGTGCCGTCACACCAGGGTTTATTGCTCGACGCGCCACAGCGGCACAAATAACCGCTGCCGGTCTCCAAACAGCCTTCACCGCTACCGTCTGCGAGTTCGTAGGGGCCTTCGAGCAGGACGGGTCCTTTGGGTAAGACCCTCGCTTTGAGGAAAGTCTGGCCTTCTGGGGCATCCTTGGTCTTGGCTTCGCCAACGACACCCGGGTCGTTGAAATTGACCTTGGCGTGGGCACCGTCGCAAAACGGGGCGTTCTTGGTGGCGCCGCAACGGCAAAGGGCGGCTCGGGTCGCCGAGTGAACCTGGCCCGAAGCGTCCTCGATGCGTAAATCGCCGCGCAAATAAACCGGGCCATCCACGGCGAGCCTCACCGTGTTGCGCTCGTCGGCGGTTTCGGCCGCACCTCCGTCCGAACGCTCGTAAGTCAGGGCTCCCGTGGGGCAGCGCTCCACCACCGCCACCACGTCGTCAGCCGCCGCCGCATCGGGTTTAACCCAAGGTTTGTTGTTCGGATTGAACACCGCCGAGCTGCCCCGCACACACTCCCCGGCATGGATGCACTTTTTGGGATCGAAGTGGATGGTGAGCTTTTCGCCCGCGTAGTTGTGCTTGCCCATGTACCGTCCCCTCGTGGAAAAAACCAGAGCTCAGGCGCGAATCGCCCGGCTTGCCGGTTCGAAGATCGTGTTTTTAAGATTTCGTACTCAACAGGGTATCGGATTCCAGGGGCCCTGACCAAACACGGAGGGCGCATGTGGCCGACCATTGCCGACGGTAGCGATCAGAGAAATACTAAAGGCGTCCCCGAACGATATCGATTCGCTCGTTGATCTGGTGAAACGCTCCGGGAGCTGCCCCGGGCACCCTCCGATCGCGGTATGTCTCTAGAACGGCAAAAACACAAAGCGGGCGTTGTGTAAAGGGCTGTAGTGGACTCGATCGAGGCGTTCGATAGTAACCATCCTCATCGACGTGTGCCGTGAAGTGCACAAATCCGCCCAGGTTCTTACATGCCGATCGGAAGATGGCAGGGCGGGTACCCTGCTCGCGCTTGACTTGGGTGCGCAGCGGTTTTCGGGGTGTTTGAACAGGCCGAATCGGGGGCGGATCCTTGATCAGGCCGGCGAGTTTCTTGCCTCCCTCTCCGTACCTTGTTTCCAGGTCCGAAACGGAGGAAGCCTCGAAAAGCTCCGAAACCCACCAATACCAATCTGCCAACCGAGCTTTGCCGCTTCCTGCCTCGGCTACAGCCCTGATACGGCAGAGTTCCGCCAGCCACTCCGCCTCGTCGGGAGTTTGCTCATCCTTAGCCCGTGAGGAAGCCAGCCGCCTCGTCACTTTGCTAGCGCGGTTCCACTCCTCTTCAAAGACGAGCTTCCGAGCTACGGCTAGCTCGGAGTCGTCTGCAACGACAAGCGGTCCACTTTGTGTCGCGACGAGGAGCGCGAGCAGGATCTCGATCACTGGCAGACCGTTTCTCTGGTGTGGGACTCCATGCCGTTGCTGTAAAGACGGATGGTGTGTCTGATGAAACAGTCGGCACCTCCGCCACCGCCGTTGTAAGGCTCGATGATGACGGTCTCTTGATATTCGATGAATGGATTAGCTGTTGCTGCAGAAGTCGACAGCAGCAAAGCCAAGGCGCAAATCAGGCACGCGAAGGACTTCATGGGGAATCTCCTGGTTGAGTATCGGAGAAGAGAGACTATGCAAAGGTCGGTGAAAATGCAATGCGTGAAGGGCGATGTCAATTCAAGAACGGCAGCGATCGTCACTTCCTCGAATATTCCTTAATCCAATCCACCACTCCATCAAAGTCCCGGCCCCTAATTCGAGCGTTGCTCCCCATGAAGGTAAGCGCGCCAGAAGTGAAGTACGATGTAGTGACTAGAACTCCGATTGACGGGTTCTGTGAATTGTCCGTAACAGCGCCGAGAAGTAACCGGGCGATATCAACACCGATTCTATTTGCCTGAGCGTAGCGTTTACATTCGAAGGCAAAAATTATCGGAATGCCGTCGACTTCTTTGGTTGCATAAATGTCAATACCGCCATCTTTGGACTGTGGTGTGACAATAATTTCGGAATATCCGAGGCCGTCTAGGATCTCCGCAATTAGAAGCTCAAAGTTTCTAGGAGAGATGTTCCGCATCAATCGAGGATCTCGCCGAATAGCAAGGATATCTTTTTGAGGTAGATATCGGACTTGTTCTAGTCGTTGGAGTGCTGCCGCAGGAACCACTTCGATTAGACGTTCGTCTTCCTCATCGGAGAATGGCTCCTCGGGTTCGGGATCTGGCCCTCTAGCGGTTTGGTCATGAGGTTGGATGCCTTCGACAGCATCGAACCTGTAGAGAAATGAAGCCGCTTCTGAGTTGAGAATGGCGTCATTGACGCTGCGGAACATGTCAAAGCGCTCTTCGTACAAAGAGGAGTGAAGATCGAAGAGAGGGCTGTTTGCCAGTCTGTATCGTTGAAGCTCCGCTGCAAGGTGGAGAGAATCCGCAGAAGGTACTGCACTACTGTGCAGCTCTATTTGCCTTGCCAGTGTTGGTGGATCAGTGGTGAGGGTTAGAGACATGAACCAATCTGCCGACCCATACCCGTGCTCCTCGACAGCGTTCTGCAAGAAGTTCCAGCGTTCTGCCAGCTCACGGGCAATGGGAGGGTAAGTTTCCAAATCCTCCCGCAAGGAGTCATAGAGTCCTTGATGTTTCTCAATGGCAGAGGCCAGGTCTGGATCCCTCGTCGAATTTTCCAGAATCCAACGAGATTGGCTCCAACGAGATTCCAACTCTCGTGTCGATTCGAACAGTTGCTTTGCTTCCTCCCTTATCGACTGTTCGGGGAAGCTCGGAGCCAGCACATCTTCCGGCAATGAACTCTGAATTTCAGCCCACTCTCTTTGTGCCTGGAACACCGAGGATGGAATGCTCTGAGTGGCATTGAGCCGATCTGGGATTGTGCTGGCCGCATTGAGCTGTTCTGCAAGCATTGCAGCAGCACTTACCGCTCTCGGAATCTGAGAATTACGAATCATATCGGCCGCACTGATATTTTTGGACACCTGCAAATCGCGCAACGAGTCGGTCAGAGCGAATGGGCTCTTTAGAGGGCTCGCTATGGCCAACTGCTCTACTTTTGTGGCTGCCATTTGGCGTTCTATTTCTCTTGTGGCTGAGCCCACCGGGTCAAGAGTGTTTTCATAGTTGGCCAGTGGATTAAGCGGATCTTCTTTCTTTGCCATTGCATCACCTAATGTGGGACCTAGCCTTGTTGTTCACCTGTATGGCCGATTGGCGAGCAGCCGTAGCCGAAACATCTTCCAAGATTTCCTTGACCTGCTCGATAGAGGAGACTCGCAGCGCCCCACGTTTCAAGAACTTTTTGGGCCAGCTCAGAGCACTGTTCTGGAAGCAAGAATCCAGGATGAGAAGCTTGCGACCTTGGGCTAGGGCTGCCCGAGCCTGGGTCAAGGTGCCGGAGGACTCTCCAGCTTCGACGATAATCGTGGCCAATGAAAACGCCGACATGGTGGCGTTGCGCTCGGCGAAGAGCCCCCGTTGGGCCTGAAAGCTCATCCGTTCGAACGCTAGCGCCGGAACTTGGCTGATGAGGAGATGCTCCCGGGCGATCCGTCTCTGTAGCTCCGTGTTCTCGGGTGGGTAGAAAGAGTAGAGAGGTTTTCCGATGACACCTACGGTGCGGCCGCCATGCTCCATGGCGGCAAGGTGGGCCTCAGAATCTATTCCGCGTGCCAGCCCGGAAACGACCACATAACCCTCGTCGACGAGAGCCCGGGCGAGCCGCCTGGCCCGCCGCCGGCCGTCTTCGGAAGGGTTGCGAGAGCCGACAATGGACACGCCCCTCGAACCGATGAGGTTCGTGTCTCCAAGGTAATAAACGAGCTCGATCGGATTTCGTGCGTCACGGAGGGAGCGCGGGTAGTCGAAGGATTGATAGACGGCGACGTTGAATTTCTCCGTGCCCCGTTTTCTAAAGACTTCGAGCGCTTGGCGAGCGGTCAGCTCCGCGACTTCCTTCGGCACGAGGTCAGAAGGCAAAGCTCCGGGGCGCTCTCGGAATCGATCGGCAATTCGTTTGAACGTAGCTCCAGGCGCCTCCCAAAGGGCTTCGTAGGCGCCGAGTTCCAGCATTGGCGAGATGGGATTCAGGAGGCTCTGAGCGTCGTCCAGGATCGAGCCGCTGTGGGTAGAAGGTAAGAGCATATAGCTATTATAGCAAGCTTACGCCTTGTTTTCACCTTGCTTTCAACTTCACTCACACGGGTTCACCGCAATCGAACGGCGTCTGGTTACTTCGCCTTGGGCCTAAAAACGGAGATGCGTTTTTCGTCGACTTCGAGCCATGGGCCTTCGATTAGGGTGACGCAGTGGGGGATGGCTGGGAAGACGGCGTCGAGGCATTCGCGGATGGCTTTGGGTTGGCCGGGCAGGTTGACGATCAAGGCGCCGTTGCGGATGGCGGCGGTTTGGCGGGAGAGGATGGCGGTGGGCACTTTTTCCAGGGACACTTTGCGCATCAGCTCGCCGAAGCCGGGCATCAGTTTTTGGGCCACGGCTTCGGTGGCTTCTGGGGTGACGTCGCGAACCGCGGGGCCGGTGCCGCCGGTGGTGATCACCAGGCAGCAAGCTTGCTCGTCGCAGAGTTCCCGGAGGGTCGCCTCGATGCCCCCGAGATCGTCGGAAATCACTCGGGCGACGGCTTCGAAGGGGGAGGTCAAGACCTCGTCTAGGTAGGCCCGGATGGCTGGACCGCCCAGGTCTTCGTATTCGCCTCGGCTGGCGCGATCTGAAACGGTGACGATGCCGATCTTGGCGCCTTGTGGGGACGTGCTCATGAGGGGGTCTCCTTGAGATTCAAGAGGTTTTCTTGCCGGGCGACCTCGCGCAAGAAGTCGAAGGAGAAAATGCCGGAGTTGCAGCCCCCTTCCAATGCTAGGGAGAGGGCGTAATTGCCGACCGGTGCGGCCTCGACGGATTTGATCGGTTTCTTGGGCGGCAGGTAGACGATTTCGACGCCCTCGTGGCCGCGGCAATGGGCGCACGGGCAATAGCCTTGCAACATATCGTAGGTCAGCTCGGCGTCGGCGCCGTCGCTCCAGGTTAGGACGGCGGTGCGTTTTTCCGGTTGACGCCGGAATTCAACCAAATAGGTGTCGGTCTTGGGTATTTGCATGTATTCGTCCAAAAGTGACGGGAACGTTGAGATGGGAAGCGCGTGCCCAGCCTATTAGCCTCGAGCACGCGGTGCTCAGGTGCTCAGGCACGGAGGCGCCACAGAATCTCGTCGTTGTCGTCGATTAGGCGGTGCTCGATCAACCATTGCCGGGCGTCACCGGCGTCTTCTTCAAACCAAGCTCGGGTCGAGCCTAAGCGGAAGCTATATCCCCAGCGATCCATGTCCAACATCAAGCGCTGTCTGCCGACGGCCGGGAGATGGTCGGCGAGCAAGATCTGGAGATAACAAACGCTATTCTCCTCCACGTCCTCGCCGCCGGCTTCCGTGTGCAGGGCGGACCGTCGCTCGGAGTCCATGCAGATCACGTGACCGGCTTCGTGCAGCAAGGAGTGGATCGGGGTGTCCGCGCGGATGTGGACCGTTTGGCCCACCAAACCCGCTTCCGGAGCTCCCCAATAGCTTCCGGGCAGATCGTCGGTCTCGCCGTGCATGTTCAGCTCGAGACCGAAGCGGTCCAGTATTCGGCTGAAGGGCTCGTGGCCCAATTCCCCGCAGCGTTGAACCAGATGTTCCTCAGATGTATCCATAGATTTCGCAGGCTTGAAGGAGTCCGGCGGCTCACCGGCAAGATCCAGAGTGTAACCGAAGCGAATTAGGGTCTGTCTAGTTTTGCTCCCTGGCGGGTCGGCCCAGCGCCCTGCGCGCGTTGCTTCGAAACTCGCGCCACCATTGATGTGCCGTCGCAAGCTGCGGATGTGTAAGAACTTGGGCGATTCATAGATCGTATCGCTCAGACAGTCTTCGCTGCCGTGCTCGGGTCGCTGGGCCTCGGTTTTCCTCGTGAAGGCCAAAACAGAATGGAAGCGAATTAGGGAATCGACGGTAGATCCCGGGGTAGGAGGGACGTCGAGCTCGGGGATGGAGCGGTCCAAACGAGAGCGATGTCCTCCAGGCTGCGGGCGTGTCCGCTCCAGAATCCCAACACGACCCAGGCGATCACCCCCACGGCGATGGCGAAGGCGGTGGCCGACAAGGCGATCGCGATCGATCGGCAGGTTCGATCCAGCTCGTCTTGGGCCAAACGTGCGGTCAAGGTCAGCATTTCGTCGAGCCGACCGGTGCTTTCGCCGATTTTGACCTGCTCGGTCATCTTCGGTCCGAAGAGGTCTTTTTGCTCGAGCACCGCCCGGTGCAGCTCACCGCCTCGGTGAACAAATAGGGCGATGGCCCTGCCGGCTGCTTGAAAGGGCGGTTGTAGGATGCCCGCCGCCGTGCGCAGGGACTCGGGCAGAGGAGAGCCCGAGCCGAGCAGCGAGGCTAGGACGAAGGCGTAATCCGCAGTGGCTTGGGCACGTTTGGCTTTGCCCAGCAGAGGCACCTGGAGCAAGAGCTGCGGGCGTGCGCGGCGGCCCAGGGTCCACAGCAGAGCCGTTGAGCCGTAGAGCAGCGCCAGCATCAAACCCACCGTCTGGAGATATTCGGCAAAGCCGGATTGCACCACGATCGGCAGCGTGGGCAGGACGATCGCGGCATGGATCAGCAGTATTGGATAGGCCAGCTTCCCGGCGAGCCCTCGTCGCACCTGGGCGGCTTGCTCCAGGTGGTTCGCCAGATGTTTGAGAGCGTGAGGTAAACGCCCGGAGCGCTCTCCAGCTTCGAGGATCACTCGCTCTCGCTCGGGCAGCA
This sequence comes from uncultured bacterium, assembly GCA_965366625.1. Lineage (GTDB taxonomy): Bacteria > Acidobacteriota > Thermoanaerobaculia > Multivoradales > J023 > JAUIJL01. Next base: position 90,493 of record CBDUGP010000021.1, read on the forward strand.
AGCGACCGTGGGCGTCGGCGTGTCGGCGAAAGCCGTCGGTCAAGCTGCGACCGCCGCGGATCTCCTGGGCGAGAAAGTTGCCTAGGTCTTGCCATCGGTGATCTTCGGGGGCGCAGGTCAGAATCGCCTGATCCACGGGCAAACCGGCGTCGAGAGCGGCCGCCAACCCATGGAAAAACCGGGCTCGGGTCGACAGCCGATGGCCAAAAGGGTCCATCGGTTGTCAGTGGCCTTCAAGGGCAATGTGGTTGACCGGTGCGAAGCTGTCTTTAAAGACGTCGGCGGTGCTCAGATCCAAGTCCATGGGCAGAAAATCTCCGGCCATTTCCACTCCCGTCACTTCCAGCTTAAAGCGTTGATCGAGTTCGCGGCCTCTTTGCGTCAGGTCCTCAGGGGTGAGTCGGGGCCCCTGGGAGGTCGCAATGAAGAGGTGGTTACCACCGGCGATTTGGAAGACGTAGAGGTACCGAAATACTTCGCTCATGGTCCGCAGCATGCCCAGGCCGAGGGGACTCTCCGGCGAGCTGGCGAGGTTGAGCCCCACCACGCCGCCGGGATTCAGCCGAGATTTGACCAATTCGAAGAATTCCTCGGTCGAGAGGTGGAACGGAATCGACTGGCCGATATAGGTGTCGAGATAGATGAGATCCCAGCGTTGATCCGGCCGATCACTCAGGAAACGCCGACCGTCGGCCACGTGCAGCCGATTCTGCTCGCCGCTCGGGGCATTGAAGTATTCGACGGCAAAGTCGATCACCGCTTGGTCCACATCGACTTGATCGATTTCAAGCTCGGGATCTGCGGCCAGCAGATAATTGCCCACGCTGCCGGAGCCCACACCGATCAACGCCACCCGCCGAATATCGGGTTGGAAGAGGTAAGCCGCCGGCACCTCCTTGGGGTAGCGAATGCTCGGCTGACCGGTGGCGGTGTCGACCGCGCCGTGCAGCTGGTTGTCGCTGTAGAGGTAGCGAATGCCTCCCGTTTCGACCACCTTGAGGGTTTGATAGGCGGTCAAGCGTTTGGCGACGATTTCGAGGTCGGAGTTGTGCAACAAATGCTCGGGCACCAAAGCCAGAATCAACAAGCAGACTCCTAAAGTGATCTTGAGCCGTTCTCGACCCGCCTCCGGCAGTAACAGGATCAAAGCCGATAGGGCGTTGGCGGCCATAAGGAGGCTGAAGATCGGGTTGAGGGCGAGGTTGGGAATCAGCAGAAAGGTCGCACCCAGGGTTCCCATCAGGCTGCCGGCCGTGGACAAAGCGTAGAGGTGGCCGGCGGTGGATCCCAGCCCTTTGAGATCGGAGGCGGCGATTCGGATCACGAACGGCGCCACCATGGCCATGGGGATCGTCGGAGGGGCGAAAATCACGATCGCCGCCACCAAGGTTCCGATGGCTCCACTGCCCAAAGCGTTGCTGATCGCGCTCACCAAGGTTTCGCCAAAGAGCAAAATGCCCGCCTGGAAGAAAGTAGCCGCCAAGAGCACGGCGCCCAGCTTGGCCGGCCGAGGGTCGCGGTCCGCGAGGCGCCCTCCCCAAAAGTACCCGACGGACATGGCCGCTAGGAAGACACTGATGATCGAGCCCCAAACGTTGACGCTGCTGCCGAACGCGGGCGCCAGCAAGCGGCTGGAGACGATTTCCAAGGCCATGAGAACGGCCGCGGGCACAATGACGATGAGATAGAAGCGAATCTTTGACCCATGCATGGGCGGATTGTACGGCACTTCTTCGTCGCGTCTACGTCGATCGGTCGGACGGTCGCTCAGGATGTACGAATTGGCGTGGGCGAGTCGTTTAAGAGGAACGTTGATGACCCAACCTTAGAGCGCGGCGGGTCGAACGAGGACGGCCGAGTATGTCTGAGCGTAGCGAGTTGCGGAGGCCGCCCGCAGTCGAGCCCGACGCGCGCCGTGTCGGGTAGTTCGGTTTCGGATGGGTACTCAGGGTTTGCTCAGGCAAGCTGAGGGTCTTATCAGGGCCCCTTACAGCGGTGTCGACCTATGCTGGTAGCCCACTTCAATCGTGTTGTCGAAACCGTGTTGTCGAAATCGTGTTGCCGACCGTCGGCTCTCGGAGTCGGCTCGGTCACCAGGAGGCTCCCATGATCCAAAACCATCCGCCGTCGAAACCCAGAAAAGCCCACCTGAGCCGAAGGGCTCTGCTCTGTGGACCGGCCGCCGCAGCGAGCTTGACGATCGTCATGCCGAGCTTTGCCCACGACGTCTCCTTGCGTGACCGTTTTCTCGAAGCCGTGGGTTTGGGAGATGTTGCGACTGTCGAGCAGCTCCTCGGCACCGAGCCCGGGCTCTTACACGCCCGCGACGACGAAAACCGTAGCGCTTACGCCGTAGCCCTTCTGGCGAGCCGGCCTGCGGTGGCGCAGCTGCTGCTCGACCGGGGATACCGACCGGATGTGCAAGAAGCGGCCCTGGCCCTCGACTGGCCCCTCTTCGAAACCTTGGCCGGCGCGGCCCCCGGTATCGTGAATGTCGACCATCCCTTGGGCACCGCCATGGCCGCAGCAGCCCGAGGTGGAGCCGGACGTTCAATCTGGCGGGTTTATCGTTCGGGCGGGGATCCCAACGCTCGACCGGGTGGTTCGGGCACTCCGAGCGCCGTGCGAGTTGCCCTTGAGCACGCCGACCCTTCGATCGCCGAAATCACGGCGGCCTCCTTGTTGGGCAACGGTGCCGCCGCCAATCCCGAGGAGCAGGACGGCAGGTCTCCGCTGCATGTGGCCGCGGAACGCGGATTCGTGGACTTGGTGGAAATATTGATCCGCAAGGGAGCGGCGACCGATGCCAGAGATCGGGCGGGTCACACTGCCCGCGATTTGGCTGAAGCAAGAGGTCATGGCCGGGTGGTGGAGCTGCTGGCCCGTCAAGGTGAGATCCCCAGGGATTGCTCGTCCTCCCGACGCGCCTACGACGTCCACGGAGAGCCTTTCCGAGAACCGGACCTGAGTGCGTTTTCGGTGTTGAAAATCGAAAGCGTGGTGGGTGCCGCCCATTTCGATCACCAACAAACTTCGGCTGTTCTCGAGCAATTTCCTATCTTGGCGAAAGCCCAAGGATTGAGCACCGAAGGGGCCGTGGAAGCGTGTGCCCACACGGGCAAGCTGCCGATTGTCGAGGATCTTTTGGCCCACGGTGCGCCCTACAGCCTGCCGACGGCGACCATGCGCGACGATCGTAAGCGCATGGCTGAACTCTTGGCGGAGGATCCCCAACGGATCCACGAACGGGGTGCCCACGACTTTGCCCTGCTTTGGTACCCGGTCATCGGCGGAGGGTCGATAGCCGCCGCTGAGCTGCTGCTGGACGCCGGAGCCCACGTTGAGCAACAACATGTGTTGGGAACTACGGCATTGCATTGGGCCGCGCGCGCGGGGCAGCTCGAGATGGTGGCATTCTTGTGTGAGCAAGGCGCGGACGTGCAGCGGATCGCTCGATCTTTCGATGCCATGGGGCAGACCCCGTTGCAAGTGGCCGAGAAAGGCGGCCATGAGGCGGTCGCCAAGCTCTTGCGCGATCGCGGCGCCAAAGGTTGATGTCTTCGGAACCCAGGCCCGTCGACGCTGGAGGCAGCGGAATCTACCTTGTGGAGACCCGTGGCTCGGTTTATTCTGACCGGATGAGTCCTTCTCAAGCGGAGTCTTCGCGGGTCGCAGGCACGGCTTGGCCGAGCGGCTGTGTCGGTATCGGTGAGTTCTGGTTCCACCCGGAAACCGGCGAGCTGCATGGGAAATCGGGCGATGGCGAAATTAAACGCTTGCCGCCCCAGCCGGCCCGATTGTTGACCTTCCTAATCGACAAACGGGGCGCGATCGCCAGTCGAGATGAGATCCGAGAGCTGCTCTGGCCGGATGTGGAGGTGGACTTCGACCAAGGCCTGCATTTTTGTGTCCGTCAAGTCCGAGCGGCCCTCGGCGATAGTGCCGGCGAGCCCCGGTACATCCAAACCCTAGCCCGGCGAGGGTATCGCTTGATGGTGCCCGTGGAGATCCCGACCGAGCCGCTCGACGCATCGATTCCAGCGGCAGAGCCCGTGCCCGACCTCGAGCGCACGTCGACGGCACCGAGCTATGGAAGCCTGGGCCTGAGCCTTGCGGCGACCGTCGCGGTGGTGATCGCCGCCGCCGTTTGGATGGCGGCCGGTTTCGCGCCCCAACCAACTTCTGTGCCCGCTGACACCGTGGAATTAGGCGATACCGTCGAATCAGGCGATATCTCACAAACAGCGGTGCCGCCGGTGGTGCCGGCCAAACCCCCAACCCTGGCCATCATGTCGTTCCGGGCGCCGGCCGAGTCACCCGATCTCGAAACCCATCGAATTGCCGATCTGCTGCTGGCGCGATTCAGCGCCTACGCGCCTGCCCGATTGGGCCTGGTCGGCCCCACCACCACCGCCGCCTACGACACGGACCTGCACGCCGTGTCCCAATTGGTCCGTGATCGACCCGTCGAATTCGTCATCAACGGTCGCTTTTTGACCGGCCGCCAAGCGGGCCAAGATCACGACGACCCACGCCTGATCGTCGAGCTGATCCGCGCCGACGACGGTGCCCATGAATGGGTGGAGGTTTTCGACCCACGCACCGACCCCGAGCAGCTCGCCGCGGCTATCGGTGACGGTTTGGTCGGCTATTTCGGGCTCGGCGAGCCGCCGGAATTGTCTCGATAGGCGCTCGAAAGCACCAAAGGTCCCAATCCTGGTCGATACCCACACCGCAGACGCCCTCGGGCAGGCCAGCCGCGGCAAGCTCGTCGTGCCGACCCACTAACTAGACGTTTCGGAATTTCCACAAACCATTGATTATAAATGACTTGATGTAGGGGAGGGGC
>CBDUGP010000022.1:0-95232 GCA_965366625.1 uncultured bacterium
CCGGTACCTTCATCAACGGCTCCCCGACCCAAATCGTGGACAGCGGCGTGACCACCCAGCTCGCCGGTGACCACACCGGTGGCGGCAACGCCCTCTTCACCGCGACCAACACCAGCGCCGGCGTCAACGACGTCGACGGTGGTGAGTGCCGTGCCACGTCACCGACCTACGCCGTTTCCGCGGCGTCCGACGTGTCGGTGTGGTACTTCCACGGTCAACGTGACGCTGGTGACGATCCTTCGGGCGATTACTTCGCCCTGGAGATCTCCACCAACGGCGGCGCCTCGTTCACACCTTTCGCCTCCGCGGGTGATGTGACCTCCAACGCGGTTTGGACCCAAGCGACCACCACGGTGCCCGCCGGTTCCAACGTTGTGTTGCGAGTGCGCGCGTCCGACGGCTCGGGCCCGGGCGACCTGGTGGAAGCCGGCATCGACGACGTGTCGATCTGCCCGCAGTGATCCACTGCTGATAGAAGCGACGGTCCGCTGATTTAGCGGCCGTCGTCACGGGAAAAGCCGGTCGAGAAAGCTCGACCGGCTTTTTCTTTGGCTCGATGAATCCAAAACCGGTGCTATGGCATTCTGGAAGGGAAACCAAGGCGGAAGCGCTTCTGCTTTCCCCCTTCCGGAGACTCGAATATGTTCCGTGCACCGTCCCCAGATACACCATTCCCAGACGCAACGCCCCCAGACGCAACGTCCCCAAATACATCGGCCCCGAGCACACCGTCCTCCATCAGGCACCAATTCGCGCGATACCTCGCGAGCCTGCTGCTTTCCTTGTCACTGACCTCGATGCTCACCGCGGCTGCTTTTGCCAATGATGCGGCAGACCCTGAGGCCGCTCAAAGGCCCGCAGAATCCACCCTGACCCTGGAAACCAAGATCGTCACGATTGAAGACGGTATCCAAGTCGAAGTCGATGCCGGATATCTGCGGGTCCCTGAAAGCCGTAAGGGCCCCTCGGACCGCGTGCTTTCTTTGCCCTACTACCGCTTGCGAACCGAATCAGCCTCCCCCGCCCTACCGATCTTTCTGCTGGCCGGAGGCCCCGGCTCCTCGTGGATACGTCGATTCGAAAACGAGGAAAATTTCGACGAGATTCGCTTCTATCAAGGTTTTGCCGATGTGGTGCTCTTCGACCAACGCGGCGGTGGAACCTCCCTGCCGGAGATGAGCTGCTCCCAGCGCGACAAGCTACCCTTCGATCAACCTCTGTCGCCGGATCGGGTGCTGCCCGCCCTGATCGACATGGCAAAGCAATGTCGGGACCATTGGACTGCCCAGGGTGTGGACTTATCGGCCTTCAATACGGACGAAAACGCTAGGGACGTCGACGCTTTGCGCCGAGAACTCGGCTACTCACGCATGAACCTCATCGGCGGAAGCTACGGCTCTCACCTCGCCTTGCACCTGATGCGCCGATATCCCGACACCATCGATCGAGTATTGCTCTACGGCATCGAAGGACTCGACCACACCTGGGACGATCCAACTGCCAAGCTCGCCACCTTGGGTCGCATCGCTGCCGTGGCCGAAGCGTCGGAGCAGCTGGCACCGTCGATTCCCGAGGGCGGGCTTCTCGGTGCATTGACCACAGTCCTCGAAAGGCTCGAGAAAGAGCCCGTCACCGTCAACGTAAAACATCGGGGCACGGAGCACGAGGTTTTAGTCGACCATTGGCTGGTGCAGCGAATCGCCGACCGACAGGCCGGGCGCCGAAGCCGCCCCAATGCCTGGCCGGAAATGATTCTCAACATGTATCGAGGAGACTATTCGGAGGTGGCCATGGGAGCCTTGGCTCTGCGCCATCTACGCCTCCAAGACCCCATGCACTACACCATGGATTGCGCGTCGGGCATCACCCGGCCCAGACGAAAAAGGTATCTATCGGCCCCCGCCGGCCGAGTCCTGGGCAATCCGAACTTCGAATATTCAGCCCTCTGCAACGTCTGGCAAGTCGAGGACCTGGGAGACGAATTCCGTCGGGCCTTGGTCTCGGACATCCCAGCCCTGCTGATCCACGGTACTTGGGACACCTCCACGCCGATCGAAAACGCTCGCGAAACTGTGAAAACCCTATCCCGTGGCCACCTCGTCGAAGTCGAAGCCGGCAATCACGGAGCCCTCTACAACCTCTATGCCCATCGCCCGGAGTCGCGGCAGTGGATTCGCGGATTTCTCACCGGCACCGAGGTCCAACTGCCCGATAGAGTCACCTTGCCGCCCTTAGAATTCACCGCTCCGGCCGAGCCCAAGAAAGAGCCTAGGGCAGACTCCGAGGCAGGGTCCAAGGCCAACTGACGAGTCTCCCCAACTTTCTCCGAACCCAAACGGCGATCCCAACTAGGAGCCCTTCATGCAAGATTCCATTCTCATCGCATCCGGCCTGATCGGCGCGGCGATTATTCTGGCCAGCATCATCTATTCCTTCGGTCGACTCAAGCTGGAGCAGCAAAAAACCCTTCAACTATTGCTCGAAAAGGACGAATCCACCCGCGCCGAATGGGCCCGCATCATGGGCCCTGCGCACCGAGCGGAAAGCGATTTCCGGCGCGGTGCGCTGCTGCTCTGCCTGGGCATCAGCTTGACCGTTCTCTTCTTCTTCATCGGCGGCATCGCTTGGATGTTCGGTTTCGTGCCGATCACCGTCGGTCTCGTATACCTGATTTTTTGGTTGCGGAATCCGGAGCGGTCGTGATTCCAAGCCATCCCCTGGGCTTCGATGAGCCCGAGGAACGGGCCTTGATTTGTCGGGTGGTCGACGAGGACGACCACTCGGCCTTTGAGGCTTTGGTTCACCTGCACCAATCTCCGGTGCGCCAATTTCTGCGTCGCTTGAGCCGCGGCGATCTCGACAGGGCCGATGATCTGGCCCAGGAAACCTTTTTTAAAGCCTATCGACATCTGGCGAGCTACCGCGGCGACGGCCAGCTCCGAAGCTGGCTTTTCTCGATCGCCTACCAACTTTTCATTTCCGACGAGCGGCGGCAGCAAAAAGGCCGCCTGACCCCATTGGAGATCGAGCCGGTGGCACCCCAAGTCGGCGGTCATCAGGTTGAACTCAGCCGGACGGTAGAAACGATGCTCGAATGCTTGCGCGACGAAGAACGGGCGGCCATCCTCATGTGTTACCAACACGATCTCACCCACGAGGAAGCGGCTTCGGCGTTGGAGCTTCCCCTCGGCACTCTCAAATCCTTGGTTCGCCGGGCCCGACTCAAAATGAAACAGATCTATGCTTCGACAAAGGATCAACCATGAGCGACGACCTCCAACACGACGAGCTTTGGCTCAAGGAGATGCTGGCAGAGGAGCCCTTGGCCGAAGACGGATTCTCTCGAACTGTGATGGTTCAGGTGACCCGCCTGCGGCGGCGTCAACGGGTCGTTCGCGGCCTGGTGTGGCTCGGCCTCGTGATCGCAGCAGTCTCCGTCGGAATTGCCTTATCGAGCCTCGACCCGTCGAGCTTCAGCCTGGCAGAAGCCTTGCTACCGACAACCCAAACCCTAGAAACCCACCACATCTTAGCCTTGGCCTTGCTCAGTCTCGGACTGGGCTCGGCCCTATGGTTGGATACGGAAGCCTTCGGGCCTGGAGTCTGAGTTGGTCACGTTGGCATCTCTCCCGGCAAAAAGGCCTGGAAAAACTTGCTGCTAAGCAGGCGGACGATCTTCGGGCCGAAGGCGTCCTTGCCGGCGAAGCTCGCGGGCAACGAACGGTGATTCTTCCAGGAGCACGCGAAGAGAAATCTCTCCGCTCTGGTAGAACTCAGCGTCGCGCTCGCGACACTGGCGGAAACTGGCATCGTTGAGATCTAGGCGTTCAATGGTCGTCACTATGTGATTCCGGATTGCCGCGTCCAACCCTGAAGCCGGACGTACCTGAAAGCCTACAAGCTCGAGTTCGAACCAATCAGCTCCAACTTCGAAGGGATCCAACACGTCGCTAAAATCCCGTTTTCGCGCGTTCATCTTTGAACAGCAGAGTCGGTAGTTCGACCATTCGTAGACCTTCTGCCAATGACGGGACTTCGGAGCCATGTGGTCGACCGATCGGGCCCCCGTGACCTCGTGGATACGAAAGCACGAATAGGCGCAGACCCTATCGTAAGCTTTCATCAGATCGTCGAGCGCTTCTTTCCAATAATCGGGGAGCTCACTTGAAGGTAAATCTTCTTCCCGGGTAATGGGCTCTTGGATGGAGCCGCCATCGGGGTGAGTTATCCTTTTCGTCCGCTGAGCGAAAGGATTACCGCCTCTTCTTGGATACTTCGGGGGCTTCCCCACCATCTCAGCAAGGGCCCGCTCTCCCGGGACTCGAACGACCTCATGAAATGCCGGGGGCTCCTTCGCAGGCTCCACGGGGATCAAGATGCGACCTCATCGTGCGACTGCCTCCAAGCGGCCCAGCGAACCCAGAAACGATCCGTATCCCCAAGGGCGTCTCGCAACAGGCCATCAACTCGCTCCACTTCCGCTCTCTTCGGCCGGTCCTCGAGCAGCAGCGCCAAAGCTTCCGACAGCGCCTTCTCGGCCTCGATCGAGCGGGCTTCCTTGAGGTCGAAGACCGAAGAGGTCAGCCAGGCGTTGGCGTCGCCACGCCGGTACCAATCCGCTTTTTGCAACCGAACCGTGCCATCGACCTGGTCCAACTCCCAGATGGTGTCTTTGGACTCGTCGAAAAGGGATTCCACGGAAACGGTCACAAGCGGCGAGTGGGTGGCAGCCACGAGCTGCACCGACGCGTCGTGCTCGCCGGTCAGCACTTCCATCACGTCCAGGAGCGCGGGCACGATTCGTCGTTGCCACTGAGGATGAAGGTGAGCCTCGATTTCGTCGATTAGGAAAAGAATCTCCTTGACCGGCTCAGTGCCCTGAAGGCGGCAGGCCGCTAGATGCTCTTGCCATGTCCAGACCAACAGGTAGGCGAGCGCCACGATCCGCCGCATGCCCGCAGACGCGTGAATCAACGGCACGTCTTGACCATAGGGCATCTTCAGGGTCGGGTGCCTTCGGGCGTCGGCCAACGAGACCTTGATCAGGTCCCCGGGTTTCAACGCCTCGTCGTCCGTGGGGGAGAGCGCCCTCAACACTTTGGCGAGTTGCTCAAAGGCATCGCCTTTCTCGAGCTGCCAGGTGGCCCAATCACTGATCAGCCCATTGCACAGCTTCATAGAGGTGTTGATGGGCAGACCGTGCCAGACTTCCTCCGCAGAGAATAGGAAGGCGCTCGGACGCCCCGTGGCCTCCGGGCCAGAGAGGTTTCGCTCTGGATCCCAAACGGAAAAGCCACCGTCTGCCAGGGCATATATCACCATGCCCGCAACGGAAGGACGCTCCGAAGAGAAGGACCAGCTCTCGTCCGACCGGCGAAACGTGCTGGTGTGCTCAAAGGGGTTGCCGCTTCGCGTGCCGTGGCGAAAGGTGATGGTCGGCTCCGTCGGCGGCCCGTGGGGCATCAGTGGGTCACGTGCCCATCGTCGAGTCGGCACCCACCACGCCGCGTCGAGCAAAAAGGTCTTTCCTAGACCGTTGTCGCCTGCCAGAAAATTCAGCCGAGGGCTGAACTCGATGCGCAGCTCCGGCGCCGGTCCGACGTTCTTGAAATGCAAAAGCTCCAGCAAATTCTTCTCCAACGAACCTACTCCAATGCGACACGTTTCGCGCCCCGACGGGGCGATTGTAACGGGTCAAATCTCACGGGGCGACAGAGATCAGACTTGAATGGTCTAGAAACCCAACCGTTTTGCCAGATAGTGCATCATGGTTTCGTCGCTGCCGCCGCCGATGCTGCCGATGCGGGTGTCGACAAAGGCACGGCCGGCGGCGCTGTCTTTCATATAACCGTAACCGCCGTGGAATTGGACACAGCCGTCTGAGACCCGTCGCACGACCCGACAGCATTGCAGTTTGGCCATGCTGATCAGCTCGGTGGCGTCGTGCCCCTCCACCAGCTGATCCACGCATTGGTTCAGCAGGGCTCGGCAGGCGACCAGCTCGGTCAACATTTCCACCATGCGGAATTGGGTGTTCTGCATTTTCGACAACGGTTTGCCGAATAACATGCGTCCTTCCACCCATTCGCGGGTCTCTTGCCACAGCAGCTCCGAGCCGGAGATCAGGCTGATGCAAGCCACTAGGCGTTCATCTTGGAATTGTTTCATCTGCTGCTGGAAACCTGCCCCGGGCTCGCCGATGGTGTGGGCTACGGGCACGCGCACGTTGTCGAAGGTAATCTCACCCGTGTCCGAGCCCCACAGGCCGATCTTCTCTTCCAAACGCACAGAAATGCCTGGGCTATCCGTGGGCACGATGATCTGAGAATAACCGCCGTAGCCGCCGTCCGGATCGGTCACCGCCAGCAGGCAATACCAATCCGCGGTGGCGGCGTTGGTGATGTAAATCTTGGTGCCGTTGATGACCCAATCGGAGCCGTCGCGGACCGCTCGGGTGCGAATTCCCGAGACGTCCGAGCCCGCCCCGGGCTCGGTGACCGCGATCGCTGAAACCATCTCACCGGCGATCGCCGGCACCAGAAATTTCTGCTTCAACTCCTCGCTGCCGAATTCGTGCAACGAGGGTGTCGCCATGTCGGTATGCACCGAGATGCCGGTGGTGACACCCGCATTGTCCGAGCGGGCAAGTTCCTCGTGCAAGATGGCGGTGAAGGTCCAATCGAGCTCGCTGCCACCGTAGGCTTCGTCGTAACGCAGGCCCAGCAGACCCAGCTCCCCCATCTCCCGGTACAAGGCCTTGTCGAATCGCCCATTTTTGTCGAATTCCCGCGCCCGGGGTCGGATCTTCTCCACCACAAAGCGGCGCACGGTTTCGCGGAAAAGCTTGTGCTCGGGGCTGGGATCGGGACGGTTGAACATCGACCGGGTGAACATTGACGTGGCTCCTTGAATACCTTGATTAGTATCTTTCGAATCTTTTTGATCTGCTCTTTCGGTCGGGTCAGGACTCGCGGTCGGACGTCTCCGGCTGGGCTCGGTGCAGGGCCTCGGCCATGGGTGCCGAGCCCGGCGCCGCTTGCCCGCTCGACAACCCCGCCAGGCATTCGCGGGTATATCTTCCCCACATGGCGAAAACACCGGCTCCGTCGAGATCCACGATCGTGCCGTGGGCCCAACGGGCCGCGGGGGAGGTCAGCAGAACGATCGACTCCGCAAGGTCGTCGGGCATGGCCAGCACACCCATGGGGTGGCCCGTGCGCTCCTTTTCCATCAACGGCTCCGCCAGCTCACCGAGCATGACGTCGACGGACTCTGTCCGGATGGTGCCCGGATTGACGCCGAGGATCGTGACTCCGGAGGCGCCGTTTTCGACCGCCAAATAGGCGATCATGGATTCCATGGCGGCTTTGGCGCCGGCGAGAATGCCGTGGGACGGAATCCAGGTGCGGGTGTCCGCCCCGGAGATCCCGAGGATCGTGCCGCCGCCCCGGGCTTCGATCATCGGCAGCGCCAGCTGCACGGCGCGTAAGAAGCCGAAGACCGAAATCGCATAGGTCTTTTCCAGATGTTTCATTTCCGCGTTCATCAACGGCCGAAAGCTGGTCGCGGCAGCGTTCAAAACACAAATATCAAGCCCACCCACCTCGGTGCGGATGGATCCGAAAAGGGCTTCTATAGATTCGGTCTGCCCCATCTCCACGGGGAAAACCCAAGCCCGTCGGCCGAGTTCCCGAACCTGCTCGGCGACGGCCTGGGCTTGATCCTCAGCCCGTCGAAAGGTGACGATCACGTCCGCTCCGCTAGCCGCCAACCGGCGAGCGAGACCCGCTCCCAAACCTCGGGACGAACCCGTCACCAGGGCAATCTTGTCCGTGAGATCGCAGCTCACCCCTTGCATGGTTTCTTGCCTCTTGTCGTCTCAGTGCTTTTTCGGGTTTCCAAGATCTTTCATCCTTTGTTGATCAAACGCGAGGGAATCGGAGCTGTTTGGGCGCGAAAATGCTCCCCAAGGCCCTTCGCCTGGGCATCGAGGCTTAGGGAGGCGGCCACGCCGTCGCCCAGGAACCCTCGAAGCACAAAGTTCAAAGCCCGCAGATTCGGCAGCTCATGTCGATCGATGGGCACATCGGCGGCTTCCGGGATCAACAGCCGCAGCTGCTCGACCGTCAACCAAGCTCGCAGCCATTGGAAGCTGGGCTCGGAATCGGTCCAGATCCCCAGGTTGGCATTGCCGCCCTTGTCCCCGGAACGGGCACCGCAGATTCGTCCCAACGGCAAGGACTGGGTCGGTCCGTCTGGGACGTCAAGGGCATCGGGCGGACTGCCCGGCACCCCATTTACGACTGGCACCTCATTTAAGACTTGCCCCGTGGCCCGATCTACCAAGGGTTCGACGGATCCCGGCGTCGGCGGAATCTCCACCGCTTCGCCGTCGATCACCACCCGTTGTTTCAGTCGCTTAGCCACCAAGGCCGGCCAATAGACCGCAAACGGTTGCTCTTTGGCGGGCGGCGCCGCGAGGTTGAAACCCGGGTAGGACGCCAACGCCAACTCCACGGCGGCGGCGGAGAATCGTCGACCGACTTGCTTCGGGTCCCCATCTTTGACCGAAATCGTCAACCGAGAAATCGCGCCTTCGACGGTTGCACAGGTCCCCGGTTCGGGCTCTGCGGACCGAGACAAAACCACCCTGGATTCGGCAAAGCTCTCGCGACCTCCCAGACTTCGCCACAAGCTCCGCTCCACCCACGCTGCCTTCTGCTCTTGGTCTAAGCCCGTCAACAAGAAAGTGACTCGATTCTTAAACCCACCGAAGTGGTTGATGCAAACCTTGGTGGACTCCGGCGGCGGGGCCCCTCGGACCCCCCGCACGCGCACCCGATCGGCGCCGTCGTCGATCAGCTCCATGGAATCGAAGCAGGCCGTGACGTCGGGATTCAAATAGGCGGGCGAGTCGATTTCATAAAGCAATTGGGCGGTCACCGTGCCCACCGACACCTCACCGCCGGTGCAGGGATGTTTGGTCACCACAAAGTCCCCGTTTTCAAAGATCTCCGCCAACGGAAATCCGAGGGGACCACCTTCCGCGAAGCCCTGGAAAAACGAGTAATTGCCGCCCGTGGCTTGGGTGCCACATTCCAAAATATGACCGGCCACCACCGCCGAGGCCAGGCGGTGCCAGTCGTCTCGGGCCCAACCGAAACACCACGCGGCCGGCCCGAGCACCAAGGAGGCGTCGGTTACCCGTGGGCAAATGACCAGGTCGGCCCCGCGCTCCAAAGCCGCGCTGATGCCCCAACCCCCCAAATAGGCATTGGCACTCAATATCGGCGCCTTGAGCTCGGCCAGGGGTAGGCCCCGATCCAAATGCTCGAAGGTCTCTCCGTCGGCCAAGAGCTGCCCCATGCGGGGTAGCAGATCGTCTCCCTCGAGGTGGGCGACCTGTGCTTTGAGACCCAATTTGCGGTAGATCCCGCGGCAGAGTTCGGCGCAGCCCGCGGGATTCAATCCCCCGGCGTTGACCACGATTTTGATGCCCTTCTCCAAACACAGGGCCGCCACTTGCTCAAGCTGAATCGGGAAGGTTTTGGCGTAACCGGCGGCGGGATCCTTTTGACGATCCTTGTGCAAGATCGACAGGGTCAGCTCCGCTAAATAGTCGCCGGTCAACACGTCGATCGGCCCGCCTTCTACCATTTCGAGGGCGGCGGATAGGCGGTCGCCGTAAAAACCACTGCAGTTGGCGACCCGCAACACCCGGCCGGCCTCCTTCGAGGGTGGGTGCGGCGCCGGCTCAGGCACGACGGTCAAGCTCGCCACCCAGGAAGACGTTTTTCCATGAATGCCGCCACCCCTTCGCGCCCTTCCGGCGAACGGGCACGCTCGGCCAGGCGACGGGAAGCTTCCTTCGCAGCCTCTTCCTGGCCGAATCCATCGAGTTCCCGTACCCAGCGTTTGGCCGCGGCGATGGCTTCGGGCCCGCCCTTGGCGATCTCTTTGAGCTCATCGTCGACCGCCTTCTGCAACCCTTCGGCGGAGGCCAGGCGGTGGATCAGGCCATAACCCAACGCCTCCTCGGCGGAAAACCGACGCCCCGTCACGAATAACCGTCGCGCGTGGTGCGCGCCGAGCTTGGGCACCACCCAAACCGAAATCATGGCCGGGATCAGACCCAGACGGACCTCGCTGAAGCTGAAGACCGCGTCGCTCACCGCCACGGCGATATCGGCTACGGCGATTAAACCCAGGCCGCCGCCATAGGCCGGACCGTTGATCGCCGCAATCACCGGTTTGTCGCTCCGGTCGAGCCGCCCCAGGAGCTCGGCAAAAGGATTCGGTCCCGGGTCGTCGGAATCGATCAGCTGATTGGCCGAGCTGAGATCCGCTCCCGCGCAAAAGGCGGCCCCGGCCCCGGTCAAAACGATCGCCCTTACCGAGTCGTTCGCGATCGCTAGGTCGCAGGCCGTGCCGAGCTCCTCCACCAGCCGGGGTGAGAGGGCATTGCGTTGGGCTGGGCGATCCAGGGTGATCCAGGCCGCCTTGCCCCGGACTTGATATTTGGCCTCTTGAAGACCCACGTCTCTGCTCAAACCGCCTCCTCCCGATCCGCGACCACCACCACCAGAACCTCGTCGGGGTCCACCATTTGCCCCACTTCGACCCGCACCGCCTCCACCCGGCCGTCCGCCTGGGCGGTCAGTCGATGCTCCATTTTCATCGCTTCCAACACCACCAAGGGATTCCCGGCCGCCACCCGATCCCCGACTTGGACCGGCACCTCGATCACCCTACCGGTCATGGGTGCCAGGCACCCGCCCACCGTGTCCGTGGAGGAAGATTCCGGGAAACGCTCGGCTGCAACCCAAGACGAGATTCGCCCGAGGCCGTGAATCCAATGGCGCGTGCCGTGGACGCCGATGTGAAATCGCCGACGCACGCCGTCGATTTCAACGACCCACAGATTTCCATGGCCGCTGATGCAACGGGCTCGATGGTTCAGCTGATCAGGGTCGAGAGACAGCTCAAGAACCTGGTCGGTCCCGGTGGTCGAGACCGCCACATGGAAGAAGTCCGGCTCTCGACTGGACGAGAGGTAGGACACCACCCGCTGCTCACTGCCGTCGACGAAAATCTGCTCTTGGGGTCTCCAACGATTATTGCGCCAAGCCGCGGGCAGCCCCGAAGGCACGGGGCTCGACGAGCGACCTCGCAAGCTGACGAGTCGCAGGGTGGCGGCGATGGCGTGCAGCTCGGCGACCGTTTCGTCCGCCACCGGGTGCCGACGTTCCGGGGGCAGATGGGTTTCCATAAAACCGGTATCCGCCTCGCCGCGCTCGAAAACTTCGTGGGCCAAAACCGCCGCCAGCAGGTGACGATTGGTGACCACCCCGCCGATCGCCAGCTGCTCCACCGCCCGTCGCAGCCGACGCAACGCCTCCGGCCGATCGGAACCGTGGGCGATCAGCTTGGCGAGCATGGGGTCGTAGTGGACGCCGATCTCCTGGTCCAACTCGATACCCGAGTCCATCCGCAGACCGGCCATCTCAGGCACGTCCCAAAGGCAGATCCGACCTGTCGACGGCAGAAATTCCCGCGCCGGGTCCTCGGCATACAACCGGGCTTCCATGGCGTGACCCTGAATTTGGAGATCCTCTTGCTCCAGAGTCAGGGGGCGACCCTGGGCCACCTCCACTTGCAGGCGGACCAAATCGAGCCCGGTGATCGCCTCCGTGACCGGATGCTCCACTTGCAGACGGGTATTCATTTCCAGGAAGTAGAACGAGCCGCGGGCATCCAACAGGAATTCCACGGTGCCCGCGCCGCGATAATCCACGGCCCGGGCCAACGTGACCGCGGCCTCACCCATCCGTCGCCTCAGGTCCCCATCCACCGCCGGGCTGGGAGCTTCCTCGATCACTTTTTGGTGTCGACGCTGGACTGAACAATCCCGTTCAAAAAGATGCAAAACTTTTCCATGATGGTCGCCGAAGACCTGCACCTCCACATGCCGGGCCGCGTCCAACCAAGGCTCCACCAGGAGCGAGCCGTCACCAAAGGCGGCCTTGGCCTCGCGCGCGGCCGAGGCCAGCGCCGCCTCGAGCTCATCACTGCAGTGCACCCGTCGCATGCCTTTGCCACCGCCACCGGCGATCGCTTTGATCAACAGGGGATATCCCAGCTCGTCCGCCCGCGACCGAATCTCGTCGGTTCCTAGCTCGTCGACCGAGAATCCTTCCAGAATCGGGATCCCCAGCTCTTTGGCCATCGCCTTGGCCGCAGCCTTATCGCCCATCCGCCGAATCGCTCGGGCCGACGGCCCAATGAACACCAAACCCTCTCGGTCGCACCGCTCTGCGAACTCGGGGTTTTCCGCCAAGAAGCCGTAACCCGGGTGAATGGCATCCGCCCCGACCAACCGGGCGGCGGCCATCACCGCATCCAGGTTGAGGTAGGAATCGAGGCTCGGAGCCGGCCCGAGCCGCACGGCTTCGTCGGCTTCGGACACATGGGCGGCGTCATGATCCGCGTCGGAAAAAACCGCCACGGTCGACAACCCCATTTGCCGCAGGGTGCGCTGAATTCGACGGGCGATCTCTCCCCGATTGGCGATCAAGACTTTCCTAAGAGATCTTTGCGAGCTTTCGATTTCGGTATTTCCAATCATGCCGATCCGTCCTTTACATCCGCCCTCTACATCCGTCCTCTACATCCGGAAGATACCGAATTGATCTGTGCCGCTGATCGGGCCCGAAGCCGCCGCAGAAAGGCTCAAGGCCAAAACCGTGCGGGTATCTCGCGGATCGATGATGCCGTCGTCCCACAGGCGTCCAGAAGCGAAAAACGCGTAGGACTCCTTTTCGATCTGCCCTTCCACCGCCCGGCGCAGCTTGTCGTCCTGGGCCTCGTCAAAGGGCACCCCGGCCCGTTCCGCCGCCTGGCGACGAACGATGGACAAGACTCCCGCCAATTGCTCCGGCCCCATCACGGCGATGCGGTGATTCGGCCAGCTGAAGAGGAATCGAGGTTTGTAGGCTCTGCCCGACATGGCGTAATTGCCCGCGCCGTAGGACGCTCCGATCATCACCGTCAGATGGGGCACGGTGCTGTTGGCCACGGCGTTGATCATCTTGGCACCGTCTTTGATCATGCCGCCCTGCTCGGTACGACGGCCGACCATCATGCCGGTGATGTTCTGCAAGAAAAGGATCGGCGTGTCCTGGCGATTGCACAGCTGAATGAATTGGGCGCCTTTTTCCGCCGACTCGGAGAAAATCACGCCGTTATTGGCCACGATGCCCACCGGATAACCGTGGATTCGCGCATATCCGGTGACCAACGTCGTGCCGTAGGTCCCCTTAAATTCGTGGAACCGAGAACCGTCCACCAATCGGGCGATGACCTCTTTGACGTCAAAGGGGCGCCGCACATCGGCGCTGGCGATGCCCAGGAGATCCTCGGCGTCGTAGATCGGGGGTTCCACGTCGCCCGCGGGAGCCGGCCCGAGCTTGCGCCAATTCAGCTGAGCGACGATCTCGCGACCCAAGCGGATGGCGTCGAGTTCATCTTCCGCCAGATAGTCCGACACGCCAGAAATCCGACTGTGCATCTCGGCACCGCCCAACTCCTCCTCGGTCACGTCTTCGTGGATCGCCATTTTCACCAGCGGCGGACCGCCGAGGAAAACACGGGCTTTTTCTTTGACCATCACCACGTAGTCGGACATGCCCGGGATGTAGGCTCCGCCGGCCGTGGACGAGCCGAATACCAGACATAAGGTGGGAATGCGCTCAGCGGAACGTCGGGTGAGTTCGCGGAATAGGCTTCCGCCGGGCACGAAGAGCTCCGCTTGATGGGGTAGATCCGCGCCGCCCGACTCCGTGAGATTGATCATCGGCAGGCGATTCTGAGCGCAGATCTCCATCGCCCGGGTCACCTTGAGCTGGCCATAGGGGTTGATGGAGCCGCCCTTGACCGTCGGCTCATTGGCGACGATCACGCACTCCACTCCCGACACCACACCGATGCCACAAATCGCACTGCCGCCGAGGGCGAAGTCCGTGCCCCAAGCCGCCAAGGCGCCGATTTCGAGAAAAGGCGCATCCCGGTCCAAGAGCAGCTCGATCCGCTCGCGCGCCATCAGCTTGCCCCGTCGTTTGTGCCGTTCGACGTATTTCGGCCCGCCCGCCGCGTTGACCTGGGTCAGGGCTTGGTCGAGCTCACCGAGCTTGTCCAAAAACCAGCGCCGGTTCTCGACGAAGAGCTCAGATTTCGGATCCACCCGACTGGGAAGCACCTTCACGGTCTTTCCTCCACGGTCTTGTCTCCATTGTAATTTCTCCCTTCAAGGCGCTATTTCCCTACCGCCGTGGGTCCATCTCGGTCGCGGGTCCGCCTTCTACAACGGCCTACAAGAGACGGTCGAGCTTTGCATCCCATCACATCACAACCCATCCTTGGTATGAAATCCCATGATTGGACAAGTGCCTGGCACCGCACCGGACAGAGACTCAAGATCCCTGATTGGACAAGTGCCTGGCACCGCACCAGTCTCTCTTGGACAGGTGCCTGGCACCGCACCGGGCTGTCTTGGACAGGTGCCTGGCACCGCACCGGACAGAGACTCTGATTGGACAAGTGCCTGGCACCGCACCAGTCTCTCTTGGACAGGTGTCTTGGACAGGTGCCTGGCACCGCACCGGACAGGCACCGCACCGGACAGGTGCCTGGCACCGCACCGGACAGGTGCCTGGCACCGCATTCGAATTCACGACCCTTTAGAATCTCCTCATGTCTGAGACTCAAGATCCCAAAACCGACAATGCGGACATGCCTCAACGTCTTGGCGTCTATCGAATCGACTCCTGCCTAGGTCAGGGGGGTATGGGTGAGGTCTATCTCGCTTGGGACGAACTCTTGGAACGTCACGTCGCGATCAAACGGATCCGCTGTGACCGGTTGACCGACCAAAGCCAACGCTTCCGTTTTCTGCGCGAGGCTAGAGCGGTGGCTCGGCTCAGCCATCCGGCGATCGTGCAAATCTTCCATGTGCTCGAGCGACCCGAGGGCGACTGCTTGGTCATGGAATACGTGAAGGGGCACGACCTGGGCAGATGGATCGCTTCCGGCGAGCGGGACCCGGCCGGAGCCGTTCGCCTCGCCATCGACATCGCCCAAGGCCTGGGGGAAGCCCATTCCCAGGGGGTGGTGCACCGGGACCTCAAACCCGCCAACGTCATGGTCACACCCACGGGCCAGGTCAAGATCCTCGACTTCGGGCTCGCCAAATCCCTCTGGCAGGACGCAGAGCCCAACGCCGACTCCGATCCTTCCCTGACCCGCTCCGGTACCCTGGTGGGAACGGTCCATGCCATGTCGCCGGAGCAGGCCGGTGGACGAGCCGTGGACCATCGATCGGATCTCTTCGCCTTGGGCAGCTTGCTTTACGAGATGCTCTCCGGCAGACCGCCGTTCCTCGGGGACAACCTGCTCGACACCCTGCGTCGAGTCTTGACCCTCGAGCCCGAGCCCATCCCGGATTTGCCCGCTCCACTGAGTTCACTGATTCAAAGCTTGCTGGCCAAGGAGCCGGACCAGCGCCCCCACAACGCCCGATGGGTGGCGGCACGGCTTTCGACCCTCGCCGAGCATTTGACCCAGCCGCCCGCTGAAACGGCCGGAAGTTCCAAGGACCTAGAGCCGGCAACCCCTGTCGATGTCGATCCGGATCAGCCCACCGCCGAGGTCGTATCGCCCTTGCGATCGCCGCCCGCCGAACGGCCCGAGACTGAGGCATCACCCGCTTTCCTTCAACCTCGCTCCACCGTCGACCTCGACTCCAAACCCGTGGTGCGGACCCTCGCCTTTGCCGGCTTGGATCACGAAGCGCCCAGGCACGATTGGATCAGCCGTTTGCTGATCCAATTCTCTGCGACTGAGCTAGACGGGCCGGCGGGCGGTCTGACGGCGATGTTCGAGCATCCAGCGGAAGCCGTCGCTTTCGCGCTTGCTTTACATCAGGCCGACCGGCCCCATGAGTCGATCCGGCCGCCCATTGCCATCCATCTCGGTGAGCTCGTCTTGGGATCTCCCGACTCCAGCCGCCAGGACAGCCGATTGAAGGCCCAAGGCGAAGGACCCACCTTGACGAGACTCTTGGCCGCCCGCGCCCGGGCAGGGCAAATCTTGCTCACCCGAGCCGCCTTCGATCTCGCTCGAGCCGCGGTGGCGCCGGCGGAACTCGTCGCGCCCGAAGTACGTTGGCTGGCTCACGGTGCCTATCGCTTGGATCCGCTCGACGAATCCCTCGACGTTTTTGAGGTTGGTCTCTCAGGCTCGGCGCCCCTCAGCGCGCCACCGGAAAGTGGCAAGACCCACCGAGCCGTGACCGTGGAAGAAGAGCTCGCCCTCGGCTGGCGCCCGGCCGTGGGCCAGCCCGTGCCTCGACGGGCGAATTGGGAGCTACACGCGCGGCTCGGTGAAGGGGGTTTCGGCGAGGTTTGGCTGGCACGCCATAAGTCGGGCGAGGAGCGGGTGTTCAAATTCTGCTTTGAAGCCCAACGGCTGCGGGCCCTCAAACGGGAGGTCACCCTCTTTCGACTGCTGCGCGAATCCCTCGGTCACCGCCGGGACATCGCGCGCATTCTCGATTGGGATTTCGAGGAGGCGCCGTTTTTCCTCGAAGCGGAATATACCGACGGCGGCAGCCTCGCCAGCTGGATGGAGAAACACGGTGGGTTGAGGTCCGTGCCCTTGACCACCCGCCTGGAGCTGGTGGCCGGAGTCGCCGAAGCCTTGGCCGCAGCTCATTCCGTGGGTGTGTTGCACAAGGACGTGAAACCCGAAAATGTGTTGGTCGCCCACGACCACGACGGTCGCCCTTACGCCAGGCTCACCGACTTCGGCATCGGCCTGCTGACCGAGCGCGACCGTCTCAACCGACCCGGTTTCACGGTGTTGGGATTCACCGAAAACAGCCTCGAAGGTGAGCCTTCCACCGGCGGCGGGACCGTGCGATATATGGCCCCCGAGCTGTTGGAGGGCAAGCCCGCCACCATCCAGGCGGACGTTTACGCCTTGGGCGTCTTGCTCTACCAAGTGGTGGTCGAAGACTTTTCCCGCACCCTGGCCCCGGGATGGCAACGTCAAGTCGAGGACCCTGAGCTGGCGGACGACATCGCCGCGTGTGTGGACGGCAATCCCGAACGTCGACCGGCTTCCGCCCTTGAGGTCGCCGAGCGGCTGCGCCTTTTGGAGCGTCGACGACGACAGCGTACCGAGCAAGAACGGCTTCAATCCATGCGCGACCGGGCCCGTCAACGGCGGCGCCTAGCCGGTCGTCTGGCGGCCTTGGCCGCCATTTTGATTTGTTTCATCTCGATTTTTGCCTTCCAAACCCTGCAGGCCAAAAACCGGGAGCTGGAAGCACGCCAACATGCCGAGCAACGCCGACGCCAAGCGGAGAAGCTGATCGACTTCTTGTTGGTGGACCTCCGGCGGGATCTCGAGCCGGTCGGCAAGCTCTCGATTCTCGACAAGGTCGGCGATCAGGCGATGGAGTATTTCGCCGGCGTGCCGGCCGGCCGTTTGAGCGATGAGGAGCTGGCGGCTTATACCAAAGCCCTGCACCAAATCGGTAAAGTACGCTTCGAGCTGGGCCGGACCGCCGAGGCCGCAGCAGCCTTTGAGCAATCCCTAACCCGCGCCCAGAGCTTGGTCAGCCGCAATCCGGACCGATCAGATCGACTCTTCGAACTCGGCCAAAGTCACTTCTGGCTCGGATTCTTGCATTGGCAAGAACAGGATCTGGAGCCGGCCCGGGAGCAATTCGAGCAATATCTTCGAATCTCCCAATCGCTGGTGGACCGGCAACCGGAAAACGGCGAGTGGCAATTGGAGCTGGCCTATTCCCACAGCAACCTCGGCTCCCTCCATGAGCAGCGCGGCCACTACGACCAAGCCGCCGACAACTTGGAGGTCAGCGCGCGAATTCTCGAGCGATTGAGCTCCGGTCGAAACGCCGATCCGGCATTGAATGTCGAGCTGGCCCACGTCTACGCCAAGCTCGGCCGTGTGCTTGAGGTGCAGGGTCGGCTGGCCGCCGCCCTGGCCCGATACCGAGCCCACCTGGAGTTCATGTCGGAGGCCTCGGCCGCCCAGCCAGACCACATCGAGCTGCTTCGATTCCTCGGTTTTGCCCACAATCACGTGGGGGATGTGTTGCGGCAGCAGGGTCAAAATCGCGACGCTCTCGAACACTATCGAACGGATCTGGACATCGCGACCCGGGTCGCTGCCCACGACCCGCAAAATCGGGTCTGGCAGGAGGAGCTGGCCCAACGCCACCGAAATCTGGCTTGGACCTATTTGATGATCGACGAGCAAGAGCCGGCGCGCAGGCACCTCAATCAGGACTCTGCTTTGATCGAGAAAGGGCTCGAGCTCGAATCTGAGAGCCGGCGATGGCAGCTTGCCCGGGCAAGCCATCTATGGCTGGAAGCCTGGAACCGACTCCATGGGGGTGAGCTCGAATCCGCCCAATTGAAGCTCAGCACAGGGCTCAGCCTGCTCGCTTCAGGGCCGTCCTCGGCCCGCCGGGACCTTTGGTCGGCCCGCACCGGCTGGCTGATGGCCGAGGTAGAAGACCAGCTCGGTCTGCACGAGCAAGCGCAAGCTCGACGGGAAGCCGCGTTGGACGTCGCCAGGGCTCTAGCCCTCCAGATCCCGAGCCCGCCCCACCTCGACATCCAACTCCAATTGCTGCGCGCCCTAAACCGGCAGGATGACGCGCGGCCCATTGCCGAACAACTGAGCCGGTTCGGCTATCGAGAGCCGGGCTACCTGCAAATGCTGGCTCGCCACATACCTATCTGAGCCTAGGAGCAAGCCCAGCCCGGCGGGCTCAGGGTCCGTCGGGGGTGAGCACAATTTGCGGGTCGTGGCTCGATCGACGCTGCGAATTCTTGCCTACCGTCATCACGACACCCAGAACGATCCGCGACTCCAGCTTGAGGGAAACGTCCAGGTCGAGCACGATGCTGTCGTCGCTGAACGTGGTCAGCGTAATCGAGAACAGCCCGTCAGAGCTGGTGATCTTTTTGCCCGCGTCGCCGGACCTTGCATCGATAAATCCCTGGTCGGAATCCTCTTCCAATCGCGCAATCGATATCGCCCTAAAGTTCCAACCTGATATGGAATAAGTGACCGTCGACTGCCCACGTTTGAGTTCGACCGGATTCGGGGCGAAGCTCCAAGCGCCGGCACCTCCTTGGCTCGAGTCGAAATCGACCTGCACCGCCTGATCCACTGGATCGCTCATAGCGAATCTCCTCTTCAGTCTCGAATGGAATCGGCAGGAAAGCCGAATCTGGAAACGATAGTCAACTTACTCGGACGGCGCTAGCCTACCTGCTCTTTCAGCCCCAGCTGACGCATCAGACGGCGGAAGGAGTTGGGATGCAAACCCAGCTGCCGGGCCGCGGCCGCAGCATTGCCGTCCGCCTGATCCAGAGCCGTCAACAGGAGCTGTTTCTTGGTTTCGGTCAGGGTGCTTTGAAAATCGCTCACAGGAACCCCGGAGGCGCTTTGTTCGAGCAGCTCGTCGGGTAAGTCTTCGGGGCGGATCATCTCGCCATCGCCGAGCACCAAAGCACGCTCGACGGCGTTGCTGAGCTGGCGAATGTTGCCCGGCCACTCGTAGGCCGCGAGAAGCTTGAGGGTCGACGGATCCAAACCCACCCCCGGACGGCCGAGTTGCTGCCCGTGTAAACGCACGAAATGACGCGCCAGCAGCGGAATATCCGTCCGCCGGCGGCGCAGCGGAGGCAGGGTGCAGGCGATCACATTGAGGCGATAGAAGAGGTCCTCGCGAAAGGCTCCTCCGCCGATCGCCGCTTCCAGATCCCGATGGGTGGCGGCCACCAATCTCACGTCGACCTCGATCGGACCGGTTCCCCCCAAGCGCTCAAATCGGCGCTCTTGTAACACCCGCAACAAGCGGGCCTGCACTTGGGTCGGGATCTCGCCTACTTCGTCGAGGAAGAGGGTGCCGCCATGGGCCGCTTCGAATTTGCCGATCCTGCGCTGAACCGCGCCGGTGAAGGCTCCACGCTCGTGGCCGAAGAGTTCACTTTCGAGCAGAGTCTCCGAGAGGGTCGCGCAATTGATCGCCACGAAAGGTCCCTCGGCCCGCGGGCTGCCGTTGTGCAACGCATGGGCCACCAGTTCCTTGCCGGTGCCCGACTCCCCCCGCAGCAGCACCGTCGAGTCCACCGGCGCCACCCTTTCGATGAAACCCAAAAGTTTGGTCATCGCCGGGCTCTCGCCGACCATATCGTTCTCGATAGCCAACCCGCGCAAGCGCCGATTCTCCGACCTCAGATCATCGATCACATCGGCGGTGTCGAAAGCCAAGCCGGCGATTCCGGCCGCGGCCGCGGCGGTCTCCAGGTCGACTTCGCTAAACGCGCCGCCGACCGAGCTTTGGAAATAGAGGACGCCGTGAAGTCGACGCCGACCGGCCAAGGGCACGGCCAACAGCGATCGGACCTCGATCAGCTTCAAGCTCTCGGCCTCGGCCACCTCGGGGTCCAACACCACGTTGTCCCAGAGTAAAGCGACACCTTGCCGACAGACCTTGTCGATCACCGTGCGGCTGAGGTGCAGCTCTCCTCGACCTTGCTCGCACCATAATTCGGGATCATCGCGCTCGGGAACCAAATACAACATGCCGGCTTTTTCGGCCCGCAATCTTTCGAATAACAAGCCGAGCAACCGTTCGGCCAGCGCCTTCGCTTGCCGCAGCTCTTGCACCGCGGTGCTGATCTTGAGCAATAGCTCGAGCTCCGCCCCGCGGCCCGCTTCCGGGCTACGGATCAGCGCCGCGATCTCCTCCGGCTCTTTTTGCACCGTGCTGCGGGCCAGGAGCGAATCGCCGGCGGTCCCGGGAAGCACGCCGGAGGAAGCGTCGCGCAGGAACAACAACGACGTGGAGCCAACCTGGATGAAATCGCTGTGGGACAGCACATGCCGACGCACGGGCCGGCTGTTGACGAACGTACCGTGGGCACTCTCCAGATCCACGAGTTCGAACACCGGCCCGTCGCGACGCCCCTCGTCGCCCGGTTCCCCTTCGACTCGGCGACGTATTTCGCAATGCCGCCGGGAAACCGCAGCTTCCAAAATTTGAAGGTCGTTGTCCCCCTGCCGCCCGAGGCTCAGAACATCCTGCTCCAAGAGGAGCGTCCGTCCTTCCTCAGGGCCGCTGACCACGACCAGCTTCGGTTCTACTCGGGATTTTCTTGCGTCCATTCCGACGAAGTATAGCGGCTGCTCCAACCCGCCGATAGCGATCCGAATTGTCCTGTGGATTCCATGGTCCAACGCCCCAAGGCCGCCGACGCCTTGGGCCAGGATTGAGCGAAGCGCTCAACTGTTGATCGACATAGGCCCGGACTCCGATTTCAATAAAATGCCATAAGTCTTTTTATAACAATCTTTCGTCGCTCCTCGACGAGCCCGCGCAAAGCCGGCACTGCCCTTGCTCTAAGGCTTCTTGACCCTAGAACAAAGCTCAACAAGAACTCAAAGGAGCCATCATGTTTCCCACTCCCCAAACGCCCCAGCTCAGAACGCCCCAGCTCGCTCGCCCCACGGATACGACTTTCAGGAAAGCCCGCGCCCATCTTCGATCGAATTCTCGATGGCGAGCCGTCCTACTGTGCACCCTCGCCCTATTCCTGTGGGCCACCCTGCCGGCAGCCGCCGCCACGCCCAGCGATACCGAAGCACGGCAGATCATCGAAGATCTCTACACCCTTTACGGCCAATATTCAGAAGGTAGCGGAGAGCGACTAGAACTCAGCCTGTCCAACTTCCAAACCGTGACAATCCCTGAATTTGAAAGGTGGGTGGCGATCGATTTCGTCTCAATGCCGGACGGCCAAGTGCTCTCTACGGAGCTCAACTACTTTTCCGAATCGCCCGAAGGCTCCAGAATGGTGACTTCCCACGAGTGGAAAGACGCCTCATTTAGCTATGAAGTCAGCCCCGGAGGTTTCGATCCCGCGAAAACCAGCCTTGCAGAAGCCCTCGCCATGGAAGCTCCATCGGATTCTCGCTGGAGCCAAGTGGCCTTCGCGACCCGCTACAAGGTCACTATCGACCTAAAGGACCATCAAAGGACCTATGACGCTGCCGTGTTTTGGGTCGACAACCCATTCCAAAGTCAGGTTGGCTACGAAATGATGCTGGTCGACCACGTGGCCGACGGTATCCACTCCGTCGCTAACCTGCCGGCACCTCCCGCACTAGATCCCACTTTCCTGGACCAACGGATGGCGGAAATTGAAAACGGTGGAGCCTGGCACCCCGACTCGGGTGGCATCGAGTCGGCCGCCAAGTCCCAGACCTGCACTCCTGATTCTTTTACCCGACCGATTGATTGGATCCACATCGACGAGACAGACCACTACTTTGGAATGCACTTCATCAATGGCCGAGCCTCGATCGAGTGCCGTTGTGATTCGAGGTGTGTAAATACCTGCATACCTACCATTACCTCTCTGAGTTGTGACGACACCGGATGGCTGACCGAATGGAACCCGTTCCATGTCAAAGCTCTGGCGTCGGACGTGAAGAGCTGGGCCGGTAGCCAACCGGGCGCCCAAGCTTGCATGGCAGCGGTTAACTGCGCGGTTCGCGGTTGCTTGACACCCTTTTGCGCATTCTCGGCCGGAGCCGAGATCAACGGCATCGGCGGTGTAGAGTTTTCATTTACGCCCAACGATCCCATGTGGTCGTACACTCACGGCCTTCCCCAGGAGTGCCAGCCTTGTGAGCAGAAATTCCGCGTGGGTTTCGACGTCCAAGGTTTGGGGACCATTCAACCCCCTCCGGCATTGGAGGTCACCCTCCAACCTCTCGACGGCAGCAGCCCCGGCCCCGACTTGGTGCAAACACCCACCCAAGACGGACGGCTTTTATTCAATCGCAAAATCGCCGACGGCACCCACTTCAATATTCGCGTGACCTCAGGGGGCGAATATTGCCAGGTAGCCTCCGGCGGCACCGGTCAAGTCAGCGGCGGAGATTGGGTCAACACCATCATCCAATGCCAGGACCCCTGTGCCACCGGCAGCCAGCCCGGCGGCGGAGGCTCCAGCGAGGAACCGAGCGGACCGGGCAAAAGCACAAAATCCGACGGTTGTGGCGGCGGCGGTGGCTCGGAGACCAAAGCGCGCATCTCTTTCTTACATTGGGACAACGTCGGCACGTTTCCCCCTGGATCCAAAGCCTCGGTGACCTTGACCGAAAACGGCGGCGGCAGCTCCACCATGAACACGGTGATCGATGCTCCTACCGAGCAAATTTTCGGCGAAAAGATCGTCGAACAATACTTCACCCAAAATCCGATCGACGGTGCCACCTATTCGGTGGAGGTTCAGGAAAGCAACGAGGATCATTTGCGCTGCCAAGCCCTAACCCCGACCATCGAAGCGGGAACCGGCGAAAAAGCCGAGGGGTTGTGCATCAGCGTGCCCCAAGACTGTGAGCACAAACCAGAGTGGTGCCCCATCCAAGGTGCCGGCTCCGGTAGCCATTCCTGCCATTATTTGGTGCTCAACATCCACTACATCCGCTGGAAATGCGTCAAAGTGGGCGACGACTACGATTGCACCACCACTCCCTTCACCACCCAGATTTATTTGGGTGCGGTGTGCAGCGCCAAGGCGGCCGGCGACCAGACGACCTACCTGCCACCTTATCTCTACCTGCGCAACGACGAGGACCTGACCTACTCCGGTGACATGGAGATCATGGGCGTCGCCCGATTGGACGATGGTCAGATCGGCGACTTGGTGATCACGGTCGACGGTGACGAAACCCTGGTGCGCAACGTCCAGACCAACCTCTACGACGAGTACACCTGCACCGAAATCTCTTCCGCCAACTGCAATGCCATGTCCAGATTCAAGGCCACCCTGGATACCACCCAGCTGAGCAATGGTGAGCACGAAATCAGCGTGCACGCCACCCGGGCCGACGACATGACCAGCAGCCACTACACAGTGATCATAGTGGTCGACAACGAGAATCGCCCGGCCGACGATTCTCAACTCACCGACCACACCTTCCCGTCGGCCATGGCCTGCGGCGAGTCCCAAAACGTGTCGTTGACCTTGGAGAACACGGGGCATGCGACTTGGGTCGGTGGATCAGCTTACAAATTGGCTGCGGTCGGCAACTCGGACCCCTTCACCTCGACCACTCGAATCGCCATTCCCAGCGGCACCAACGTCTATCCGGGTCAAAGCCACACCTTCGAACTCGAGCTGACGGCACCCCTCAACGAGGGCAACTATCGCTCGGATTGGCGCATGGTCCACGAAGGGGTGACCTGGTTCGGCAATCGCTTGGACGAGGTCATCACCGTGCAATGCTCGGAGCCGGCCCAAGATCCCTATTTGGGCTCGCCGGTGACGATCCGCTTGAGCGGTAGCCGCATCGAAGCCGAGCACTTCGACTACGGGGGCGAGGGGGTGGCCTATCACGACCTCACCGCCACCAACGATGGCGACGCATCGGTTCGCGAAGAAAGCGTCGACATCTCCGACCGTGGCACCCTCTACTCCGTCACCCACACCCTGGGCGGCGAGTGGATGGAATACACCGTCGACGTGGAGAACTCCGGCCTCTACGACATCAAGCTGCGGGCGCAAGGCAACAATGTCGACGGGGCGAGGATTCGCCTCTACCTCGAAGGTCAGCCGCTTACCGACACGACGGTCATCCCCAATGCCCCTTGGCAATCCGTGGTGATCGAAGATGTCTACGTGCCGGCGGGCGACGACAAGATCCTACGTTTGTTGGTCGAAGCCGGCGGCTTCTGGCTGGATTGGATTGAATTCGTGGCCCCCGGCCCCGAGCAAGCCCCATACTTCGGCAGCCCGTTCGCAGTCGGCTCTGGAACCACCCGCATCGAAGCGGAGCACTATGACATCGGCGGCGAGGGATTGGCCTGGGAAGACGTGACCGCCGGCAATGACGGCGGCGCGCTACGCTCGGACGGAATCGACATCACCCGCCGAAATACCATCTACGCGGTCACCCACAATCGCCCCGGCGAATGGTTGGAATATACGGTCGACGTCGCCTCGTCCGGCTTCTACGACCTGCACATCCGGGCTGAAGGCCACAATCCGGACGGGGCCGCGCTGAGTCTCAAGCTCAATGGCGCCACCCTCACCCAAGGCGTCGTGGTCAGCGAAGGTAACTTTCAGACAATCACCGTCGACGACGTTTACCTCTCTGCCGGTCAAGGCAAGATCCTCCGGATCGAAATCGACACGGGCGGATTCTGGTTGGATTGGATCGAATTCGAGCGCTGACCCGCGTGGCTCGATGATTCGGCAAAAGAGGCCCGCTTCGGCGGGCCTCTTTCTTGATTCAGGCTGCTATTCCGAGGCTGAGCCCACCTCGGTTCCGCGCCGAGCCCAAGGCTCGATTTTCGTCGATTGCTGGTAAGCTCGATGCATGAGAACACTACGCGGTTGGACGGCCAGAGCCTTGCTGTTGACCACGGCTCTGATGATCGGGGGCTGTGAGGGCTGCCGCAAGCAGGTACGAGGCAAATACTTCGATTCACTGGAAAAAGTCGGCATTGAAAAACGTGAAGTGCTGGTCAAGAGAGTCGACAAGGCACGAGACGCCCAAGAAGAAGCGCAAAAGCAATTCGAGGACGCCTTGGAAGAACTCCAAGCCCTCGTCGGCCACGACGGCGGCGAACTCGAAGCCATGTACGACACCTTGAAGGGTGAATTCGAAGGTGCCGAGGCCCGGGCGGAAAATGTGCGCGATCGCATCCGCAAAGTTCAGAATGTGGCCCAAGCTCTATTCGAGGAATGGCGGCAAGAGATCGCCCAATTCGACAACGCTTCTTATCGACGGGAGAGCGAAGGGAAGCTAGAAGAAACCAAGACTCGCTACTCGGAGTTGTTGGGCAAAATGCAACAAGCCTCCGATTCCATGGAACCGGTGCTGAAAAGGCTTCACGATCAAGTGCTTTATCTGAAGCACAATCTCAATGCCCAAGCCCTGGGCTCCCTCGGCCAAGAGGCCGAGCTACTGCAGACCGACGTCGGCCGATTGATCACCGACATGCAGGCTTCGATCGCGGAAGCCGACCGATTCATCGCCGACATGACCGAGAAGGATTGAACCCGACCAGCCGACTGCACACGCCGGGCCCTCTGGCCCGAAGGTCGGCGCGGCGTCGCGCCTCGATTGAAGTCGGTCATGTCGGTGTTGGATTCGTCCCCACTGGTCCAACCGCCCCCGAACGAAAGTCCCGGAGTCCGATGCTCGGACCAGATCCTTGAAACGAATTTAGCCCCGAATTCACCTAGTTCGTGAGACCGCTCCGCGGCACTACCCCCCAGCACACGACTCCAGCGGATAAGGACACGGTGATAAATGGCTACAATGACGGTAATTAGCCGAAGAAAGTTTTCGATGGTGCAGTGTTTCGACTCGGCCTACATCGATCGTCTACGCAAACGTGATCCGGAGACCGAGCAGCATTTCGTCTCCTATTTCTCGGATTTGCTCGCCATCAAGCTGCGCGCCCGCTTGCGCTCGCGACAGATGGTGGAAGACGTCAAACAAGAGACCTTCCTACGGGTCTTGCGCGCCCTGCGCTCGCCCCAGGGTATTCGCCAGCCGGAGCGGCTGGGAGCCTACGTGAGTTCCGTTTGCAACAATGTGATGTTCGAGCACCTACGGGCTCAAGGAAAGCACCCCACGGCCTCCGAGGAAGCCATTTCGTTGGTGAGCGAAAACGGCGGCGGCCCAGACGATGCTCTGGTGACCAAAGAGCGCAAAGCCCAAGTTCGAGGCATCATCGAAGATCTACCCGCGAGGGATCGCGGTGTTTTGAGGGCGGTTTTTTTGGAAGAGCAGGACCGCGACCAAGTCTGCGCCGAGCTGGGCGTCGATCGCAGCTATCTGCGGGTCCTGCTGCATCGGGCAAAAACCGAATTCCGTAAGGACTTTCTCCTGCGCCAAGCCGCTCGCGACGCGAGCACCGCTTGGGGCCGCGGCAGGTTGCCGAACGGGGAGCATTAAAATGAATCATGCAGAGGCCCTTCAGTCGCAGTGTACGGAACGCTATTTATTGGGAGAGATGAGTTCCGAGGAGCAGCTCGAATTCGAAGAGCACTTCTTCGATTGCCGAGAATGCGCCGACGATGTCAAAGCAGCGGTGGCTTTCACCGACAATACGCGCGCCCTGCTTCAGCAAAGCGAATCCCAAGGCCACGAACTCTTCGGTCGGCCCGCACCGGCAGAAGGCGAAGATACACCCTCGGCTTCCCACACCCATCGGTCGTCCAAATCAGACGGTGGCGCAGACCTGATTCCCTTCTTGCCGCGCCGGCTTCAACCCCCCCCCGCCTTGCTCGCAGCGGCCATGCTGCTGATCCTTTGCGGCACAGCCTTCCAAAGCTTGGTGGTGATTCCCGATCTCCATCGCCGACTGGCCGACGCCCAGAGCCCCCAAGCGGTGAGCTGGCAATTCCTCTCCGTCTCCCGCAGCTCCGTGCCGGTGGTACAGCTGTCCTCCGACCATCGATGGGTCGGTCTGCGTCTGAGCCAAAGCTTCGAGCGAGCTTTTCCCCATTATCGTTGTGAACTTGAAGACAACGACGGCCGGGTCGTACAAAGCGCCGTGATTCCGGCACCGCCTAAAAATGAAGAGCTGAGCATTATCTTGCCCACCTCGGGGCTACCCACGGGCGAGTATTCCTTGGTGTTGTCCGGTTTGGAATCCCGGTCGGGCCCGACCGCGGCGCCGGAAATCTCTCGTTATTCACTCAAGCTAGAAAACAAGCTAGACAACGAATGAGCCCAGGGGGCGACCAGGGGCGACAGGGGCCCACTGGCGCGTCTATCTCAGCTGACATCAGGAGAAGGAGCCGAAATGAACTCTCTACGTTCCGATCTGAAAGAACGATTCTTTTACCGGGGTAACGCCTTCGCCATCGGCGGTTATATGAACCGCCCCCACAAGGAGATCATCGAAACCCAGGCGTCGAGCGTCTTGCCCAACATCGGTGGCGGCACCCGAGCAGAAGTGGCCGACTATCGCTATCGGGACCTGATTTCTTTCAGCTCGGCCCGCAGCAAAACCCTGGGAAACATGGAGGAGCGCGACGGCGAGCGCATTTACAACACCCTGTCGACAGTCACCGTAGAAAATCTCAACATCGCCGACTTGATCACCGCCGATCGAGTGGTCGGACGGTTGGTTTCGGAGCGTCACGAAGGCCAAAAAGAGCTGCCGATGCTGCCGGTAGGTAGCTATATTTCCAATTTGAGGATTGCCGGTGAGCCGGTTGAACTACCCACCCACACCGTGCTCTTCCGGGCCGCGACCGTGCAAGAAATCAGCGAGCAAAGGGATAACGGCGCGCTCGACGGAATGGGGGGCGCGCTCGACATTCCCCGCCTCGAAGGAGTAGATCCCATGGGCGGGGGTCGTCGTTTCGAAGATCACCAAGTCCTAACCTCGCTCTACTCCCTACCCCGACGTCTACCTTCCGGCAGCCAATCCGGCAAGACCCACATGGGCGAGCCTCTCTACCCGTGGGGCATCCACATCCGAGGCTTCGGCACGGTCTATTTCGGTGAGTTCATGATCACCCGTTACTCGCGTAGGCTCACCATGATTCGTCTCGACCTGGGATCCCCTGAGGACGGTGAGGTCTCGATCGTGTCGACCGACGGAAACGGATGCACCTATCCTTGATCTTCGATCTTGTCCTTGATCTTCGATCTTGAGCATCAGCACCAAGCTCTCGTGGGTCGCCTTGGTCGTAACCGTGGCCTTGACCTCAGTCTCCTGTGCAGGCCCGCCTCCACCGACCCTCGACGAGCTCCATCGAGGCGGTTATGACGCCCTTCAACGGGGAGACCTAAGCGCCGCCGAGCAGCTCGCCGACCGGGGCTCCAGTCGCGCTGCCGCCGAGAGCTCCGAGGAGTGGCGTCTCGCTTTTGGGGTCTTGAAGGCCGAGGTGCTGGCGGGCCGACGCCAGGATCGAGAAGCCGGCGATCTGCTCGACCCGATGCTGCAACCCGGACCCGGCGAAGGCCCTAGCTCCCACGACGCGAACTCCCACGACGTGAGCGCCCACGGTGCCGTGTACGTCCGGGCGCTCATGACCCAGGGTTTGTTGCGCTGCCGCTCAGGAGGCGCAGAGGCCCTCGAAGAAGGTTTGCGGCGACTCGACCAAGCCGGCAGGAAAGCCCAGGCCCTCCCCTCGAGCACACTCCAGGGAGAAATCGACCTACGTTTAGGCAGCTGTCTCATCTTGGCCGGCCGAGCCGAGGAGGCAGAGCCTTATTTCGAACAAGCCCTCGCGGTCGCCCGCCAAGAGAACATCCCCCATCTCGAAAGCCAAGCGGCGGGCAGCCTGGGTTTGGTCCACATCCGCAGTGGCAAATTCGACGAGGCCACGGAATGGTTATCCCACGCTTTGACCATTGCCGAGCAGATCGGCGCGGACATTTCCGCCGCCAAAACCATCTCCAATTTAGGTTGGTGTTATCTGGAGCTGGGCAATTACGAACGGGCTTTAACCCTCTTAACCCGAGCTGAGGCTTCGGCTCGGGAACTCGGTTTGGCCGGAGATCGGATCACCAACCTGAACAACTTGGGCAGAACCCTCTTCAGGCTCGACCGCTCGTCCGAAGCCATGGACCGATATGCCCAGGCTCTAGAGCTGGCCGACCAAATGGACGCTCAGCAGACCAAAGCCGCGGTGTTGTCGAATATGGCCTTGGTGGCGTTCGAGCAGCAGCGGCTCGACGAAGCCGCGGCCTTGCTCCAAGAGTCTTTGACCCTCCGTATCCAACTCGACGACGGCGTCGGCCGCTTGCACACCATGCTCTCGCAGAGCCAGGTGCTGATGTCCAAAGGCCAGAGCGAGGAAGCGGAACGCCGTGTGCGGCAAGTCCTTCAATCTCCGCTTCTTCGACCGGACCTGAAACAAGAAGCTCACGGCCTTCTGGCCCTTGTCTACGCCGAATCCCAACGTTTCTCCGAAGCCCAGGCCGAGCTGGACGTTGCGCTCGAGCTGCTCGACCAAACCCGCGGCCGACTGCGCAACGTCGGTCATCGCATGTCCTTCGGCTCCGGCACCAAAGACCTGGCGGATATCGCCGTCCGGTTGGCGGTCGAGAGCGGTCGTCCTACCCAAGCCCTGCAAGAGGCGATCGAGAGCCGGGCTAGACTGCTGCGAGAAAGACTGGGCAAGGAAGCGACTCATCCTCAGAAGGCCCCCGGTGTCTCGGCGCCCGGCCTCTCGGCTACAGGTCTTTCAACTACAGGTCTTTCAACTACAGGTCGGGGCAACACCGTAAAGCACCTGCAACGATTGGCGGCCGGCTCCAATCATGTCTTCCTGTCGTATTGGACGAGCCGTCCACGATCCTATTTGTGGTTGGTCCACTCCGAGGGAGTAGAGCTGCACGAATTACCTTCGGATCTGGAATTGAGCCGGGATGTCGAGCTTTACCAGAAAGTGGTCCTGCAATCCGGAGATCCTTTGGTGGAAGGGCTCGAAGTCGGCCGACGGCTGTGGAACCGACTGGTGGGACCGATAGCCCAATGGATTCCCAAAAATGCCCAGGTCGTCATCGCGCCCGATGGCCCTCTGCATCGCCTGAGCTTCGACACCTTGATCGTGCCCCCTGACGACCCACCAACCCGGTCACGATATTGGATCGAGGAAGTGACCACCTCCCTCACCCCTTCCCTGGCGCTTCTGGGGGTGGCCGCCGAGCCCTCGGAGCTGCCGCGTCTGCTGTTGATCGGCGATCCCGTGCCGACCGAGGACTTTCCTCGGCTGGCCCACGCGGGCCGTGAAATCCAGCGGATCGCGGCTCTTTTCGAACCCTCTAGACGGCACATCATCACGGGTCCGAAAGCCGACCCTTCAGCCCTACGACGTTCCAACCCTGAGACCTTTGACTGGATCCACCTGGCAGCCCACGTCACCGCGAATCCGGAGATGCCCCTGGAATCGGCCGTGGTTTTGTCTCCCGGATCGGGATCCCACAAGCTCTACGCCCGCGATGTATTGGACATCCCCCTGGACGCCGACTTGGTCACCCTCTCCGCCTGCCGCAGCGCAGGGGCCCGTGCCATGGCCGGCGAAGGCTTGGTGGGATTGGCCTGGGCCTTCATGAGCACCGGTGCCAGGCACGTCATCGGCGGCCTTTGGGATGTGGAAGACGCGTCCACATCCCGGCTCATGGAGCAGCTGTATCGCGATCTCCAGGCGGGAGATTCCGCGGCCCAAGCCCTACGTCAGGCCAAGTTACAGCTGCTGAACTCGGACTCGGCCTACCGCAAGCCCTACTATTGGGCGCCGTTTGTGCTCTACCACGGCACCTCGAGCCTGACCGAGCCAGACTCTTTCCGCCAATTGGGTCCAGACCAGAATTCCCGTTGATTTCCTGTCAGAGTGATCAAAATGAGCATCTTTTTGTCCCCCTATGCCAATTTTCCTATGCTTTCTTGAAACGCCTTCACACAAAGTCTCACTACCCCTCGAAACCCGCGCCAAGTCAGCTCATCGAGATGCTCGTATCGGCGTCGGGTCGAACACCCTTTGTAGGAGACTTGAAATGAAGAAAACCGTAATCGTCGGGGCCCTCGGCCTCGCGGTGATCGTCGCCCCCTCGACCTGGGCGGCGGAACAGGACGAAAAAAGTGCCCCAGGTGGTTCCGAACGGGTGGAAGCCCGATTGGAAATGGCCAAGAAGGGCCCTCAACAGGCGGTTCCGCCGGTCGCTTCGTGCGGCTTGAGCACCCCCGACTACGTGGTGACCGGCTCCGAATCCACCGCTTCGGGCGACGAGCACTGCTTCCCCAGCAACGGCGCCGGAGCCTTTGGGCCGCGCTCCGACATCCCCCAAATGGCCATCGTCGACGGCATGGACGTGGTCGACGCGGACAATGACGGCGACAACGATTTCTTCGCCTGCGACGGATCCGTGGGCGAGGTCTACCTCTACACCCAAGGACCCGTGGGCGTTTTCGTTCCGTCGTTGGTCGCCGGCGGCATCACCTCCGGCGTCGGCGGAAGCCTATTCTGCACCAACCTGCGCGAGGGCGACTTCAACGGTGACGGCCTCGCCGACTTCGTCGTCGGCGACAATCGGGTCACCAAAGGTATGTTCGTTTACCTTCAGGGACCCGTCGGCACCTTCACCCCCGTGGCCGCGGGTTTGGACGTCACCTGGGCCTCCCCCAGCGGCGTGGAATGCAATTGCCTCTTCGGTGTCGCCGTCGGTGACGTCGATGGCGATGCCAACGACGACGTGATGGTGCTCGGCTACCGTGGCGCGGGCACCGGTCAAGTTTGGTTCTACCAGGGCAACGGCACCGGCGCGATGGCGGCACCGGCACTCAAATTCAACGTCTCGGTGGACTTCCCGGTGGTCGCCAATCCGACCGGCATCGCGCTCTTCGACTACGAGGGAGACGGGGATCCGGACCTGATCGTCGGTGGCTCGTTCGACGGCAGCCACTACGTTTATACCAACGACGGCCTCGGCAACTTCGCGGCTCCCGCAGGCCAGGCCTTTAGCACCAACAACTTCACCGGCATCGACGCCTATGACGTCGACGGCGATCTCAAAGAAGACCTGATGTTGGTGGATTGGTCAAACCTTCGTCTGCTCTACAGCCAGAACCTCGGCGGCGCGCTCGCTGCCCCGGCGCCGGTCGGCGTGGTCCGCGGACCGAGCATCGGCATCGGTGCCCCCACGCGACCCGAGCAGACCGGATTCAACCTCGACCACTTCAAATGTTACCCGTCGGAAGCGGATCGTCCAGCGGATGCACCGGTCGTGCTCAGCGACCAATTCGGCGATAGCGAAGCCTACGTCTACAAATCCGCTCGCTTCTGCAATCCCGTCGAGAAACATCACGACGGGATCGTCACGAAGATCCAAGACAAAGACGCCCACCTGGAGTTCTATCACCTGGAAACCAGCGGAGAGACCCCGTCGTTGGTCCAAGTGACCAACCAATTCGGTCCCGAGCAAAAGCTCGAAATCGGCAAGGCCAAATACCTGGCAGTGCCGACCCAGAAAATCAAACCGGGTAACCATCCCTTCCCCGAACGGCTCGATCACTTCAAA
Organism: uncultured bacterium; assembly: GCA_965366625.1. Lineage (GTDB taxonomy): Bacteria > Acidobacteriota > Thermoanaerobaculia > Multivoradales > J023 > JAUIJL01. The sequence continues at coordinate 33,166 of CBDUGP010000022.1, forward strand.
TGTTATGAGGTCTTCGGCCAGCCCGCAGCGGTGGAGATCGGTTTGCGGGATCAATTCGGTTGGGAGCCCCAGCTGCGTGCCTACGAGCCGCAGTTGCTTTGCAACCCGACCAAGAAAGAGCACAACGGCAAGGTGACGCCGATCCAAAATCCCTTGGATCACCTCGTCTGTTACCACCTCTATGGCACCGAGCCGATTTGGGACTTCGCCTACGTGCGCAACCAATTCGGCGAAGAGAGCCTGCGTCTCGAACCCGCCGACATGCTCTGCCTGCCGTCGAAAAAGAAAGTGATCCAATAATTCCCGATCGACACCCCGATCGACAATAAGGCACCCCAGCCAACGGGGTTCCCGCGGCTACGCGGGAACCCCGTTTTTTTTTCGGGCAGAGGGAAGTCGTCCGCTGGGTCTGGTGCCTGGCACCACGTCCCACCATCTTCCTGCCCGGATCAGGTGCCTGGCACCACACCCACCCAGATCACGTGCCTGGTACCGCCACGAGATCGCACCGCCACGAGATCTGCTCCATCGGGTCAGGTGCCCATCGGGTCAGGTGCCTGGCACCACACCCAATCACCACCGGGTCAGGTGCCTGGCCCCGGCACGGGATCTGCTCCACACCCAGATCACGTGCCTGGCACCGCCACGGCACCGCCACGAGATCTGCTCCACCGGGTCAGGTGCCTGGCACCACACCCAACCACCATCTTCCAACCACCATCTTCCTGCCCGGGTCAGGTGCCTGGCACCACCCATCCTGGCACCACCCATCCAGGCACCACCCATCCACCATCTTTCAGCCAAATTGCGGATCTCGGCTATCGATATCGCTAAGATGAATAGGGGCCTCGTGTTGAACACTGACGGGGCCACTCCCAGCCCTGACCCTCTGTTCCATCCCCCTAAATCCAATCCCCACATTTTGAGGTGGTTTCCATGCACGTGCCGACTCTCCGACTTCCCCTGATCTACTGTTGCGTCGTTTTTCTGCTTTCCGCCTTGGCTACTAACCCCTTGAGTTCTGCGCCCTTGACTACCGACTCCCCGGGCTCGCAAGGCTCCAACCCAAAGACTTCTGCTGACCAAGAGCGCATCGAGGACGACGGTGTCTGGATCACCCTCGGTGCCGATGCTTTTGAGCTCTTGCAGCAAGCCGAATTGCGCTTTGACGGCGCGCCGATTCAAGCCGAGCGAGCCGTCGGAGACGCGGTCGCGACTCGGGTCGCTCGACAGGACATCGATCAGATCGTCGAATCGTTGCACGATCACCTGCAACGTTGTCCGGGATTCTTCGCCCACGGCTCACAGGCGGAAGCCGTGCAAACGCTGTATCGGACCCAGGATCCTCCGCAGCGGGGTGGCCAAATTGAATACGTGATCAACCAGCCCGCCTGGGTCCTAAATCTGGAAGCTCGCATCGACAAGGCTCGAATTCTGGCGACCATCGAGCATTTGTCGACGGAATACAACAACCGCTACTACCGCCACCCGTCGGGTGTGCAATCGGCCACCTGGATCCGCGACCAGTGGCAGGGATTCGCCCAAGGACGTGGTGACGTCACCGCCGAACTCTACGAGCATGCCGGCTGGGATCAGCCGTCAGTCATTCTGACCATGCAGGGCTCCACCCTGCCGGACGAGGTGATCGTGCTCGGCGGCCACCTGGATTCCGTGGCCTCCGGCAGCTCCAACCCCAACTTCTCCGCCCCCGGCGCCGACGACAACGCTTCAGGCATCGCGGTGCTCACCGAAGTGATTCGGGTCGCCATGGAGGCCGGCTTTCGTCCTGAGCGGACGGTCAAAGTCATGGGCTATTCCGGCGAGGAAGCCGGCTTGTTGGGCTCCCAAGAAATCGCCGACGACTTCAACGACAACGGCGTTCAAGTGGTGGCGGTGCTGCAGCTCGACATGACCGACTACAAGGGTTCTGTGCAGGACATGGCCTTCCTGAGCGACTACACCAACAGCACCCTCACAAGCTTCGCCAAGGACCTCTTGGACACCTACCAACCCGAACTCGAATGGACCAATACCGCATGCGGTTACGGTTGCTCGGACCACGCATCCTGGCATCGAGAGGGTTATCCCACGGTGATGCCGTCCGAAGCCATTTTCGGCCAGCACAACCCGTGGCTGCACTCCACTTCCGATACGGTTTCAACTCTGGACAACAACGCTGACCACGCCTATAAATTCGCTCGATTAGCGGCCGCTTTGATGGTTGAAATCGGTGTCGTCGACGTGGGCCAACTCTTCCTCGACGGTTTCGAAACCGGGGATTGGAGCGCTTGGGCCGAGTCTGAGCCCTAATCCCGATCGCAGCTCTTCGCGCCCCTCAGATCACTACCTCGGCCTACCGCGGCCTGCCTCTTTCCGGGTTCAATTCATTCCTCCCCGGGTTGATCTTCGTTTCGACAAATATTTTAACTTTTTAACTGACCCTGGGATCTTACCCACCTCACCTGCGCCCTGTCTCACAGCAGTTCTTCGCTCTCGATTCGAGATTTCGAAGGCCCGCGAGCCTCAGTTCTCGGCCTGGCCTTCGAGCTTGACCTAGAAGCTTGACCTTAGAAGAAAGTGAGACCCATGAAACCGCATGAAACCGCGACCCAACCCATTGCTCCAAAAGCTCAGCATCAAAGACGTCTACTGCCATGGCTGCAAGGCCTAGTCTTCGGCTCGTTATCGTGCCTCATAGCCCTGTCGAGCCTGGCAGGTGAGACGTCCGTGGTCGACACTTTGCCCCCGGAGCCTGTTTTGCTGCCGAAGATTCATGGCATGGAGCTGGAAAACGGAGCTTACGAATACACCGACCCCTATCTTCCTTTGATGACCGCCACCCGCGACTATCGGGTCGGGGTTTCACGCAAACTACAAGTCATCAACGGCGTGAGCGAGGTGCGTTTCTTCCTGCTCAAACCCGAAGCCCTCGACGACCAAGTCGGCTTGGCCGGCTCTCCACCCGGCGCGGCACATTGGATCGACATCTTCGACATGTACGCCGGCAACCTAGGTGCGAATCCCCAGCTCGTCGCAGATGCCGACGACTTCCACAGTCATGGGGACGCCGACTTCGGGCCCATGCATTTCTCGATTTGTGATCCCACCCTAGGTCACAGCAACGGCAGGAACCCCTATTCCTGCGGCCCTAATCTCGATTGTTATGAATTCGATCTTATGCTCGGCCTGTCGATTGGACACACGGCAGCGAATCCCAACCCCAGCGGTGCGGACGAGGCCCAGCTCTTTTCCACCCGTGTCCTGGTCAAGATCCTGAATCCGAAAACCGCGGCCGCATCCATTCAAAGTGTGGAGATTGTCGACAAAAACGGCAACGGTAACCGGTCTGACGAAACCGTTGCCGGACCCCGTTTCGAAGGCACCACCAGCCACGGCATCGGCTCGTTCCACACGCCGATGATCGTCGGCGATCAGAACGAATTGCTGTTCGTTCGAATCGGCGGCAACTCGGTGCCGCAATATACCGACGAGAACGGCCAACCCAGGACCTCCGGCAAACACGACATGGTCTATTCGGTGAATACCACCGGCAACCCATGCGACGTCAACGCCTGGACGGAGCTGCGACCCATTTCGTTCGCTCCCATCGACCCGGAAGTGGCAGATTTCGGCTTTGCCCAGAATCCGTTCAGAACCCCGTCGGGACATGAGATCCAGCCCCACGAACGGATCTACGGTACCTACCTTTGGGTCGACCAGGACGCCGACAACCTATTCTTCGGCAGCCTCAAACGCCCGTTGTTGAGCTCCGACATCGATCCGGCGAAACCCCTCTACGACTACACCTGCTGGAACGGCGGCGACGAGTGTCATAGCGGCGAGCGTAGGAGCAACTTCCACGGTTGGATGATGGCCGGCCTGTGGACCCACGGCAAAATGGTGCTGCTGGATTCCCTCGTCAACAACATGGATTTCGGAATTTTAGCCGCAGAGAAATACCACACCCGAGTCCAGCTCTTCTCCGACCGCGCGATACGGATCGGCACCGGCGAAGACGCGTCAAAAATCGACGGCGGATCCGAGCCCGCGGGTTATGCCCGAACCACCGTGCAATTCGGCTCCACCGAGCACTTCCTCAACATGGTCGACGCCATGAAACCTCGCACCCCCCGCGACGTGGTGTGGCACGTGACCGCCGGCGCGGTTTCCGACGAGATCGCCTTCGACGATTTAATCAGTCATCGCACGCTGATCTTTTCCCCCATGAATGCCTTGAAGGAAATGGATCCCGGTGCGGATCTCACCTACTACGACGGCAATCAATCGGCGGATCCGGGCCAATCACGAACCCTGCGATTACAAAACTCGGCGACCAGCAAGCGCTTCTTGACCCCACCCTTCGGCGAGGTGGTAGCGTCGTCGGATCAAGGGAGAATCGAAAACGTGGCGCTCGGCGGTATCAAGGCGCGCGGTTTTTATCTCTTCTCGCCGTCGAGCATCCGTTATTCAATCCCGTCCCAAGATCTGAGCGGAAGAGACTGGCTGATCAGCCTTTTCCTGGATCGACGAGATTCGTCGACCGGCCGTTCCCGCCTCTTGACCCTGCCCAGCGGCGCCTCGGTCTCCCTCGATGGGGGCAATGCTGAGCTGCGGCTGTGCGGAAGCTCCGGCTCTTGCACCCAAATCACCCTGCCGATCGGGATTCCGACCAAAGCCTGGAACCATCTCGCGTTTCTCAGAGTCGGGTCGACGAATAAGGTTCAGCTCTTTCAAAACGGATTCCTCTTCGCCGAAATCGATCAGCCAGTCGGTTTCGACATCAGCTCCGGTGATTTGGAGGTGGGCAACACATCTTCGTCCTCGGAAGCGGGATTCGAAGGCTGGATCGATGAGTTCAAAGTGATCGAAGGCCCATTCAACCTCGAAGAAGTCTGCAATCACGCCCGCGGCACCCTGGTGTCCATGCCCAGCTCATACCAAGGCGACCCCACCAACCCCTTCGCCCAGCTAGAGCTGCCCTTCCATGCCCGGGACCCCAAACCCGCCCATTGGGTCTCCGGCCGCGAAGCGGTCCAAGACGCCCTGCACAATGCCACGGCCATCGCCCAATCGCTGTCCGATTACTTCGCCTGCCACGTCGACTACACCAGCCACCTCGGGGTGTCGGTGCACCATCCAGGCGACCTTCAAATCCGGTCCTTGAGGCGGCGAATTCTCTTCCCTGAGGGCCCTGTGGTTTTTAATCACCCGCGGCCGACATCGATCCAAAACAACTTCTGCCTTTCGTGCCATGAGCCCGGCCGGACGGCGGGCCTACATACCGATGCCTTGATCGCAGACCTCGCCCAGGCGCAGAACGATGCCAGACGAATGCCCATGCAAGCCCCCCGGGATCTAACCGGCTGGGTGCCGTCCGGATATTTCGGCCCGGATCGCCCGGCCACCGACACGTCCTATTCGGATCTCAACCCTTTGGTCAGCGATCGCTGGACCCACAACGGCCCGATCTTCCGGTGGAAATTCGATTCCGGCGCCGGGGCCCTGCAGCACAATTGGGTCGGCGGCAACCTCGAGTCCGGACACGACGGCGATGCAACGTCGACCCTCGGTCTAGCGCGCAAACCCGGAGTCGGCAGGGCACACAGCCTAGAATTCGACGGCAGCGGCGGATATTTGAGGGTCGACAGTTTGTTCGGTGACGAGCCCGACATTGTTGGAAATCAGCTGACTTTGGCGACCTGGATGCGACTCGACTACCCGGGCCAAAGCGTCACGGCCCAGGACCAATGCCTGCCTTTTTCCTCGAGTGTGCCATGCACCGTCATCGCCAAGTCCGGCTCCGGGAACCACGACATCACCTGGGGGCTGCGGGTGCTCTACAAAGACTCCAGCTGGTGGGCTCAAATGCACGTCACCAATTCCAACGGTGACATCGCCAATCGATCCCAAGCCCTGGGATCGGCTCTTGACCCAAGTGCCTTTGACCCAGGTGCCTGGCACCACCTCGCAGCGATCTATGACGACGGTGCCGTGGAATTCTTTCTCGACGGCAGCTCCCTGGGCGCCGGCGTTTCCATCCACAGCTCGGACACGGATCTCTTGACCGATCCAAGCCACCCTATTTCGATCGGCGCCAAGCTGAAGAGCGGCACCACGGCCCTCTTTCCCTTTCACGGCCGTTTGGACGAGCTTCACGTCTACGATCGGGCGTTGGCCGATTGGGAGGTCGCCCTGCTGGTGGTCGAGACACCCTGAGGTCTGCTTGGCTCCAGGCCTTGATTGACAAGCCCCACGGCTTGCTTCAGCATCTGCCGGGAAGACTCCAGCCGGCTCGAAGCCTGCGACCGAACTGCCCGCCGAATTCGAAAGTGAGATCCAACATGTCCTATCTATCGGCAGAACAACTCCGAGATTTTCACCAACGCCTCCTGGACGCCAAAGCGAGCATCCAAGCGTTGTTGTCCCAAACTGCCGCGGACACCCAACCCGTGGACCTCAACTTGCCCATCGGTCGGCTGACCCGAATCGACGCCATCCAAATGCAGGGCATGGCCCAGATGAACCGGCATCAGCTCGAAATTCGTCTCCAACAGGTCGAGGCGGCCCTGTTGGCCCACGATCGCGGGGATTACGGAGTCTGTCGATCTTGTAAGGGGCCCATGCGCATCGAACGCTTGGAGGTGCTCCCTGAATCTCCCTTCTGCGTCGAATGCCAAGAGTCCTTTGAGCAAGCGCCTTAACCACTTCCGCCGTGTTAATCTACTCTCATCCGTCCGAATCATTTTAAGGAGATCCGTATGAGTGTTTTCCGCTGTTTCGTGGTCGTGCTCGTCTTACTCGCTTTACCCACCGTCGCCATGGCAGATCACCATGAGCTTATGCAGGAGGTCAAAACCTTTGGTGAGGCTGTGACCAAAGCCATGCTCGCCGAAGATGTCGACTCCATGCTCAACATGTACACCGACGACGCCATCTCGCTGCCCAACTTCGGCCCCCGCATGGACGGCAAGGAAGAGATGAAGAAGCACCATGAGCAAATGGCCGCCATGGGCATGAAGATTACTTCCTTTGACAGCGAGCCCACCGAAGTGTGGCAAGCGGGTGATCAAGTGATCGAGGTCGGCACTTACCACATCACCATGACCATGGGCGATGCACCAGCGCCGATTGAAGACAAGGGCAAATACGTGACCGTCTACGTCCGGGACAAGAGCGGCGCTCTAAAGATCAAAGTCGAAACCTGGAATACGGACATGAATCCGATGGCCATGGGCGACTCGGGACATTCCCACGAATAGTGTCCCCCTAGCTCTGTAAGGGCTTCTGTAGCTCTGTTGGTCGAGACGAAAACGGTGATAGGTTCCCTTCGGCATCTTTTTCAGCTCGAGGGAAACTATGAAGGATTCAACAGAGGTTCTAATCGTCGGCGGCGGACCGGCAGGAAGCACGGCCGCCGCCCTCTTGGCTGCCGCCGGCCGCTCGGTCACCGTCATTGAAAAAGAACGATTCCCGAGATTCCACATTGGCGAATCGTTGCTCCCATATAGCGCGCCGCTTTTTCGCCGCTTGGGTGTTTGGGATCGTCTCCAGAACCAAGGATTTCAACGCAAGCTCGGGGCTCAATTCATTTTCGAGCCCGGTCAACGAGCTTCACGCCTCGATTTTCAGAAGAGCTTGGATCGCGACCTCTCACTCGCATTTCAAGTGCGCCGAGCCGAACTCGACCAATTGCTCTTGGACAATGCCCGAGATCAGGGTGCCGAAGCCCTTGAAGGTCTCTCCGTGGACCGCGTCCTCTTCGAAGAAAGCAGGGCCGTCGGAGCCGAGGTCCGTGACGCCGAAGGAAACCTCCGGGTTCTGCGGGCTAAAGTGGTGATCGACGCCACCGGAAGAGACACGCTCCTGGGCCGTCAATTGGGCCTCAAACGCAAAGACGAAGCCCTGCGTCAGGCAGCCCTTTTCGGCCATTTCAAGGGCGCCGAAATGGGATTGGGGCCGGAAGGCGGCGACATCTTGGTCGTGGGGGGAGAATACGGCTGGTTTTGGCTGATCCCCTTGGACCAGGACACTACCAGCGTGGGTGTCGTGTTCCCGAGTCGGGTGCTGAGGGCAGCACGCTCCGTCGAGCAAGGCTCGTCCCAGGCAGTTTTCGACCTTTTGGTGGCCCAGTCTCCCGAAGTCTCGAAACGCCTTCGAAACGCCCGCTGCTCCCGCCCCGTTGAAGCCGCTGCGGACTTTTCCTATCGCTGCAAGCAATTCGTCGGCGACGGCTGGATGTTGGTGGGCGACGCCGCCGGCTTCTTGGACCCGGTTTTTTCCTCGGGTGTTTTTCTTGCCATGAGCACTGCCGCACGGGCCGCTGATCTGCTGGTAAAACGACTGCGCGCGGGGGGGCCCGTTCGTCGCAGAGATCTGATCGGTTACGAGCGCTTCGCTGCACGCGGATTCGATCGATTTCGCCGCTACATCCTCGCCTACTACGATCCCGCCTGTGTCTCCATGTTCGCCCGAGAGCCTCCCGTGATCATTCGACGGGCCGTCTCATCCGCGTTCGCGGGCAAAGTATTTGCGCGTGACCCTCGGATATGGCTGATGGAATCCCTCTTCTTCGGAGGCGCCGCACGGCTCCGCCGCCTTGCCGCCCGCAACAAAGTCGAGCTTCCCTTGGCGCCGTCCTGCGAATAGCCCCACGAGGTTAGGGTAGGGTGCCTGGCACCCTACCTAGGGTTCAGTGCCTGGGTAGGGTGCCAGGCACCCTACCCAGGACCCAGGCGAGTGGTCGGCCCTGCTTAGAAAAGTTTCCAAGAATCCCCGCCAGCTACAGAATTCGCCGCTCCGATTGCGTCTAGGAACTAGTAGTGACCCACCAGTGTGTCCACTGGTGACTACAAAACCTCGACGAAGGAGCGAAGCCATGGCCAGACATCCCCGCATTCACATCCAATCTCGGCCTTTGATGGAGTTTTCCAATCGAATTGCCCAAGGACTTCACCTCCTTCAACCACAGAGCACGCTCAATCAGCTCGTCGTGGGCGCTTTGGCTCGAGCACAAAAACTCTATCCGATGAAAATCCATGCGGCCGCATTCTTAGGCAACCACTGGCACATCTTGGCCACTCCCGACTCGGTGGAGCAGCAAGCTCGATTCTTCTGCCACTTCACCCGGGCGATCTCCATCGAAATTCAGCGTCTCCGGGATTGGGAGGGAACCGTCTTCCCCAAGCGCTATCACGCTGCGGAGATTTCAACAGAACCGGAGATGCAAATGCGCCGCCTAAAGTACGTCCTGAGCAATTCCGCCAAAGAGGGACTTTGCGCATCTCCCTTGGACTGGCCTGGAGCCCCATTCGCCAAGGCCTTGGTCACCGGCGAGCCCCTAAGAGGAATATGGATCAATCGCAGCGCACTTTATAAGGCGCGTCAACGGGGCAAAGATGTTTGTGATCTCGACTTCGCGCAAGAAGAGCTACTTTTCCTCGATCCCTTACCGTGTTTGGAGCATCTAGACCCCAGCTCTCAGCGCTCTTGTATTGCGGACACAATCCGAGAAATCGAGCATGAAACCCAATTGAAACACCATGAGCAGGGCACGAATCCGATCGGTTCCAAAAAGCTTTTGGCCATGAATCCACTGCGTCGCCCCAAGTCTTTCGTAGGCTCCCCGCAACCCAGATTTCACGCTTGGAATCGGCAGATCAGGCAGGACATGTCAGAGGCGATGCAGTGGATCATTGAGTCCTACCGAAGTGCCGCCTCCGACCTCAAGCTCGGGTTAAAGCATGCAATATTTCCCGAGAATTGCTTTCCGCCGGGGCTCCCCTTCGTGCCCGCCGGCTCCACTCAGATTCACTCATAGGCAGCTTCGACACTCCATCGATACCCAACGCGGAAAGAGAAAAAGACGAGCTCCGTCGCGGTCCCCGGCTCAAGACATTGCGAACTGAATCAAGACCATCTGAGTCAGTGCCTGGCACGACCACGTTGGACACCACCCGGTTGCGGGCTGAGTCGGTGCCCAAGCTGAGCCAGTACCTGTCACCACCGGGTTGGAGTACCACCCAGGTGGGATGCCTGGCACCACTCCTTTGGTGGGCGGGATGCCTGGCACCATCCTTTGGATTGGCACCACTCCTTTGGTGGGCGGGATGCCTGGCACCATCCTTTGGATTTGGCTTGGGCAGTTCGACTCGTGGTCGACAAACGAAAATCTCGACGAAGTCGTCGTATTCTCACAGCCGCTTTGCATGGTCTTGGCAAAATACTGTCGGAGTCATCGCCCTCAATGATGGCGCAAGAGCGTGCCTACCAGTTCCTAGAGCGTGCGAAGTCTTTGATGGTGCGACAGTCAAAATCCGTCGCCAAGATGCAGATCAACTGGCATATGGGCAAGATTGCGTTCAATCTCGGCCTCAACAATCAGGGGGAGCGTTTGATCAGAAAAGCTCGCAAAGGGTTGAGGGAGCTAGGAGAATTCCAAGAGTTTGCTCTCGCGAGTCTAGATCTGGCAGCGCTATACCTGTTGTTCGGTGACACAACTTCGTTCGAAGCCCTGGTCAGAGATACCAATGAGTATTTGGTGCAGGCCATTCCGGATTCTGAGATGCTGAGAATTCTGTCCAACTGGCGGAGTCGTCTTCTTCGGTCCCCAGAAGAGTTCACGCAACTCCGACGACAGGTGGCGTCGCTCGGAAAAGAAGCTGCCGCTTCACCGCATGCTCAAATGTGCGAATAGAAGTCGGTACAGGAGAGGTCTTCTGGATGCGGCGACAGGCTCAAGCCCTGTCGCCTGAATCGGTTAACCGGTCGGCACAATAAAGCCTTGGGCTCCAGCCCTGACAGTGGTCTGAAGATGCATCTCTGATCTCCTGTAGCGATGAGGTGGAATTACCTCGTCACTCAGGCTATCAAGAAGAGTGCACCGACCCCTGATTTCGCAATCCGATGGGTTTGTAGCTTTCCTGTTCTTCCTTTCTCATCAAGAGAAGCCTATTTTCGGCAGCCGCGCTACCTGGAGGGAATATTTTGGACAGCACGGAACGCCCTTCGTTCTTGAAGGCATATCCCTCCGTCTGAAGGGGAGGCGAAACTGACCGACCACTGCTCAGGTGACCCAAACTGATTGCTATCTGATTGCCGGCACTTGGAGAGGAAGAGGAGCGATTTGTTGTAAGTGCTTGAAAAGACTGGAGCCGACAGGCGGGTTTGAACCGCCGACCTACTGATTACGAGGTCGGCGTTAACGTTACAGATCGACGCGTGGTTGCATCGATGGAAATCACTCATAGGCGGCTTCGACACTCCGTCCGCCACCACCATTGAGCCAAAGTCGGGCATGGGCGCGGACGGTGCCTTCATGGTCGACCCAGGGTGCCTCTAGGTAGCCTTTTCCATATCGATCCCCGACTCGGAAATAGAAAAAGACGGGCTCTGTCGTGGTCCCCAGCTCGAGGAATTGGGAATAGCCGTCGGCCGGGGCTTCGAGCATCGACCGCAGGGCAGCCCGTGGACCTGTTTCCGCGGGAAAGTGACGCGTTACACCGCCGATGGAAGAGAAGTCGAGGGTCGCGCCGACCGGGCGTCGATGGACCGGGGCGACCGGCACGTTTTTAGCGCGATTCTCCGTCACGTCGACCAACGCGGCCTTGCCGTCGGCTGCGGTGGTTGTGGTTAAGCGCAAGACGAAGGGATCGTCTTGCCCGGCAACTTTGGCCGGCAGATCCCTCAGCCCGACCACACGTGCCTTGCGGTTGCGAGGGTCGAGGGCCAAGACCGCAGCCTTTGAGGCGTCTCCCGCCACCAGCTCGCCTTGGACCGCCTGCAACTCCACCGGATTCTGAAGCGGCCGCAAGGTCACCCGCAGACGGGTTTCGTCGACCCTATTGCTCTCCGAAGTGGCGACGGCGAAGTTCAACGTCTCGCTGCGATAGCCGTCCTTGCTCAAACGAACTCGCACGTCCGTACAAGGACTGCATTGATAACGAAAAGCGCCCGTGACTTCCTCTTTGTGGCGAGTCGACACCCGGAGTTCCGGTCTTTGCGGGTCAAATGAGCCTTCCGTGACCGACAAACGCACGCCTGCCAGGGGACGTCCCGTGGACGCGTCGACCACGGCGCCGCCCACCCGGATCTCACCGCTGAGCTTGCTTTCCAGGAGCTCCCGAACCGGAGGCAGTTCGGGAGGAGTCTGTGCCGACAGATAAGACGGTGCCAGGCACATGACCCCTAGGCACATGACCACCAGGCACATCCATGCCCTATGAGCGGGTGCCAGGCACGTCCTTGCCAGGCACGTCTTTGCTAAGGCCACCATCGCAATTTCTTTAACCGTATTCATCGTTTACTCCCTCTCCCTTGGCGTCTGCCCCGGCACCTCGTAGTACCACTGATAAATCACCGGGAATCCCGACGTCTGGAAATCACTGTGCCCGTAGAAATCCCAATTCAGATCCGTGGCATCCACGTTATTCGGCGTCATCACGTTTTCCACCGAGCCGGCCGGAATCAACAGCTGGGTCGCTTCATAAGCCACGCGAATCACGTCCGGAAGGCTGGTGGGAATGGGGCCCCGCTCCGGTAGACGGGGGCTCATCATGGCCGGCGAATCGTTCGACAACGCCGGCTGACCCTGCCCGGCCACCGGAGCGCGCCAACAAGTTGGCGAGCCTTCTTCGCGGTCGTAATGGACCCAGGGATTGCGTTTCGCATAGTCGTCGATGCGCATCAGCTCGAGGGCATAGTCCTTCCACGCCCAGCTGTGGACTAATTTGGTGGCCGATTCTTTCGTGCTGTGTTGCTCTTGATTGAACCAGAAAGTCCAAGAGTCACAACGTAGATCGTCTTCGTCGTAAGTGATCGGAATTCCGTAGAGGTCGGGGATACCGCCGACGCCTCCGCTACCCCCCAGCAGACCGTAGGAATACGGCTGCTGCGGCCAGAAGACTTCCTGCCAGATGGCCGGCTCCACGGAATAGAGGTTGCGGAAGAGGATGCCCGAGGTATCCACCGCGTGCTGGCGCAAGGCGTCGTAGACCACTTGGTTGCCCAAGCTGTGGGCCATGACGTAGATATTCTGCGCCTCACCCCCCCACTCGCCGACGATCTTGTTCTCGATCAGCTCGCGGAAGCTTTGGGACGATCGGAACGAATTGTCCACGTTGTCGATGTAGGAGATCGGCGCGTTTTCGTCGCCTTCCCAGGTAAAACCGACCACGTTGCCGCGGAAACCCAACCAGAACATGCGTTTGGTCACGATCTGGAAGGAAGCCTTGGCACCTTCTAAGTCGACGTTGAATCCGTGCACCGGCATGAAGTATTGGGTCTTATCCGTGTCGGGCATGGCGGTGCCAGGCACGTGTTCAGCTTCCGGATACAGGAAGTGGGGAATGGTGTTCACACCCCCGCCCGCATCACACGACGTCTCCGGATGGCATTCGGTTTTGTAGTTGGTGAATCGGGCCGACGGCGAGCCGCGCGCCGACCACAGGGAGAAGAAATGATTCAGATGCTCCAGGGTCATGCGGATCGAATCCACCGTATGCCAATCCGACTCGCCCTTCTCCCGTGAGAGCAGATTCATCTGCACTTCGTGGACCGTGTCTTCGCTCGCAAACGGATCCACCCGGAATAAATATCCCGTTTTGGTCTCGTCCGGAGTCAGCTCCAGCCGTTCGTGGGAGCGCAGCACGTAGTCGACGGACATGGACGCGCTATAGGAGAAGATTCCGCCGCCGAAGAAACCGCCGATCAAATCCTCGGCCACGTCTTCCCTCGACAAATACTGCAAACCTTCTCCAACGGCGTTCAGAGGAGCTTTCCAAAGCTGGATGTCGACGTCCCGGCTGGTGTCCACCAGCTGCAAGGTGAAATCGAACCCCTCCTCGATCAACGGTGCCGGGATCTGCAGGTGCAAGGGCGACAAATCGTCGATATTGCCCATGTTTACCGCTTCCGAATTGGCCGTGTTGGAGGTCCAGAATCGGTAGCCGTCCCCTTGATCCTCCATCATTTCGTCGTATTCGTCGATCGTCCAACCGAGCCCGTCGGGCACACCGGGGCGGATGTAGTTGTAGCCGCCACCGCTGCCGTCGCTGCTGTTGTTGACGGCGAGGTTCGCTTCCACGGGCGTGAAACGAATGGTTTGCTCCGCTTCGGACCCCTCAAAGGTCAGCTTGACGGTGACGTCGGCGGTGACCAACTCGCCGCCCGCCTGGGTGCCGTTGAGCGCTTCCACCCACACCTTGATGGTTTCGTTGCCCGGGCCGAAATTAAAGGTCGACGCGCTGTACGGGGTGCCAGGCACGATGTACAGATCCGGCTCTTTGCTGTCGCTCTGATTCTCGATCCGCCACAAACGCAGGATTCCCTGCTTCTTTTCGGTGAAGTCGTAATAGCTGTGACTGCCCTTGGTGCCCAACAGCCTGCCGGTATTGTCCGGCAATTGCGAAGCCGGCGGACCGTCGTACTCGAAGGTCAGGGTCGCGGCGCCCCAATTGCCTCCCTCGGGCCGCAGCTCGACCATCAGGGGTACGAGGTTGTCCTCGTTGTCGACCTGTTTGTCGGCATAATCCGGGATCTGATCACCGCTCGCCGAACCGTTACCGTCGTCGTTGTCGTGGTTGACGTAGACGAATTTGCCGTAGCCTTGGTCGCCGTCGCCTTCCTCGATCTCCTCTTCCAAATCGTCCCGCTGGGGTTCGTCGATGTCGTCGTCGTTATTGGAATCGGCGTCGATATCCAATAAGGCAATGGAGAACGGCTCCGGCTCCGACATCACCGTTAGCGGCACGTCGACGCCCGCCCGGGGCGACCACACCCAACCCACGTTGAGCGCCATCAGCACCTCGTGATCGCCCTCGGGATGGTCGAACATCTCACCCTGAGGCAGCGTCGCGGTGCCATCGCCGGTGCCGTCGGTTTGGGCCAAGAAGGGAATCGTGCCGTCCTCGACGAAGAACATGTAGGTGTTGAGGGCCGGGTAATTCGACGGCTGAATTTGATAATTGAAAACCGTATCTTCTTCGTGATTGCCGTCGTGGCCGAGCAGAACCACCGGCGTGGGCGTGGTGACCTGGCCGGTGACCGACCACAACACGTACGTCGACCGCCAATTTTCGTCCGACACCTCTAAGATTTCGAATTTGCCGCCGCACAGGGGATCCTCAGTGCAGGGCTCCACCGCCTCGAAATGGGACGCATCGTCTGGGATCACCGGTACTCCGACCCAAGCGGTCGGTGTCGCCGTAATTTCATAACGGCCCGGCGTCGACGGCAGGGGCACGGCGTAGGAGTAGAGGCCGTCGCCGTCGGGGCTGCTGACCGTGGCACCACCACCGGCACCGTTGAAGGCGATCTGGACCCGTTCGTCGAGGGTGCCGCCGCCACAGCTGTCGGGCAAACATTCCGGTGCCGGGCTCTCCCCCAGGCGGGTGGCTTTAAACGTTCCCAGGGGCACGCGACAATAATCTTCGCCGCAAGCCTCGACTCCGAAGTCTTCGCGCACCACGTGCACGTTGACCTGCAAAGGAACCGACGTTTCTCCGGGCGGGTAGGCTTCGATCGAACCGACCCCTTCACCCCCCGAAGGTTGGCCACGTCCGGACACCCGCAGAACCGGGAAACCTACGAAGACCTCGCCCGGCACCCAATCCTTGCGCACCTGGCCCGTAAAGCTGACCTCCGCGGAGCCGCCGTCCTCGCCCGTGGCGCTGGCGGTGACGGTGTAGGAATCATCCTCCCCGAGCACCAGCCACGCCCACACGCCGCTCACCCCGCCGTCGTCGGTGACCGTGGTGCCCGCACTGCACTCGCCCGCGATCACCGTGCCCGGACGACAGCCGAGCTTGTCCTCCCGGCTGATCAACTCCGGACCCTTGCCTTCGCCACCCGGACTACCGTTGAGGGTGAAGACCACGTCTTGATTGGAGATCGGATTGCCGTATTGATCCACCGGCAGGGCCAAAACAGGGGTGCCGAGGCTCAAATGGGGCAGACCGTTCAAGGTCTGACCGTAGGGTTGCTCGAGGTCTGCCACCTCATCGGGAGCACCGATGGCGTAGAAGAGGTCGGGCACCGCATGGCCGTTGACCTCCACCGCCACCACGTTGAGGCCCGCCCGGGTGGAGTGATCCTCTTCCGGGAAGAGCAAATAATACGGACTCTCGTCCGTCTTCGTGCCGAGGGTGAAATCCACCGACGCCAAACCGGTCGAATCGCTGACCACCGAGCCCGACGCCGTGCTTCCGCCGCCGGTCAAGACCGTGAAGGTCACCTCGGCCCCTTGAACCGGCACCTGGTCGACGTCGAAGACCTCGACTTTGAAGGCGATGTAATCGCCGTCGCTCAAAGTTTCGCCAACCGTCGCCAGCTGTAAGTTGCCGTCGAAAATCTTGCCGCCCACCGCCTCCTCACCGCGTCGGTTCACCGGTCCACTGTGGGGTCGGCTGAGGGGCACCCGTGTGCCTTCCACCACCTCGAACCACGGCACCGCCAACATGCCGCCGGAGAGGGTTCCTGAAATCTGGTAGCGACGCTCGCCCGTGAGCGGGTCGAGCAACACATAACCGACGCCGGTCCAATCGACGAAGGACATGGCCTCGGCCGGCACCAGGGCTTCACCGCCGGCCAGCACCCAGCCTTCGATTTCGTCGAGCACCGCTGAATCGAAAGGCAGGGTCGGCAGGAGGGTGCCCAGATTGGCGCTGTCGATGCGGTGCACGGTGATGCCGCGATCCGCGGCCAACGCCAACGCCAGATCCGCGCTCATGGCCGCCATGCCTTGGACCTCGAAAAGCTCGCGCTCGCGCGCCGACGCTTCGAGCTGGGTCAAGGCCAGCCAGCGGCCGGCGACCCGCCGATCCTCGGTCCCGCCGTCGCCCACCAGACGTCCACTGTGGATGTCCGCGTCCACAAAGACACTTTTATATTCCAAGGATTCGATCAGCCCGAGGCTGCCCTGGGGCTCCACCAGACTGCCGACGGTCACCACGCTCGGCCGTGGGAAGACCCGGGTCAGACCTTCCAAGCGCGCCATCCGTGCGCCAAAATCATCCACTGCCGAGAGATAATCCGAAGCCATGGCGGCCAGCAGCTCAAGGGTATTTTGCGGCTCGCCGTTCGGCGGTGCATAAGCTTCCGCCCCGGCGCCGAAACCCAAGCCGGCGGCAATGCCGGCGCGATGATCGTTGACGAAGCTGGTGCTGCCCACGGTGGGTGAGGTGAGGGTCATTTCGAGCTCGAACGGCCTGCCCATGGCGATCGGCAGGCTGGCCGGCACCAACGGCTCGCCATCGGTACGCAGTTCCAGGCGTACGTTGACCAAATAGGGCGGCGTATTCCACAGGCGATGACCGTTGGCGGCGACGATCTGCTCGTCGGCGGCCGTGGCCGGCACGTACCAAAGGGTCGCCTCCTGGCCGGAAAGATCCGCCACCGGCACCGTCCGGTCGAAAATCACCCGACTGCCGTCCCGGGCCCGCAGACGCACCCGATGGGTCAGGCTGTCGGCCAGGTCGAGACCGAAGCCGTCGACCCCCAACACCACGCCCACCATGCCCGGCGGCAAGACCTCGCCTTGTTGTTCGGCCAACAGCTCAGGTGCGGTGACCTGGGGATATTGGCCGGCACCCAAATATCCGTCCACCTCTTGCTCGACCAGCGCGCTGGGCATGGGACATGCCCCCGCCTGCTCCAGGGGTCGGGAGCAGACGTCGCCCGCCAAATAGCTGTCGAAGAAAGCGTCGGCGTCGAAAGCCATTTGATCCAACAGCGGATCGGACGCCACGGATCGGTCGAAGGTTTTGAGCTGGGGATCGAGGGCCAACCAGGTGGCGCCGCTATCGTCCAAGACCACGCCGCGGTAATTGGCGTAGGGCAGATAAACCTCGGCCCACACCCGATCCAGCACATAGGCGACGGGACGACCGCCGGAGATCACCGGCGACCAACCGATGCCCGCTGCGGTCAACACCCGTTCGAGGGCCGGCACGTTGGCAGCACCGAAATGGTCGAGCAAAGCGGCGGTCGGGATCTGCTGAGGACCCCATGCCAAGCGAGCCGGGAAACCCGCCAGGCGCATCAACTCGGCCAACAGACCGGCTTGGTCGGCGTCGTTGCCTTCGCCGGAGCGCAACACTGCCTCGGGGCCTTTGATGCCACCGTAATAATGACCGGCACGGATGTCCTGCAATACAAAGTTGTAAATCGCCACCGGATCCCCGGCCAACTCCACCACCTTTTCCGCCAAATAGTCGGGTCTGACGATCTCCGCCTTGCGGAACCTCAGGCTTTTCTCCTGGGTTTGGACCCGACGTTTGCGCGCCACCGCCGTGGCTTCGATCAGCTCCGAAGACGGCTTCGCCAGATAACCCTCCGGGAAGGCTCGGCGGTCCGAAGGCGCACGGGCCACGAGCGCTTCGTCGAATTTCGGTGCCAGGCGAGATGAGATCGGCGAAGCCTCCCGCGACCCACCCGCACAGGCCAACAGCTCGGACAACTCTTGGGAGCTGAGGCTCGCCTTCTCGCCAATCGCCCGTTTCAGCGCCTGCAGCTTCTCGCCGGCGGACTGCTCGAGTTCGTCCAAGCGCGAGTCCACGTCACCTCCCGCCCGCGCCAGCACCTGCCGTTGATGGGCCAGCTCCTCCTGCCAGATGAATTCCTCCAGCAGTAGCTCGCGGTCCACCGCCGAGCTTTTGGTCGGCAGGGCGTCGAGCTGGGCCTGGGCCATTTTCGCCAAAGCCGGGAAATGGCCGTAACACGACTCACCTTGCGCTGCCGACCCAGACTGGGTCGCGGACTGCGCTTGGAGGGGCGAGCCCAAGCCCGGCCACACGGGCAAAAGGGCCAACCCCAACCAAACCCAACCCTGTGACGGATAACCCTTGGACGGATCACCCTTGGACGAACGACGGGCACGTCCGCCGACGGAAGACTGACTCATGACTTCTCGCTCCAATCCAACCTCGGTCTGCCGGCTCACCGCGTCCCGTCGACGCAGGATGACCGCGCCGGCAAGGGCGAGCAGCACGGTCAACAACATGAGCAGACCCGGGCCGAGGGTCGGTATTTCCAAACCGGCGCGGACTTCGACGTCCGCCCGGGACAATTCCAAATCGTAGGGCACCCCGCCGAAATCGCCGGCCGCGTGCAGCTCCACCCGATAGGTGCCAGGCACCAAGTCAATGGTGTCGAAGCTGTGGATCAGCACCACTTGATCGTCCATCGGCACGGTCTGCACCACCACAAGGCTGTCGATCACGGCACTGGTCTCGGGATCCACCAACAGCAGGCTGAGCTGAGCGTCCGGCAGGTCCCCGGTGCTCAGGTTGCTCACCTGGGCGTCAACCTTCAACGGCACGCCGACGAAGACTTCCTCGGGCAGATAAAGCAGACCGCCGACATCCAAGCCACCTTGGGCCGTGACCTCAAAAGCCACCGTGACCGTGGAGACGTTGCCGGCACAATCCGTGGCGCTCAGCGCGAGCACGTGATCGCCGACCGTGTCCACCACCAGCGGGCTGCTCACGGGCTGACCGTCGAGCAAGGCAGAGGAGACCGTGAGGTTGACGTCGAGCATCGTCCATTGGGCGGTCACGCTGGTTTCGTAGCTCCCGCCCTCCACCACACCGTCGACCGTGATCTCCGGCGCCGTGGCGTCGAGCAGGAAGGAACGGCTCGCGGTGGTGCTCAGTCGACAGCCGTCGACCGCCAGCAACTCGAAGAGGTGCTCGCCGTCGCCCACCACCGGCTCCCCGGCGACGTAGGTCAGGCCGTCGAGGGTGGCGACCACCGAATCCAGCTGTTGGTCGTCGGCAATCCAAGTGAAGGCCGCCGAGCTCACGCAGGCACCTTCCGCCGGACCGCTCAAGTCGAGGGTCGGCGGCGTATCGTCGATCGTCGGCAAGAAGTCCACCGCCACACCGGTGCTGATGTTGTTGACCGTATCCTCGGCGAAGACCTCGACCCGATAGGGATCCAGGCGATCCGGATCGATCACCACCCGCGACGAGAAGATCTCGCTCTCCACGCTCTCCCGGGGCAGCGGCAGGTCGTGGTCGGAATCGTCGAGATGGAAGAAGACCCGGAACACGCTCGACAGCTCGTCGATCGCTCGCACCCGAACCAGCATGGACTCGGAGCAAACGATCTCGGTAGTCGGTTCCAGCAGGTCCACCACCGGCGGCGTGCGGTCGACCAACAACAAGCTCGACGTCGCCAAAGGCTCTTCCACGGTGCCACCCACCTGTGCCGCCGGTCGCTCGGCGGTCAACGACACCAAATAGGACTGCAAGTAGGACACGCTGAGGGGCACGTCCCAGGTGAAGGGACGGGATTGACCGGCGCCGAAGGAAGTCGCTGCCGCCTCGGCGTGGCCGACCACCGCATTGCGCACGGGATCGATCACGTCCACCTTGACCACCACATCGTTCAACGGCGCGTCGCCGAAGTTTTCCACCGTGGCGGTGATCGTGAACGGCCCCTCGTCGGGTTCGGCGGAGACCGGAGCCACCGCCACGCTGCCTTGCAGCTCGGCGCCGGCGGCGGTGATCACGAATCCGACCGGCTCGGAACTCGCCAGCTCCGCGCCCGGCTCGTCCACCACCCGCGCGGTGAAAGCGTAGTTGCCGGGAGGAATCGGCGAGGTATCCAGAGCCCATGGCGTGGGCAACAGATCCCCCACGGGCAGGGCGATGACCGGCACGGAGGTGCTCGCCACCTCGGTGCCGCGGGCGATTTCGAGGCCCGAAACCGCCACCACCGTCAGCTCGACCGTGGCGTCCCGCAGGGTCGCGTCACCAATATTGAGCACCCGGGCCAAGAGGTTGGCACCGGCGCCCCGGCGGTAAGTGGGACGATCCGTGGAACCGGTGACCTCGGCCGCGACCCGCGCGCCGACGGTGAAGGCTGCGCTCGCCCGCGCCGCTTCGACACCGGCTCGCTGCACCGTCACCACCGCCTGGTAGTCGCCGGGGTAAATCCCCGACACCGACCAGCCCGAATTCGTGACCCGGGTTTCGTAACCGAAGGTCTCGTCCTGCCAGCTGTCCACGTCGGTGACCCAGACGCCGTTGGCATCTTCAATGCTCAGGGTCACCAAAGTCGGCGCCGGACCGTCGTTGACCGTCACCTGTGCAGTAATCGCGGCGTTCTCGCCCAAGAAGTAGGCCGGCCGGTCGGTGGCGATCTCGGCGTGGGCGCCGAGGGTTTCGCGCACCGGAACCACCATCTCCTCAACGTTGTTGGTTTCGTCGAGCTCCACCAGCAGATCCGCCGGATCGAGCACCAGACGCCAACGGAAGTCGCCCTCCTGGCCGGTGGTATCCCACAAGAATCGGACCCGACGGGTTGCGCCCGAAGCCAGGTCAAAGGTCTCGCTGACCACCACGTCGGAAGCCCCGGAGGGTGCCGTGCGGATCAAGCTCGCCACCAATCCTTCGAGTTCCACGGCTCCGGCATTGCGCGCCACGCCGTCGATGGCGACGGTCGTGCCGGTGACCGGGAAAGCCGGGGTCGCGGTGATCGATCGAACCTCCGCGTCACCAAAGGCGTCGGGGTCGACGATCACCTCGATCGGCAGGCTCTCTTGCACATCCGCCCCGAGCTCTTGGCGGGCGACAAAGGTATTGGTGCCCACCGCCAGCTCCACGTCGGGCAAGACAAAGGTCCCGCTGGGCTGGAAGCGGCGTTGCAGCTGTTCGTCTTGGGTCAGCCACAGGGCACCGTCGTCGGTGCGCATCAGGTCCCAAGGACCACCGTCGCCCCACGGCAAGGCGTAACGATCCAAATCCGCCGCCAGCACGGTCTCACTGCCATCGATCATGGAACGGGTCTTCAGGCTGAAGAGGTCGCTATCGACGGGATGGATCTCGAAGTAGGCCAAGGTCCGATCGTCGAGCCAGACTGCGGCAAACTCGCCATCGGCCGCGCTCACGTCTTGAACCAGGCCGGTTTCCAAGTCCACCACCTTGAGCCGCGCGCCCTCCACATAACCGCCCGGCTGGGAATAAACGAAGCGGCTACCGTCCGGCGAGAACGGTGAGGAAGACATGCCCAGGCTGTCGTAGTCGCCGACAAATTGGGCGCCGCCCTCCACCAAGTCGATCACCAAGGGTTGGCCATAGTAGAAAGCGGCCACCAAGAATCGGCCGTCGGGGCTTTGGGCCAAGTGGGAGATGCTCGAATAAGACTGGAATAGGACGGTTTCGGCACCGCTTCTCACGTCTCGGTAAAGCACCTGGGTCCGGCCGCTGGAGTCGTCCTCACCCACTGCGAAGAGGGTTCGGCCATCGTGGCTGAAGCGCGCCGAGCTATAACCCCCACGGGTGGTGAGCTGGCGCACCGACCGATCGGCGAGATTGGCCGAGAACAAATTCCAACCGTCGTTCCAATCCAGGAACACCAAGGTTTGACCCGACGGATCCAGAGCCGCTTCGTAAGGCTCGTCACCGAAGAAGGTCCAGGTTTCACCGCTGTCGAGATCCACCACCGAAACGCCTTCTTGACTGCCGTAGCTGTCGAAAGCGATGCGGCGCTGGTCGGCGCTGAAGGACACCGCGTTGTAGTCGAAGTCGTCCAAGGTCACGGTCGACATCGGCTGTGCGGCGGGCAGCATCAGGACACCCACGTCCAGGCCGTCCCGGAAGAGGGTGACCAAGGAACCCGGATAGGCCCGTCCACCCACGTCGGCGATCGGCACCGGCCAAATCACCGGCACTCCGGCGATCGTCGGTTCGAGCAACTCGGGAGCCGGCGGCGTGGTGCATTCGGTGGTCGCGTCGGCGACGTTCGACGGTGCGGATTCCACCTCCAGGCCGCTTTCGAGAGCCAGGGTGGTCAGGCGGTAATGGAAGGTCGCATCAAGACCCAGGCCCGAATCCACATAGGCCAGATCCGAACTCGACGGCATGGCGATCGGCGCGAATACCGTGCCGTCGGCGCTGCGATACAAGCGGTAACCCAATAACACCGGCGGCAGCGGCGAGGGCGCCTGCCACTCGAGATCGATGGCGCCACAGGCACCGGCGGCCGCCAGCAGACCCGTGGGCGGGTTCGGCGGATCCGTGGACACCAGGGCAATGGCGTTCGACGGCTCGGAGAATTGTCCGAAGCGGTTGACCTCCAAGGCCGAGTATTCATGGGCCCCGGAGGCGACCCCGGAATCCACCTGGGGCGGCGCCAAGAGATCGAATCCGATCAGGCCCACTTCGGCGATCGAGCAGCTCGGGCAGTAGTAGCTGCCCGGCGGAACCGAGACCCGCACCCCCTCCACCGGCAGGTAGAGATCTAAGTAAAGGTTGGTGGAGCTGTTGTACGAGCGGTAATACCACCACAGCCAATGGCCATCCACCAAGACCTCGACGGAGAAGCGGCGGGCGTAGGACCCCCAACGCAGATTCATCTCGGTGATCAGCTTGGGATCGGCCCAAGTCCACTGCCAGACCGTGCCCGCGTCGATCGTGTCGGTGTCGGGCATCCAGGACGTGCCCGTATCGCCGTCCACCGCCCGCAACCAATCCGCGTTATCACCGCCCGAGGCGGAGAGCACATGGCCACCGGCCCCGTCGTAGGGATAGGACGCCGGTGGGTCCATCAGCGGCGTGCCGTCACGGTCGAGGGCATAACCGAAGCTCACGGGCTCGCCGGACTCCGTCCAATCCACGGTGACGTCGGCGCCCGCGGCGATCGCGGTCATATTCGCCGGCGGTGTGGGACGGGGGTGCGAAACCAAAACCAACTCCCGCGACCAACGGCTGCGGTTGCCATCGGAGTCCTCACCCCGATAACGCAAAGTGTTGAAGCCTTGGCTCAGGCTGACGGTCGGGAAGGTGACGCCTTCGAATTCCGACGCAAATGCAGCCAGGGTCTGCCAGGTATCCGGCGCGACGAACCGCTGCAGCTCGATGGACTCGAAATAACGCTCCGAATAGCCGTTCAAGCTGCGACCCGGCGACTCGGAGATCGGGTCGACGAAATCGAAGGTCGGCGTCATCACCACGCCGTTGCGCCACGGCGACGCCGCAGACTCGTTGTCGCCCTCGTCGATGGCGGTCACTTGGTAGTTGTAATAACCGTCGGCCAAGCCCAGGTCGTCATAGGTCAGCTGGGTCAGCGGCAAGGCCGTCGGGGTCAGCAAATCGCCGCCTCGGTAGACCAAATAACCCGCTAAGTCGCCATGGGTATCGGGCACCGCGGTCCAGGTGAGGTGAATGTCCCCACCGTCGACCCGCACGGTCAGCTCCGCCGGGGACGGCGGTGCCAAATCGATTTCCGTCAGCGAAATGCTCTCCGGCGCGGGATCGGGTCCAAGGGCATCGGACGCCACCGCACGCAGGTGGTAAAGGCCCGAGGTGGCCGGCGCAAAGTCCATGACGTAAGGCCGACGGCTGAGCGCGGGTCCGAGGGGCAACCAATCGGTGGTGCCGTCGGCTTGGACCTCAAATTGCACCGATTCGACGTCGAGATCCGGGGTTTCGGCGGTCAACAGCACCGATTCCTCGAATTCCGTGCCGTCCGGCGGATCGATGATGATCGCGTGGGGGCGACGGGTATCGATGGTGATCGGATCCGACTCGTTGGACGCCGCGGACTCGTTGTCCGCAGTGTCCGCCGCAGTGACGAAATAAACGTAGGTGCCGTCGGGCAGATCTTGGTCGTCGTAGGCGGTGCCGTCGATCAAGAACGGCTCCTGGCTGCCCACCACCGGGCCGGGGGCGTTGGCCAACAGGCTGTTGCGATAGAGGTAATAACCCGCCAGATCCGCCGGCGCCGGATCGAGCATCCACTCCACGTGGATGTCGTCGGTGACGCCGTCACCACCGAGGATGGTGGCCGCAGCGAAGGTGAGCACCGGAGCCACGGGGGCCTCGTTGTCCACCTCGACGTTGATTTGGGCCGTGGCCCGATTGCCGAAGATGTCGTCCACCTCGAGCTTCAGGTCGTAGAAGCCGTTGGGGAATTGGGGCAAGGCCGTATCCCACTGGCCGAGCTCGTCCGCCAACACCGACGCCGAACCCGAATTGAGGGGTTGCCAGGCACCGGCCGGCGCCGAACGTACCCACAGGCGCCACACCGACAAGCCGGTATCGCGATGGGCGGTGCCGAAGATCTGCACCAGATCCGAGATTCGATCGCCATCGCTCGGCACGCTGATGTGGGCCACCGGCAGATTCAAGTTGATGGTCGCGGTCAGCGCATTCGAAGGATCGCTTTCGGTGCCGTTGGCCACCAACGCGGTCACGGTATAAACGTAGGAGCCGTCCGCCAACGCCGGATCCACCAGGGTGGTGCCGACGATCGGACCGGCGATCTCTTCACCGTCGCGATAAACCAGGTAGGCCGAAGGCGCCGGGCCGGCCCCCGCTTGCCACACTAGGGTGACATCGCGAACGTTGGGCTCCGCCGACAGCAGAATCGGCGGTTGGGGCGGGGCCACCGACACGGTCACCGACACCGAGGTTTCCGACCGGTTGCCCGCCCGATCCTCGGCCTCCAATTCGAGGCGATACTCGCCGTCCACCGGCAGGGCCGTCCACGGGGCCAGAAGCCCGGCTTCGTTGGCGGCGCCGGCGGCGATCGGCGGTAGCAAGTCGCCACCCTCGGGTTTCAGGTTCAACACCCAGCTGAGCATGTTGGCGTCGTCCACGGCGCCCAAGACATCCGTATCGTCGGCGATCACCGCGCCGTCGAGCGGCAGGTCGATCGACACGTCGGGCGGCGTATTGTCGACGGTGAAGATCCGACGCACCTCCGCGGTGCGTCCCGGTTCGTCGGTGGCCGACAAACGCAGGGTGTAGGGGCCATCGTCCAAGCCGGAGGCATCCCAATCGAAGCTCACCAAGCCGTCGGCCGGCAAGAGGTTGTCTTCGGCCAAGGTCATGAAGTCGCCGTCGTCGGGCATCGCGCCCGGGGCATAGCTCCAGACGTAGGAAACCAAGTGGTCCTCGATGACCTCGCCTTCGAGGCCCAGGGATTCGTTGATCGTATTGATCACCGCGCCGCCCTGAGGTTTGAAGATCTGCACCGCCGGCGCCGTATTGTCGATGGTGAAGATCACCGACTTTTGGGCCGAATTGCCGGCCGCGTCCACGGCGCTAAAGGTCGACAAATACTCACCGTCGGCACGATTCGTCAGCTCATCGAGCACCCGGCTTTCGAATACCCCCGAGCCCGTGGCGATCGGCTCACGATCGCTTTCCAAGCTTTGGAGATCGAGATTCCAGG
Source organism: uncultured bacterium (assembly GCA_965366625.1). Lineage (GTDB taxonomy): Bacteria > Acidobacteriota > Thermoanaerobaculia > Multivoradales > J023 > JAUIJL01. The sequence continues at coordinate 59,341 of CBDUGP010000022.1, forward strand.
TGTCCGGGTGCAGCTCGTCCTGGGAGCCCACCACTTGCAGCGGCAGACCCGACAAGGAATTCGGCCGCGGGCTGATGACTTCGAGCGCAGGCGGCACGGTATCGACGATGATCGATAGGCGCTCTTCCTCCGACTCCAGGGTCGGCGGCACCAGCGGATCCTCCGCCAGGATCACCAAGGTGTAATCGCCGTCGGCGACCACCGCAAAGGCGTCCGAGATGCCGTCCCACAGCGCGTGGATGCCGTCACCCACGGTGGCCGCGCCGGCTTGCAGCTCGCCGTCGGTCAGGGTAGCGACCACCAGATCGTCACCGTCGACCACGGTCAGGGTGATCAGGGCGTCCTGGATCAGCTCGTATTCGATCTCCACCTCGTCGAGCACGCCGTCGACATTGGGCGAGAAGAGTTCGGGCTCGCGCATGAACCGGCGGATGAAGTTGCGCGGTCTCAGGGTCACCGGAATCTCAGAGCTCCAGGCCTCATTGCCCGGCTCGTCAAAGGCATAGACCCGCACCAGATATTCACCCGGGGGATGGCTACCTGTGTTCCAGGTGCCTAAACCTTGTTCGGGTCCCGGCACCTCACGACTGCTGCCGGCCACCGGCTGCCAATCCCCGGCGCCGTCCAACCACAGGACCTGGAGCTCGAAGCGCTGGAAGTTCTTGTCGGTCACGCTGCCGAAGAATTCCAGGCTCGAGCCCACCAGCTCACCGCCCTCCGGCGAGCTCAGGGTCACGGCCGGTGGAGTTTTGTCGAGCTCGAAGGGCAGGCTCTCGGTCTGCTCAGCGCCACAGGGGGAACGGGCGGTGACCGCCGCCCGATAGATGCCGTCGGCAACGTCCAAACCGCCTAGATCCGTGCCGTCCCAGGCAAAGAGCAGCTCTTCAACGCCGTCGGTACCGCCAGGCGGATAGGACTTCAGCACCGTGCCGGCGGTGTCGGTGACCTGCACTTCGTAGGTTCCGGGGGTGCCGGTGGTGAAGCCGATCTCAGCGACGATCGGTCGACCCAGGCCGTTCACCGGCGAGAAGATCTCCGGATCCACAACCATAGCGATATTGGGCAAGTCCGGGATGATCACCGGAATGCTGGTGCACGACGCGTTGCCCGCTTGGTCCACCAGGCGAGCGGCGAGGTCGAAGGCACCGCTGCTCAGCTCATCGCGCTCGATTTCAAAGCCGGTGGCACTGGAATAGGGCGAGCAGAAATGGTCGCTATCGACAAGGCGCTCACCTAGGAAGATGCGGTGATTGGCCGAGCCCACCTCCTCCACGTCCAGGGTCACGTCGACCGTCAGGTCCGACGGACAAATCACCGATTGGGAGAGCGGCTCGGTGATCTGCGCCACCGCCGGCGTACGGTCGATTCGCACATTGAAGCTTTGGGGGCAGGTGCCCAACAGACCGGGCTGATCGACGTAGGTATAACGCTCGGTCAGCTCGTGGTTGCCTTCTCCCAGGCTCGAGAGGTCGAGGCTCTGGCGGTAATCCCAGGACAACAGCGGCCCGTCGATCGTGACCCGTGGCACCCCGTTCACCAGCAGCTCGTAACGCTGCACGAGCGCGCCGGTCGGGTCCACGGGCACACGGCCGTCCACCGGTGAGGCCTGGCCGGTGGTCACCCAGTAGTTGGGGAACGCCGGTCCGGGATCACAGGGCGCCTGATCTTCTTGACCGAAGAATCCTCGGCCCAGCTGCGACGATCCGTCGGCAGCGCACGTGGCCGGGAAGTAACCGCCGAACAAGCGGCTATAACCTTCGCGATTCTGGATGCCCGTATTGAGGGAGATCGCTTCTTGACCCAGGTCGCCGGAGCCTTGGGCCCGCACCAGACGGTTGCCCAAGGGCACGAATACGCAGCCGGTGCTGACCTCCACGAAGTCGCCCGGCAGCAGGCGATCGATGACCGCGTAGCGTTGCTGCCAATAAACATTGCCGAATTGATCGACCTCGCGGGTCGCCAGCTGGATCGAGCGCACAATGCCCGCCGACGCGTTGGTGACCCGGAACCGATCGCCGTTTTCATCCAAACCGAGGTATTCGATCAGCAGCGGCACCTCCGGTCGGAAGAGCACGGGATCGCTGATCACCTCCACACCGCTGTCGCTGCCGGCCCGCAATCGAACTTCGTGGGACACCATGGACAGGGTCGGATGGTTCCAATAAATCGCCGACAGACGGTCGCCCACGGTCACCGGACGGTCCGCCGTGGCGTAGGAGACGTCGGTGGTCCGGAATTGGCGATATACCGTGTCGTGGGAGACCTCGATCTCGCCCGGCTGCCAAGGTCCGGAGGGCAGGCCGGTCAGGCTGATCGGACGATATTCCAGCCGCAGATCCGAAAGATCCGACTGCACCGTGCTCTGCAACAACAAGGTGTCGTAGAAGGAACTGAGGATTTGATCCTCACCCACCAGGAAACCGGTGGAGTCGCCGATGGCTCCCAATGGCGGTCGCTCGGGGTAGGCGCAGGGAGGATTATCCGTGCGACATCCCGGCTCGGAGTCGGTGAAGACCAGACGTTCGTCGCGGAAACCGCGAGCGGTGATGGTTTCGTTGCCGGCCATATCCCGGGCGATGATCCGCCGCTCCGAGCCCACCAATTGATGCGCCCCGACCACTCGCCAGGCGAGGTCGCCATCCTTCTCGAGGGTTTCGGTGCCCAGGGACTCCGTCGCCCACTCACCGTCGCTGTGGCGACCAAAGCTCTGATATTGCCACTCTTCGAGATTGTCGTCGCGCACCGCGGCGAACACCTCGTTGATCCACAGGTCTTGATCTGCCGGCTGCTTGTCCCCCGGGATTTCGACCGCCAGGTGGGTGTCGGCGAATCTCAACACCACCTCGGGCGGCGTATTGTCGACGATGATCGGCCAGGTGGCAGCACCGTAGGTCAGTAAATATCGACCGTCGGGCACGGGATTGCCCGCGTCGTCGTTGCCGTCCCAGGTGGTGGTTTTCGGGCCGACCACATCGGCGGCCACCGGCAGCTGTCGATAGACCACGCCGTTCGAATCGGCAATCGCAAAATCCAGATTGGCCGGGCGCAGCACCGAGTAGTGGAAGACCAGCTGATCCTTGACTCCGGGGCTGGTGCGCGGCGACATGTAGCGGTTTTCCGTGTAGAGATTGGCGATGTCGCGGTCGCCGTTCCACACCACCCGCCGCCATTTCGCACGCTCGTTGCCGGCTCGATCCCGGGCGGTCAAACGCACTCGATAGGTGCCGTTGGCGGGCGGCAGCCAGGTTCCCCACGACTCACCGAACAACAGCTCGTTGCTCGGCAGGCCGATCGGCTCGTAAACCAGCTCGGGCGCGTTCAGATCCGCGTATTCCAAGCGGTAGTTGTCCATGTAGCGGTCGGTGGCCAGGATCCACAAATCCACCCCGGCATCGCCGAACAACACCCTCGGCTTGAGCCTCACGGTCAGATTGGCGGCGGGGGTGAAATAGGCCAGCAGACCGTCGAGCTCGTAAGCCGTGTCGAGGTGGGCGACCAAATATTTGTCGGTGGGTGACCACACTGCCCGATCGAGATAGAAGGGCAGCTCACGGGTCTCGCCGGAGCGCCAATCAACCAAACTCTGAGGCCGGAAGCCGCCTTCACCCTTGGTGGAACCCTTGGCAGCCGCCGCTTCGGCCCAAGCCCGGTGGCGAGCCTCCACCTCGGGATCGTCGATCAGCAGGCGAGCAGGTCGGCCGAAGCGGCCGCTCGTTTCGGAATCGGCGCCCGTACCCCCGGCGCCCACGCAGCCCAGTCCCGCGTCGGCTCCACAACCGTAGTACTCCTCGCTCATCGCCACCACGAAGCCGTCGTTGGACACACTGGTCACCGGCGGCGGCGCCCACCACGGACCTTGGGTTTCGATGCTGCCCTGTTCGAGCTGCTCGCCGTCTTGCAAGCCGATCACCAAAATATTCAGATCACTGCCGCCATAACCGCCCTTCTGCAAACCTTGGGCGCCATCACCGAGAGCAGAAGGAATGATGCCCTTCTGGCCGGCCGTAACAGACGAGGAAGACGTAGCAGACGGGGAAGACGTGGCAGACGGACTTGAGTCCGCCCACACCACCCGGAAATTCTCGTCCGCACCTTGGCCTCGGGCTCGGCTTTGCCCTGCGCGGCCTCCCGCCCCGTAATAACCGTAACCTTCCGACGACACCCAAACGAATTGCTCGGCGTCGAAATCAGTGGCGGTGTCTGGTCCTTGGTAGAGGCTCACACCCACGGCCGACTTCGAACCTTCGTCCGCCGTGGTCACCGAAGGAATCTCGCCGCCCCCACAACCGCCGTAGTTGTCGGTGCCTTTGACCTCCACCGTCGGCGGATCGTCCGAGCCTTCCGGTGCCAGGGAAATATCGTAGAAATAGCTTTCGCCCCAATTGACGCCCACCACCACATTGGCGCGATGGTTGTGGGTCCAATCGATGGAATATCCGCAGGGGTTGTTGCCGCTGTAGAACCCGGCGTCGAATTCGAACGGGCTGCCCGGGTTCTCCAGATCCTGGATCATCAAACGATCCTGCCAATCGGAAGCCCATACCACCCACCGGCCGTCCGGGGACAGCCACGGGTCGAGCCCCACCTCGTCCGGCGGATCGAGAGGTTGGATGAGGTTGTCGGGATACCGCACGATCGCAAACGGACCGTCACCCAAATATCCGGCCAGGAAGGTATCGCCTTGAAGGTTTGCCGACAGCAGCGGTAGGCCCACGGTGTACTCACCGAGCTCGATCAGGTCGTCGCCGTTCCACTTCTGCAACAGGATTTCGTCGTCCGACGACGAGGTGCCGGCCGCGTGGTAGCGCTCCACCACGTAGAGTTCTTCCACCACGGCGCTGCGCACCATGCTGGTGAAATAAGAGCGCTCTTCCTCATAACCGGGAACCCGCGGGGAGATGAAACCGGTGAGCAGGAGCTGATCCAGCTCGGAGGTCACCGCAAAGAGATTGTTGTCGAGCACCACCCACGATTCGAGATCGTCGACCCGCACTTGGTACAAGCCGTCGCGCGCCAGGTTGCCGCGATCGTTGAGGCCGTCCCAAATCACGGCCTGGTCGCCGTCGTCGACGCTCAGGGTCCGGGTCAGATCACCCCGCGGCCCGAAAATGAACACCGTGTCGGCACCGTTGCGGAACGAAATGCGCGTGCTGTCGCGCACACCATCGCCGTTGGGGGAGAAAATCTGGCTCGAAATGAAGAGGTCGCCGCTTTGGATGCCGACCGAAATGCTCGCCACGTTGTTGGCGTAGTCACCTTCGGGAAAGAGGTCCGCACGGTTGACCCGCACGGACAAGTCGAGTTCACCGCTCAAGGCGCCCGGATTCCAATCGAGTGGCAGGGTGACCTCGCTATGGCCGTCGAGGGCGGGGATCGTCACCGAATCGAGCACCGTGCCGGAGGCGTCCAGCCATTCGAGCAGGCTGGCGGGAGACGGCTGATCCCCTGGGTTGGCCACCCGCACGTCCAAGTGCAGCGAATCGCCCACCTGAGGGAAGTCGGGCGTCAGATCGATACCGCCGCCGGTCACCGCTAGGTCCGGCAGGGTCTGGACGTCGGGCTCGACAAAGGCCTGGTTGTCCGACTCGTCGAGTTCGTCGACCTCGCCAACCCGGTCCACGAGCACGTAAACCAAACGATCCTCGGGATCGGCGATGTACCAGGGTGAGGTGAGGTCCACGGAGCCGCCGGCCGCCAGGCCCGCATAAGCCTGGTTGACCAACAACACCCCGGTATCGATGGCGTCGAGCCACAGCTCGGCGCTGAACGGACCGGCATCGTTGGCGGACGGATTGTCGATGGCGACCGTGATCTGCGCGGTCTGGCCCTGGAGCGGCGGATCCGCGACAAAAGCGAAGGACTCGTCCGTGACCCGCAGATTGGCCAGCGGGCTGGCGCCCACCGCCAACATCAAAATCTGAGTATTGTCCGCCGGATCCAAATCACCGATCACCCCTTGGGGATCCGCCACCACCGTCACCGGCAGGGTGCCACCCACGTTGGGCACCCAATCCACCCCGACCACCACGCTCTCGCCCGGGGCCAAAGGACCATCGACCGCGAGCTGTTGGATCAAGAAGTCGGAGCCGTCGTAGGTGTAGGAAAAAGCAACCTGGAAATTGCCCAGGGTGGTGGTACCGCCATTCCAAATCTCGGCGTCGATGCGCACCAGCTCACCCACCGCCGGCGCGGGCGGGGTGGCGACCACGCCGCCGTCGCGGATCTCGAGGTCCGGTTCCAGGCGCAACACCATCTGGCGCGACGCCGAGTTGTTGAAACGATCCGCGTCCTGCAACAGACGGTCCGGATCCGCCACCACCGTCAACAGGTAAGGACGCGCTTCGGTCAGCACCACGTCGAGGCTGAAGGGTGATTGGGAAAGGGATGCCACCGCCACGTTGGTGGAGCCCAGACGACGGTTGTCGGCCGGGTTGCCGTCGAAGACCACGAGTTCGGCGGAGCCGGCGTCGGTCAGCCCTTGGTTGTGCACGATGCCTTGGACGGTCACCGCGGTAGGCACCGCATTGACCTGGTCGGGGGTGAGCAACAGATCCCCGTCGGTCATGGCGAGATCGATGCCTTCAGGATGGGTGCGGACGCGGAACGAAATCTCGGCGGTATCGTTGTCGCGGGTTTTCTGGCTGAGCTTGCGCAGCGGATCGATCACCAGCCGCACGATGTAGTTCCCCGGCGGCAGGTTGTCGCCCGGCACCGCGTCGTCGATGGTGGTGAATCCCACCTCACCGAGAAACGGCAGCAGACCGGGAATCACCAACGCCAAGGTGTCGTCGGCCCGATAGATCTGCCATTCGTATTCGGTGCCGGTGCTCAGGTCCGCACCGCCGTTGCGCACGGCGGCGATCAGGTTGAAACCCTCGCCGTCGAAAGGATCCTCGGGGGTGGCGAAAACCTCGGCGGCGTCGACGTAGGGATCCGGCAGCAGATAAGCGACGAGCGCTTTGATGGCGGCGGCGGTTTTGTAGGAACTCGACTCCCAGCTGCCGTCGGCGCTTTGGTGGGCGGCCAAAAAGTCGATCGCCCCTTGCACGAATCCTTGATCGATCGGTTGGTCGAGCACCAATTGCAGGAAGAGCGCGGTTTGGGCGGCGGTGGGATAGAGATCGCCGAAACCCCCGTCCACCCGCCGGGCCAACAACCATGCCACCCCGGATTCCACCGCGGGCTGAAGCCAAAAACCTTCCGGATCCACGACTCGGGCCGCCAAAAGGACTTCCAAAGTCACGGGCACCGAACTCGGGCTGCCCGGCTGCCAACCCCAACCGCCGTCGGCCCGCTGCTGGTCCACCAGCCACTGCCAGCCCGTTTCGGCGACCCCATCGCGACCGGTGGTGGCCAAGGCACGCACGGCTCGCGCGGTGGTCACCGCGTCGGCGGTGTAACGGGAATAAGCGGCCCAACCGCCGTCGGGCCCCTGCTCCGCTGCCGCTTCGTCGGCGAGATCTTCGATCAGATTTTGATTGTCGCTGTACAGGGCCAGGCTCTCGAGCTTGCGATAACGCAAGGCTGCGGCACCGGCGCTGCGATTGTCGAGCAGGCGGATCGCATCTTCCACCGTGTCGAAATAACCGCCCGCGCGACCCAACGCCTCCAGCGCTTCAGCGCTGTCGCGCAGCTCGGTGGTGCCGGAATCCGCCCATAGGCCGCCACCGCTTTGGTCCGCCAGCCATTGCATGGCCAAGGGCAGGTTGACGTCGCTGCCGCCCAGGGGCAGCTCCCCCTGCTCGCCGACCTGCACCACGCCGCGCCCTAGGGTCTGGCGGAAGAAGGAGCCTTGCCAGAAAGTCCTAAGGTCGTCGAGAAACGAAACGTCTTGGGTCGAATAGGGCTCGTCCGGGTCGACGAGAAAAATCATGCCGATACGAAATTCATGGTCGCTGTCGATGTCGTCGGGAAAACGCGCGCCTTCCGCACGGATCACGTCGTCGACGGTCAACGTGCGCTCGGTCGCCTCGATGGTGGCGCCGAGGGACGGTATTTGGGTGACGTCGATCGCGTCGTTTTCCAACAGGCTGAACGGCGGCACCGCCGATGGTGGGGTCATGCCCATCAAATAGAGGGAGAGCGGGCTGAATCGACGACGCACGGAAGTAGCTGTAAAGGTGCCATCGCCATTGTCGGTCCACTGACTGCCGTACATGAAATCGTCGACACCGTAGAGGTAGCTCCAATGGGAGCCGTCCCGGCCCAACAAGTCGTCCGTGGGCCCAGAGCCGTCGTCCACTTGGGGATGCACCAACCAGCGGTGACCGAGTTCGTGATTGATGATCTGCCGCACCCGCTCCTGATCCAAGGAGCCGTCGGGCAGCCGGTAGTCGGGCAAATACATGCCGTCGATATAACCTTCGAGCCCCTCGCTGCCGAATTCCTCCGACAAATCGAAAACATCCACACCGATGCCTTCGTCATCGTTGGCGATGCTCCAATAAAGTCCACGCGCCTCGCCGGCGTCCCATTGGAAGTTGGTGAAGACCAGGACGAAGTCGAATCGGTCGGGATTATTCGCCAGAAACGACCGAGTTACCCATTGGCGGGCCGCCACATTCGAGGCCCCCGACACATCCCGGTCGTAGGGTCCGTCGTAGGAAAAAGGCAGAACGTAAACATCGTCTTGCCACACTCCGGCACCCAGGGGCATGGAGCCCTTGCCGGCGTCCGCAGCGGCGAGCAGGCCGTCGACCACCATGCGATGATCGATCACGCAACTGTCCGTATGCCGGTGGGTCGACGAGGATTCGGTCGACGAGGATTGGGTCGATGAGGATTGGGTCGACGAGGATTGGCCGGCATCAGGGGCGGCCGCCATTTGCCCCACGTTCAAACCGAATAAGAGCAGACACAGAAGCAACGACACGGAAAGAGCACGCAAGCGCATCATTGATCTCCCCCGGTCTCGTCCGCTTGTCCGTCAGAGCCGTTCTCCGGCACCTCGACTTGGCGCGGGGCCACCAAAGGCGCAAAAGCAACCCCCGACTCGCCGTCCGATTGGCCTTGCCCAGACCCGGAGTTCACCTTGCCGCTGTCCTCGGACCAAGGTGAATAAACCGTCTCGTGGTCCAACAGCTCCGGACCCACCGCCCGTGGAATTCGGGCCGAAAGCACGGTCACCGTCACCTCACCGTCGGGCCTCTTCTCAATCTTCACCAAGCGGTCGGGGATCGGCACCGCCGCCTCGGACGTCGAGCCGGGGCCGGATCCCTTCGGTCCTTGGATCAGGATCGCGTGTCGATCCGTGATTTCGAGCACCCGCAAACCCGGCTGTCCAGGCACCGCGTCACCCTTGCGCAGGACGTGGAAAAGCTCACCGCTTTGCACCACCACCTTGCCCTGGGGAAACATACAGCGAGCGACCTCAACACCGGGAAAGTGCTCGGAGAGTCGACCGACGACGCCAGTGTCGGCGACTGGGTCGGCGAAACTCGGCAACGAAATGAGGGTACAGGCCAGGAAGACGACTAGGCAGGGGTACGCACGGACGGACATGGGGAGGCTCCTCGCGGCGGACAGACCGCGGACACACGGGAATCCCAGCACGACCCGCGTTCGCGAGGTTCAACGGACATTCAGACCAGGGCGGTCGGCACACATTGAGCCGCGATCGGGTTTCGAGCCGAGATCGGAAGGGACTCGGGACAAAATAAACTCGCGATTTCTGGCCCTGCCGCTTTTTTACCGAGTCGACAAGCGGTCTCCTCAATGGGGTCAGCAGGGGTAAAACTGACCACCGAGTCAACGCGCTTGGCGGGCAAGGGCCAACAGAGTCATAGACGAAACCGAAGGGAGACTTTACACAGACTGCCGCATCTTGGCAAGTATCTCCCCATCTACATGTCCACATAGGATCGGCAGATCAGTGGATCTGATCACTTTGCATCCGAAAAAGCGAAAGCTCTTCCGGCAGAATGCCGCACCTCGACGTACCCTGCTCACTCACAGGGTCCATCGCCCTACCCTTCTGACTTTACCCAACGGACAACTTTTCTAGACAAGGAAACCCACCCTCGGAGCAACAACCCAGAACAACTACCTGGTACCGGTCAACTTAGAACAACCAGAACAACTACCTGGTACCGGTCAACTCAGAACAACTACCTGGTACCGGTCTACCCCGAACAACTACCTGGTTCCGGTCTACCCAGAACAACTACCTGGTACCGGTCTACCCCGAACAACTACCTGGTACCGGTCCAAACAAGGACCACGACCCGCCGGAACAACTACCTGGTTCCGGTCCAAACAGCAACACGACCCGCCGGAACAACTACCTGGTTCCGGTCCAAACAAGGACCCGGACAACTACCTGGTTCTGCCACAGCACGGTCTGCCGCCTCCCTGCCATGCAAATCTGAACGGGATTTTTGACCGCAAATTCGGATCACGATGCGGGTTTCGGACCCGGCTTTCGCGTTGCCAAATGAACCCCTCGGCACGCCGGTCTCACGGTGGGTCGCAATTCCCTTGGAGACCACCGCATGTCCAGTTCTCGTTTTCCATTCGTTTCTCAAGCCAAGGTTCTGAGGACCTTCTGCCTATTCCTACTGGTCGGGTGCGGTTTCGCCCACCAACTCGCAGCCGACGAAGGCGCGGTTTACCGTATTTCTACCCCTGTCTCCGAGCTAGACGAGCTGCGCCGACAGGTCGATGTTTGGGCCTACTACCCCCTATCCGCCGAAGCGATCACCTTCCTGACCCCCGAGCAGCGCCAATGGATGGAAGAGCGAGGTCTGGTTCCCCAGCTGGATGTCCAACGCACGGCGGAGCTGCGTCGTCATCGACCGAAGGCGGATCAGGTCGGCAGCGGTATCCCCGGCTTTTCTTGCTACCGCACCGTGGAGGAGACCTACGCGGATCTATTCGCGGCGGCCACGGCCAACCCGAATTTGGCCTCTTGGCTCGACATCGGCGACAGCTGGCAGAAGACCGTCGGCCAGGGGGGTTACGACCATCGGGTTTTGGTGTTGACCAACCAGAACATCGCCGGTCCGAAACCCGTTTTCCTGCTGATGGCGGCCATGCATGCTCGGGAATACGCCACCGCTGAACTCGCCACCCGCTACGCCCTGCACCTACTCAACGGTTATGGAACCGACCCCGAGGCCACTTGGCTTTTGGATCATCGAGAGATCCACATCGTCGCCCAGCAGAATCCGGACGGGCGAAAGCGAGCGGAGACCGGTCTCTCCTGGCGTAAGAACACCAACAACGACTTCTGCTCCGACAGCAACAATCGAGGTGTGGACCTCAATCGCAACAGCACTATCTTCTGGGGAGGCGGCGCCTCGAGCGGCTCCCAATGTAGCGAAACTTACCGCGGACCGTCGGCGGCTTCGGAGCCGGAAACCCAGACCATCGAGGACTATATGAACCAGGTCTTCCTCGACCAAAAGGGCGATATGGCGGATCCCGCGCCGGACACGGCCGAGGGGGTCTTCATTTCCGTGCACAGCTTCGGAGAGCTGGTGCTTTTCCCCTGGGAAGGCACCAACAACGACAGCCCCAACCATGCAGGTCTGCAGACCTTGGGTCGTCGATTCGGCTTCTACAACGATTATTCGGTTTGCCAGGATTGCTTGGGCACCGCCTCCGGCACCACGGTCGACGTGGCGTATGGCGAATACGGGGTCGCCGCCTACACCTTCGAGATCGGCAACACTTTCTTTGAGGGCTGCGTGGCATTCGAAAGCTCGATTTATCCCGACAACCTTCAAGCACTGATTTACGCCGCCAAAGTCGCTGATCGGCCGTATCAAAAACCTTCCGGCCCCGACGCGCTCAATCTTCAGCTATCGTCCCGCACCGCAGGGGTCGGTCAAACCGTGACCCTGCAAGCCACCCTCGACGACACCCGCTTCGACTCCAACGGTTTCGGCACCGAACCGGTGCAAAACATCAGCTCCGGGCGGGCGTCCTTCGACTTGGCCACCCTCGAGAGCGGCGGCGGCACGGCCCTCACCGCCGTGGACGGAGCCTTCGATGAAACCCAGGAAGAGGTGACCGGTAGCGTCGACATCAGCGGCTTGTCCATCGGACAACATCTGCTCTTCGTGGTCGGCACCGACGAGTCGGGTCAGCAAGGTCCGCCCGGTGCCATTTTCGTCGACGTGACGGTACCTTCGGAACTTTTCGCGGACGACTTTGAAGACGGCACCATGGCGGCTTGGTCCTCGGCAGAGCCGTGACAGGTTGACTCGCCGGCACGGCCCTGCATCCTTCCGGGCTGCCCCGAAGGGGCGAGGCATGAGTAGCCTCGGAATTTATTCCGTGGCGACCGGCTCGAACACGGACTACATGCCCTGGGCTGACGGCGATTCGGCGAAATAACCCCCGGATTGTTCCGTGGCGACCGGCTCGAAAACGGACTACGCGCCCAAGGCTCATGGCGTTCGTGCCCCAAGATCACGGCGATTCGTCGAAATAACCCTCGCGATGGCGCACTTTCAGCCCGGCCCGGTGGAGCTTGACCTTGACCGAATGCCAGACCCCGTCGTCGAGGTCTCGGGTCGGGTAGTACCCGAGCACGTATTGACGGCGCAGCTCCCGCAGGATGTCCGCCAGCAGCTCGCCGGCTCGGTCGATGTGATCGACTTCTAGAATGCGGCCCCCGGTGCCTTCGACCAATCGCTCGAGAGCTTCGAGGTCATGGGTGTATTGCTCGGCGCCACGCCAGAAGGAGAAGAAGGAGCTGCCGGCTTCCATCTGGCTGCGGGGCCGAATCCAATAGATCAAGGCCTGGCTTCGGCGCGCTTTCCACTCCAGGTCTTTTAGGGAAAGCACGCTCTCGACATCGATGCCGTCCGAGAGCAAGATCACGACTTGGCGCCCTTGGCGACGGCTGATTTGTTCCAGGGCCAGGTAGAGATGGTCGTAAACGGCCGTGCCTCCGGAGGCTTCGACTCGAGCCACCTGCTCGGCCACCACTTCCGGATCGGCGGTGAATGGGGTTCTCGCTTGGAGGCGGTCGGAGAAAACCAGCACCGCGGCCTCGTCGAGCGGTCTCATGCCCGCGACGAAAGCCCGGGCTCCGGCCAACGCCGACGCCAACGGGCGGCCGACCATGCTGCGGCTCGAATCGACCAGCAAGGCCGCGGTGAAAGGCGCATTGCCGTCCTCGAAGGTCACCAAATCCTGCGCTAGCCTGTCGTCGAGGACTTGGAAATCGTGTTTTGCCAGCTGGGGCGGATCTTGCGACCCGTTCTCAACTGTGACGTAAAGTTGCTGCAAGCCCAAATCCAGCTCGAAGTGCACCTCGATCCGGCCGGTGACCATCGTGCGGGTCACCGAAACGCCGTTCACGTCGGTGGCCACGAATTCAAAAACATGGGACCGATTCTCCTCTCCCACATCCACGGTGGTGTGAAAAGGCTCCGCGGTCAATCGATCCACTTCCCGGCCATCGAGGCGAACGACGATTTCGCGGATCGGCGCACCTCCCAAGACTTCGAGCCGAACTTCGACCGAGCCAAAGACCACCTGCCCATCCCGTGGATGGTGGACAAAAAAGTCCATGGCCAAAGCCCGGGTCTGCCCAAGGAAGAGACACGCGAGCCATAGAATTCCAGCGAGCCAGCGTCCGGGACTCATCGGCGCGCCTCCCTGCGTTCAACAGCGGCGATCGCCTGGGCTAGGACCGGCAGCCGGGCCACGGCGTGACGACGCAGCTCCAGGCGCGAGCCGCTGTCCTCGAGTTCGGGCGGCTGCTGATAAACATGCCTCGGCGAGGGACCGCTGTCCGGCGGAAGCTGGTCGAGCAGATCCGCGGCCCGTCGGCGATCTTCCGGGCTGCGGCCGGGCCGACGCTCCAAAGCCTGGGCGAGCTGTAGGCGTAAGCGCTGGTTGGCGGGAAAACGAGCGGCCGCGTCTTCCAGCAGCACAATCGCAGCGTCGAAGCGTCCAGACTCGGTATGCAAACTCGCGGCTTCTTGGAAGGCGATGACTTTGACTTCAGTCGAGACCTGCCGTCCGAGGATCGACTCCAGGGTTGCAAGGGCCGAGTCGGAACGTCCCAGACGCCGCAAACCGATGGCCCAACGTAATCGAGCGTCGTCGAGCTCGGGACGCAGCTCCAGAAGTATCTCCAAGGCGTCCACAGCCCGGTCCACCTGTCCCCGTCGTTCGTGCCAAAAGACCAGATAACGCCACACTTCCGCGTTCTTCGGATCGACCTCCGTCGCCTGTTCCAGCAAGCGCAGGGCAGATCGGGGAAGACCGGCCCGATCGACGGCAATGCCGAGCTCCGCCAGCACCGTGGAGGCAAGGCTCTTGGCCACCTCTTGATCGGCGGCCTCGGCATAGGCCTCCGCCAGCGTCCGAATACGAGACCAAGTGGCTTCGAGCACGAAGGCGTCTTCCTGATGCTGCTCGACATATCGGTCGTGCAGCTCGAGATGTAACCACACGATCGGCAACAGGCTCTCCGGGTCTCGACCCGCCAAGGCTTTGACGAGCTTGGTCACTGCCTGTTCTAGGGTCCCCGGTATCTCGGCCTGTCGACCCGCTCCCGCCTCCGCGGCCGCGAACAGCTCGGAGTCGATCGCGATCAGCGAGTCCACGGCCCGATCCACATCTCCTGCCACGAGCTGGTCCAAGACCCCCTCGTAAGCTTGCACGAGAGCTGCCACGCGTTTGGAGCGTCGACCTTCCAAATCCTGCGTTCGCATCTCTTGCCGCTCTTCAGGATTCTCGACCAGACGTCGAATTTGGGCCCAGCTCAGGGTTTGGTCACCCCACTGCGCTTCGAGCAAGAGAATCGGCAGGCTCCACGATGACCCGCGGCCGACGGGGCGAATTCGACGGCTACCCGTGCAGTCCGTGCCGCCTGCAATTCGGAGCTGCTCACCTTGCCATCGAACGCTACAGCCCGGAATCGGCTGATCGGTCTCGTCCACCAACTCCAATCCGCTCTGCGACGCCGGCCCGGGCGGCACGGCCTCGGACCGGCCCATCACCCACACCGGCCAAGGATCAAAGGGCTCAAACCAACGATCTTCGACCCCGGCGGTGAGCCAATCCCCTCGTGGGGGGACCCTTAGAGCGGGCTCCCCAGTCGGATTCCGAAGCTCTGCCCCCAAGCGACGCAATGAGTAACTTTGGCCGGCTCGGTCGCGGACCAAGAGGCGCAGATCGTAAACACCGGGCGGCGCGCTGAAGGGCAATCCCACTCGCAGTCCGGTGGCGCCTAAACGCTCGCCGTGGACCGTCGTGTCGAGGTCGAGACGCCCGGCAAAGCTGTCGATCAGCTTGGGACCCGCCAACAGGTAGGCGTAGATTTCGAGCCGCAGCTTGGGGGGTACCGGGTCATGGGCTTGGAGCAAACTCCGACCGCCGACCTCGAAACTCAGCTCGAGCCGATCACCGGTCGCCGAGGGCAAGACCGCAGCAGCCGTCCAAAGGGAGCCACCTTCGGTGCCGGCAAAGAGCAAAGCCGCCACGTCGGCTTTGGTGCCGGGTAGTGGTCGGATCCGCAACTCGGGCGTCTCCTGCCCAAAGAGGCTTCGAGCCGACACAGCCAGAATCGCCGTCAACAGCACCCAATACCAATAGGTCCCTAAAAAGCAGGTCCTGAAAAAACAGGGTCTAAAGGACCCATCCGTCCGATGGAATTTCACGATCCGACCTCAACCTCCACAGTCAAGGTGGAGCCCACGTCAGCGAGGTCGTCGCGCAGGCCTACCCCCAGCACTTGGCGCCCCTGGCGGATGACCAGTTCGGTGGGATATTCAAAAGTGCTCGAAAGGGCTTCCATGAGATGAATATTCTTGACTTCAAAGGGCAAACGAATGCGCACGGGATCGCTCAGCCCGCCAGTGTCGTCGCTGACCACGAGCACCAAGGTCAGCTTGCCGGAATGGGAGATCTCACCGGGCAGCAGCACCAGATTGGCCATCGGGACTTGGACCTCGATCGGCAGGCGATAGAAACCGTCCTTCTGACGTTTGGCTTTGCCCAGTTCCACGCGCGCGTCGAGGGGATTCACCTTGGTGCCCAGAAGGACCGAGGACAAGGTTCGGTCCGCCATTTGTTGGTCGCCGGACTTGTCTCGATACTCTTCCAGGTACCGAATCTTGACCCCTGGTCTTTGGATTCGCACCTCTATCTTGTGGGTCTTGCCGTCCCCACGATGGGGTGAGGCATAAGCCAAGGAGTAGTAATCCGTGAGATCAGATTGCAGAGCGGCGAAAAATCCGTCGACGTCACCCCGTCCAATAGCAGCCCGTCCACCCGTGCGCTCCGCTAGCCATAACAGCCCAGAGTCCTGTTCCTTAAATTGCGCGAAACCCGCGCCTCCCACGGAAACGCCACGGCTTTCCGCGCCCACCAGGCTCGGCCCGGCGTCGGCGCCCACACCAATGGGATAAAAGGCAACCCGATTGGAGTTGGCGTCGGCGATCAGCTCCCGCACGGCAGCGGAGGTATCGAATTCCGCCAACGCGGCGTCGACCGAACTCACTCCGAGTTCGGGGCCCCAATCGAAGCCAAACTTTTGAAACCAGGCGCGCCAAACCAGCTCACCCGGTCGGGTCGGCAGGCGATCGGCCACGTAGAGCAAGGCTTTGCGTCCGGGCAAGCCGGCTAGGGATCCTAGGAAGCTCTTCAGCAGGCCCAGGCTCACCTGCATTTCGGCGTGCATTTCTTGGCTGTGACGGCGGGCTTGTTGGTGGGCGGAGCGGGCGTCGAGCAAAGAGGTCAGCTTCGTGGCACCGCCCGCACCTCCGGGCCCCGAACGCGCAAGACCTTCCGTCGGGCCGGAGGTAATGCTTTGAATGATCCGCGCCACCTCCATCCGGCTGCTCGTACCAGGTTGTTGTACCAGTCGCTGGAGAGACTCACGAACAGCACCGAGATCCGAGGTCAATGGCTGGACAATTTCCACCTTGCGATCCTTGCTCACCAGCAGCACCCGAGTCCCCTGTGCCACGGTCTTGTCCAGCTGCGCCGAGATCCGGTCAAAAGCCATCTTGCCCGCCGTCGGCGCCAGAAATGGATGGTCTACGAGGATGACCAGAGTCGAAGGCTCTTGGGGCTCTGCCGTCTCCTGCTCAGGTGATTCAACGTCGTTCTTCGGCACCACTCTTCGACCGTCTTGAACGCGGTAGAAGTGACTGATATCCATAGATTTACCGTCATCCAGCAGCTCGAAATCCGACGCCTCGAGATCCGTCACGGGCAGACCTTCTTGCTCGGCGTAGACCTCGATATTGATCAGGCTGACATCCAGGGAATCCAAGAAAATGCCGTGGCGTCGAACCTCCTCGTCCCATCCACCGTCCTCCTGCGCCCAAGACGCGGGAACAGCCTGTAGCACCAGAAATACAGCCGTTGTCAGTAGCGCCCACTTGCCCTGCCAAGGGGATCGAACCGAGTCAAACCGCCGAGAACTCTGCGTATCGTCCATTGGATCTCCCTGAGCCGGATCTATGCCTTAGTCGCAAATTCAACCTAACTGAATCGATTTAGTGTATCAATTGGCCGAGCCCCTGCCCAGCCTCTCACCCAGGGGACACGTTGTTGTGACCAGAAGCTACGGACGTCGTGAATAATCGATCGGTCAACCCGGAACGTGCTGATACCCGACCACTCCCGTGCGTTATCAAGACACACGTCCCCCCACCCAAATCTGGCTCTACGTCTGGTTCTGATCATGTAAGGCAGCGGACAAAGGAGAAATCGAACTTAGCCTGACACCCAGGCTAAGTCAGAGGCCGGATCGACAAACGGCAGCCTGCTGGGAAAACAATTCCTTGGAAAGCTCACCGAACGGTCTCCCGCCTTCAGCCGCTCTGCAGCGTCGAAATAGGCGGTGGTGATCAGACCGAGCGCCTCACGCATATCTCGCCGTACCCTTTGACGAAAAGCATGGAATAGCGGTTTAGGAGGCGTCTCAAGCTCTTCCGGACGGAAATGTGGATCCCCCGCGAGCACCGCAAGCACTCCGAGCGGGCTCGTTCCTTCAGCCGCATGGACCTTTGCCGTCTCGTCCTCGATCTGCCGAACCATCTCGGTGACGTAATCCCGCCGGGTTGCGGCATCCACTTCTTGCCAACAAGGCAAGGGAGCCAATGGCAACTCCAGCTCTTCTGTGAAATCGTCGAGAGTGACAGCCTTGCCCTTAGCCCGAGCGCGGCTATAACCAGATCGGTCGATCCAAATGCCCTTCAGCGGCTCACCGGTCATCAACGCTGCGGCAAAACCGACCCCTGGCCACTGGATCGGCGACCCAACAAGGCCTTCCTTACATCCGTGTTGCAAACAATAGGTCAGCCTTCCGATCTGAGCCTCCGGCTCCTCGGAAACCTCCGTGGCGCGGTATCTCTCCGGGAAGGTCGAACCCTTCCAGTCATAGGCAATGCCGCTCTCGATCGATAGTTTTCGAGTGAAGTCCCTCATAAAATTCGCCTGGGCCCGCACCGAGCCGGCCCGTAGGTACAGGTGGAAGTGGTTCGCGGCAAAAGCCCCGCCATAGATCTCAATTCCATGTCGCTCACGGGCCTTGGCCAGGGCGCCGACGATGATGGCGTTGAAGCGAGGGCTCGGTTGGATCAGGTGGCGACCTTGAAAAGTGCGGTTGACGACTTCGACGGTGGCGTTGGGATGGGTCCAAAGCCTGGGTTGTCTGGGCATGATGTGCTCCTAGGATTCCAGTCGGATTTTGCATGTCGAGTAGGCGCAATGCCTACACTCCTAGGAGAGTTAGGACGAAGAAGAGGTCGCCAATTCTGCAGATTCTCGAAATTTCCAGAAAAAATTTCAGCGTTGGGTACCCGGAACATCTACCCGGTACCGGACCGAAGAACATCTACCCGACACCGGACCGAAATCCCCTTAGAATAACTACATGGCACGAGAAACATGGGCGAGTCGGTTCGGATTCATCATGGCCACCGCCGGTTTCGCCGTCGGCCTCGGCAATATCTGGCGCTTTCCCTACATGACCGGCATGAACGGCGGAGGTGCCTTTCTAGTCGTTTATTTGGTCTTTGCCTTGCTCATCGGCATCCCCCTGCTCACCGCCGAAATCTCACTCGGACGCAAAGCCCAGCTCACACCCATCGCCGGCATGGCTCGCTTGACCGGCTCAAAATCCAATCCATGGAATCTGCTCGGATGGTTGAGCGTCACCGCGGCCGTCATCATCGAGTCCTATTACGTGATGCTGATCGGCTGGATCTTCGGTTATTTCTTTCGCATCGTTTCGGGCGATCTGGTCGGTGCCTCCCCGGACGAGCTCACCGCTCAATACCAAACCTTCATTTCCTCCCCCGGCCCCGTCTTTGCCTACACCGCCCTCGTGGTTTTCGTGCTCGCCCTCATCGTCGGGCGGGGGCTCAGAGCCGGGTTGGAGCGGGTCGCCAAGATCGCCATGCCGCTTCTTCTGCTGCTGCTCATCGCCCTGGCCGTCCGCTCGCTGACCTTCGAAGGCGCTGAACGAGGTCTCGTCTGGTACCTAAAACCCGATTTTTCCTCGCTCACCGCTGAGACGATCCTGGCAGCCCTCGGACAGGCCTTCTATTCGATCGGCATCGGCATGGCAGCGGCTTTCGGTCTGGGCGGTTACCTCGACCGCAACACCAGCGACGTACCCGGCAATGCCGCGATCGTCGTGGTTTTCGACACCGCCATCGCGGTGCTCGCCGGCCTGGTCATTTTCCCGGCCCTCTTCGCCTTCGACCTCGAACCCGACGCCGGCCCCGGCCTGCTCTTCGTCACCATGACCCATCTCTTCGCCCAAATGCCCGCCGGACGGATCTTCGGCTCGGCCTTCTTCTTGCTTCTGATCCTGGCGGCGATCACCTCCGCCGCTGCCTTGCACGAAGTTTTGACCACAACCCTCACCGACATGGTCGACATCAGCCGCCGCGCCGCCTGTTGGCTGACGGCAGGGGTCTTCCTCCTCCTTTCAATTCCGATGATCCTCTCCCAGGGCCCTTGGTCCCACGTTCGCCTCTTTGGAATGGACCTTTTCGTTCTGGCCGACACCGTCTCCGGCAACTATTTGTTACCCGCCGGTGGATTGCTATTGAGCCTCTACGTGATCTTCGCTTGGACCTTCGAGCGATTCCTCCAAGACACCAACCAAGGTGCCCGGCGCCTGCGCGTGACCGTGCTGTGGAAACCTTTGATGATCGTCGGCATCCCGCTCGCCGTTTTCGCGGTCTTGCTCGCAGGATTGGGTGTTCTATGATCCTCACCGTCGACCGACAAACCGTCGAGATCCGAACCGGCGAATCCCTGCTCGTCGCCATGTTGCGCGCTGACCTTCATCCCACCGGAGGCGGCTGCCTATGCCTCGCCGGCGACTGCGCCCACTGCCTCGTGACCGTCGACGGCGTGGCTTATTCCCGGGCCTGTCAGATTCCGGCCCGCCCCGGTTTGGTGGTGGAACGAAACCACCGTGACGGCGCCCCTCCCTTGGCTCTTGAAGACCAGGTTCTTGAAGACCAGGTTCTTGAAGACCTGGCCCAAGGGCACCATCCCGGACAGGGCGTCGACATCCCAAGCCGGCATCTCTGGTGCGATGTGGTGGTGATCGGCACTGGACCCGCGGGTCGGGCGGAGGCCGAGCAGGCCCGAGCCGACGGCCGAGAGGTGGTGACCCTGGACGCGGCGGACGGCCAGGAGGTGGTCGGCATTTACCAGGGTCCATTGGTGGTCGCGCGCACGGCCGAGGCCACGCTTTGCGTCCATCCCCGGGATGAGGTCGTGGTGGCCACCGGAGCGGCCGAGCTTCAACCCGTGGTGCCCGGATCCCATCTCAGAGGACTGCTGACCGCACGAGCCGCAACCGAACTCGCCGCCG
This sequence comes from uncultured bacterium, assembly GCA_965366625.1. Classification (GTDB taxonomy): domain Bacteria; phylum Acidobacteriota; class Thermoanaerobaculia; order Multivoradales; family J023; genus JAUIJL01. Next base: position 80,153 of record CBDUGP010000022.1, read on the forward strand.
CCGGTTTCGAACTCGGCAAGGTGGTGGCCATTGGCGAGTCGCCCGCTGGGCTCGAAGCCCAACCAGCCGACGGAACGCTTTGCCGCTTTGAAGGCAACAGCAAGGGTGACGGCAAGGGCAACGGCAAGGTCGAGGCGGTGGTGACGATCGACGAGAAGGGTCGAGAGTGTCGCTACCCCTGCGACACGGTTTCCTTAGGCCTTGGATTCCAAGCCCGGGACGCCCTATTGCGCATGGGGCGCGGACTGCCCGTGCGGGCGGTGGGTGACGCGGCGAAAACCTTCGATCCACCCCCTTGCCCGAGCTCCGGTGAGATTTGCCCGTGCGCCGGCGTCATCGTGGAGGATTTAGAAAGCGTCTGGCAGCGCGGGTTCCACGAACTCGAGCTGGTCAAGCGCGCTACCCTCGCCGGCACCGGGACTTGCCAAGGATCCACCTGCCTGCCCTATTTGCGCAGCTTCCTGGCCGCCAAGGGCGGTGAGCTCCAAGCCCCGTTCACTGCGCGTCCCATGACCCGCCAACCCACCGTCGGCGAAATCGCCGCCGGTGCCTTTCACCAGAGCACGCCGCGCACCCCGCTCCACGACGAGCATTTGCGACTCCACGCGCGCATGGAACGGTCGAGCGGCTGGTGGCGACCTTGGACCTACGGCGACACCGAAACCGAATACTTGGCCGCCCGCAAGGCAGTCTCCATCGGCGACATCGGCACCTTGGGCAAATTCATCGTCGCGGGCCCCGACGCACAGGAATTCTTGAACCTCATTCTGCCGACGCGAGTCGAGACCCTAAAACCCGGAGCATGTCGCTACGTCTTGTTGTTGGACGAGCGGGGCTACGTGGTGGACGACGGGCTGATCGCCCGTGAGCACCAGGACCCCACCGCCGGCAGTCGGTTCTACTTGACCCTGACCAGCGCAGGTTCCACTTTCGGCGAGCTGTGGCTGCGGGATTGGGCCGAATCCAAAGGGGACGTCACGGTGCTCAACCAAACCCAAAGCCTCGGCGCCATCAACGTCACCGGACCGAAAGCCGCCGAGCTACTAGCGCGGGCCGGCACGACCTTCTTGCCGTCGTTTTCGCGCCACGGCCACGCCGAGGTCGCCGGCATTCAGTGTCGGATCTTGCGCTTGAGCTTCACGGGCGAGCTTTCCTACGAGCTGCACCATGCCGCCGCCGACTCGGTCTTTCTTTGGCGCGCCCTGCTCGAGCTGGGAAAAGACCTGGGGATCCGCCCCCACGGCCTCGACGCCTTGCTCAAATTACGCCTCGACAAGGGACATCTGGTGGTTGGGCTCGATACGGACTTCGACTCCACCCCCCGTCGGCTCGGCTATGCTTGGGCGGTCAGACTCGATAAGGACGACTTCGTCGGCAAAGCGGCCATCGAGCGCACCAACCGGATAGAGCTCGACCGTCAACTGGTGGGTCTCGAAATGGACCTGCCGGCGCCTCCCCAGGGCACCGTCGTTCGCCGCCCACGGACCGACGGAACCTACGAGTCCGACGGGACTGACGAGCCGGTCTACGCGGGATATGTCACTTCGAGCAGCGCTTCTCCCGTGCTCGGACGGGCGGTGATGCTCGCTTGGATCGAGCAAGTGGACGGTCAATGTCCCCGTGAGCTGGTCGTCGACGGACGCCCCGCCCGTCGGGTAGATCTGCCCTTCTACGACCCGAAACACCAGCGCTCGAGAGCTAAGGTTCCCTTCGAGCACGGCCGAGACTCGGCCGAAGGCCGGGTCAAGGGCCGGGTCGAGGGCAAGGCCGACCGCGAGCCGGCAAACGGCGGGTCCGAAGACCTAGGGCGATTTCAACGTCTCGAAGGCACCCGCATTGCCGGGCCGGCTCACCTCTTGGATCGGCTCCAACTGCCGTCGGATCGTCTCTGCCTGCCCATCGCGCCCGACGAGCTTCTGATCACCAGCTCGACTCACAAAGATGACCTAAAGCTCGACGGCGGCGGAGCAGACGCCCTAGATCGCGTTCTCATCGAGCGGGAAACCGGCTTTGCAGCCGCCTGGCTGGACATGGAAGAAGCCCTTGAATTCCTGGAACGATCGTGCAGCTGGCCTTTGCCGGCCGCGCCTGTGCCGGCCGCGCCTGTGCCGGCGGATCGGCCCGCCTTTGCCCAAGGTCGGATCGCGGACCTGCCGATCAAGCTTTGGTTCGAAGAAATGCGGGTGCTTTTCCTGGTACCAGGTAGTTGTGCGGCGGAGCTCGAGGCGCGCATGAAATGAACGAATTCGTCGAACGCTTGATCTCTCTCCGCTGGGCTGAGCCGAAGCCCAGCTACGACGTGGTGATCGTCGGCGGTGGCGGCCACGGTCTGGCCACGGCCTACTACCTCGCCACCCGCCATGGCATCACCAACGTCGCCGTCATCGAACGGGGTTATATCGGCAGTGGCAACTCGGGCCGCAACACCACGGTCATTCGAGCCAATTACGGCATTCCCGAAGCGGTGCGCTTCTACCAACATAGCGTTGAGCTCTATCAAGGTCTCGAACAAGAGACCGGGCGCTCCCTGATGCACGAGCGCAAAGGGCTCCTGTGGCTTGCCCACAGCGAGTTGGGGGCCCGCGCCGAGCGGGCACGGGCCGAGCTCAACACCGCCTTCGGCGCCGAGACTGTTTATGTCGAACGGGACGAAATCCGCCGGATTTGCCCCCAGCTCGACCTCGACGGCGCCGGCGTTTGGCCGGTTCGCGGCGGCAGCTTTCATCCCGCGGCGGCCACCGCCCGCCACGATCGCGTAGTCTGGGCGTATGCGGAAGGCGCCATGAGCCGGGGAGTGGACGTCATTCAACGCACCGCGGTCAGCGGCCTAAACATGGACCGCGGCCGAGTGGTCGGGGTGGAAACCTCCAAGGGCCCGATCCACGCCGGCTTGGTCGTCTCCGCGGTCGGTGGGCATGTGACGAGCCTGGCGTCGATGGCCGGTCTTCGTTTGCCGATCCGCACTCACCCTTTGCAGGCTTTCGTCACCAACCACTACCAGCGACAATTCCACCCGATCGTCGCATCCGCCGACCTGCTCTTCTACGCCTCCCAAACCGCCCGGGGCGAGATGTTGATCGGCGCCGAAATCGACCGCCAACCCAGCTATTCCTATCGCGCGGGTCACCCCTTCATCCAAAGCTGCGCCCATCGCGCCATGACCCTCTTGCCGTTCCTCGGCCGACTGAAAGTCTTGCGTCAATGGACCGGCGTGTGCGACATGAGCCCGGACTACTCCCCCATCCTCGGCAAATCGGGGGTCGACGGCTTCTATTTGACCACCGGCTGGGGCACCTGGGGATTCAAGGCGATTCCCGCCGGTGGCGAGCAAATGGCCCGCTTGATCGCCGAAGAAGAAACTCCGGAGCTGATCGCCCCCTTTTCCTTGGATCGTTTCGCCCGCGACCGCACCCTCGCGGACCGCGGCTCCTCCGGCACCCATTAGACGCACCCGAGCAAGCCAAAGATGAGCATCCCAATCACTTGCCCCCACTGTGGCCCGCGACCGATGGAAGAATTTCTCTTCGGCGAGATTCCCGTGGTTCCCGACGCCTTGACCGACCCCCAAGACCGGAACTTGGACCGAGCCTTCATGCACCAAAACCCCGAGGGACCGACCGTCGAGCGCTGGTTTCACCTCTACGGCTGCCGCCGATGGTGCACGGTGCGGCGGGATACCCGCACGGACGATATTTCCGAAACCCGCTAAAATACGCCTTGAGCCATGTGAAGACATACCATCGGGAGGCCCCATGTCGATCGAATCCCCAGAAGATCTAGCCGCCCTGCGACGCATCGGTTTCATCGTCGCGGATACCGTCAAGAAAATGTTCGCCTATGCTCGCATCGGCATGACCACCGCCGAGCTCGACGCCTTCGGCAAAAGCATTCTCGACGGTTGCGGCGCGCGTCCCGCACCCCAGCTTTGTTACGGTTTCCAGGGCTCGACCATGATCAGCATCAACGAAGAGGTCGCCCATGCCATCCCGGGCGACCGGATCTTGCGCAACGGCGACATGGTCAATATCGACGTCTCCGCCGAGCTCGACGGTTATTTTGCCGACACCGGCTTCACCCGTCCGATCGGTTTCGCCGAGCCGAAGCTCCACGAGCTGTGCGCCGCCGGCCAGGAAGCGCTACGGCTCGCCCTGCTGGCGGTCACCGATGGCGGCAGAATGGCGGACGTCGCCAAAGCGATTCGAGGAGTGGCTCGCCGACGCGGCTTCTCGGTGATCGAAAACTTGACCGGCCACGGCGTGGGTCGTCACATCCACGAGCCCCCGCACCACGTTCCCAACTTCACCAAAAAAGCCGATCGGCGACGATTCAAAAAAGGCACCGTGCTGACCCTCGAGCCCTTCCTCTCCACCGGCCCTCGCCAAGCCCTTGAATCGGCCGACGGTTGGACCCTGGTGACCCCCAAAGGCCACCACAGCGCCCAATTCGAGCACACCGTGGTGGTAACCGACAGCGAGCCCTTGATCCTCACCGCGGCCTAACCTACTGAGAAAGAACGTTAATCACCCGACAATAAAAGCGCGCGGGGTCGAACGAGGACGGCCGAGTATGTCTGAGCGCAGCGAGTTGCGCAGGCCGACCGCAGTCGAGCCCGACGCGCGCTTTGGCGGGTAGCTAGATTTGGGATTAGCAGCCGCCACTGCCGCCACCCGCCTCACCAAGCCCAGCGGTCTTTGGCTTCATCTGACGCATACCCTGTCGTAGGCATATGATGTAGAGGTTCAGCCGAGCCAAAGCCGAAGCGGAGATGGAGTCCGAAATGCCTGAAACCAACGATCCCCAAGCCCACGACGCGCACAAAACTGGGGCGCCGAAACCGGGCTGCATCATGTGCGACAGCCTCTACGTCAAACCCGACGGGGGTCTACCCTGTTGGGACGACGTCGGCGAGGACTTGATCCTGCGCACCTTGGACGAACAGAAGCTGATCGCGGGCACGGAAGAGCCGGTCTTTTACACCCCCGAACTCAAACACATCCGTAGTTCGTTCCGCGCCGGTGAACTCCCCTACCCCGATTTCTGCACCCGCTGCCCCCTCAACGGCCACGGTTTGGCGACCTCCCTCGAGCCACGGATAATGAACGTATTGCACGTGGAACCGGCGTGGCTGTGTCAGCTGGCTTGCCCCCAATGCTTCACCCCCAAAGAGCGTTTGGGTCTGAAAAAACCGCCCTACTACATGAGCGTCGATTTCTATCGAGGCCTGATGGAGCAGCTCAAAAACGAAGGCGTCGAGCACATTCGCTTCGTGCACTTCGAAGGCCGGGGCGACCCGCTGCTGAATAAAGAGCTGCACACCATGGTCGAGCTGACCAAAGAATTCTTCCCCGACAGCTTCGTGATGGCGACCACCCACGGCAACTACCCTTTCAAACCGTGGATGCACGAATGCGGGCTCGACGTGCTGCGCCTATCCGTCGACGGCGCGTTCGAGGAGAACTACCAGCGCTACCGCGTGGGCGGCAAGCTTTCGAAGGTCATCCAGCTGATGACCGATATCAAAAACGCGCGGCCCGACTTCCCCGACAGCAATTTGCGCCTCGAATGGAAGTACATCCTCTTCGAGTGGAACGACAGTGACGAGGAAATTCGCGAGGCCGGCCGGATAGCCGACGAGATGGACCTAAGGCTACGCTTCTGCTTGACCCACACCCCCGGTCGCTCCCAACGGTTCACCAACGCCCAGGAGCTACACGAAGCTCTGGAGGAGCTGGCCCCCGGCACCTCCTACGAAACCACCTTCCAATTGCGCGACGAGCCCTCGGACGCCGACTCCACCGACGTGCTCGGCGAGCACGCGGAAGCGCTTCTCACCGCCGCCATCACCCGTTTGCGACGCAACGACGAGCCCGGTGCCAGGCAATTGATCGCCGAAGCCCTGACCTTCGATCCCGGCTTCGATGCCGAGCAGCTGCCGGCGGACAGTCACCCCCTGCGCGACCGGCTGGACGACATCCTTTCCCGCAGCCGATTCCCCAGCACCCTGAGCACCCTGGCCAACTTGGCCTGTCGACTCGAAGAATGGCACGCCGCCGAAGGGCTCTTCCAAAAATACCTGGAGAAGGCACCCGACGCCTGGGACCGACCGAAAGTCGAGTCCATCTTGCTCGATTTGAAAGTCGGAAATCGCCTGGGAAGACACCTCGACGAAGCCAACCGCTCCCTCGCCCACCAGCGGCTAAAAGCTGAACGGGCCGCCCTCGAATTCGATAGCGACGTGCCCGAGCGCTGTTTGAGCGCAAAGGATCCGATCCGCCTTTACCGGGACGAAATCGCCGAAAACGCCCGACCCAAGACCCTATTCCTCTTGGCCCGGCTGCGGCGCGCCGGAGGCGATGCCGAAGCCGCCGATCACCTGCTGCAAGCCTGTTTGAAGCGGGCGGACTCGGGAATTCGCCAAAACGCCGAACTCCAACAAGCGGATTGGCAAACGAGTTCCACCTTCGGCCCCTCCGGCTGGCGCAAAATCGACCGTTGGCTCCACGATCGTTGGCTGCGCCTCTGAATCAGCCGCGCTGGGAGGAGCGTCGGAAAAAGCGATCGACTACCGCCCAGGCGATCAACAGGACGGGCACCATCATCGCGGCACCGATCGCCATGCTCGCGCTGCCCGGTCCGGACAGCACTGCGCTGAGCTGATTTCGGAACGGGTCGTCATTGATCAAATAGGTCCAAGTGGATGAAGGACCGCGGATCCCGAGATCTTGCAAATCGAGCTGATCCGCATTCGCCAATTGATCGAAAGTATCGACCACCGCACCTTCAAGCTCCTGCTCGATGTCGAAGAAGGCCTGCGCGGTTTCGACCCTGAATCGGGTCAACGGATCTTCGCCCGCCAAACCCACCAGGTGGTTGCCTTCGCGCACGTCGGCAACCCACGAGAGATGATCGCTCCACAATCGATCCGTGTGGTAGAGCACCACGGCGAGTTCGGCTTCCGCTACCGCCTCGGCGCCGAATCGTTCGACAAGGGTCTGAAATTCGGCCGGCCGAGCTGCGAACCACATTGCCGGGGGTTTCAGACCCAACAGCCAACGATGGCGGCGATCGTAAACCTTGCGGCGCTGCTCCTCGATCGGCGTGGCGTAGTTGCAAAGGGTTTTGCGGATCTCGTAATTCTGACCGTCGACGATACGCTGTGCCCGAGCTATTTCCGATCGGATCACCGGATTGTCGATCGGCGCTTCTTGGCGTTCTGGAATCAGCGCTTGGGGAATCAGCTCACGGATGCCGAAACGCACCAACACCTCATCCTCCAGGCTGACGAAGAACCGCGACTCCCCCGGATCCCCCTGGCGGCCGGCCCTACCCCGCAGCTGCAAATCGATGCGCGGGCTCTCGTTGCGGTGAGTCCCGATCACGTAGAGCCCTCCGAGCTCCACGATCTGCTGATGCTCCGAATCGCTCGGATCTTGGCCGCCCAAACAAATATCCGTCCCACGCCCGGCCATGTTGGTGGCGATGGTCACCGCCCCGATCTTGCCGGCTGCGGCCACAATCTCGGCTTCTAAGGAGTCGTTCTTGGCGTTCAGCACCCTGCAGCTCACCCCCGCCACAGCCAGGCGTTGGGCTAGGCGCTCGGATTCCGCCACCGTCAATGTGCCCACCAAAACCGGCCGACCTTTCCCGTGCTCTGCCGCGATCTCTCGGACCACCGCAGCTTCCTTCGCCTCCAAGTGGGTAAAAACCAGGTCCGGATGATCGATTCGCGCCAACGGCCGATTGGGAGGAATCACCGTCACCCACTTGCCGTAGAAGTCGTGAATCTCGCGGGCCGCATCCCGGGCCGTGCCGGTCATGCCGGCCAGAAAGTCATAACCCGCCAAGAAGTGTTGCAAGGTCATGGAGCCGAGAATCCGGCCGTCGGCGCCACGTTTCAAACCCTCTTTCGCTTCCAACGCCGCCTGCAAGCCATCGGGCCAATGGCGATCCTCCACCACCCGGCCGGTGAATTCGTCGACCACCTCGATCTTGCCCTCACGCACGATGTAATCCACATCCCGTTTCAGCAGAACATGGACGTGCAAGGCGCAATTGAGCTCGGTCAGCAGTCGATAGGTTTCCTCGCCGTGCAAATCGCCGCAGCCCAGGATCGCCTCCACCCGATCCACACCGACCTCCGTCAGCTCCACGTTGCGACCGTATTCGTCGGTTTGATAGTCGACCCCGGCGTCGAGGCTCTCCACCAATCGCGCCAGACGCTCTGCCGACGAGCTTTCCCGTTCGCGGCTGCCGGCGATCACCAAGGGAATTCGGGCTTCGTCGATCAGCAAGGAATCCGCCTCATCAACGATCGCAGCATGAAAAGGGCGATGCCTCAAAGCCTCGGAGCCCATGGCCAACAGGTCTCGAAGATGATCGAAACCGGCTTCCTTGGCGGTCACGTAGGTGACGTCGGCGCCGTAGGCCCGCCGACGATCCGAGGCCGACGAGGATTCGTCGATCCATGCCGGCTCTACGCCGAGGCCGCGATAGGCGGGACCCATCCATTCGGCATCTCGACGGGCGAGATAATCATTGAAGGTCAGCACATGAACCCCACGGCTTTCCAGCGCCCGGGCGAACGCCGTCAACACCGCCGCCAGGGTCTTGCCTTCACCGGTCTGCATTTCAATCACCCGCCCGCGGGCCAACGCTAGGGCAGCCACCACCTGGACGTCATAGGGTCGAAGCCCGAGAAAACGACGCGCAGACTCCCGGGCCAAGGCCATGGCCTCATGTAGATCAGGCCCTTCCAAGGGATTCGCCGTGGCCCGCTCCCGGAGCGCTGCGGCGCGGTCCTTCAAGGCTCCGTCGTCGAGCCCCTTCATTTCAGGCTCCAACGCGGAAATTGCCGCCAAGGGACCCTGGTAACCCTTCAAGTCCAGCTCGACCGTCGAGCCTTTCCACTTGTTCAAATAGTCTCGAAAGCTCAGGAGGTTTTGCACGCTCGCAGGAGTGGTCATGCCCAGACCAACCCGATGCCCCGCCGTGAAATTCCGAGCGGTCTGCCCCAAAACGAACAAACCCGCCTCGGCCGACGATCGGCCGAGGCGGGTACTTTTTACCGCGAGCCCCCCTCGTGGTAAAACTTACAGACTATAAAGAGCAGGATTCGTGCCAAATCTCCTGGAAGGCTCAAAAAACCTATATTCAATTCGTTTCTGGGCTCCCGAAACCTAGAAACCCCTTAGTCAATAGGCCTCTAAACCCTTTTCCACGACCTTGCCCTTTCTCGACGGGCTTCCACTTTGGGCCTCAAATAGGGCTCGCTATCAGACGAAAAGGCCGGGAAAATTTCCCTAGCCCCCCGAAAATCCCCGCCATGCCCCCTTGGGGATCCATGGGCCGGAAAGGGCTTGCGCCGGCAAGGAGGTACGAAGCTTGCTCCTATACCGAGGAATCGTCGACAATGGACTCCAATGGCCTCGCCGACGACATCCTCGCCGACGACCGTCGAGCCGCTCGGTCGGCGGCCGTGCTGCCAACAGAATCCAACGAAAGCGAGCCCTCATGAAGCTCAGAATCCAAGGAAGCTCCCTCCGCTTGCGCCTCAAACCGAGCGAAGTCTCCACACTCGCCGATCAAGGCAGGGTCGAGGATCGGATCGAATTCGGCCCTCAAAGCGCCCTGGTCTTCGCCGTGCAAAACTCTGACGTCGAATCCATGACCGTACGCCTCGACGGCAGCGAGATCACCGTGCTCCTATCCCGAGCCGAAACCGAACAATGGACCGGCACCGAACTCGTCGGCCTCGAAGGCAACACCCCCACTGAAACGGGCACCCTCGAGATCCTGGTTGAAAAAGACTTCAAATGCCTCCACCGACCCTCGCAAGACGAATCCGACAGCTACCCCCACCCGGAGGCTTGAGCCGAATCCGGCTCTAACCCGTCACAGGCCTTCAGTCCTTCAGACCCAAACGCTTGCGCAAGCCGGCATCGTCCAGGCTGTTGCGGCTCCAATAGTCGAGCATCAGGCGTTCTTTTTTGACCGCTCGGGTCGTCAATCCGCCGACGGTTTCTTGCCAGCTCTCGATTTCATGGGGATAGGCGGCGGAGTAGCGAATCGTCAGGCTGCGGGATTCGCTGGGATAGGTCAGCCGATATCCCGCCAGGCCCTGTCCATCCGCAGGCAGGTGCTCTGCGGTGGCTTGGACGACTTGCCACGGGCGGTGCCTGAGGCGCAGGTGTAAGGAGCTGGGCAAGATCGAAAGGTCGCCGGTGGGTAGGCTTTGGGGGTTGAGGCGCAGGCGGGTCCAGAGGTCGTCTTCGATTTCGAAGCTCTCGAGATCGAGCTCCGCGTCGCCCTCGGCTTCGAAGTAGGACCGCTGCTCGATGTGAAATCCCGACTCCCGACGATTGAGCTGGCTGAAGACGTGGCCGCACCACTCTTGCACCGAGGTGGACACTTTGAGGGTGCCGGAGCCGTCTACGGGCGTGAAGATCGAGCTCATGACCGAGTAGGGATAAACGCCGGTATTGAATTTGCGGGTGAAATTCAGCTTCAAGACCGGGACACGATCGTCGCCGGCACGTTCGGGATAATCGAGCTTGACCTGCTTGTCGCGGGAAAAATCCTCGGTGACGAAAACCAAGACGGCGTGACCCGGGTGCACCTCGCCATAGCGGGCTTGCTCCAACTCATAGCTGGTGATTTCCGCTTGGCCTTGGGACCAATAGTCGTGGAAGGCCGAGAGGTCTTGGGGCACGGCGCGCACCCTCTCAGTGGTACCCGCCTGGGCGTCGCCCAAGGCTTCCGGAACCCAAGAGATCACCAGGGAAATCACCAAGAGGCTCAATGCGACCCAGGCGTAGGCCCGCGCTTGCGGGGTCGTCCATGGGACGGCTCGAACCCGCGACGTTTGGGATGGATGGAGGCGAGGGCGCTCGTGAGGACGTTGACGTTGATGCATGTCGGCTCCAAGAGTGTCACTGAAAAATCGCGGCAGAAGAAATCACAGCGGGAAATTACGGCACCCGCGGATCGAGCGCGGGCGACGGCAAGCCCTATTCTGATATTCGACGGCGGGCGGTCGCCGGATGTGCCCAGGCTTGCCGGCCTTTCGATACCGAGCCGCTTCTACTCCAAACCCAGCGCGCGGGCAGCAGCCCGGACGGAGGGCTCGTCGGGTGCGGCAAATCGGGCGAGTTCCACCAAACGCCTCGCTTCTTGCGTCTCACCGAGCCGGGCCAACACCATCGCCAAATCCACCATGGCCGGCAGATGCTGCTCGCCGGTCATGTCGACCGCCCGCTGCAAATCCTCGCGGGCCTCTTCGAAACGTTCCAGCCCGGCGAGCACGGCGCCGCGCAAATAGTGGGCGTCCGGGTCCGCGGGGGCGATTTGCAGGGCCACCTCCGCGACCTCCAGCGCCTCGTCGTAACGGCCCAGCTCGCGCAAGGTTTGGGCTTGTAAATAACGGATCTGCGGCACCGTGGGCTGGGCGTCGGCAAAAATCGCCAGATGGTCAGCGCACAAATAGAGCCGATTTAGATTTCGGCACAGGCCGAGCACCTCACCGGCGATCTCCAACGCCCGATCACTCACCGGCCCACCCCGGAGGTAAGCTTCCAGAGCTTCTCCGGGGCGACCCATTCGATCCAAGGCGCTGCCCAGGAGCAGCCAGGCGTCGATCACCTCCGGGTCCTGCTCCAAGGTTTTGCGTAGGAAAACTTCGGCTTGCTGCCAATCCCCCCGGGTGAAAGCCCGTTGGCCCGAACGATAGGTTTCGTAGACCTGGATCCGATCTCGGGGCGACACAGACGGATCCTCCCGCCCGCCGGAGCTGCCCACATAACCCAGGGACGCCAAGGCCGCGGAAGACTCCTCCGAGACTTCGCCCGCCGGCACGAAGGCCGCGCCGAGCCGGTCCAAATCTTGACGCAGCTCCCCCAACACCCGACGCGAGTCGGCCGCCGGCTCGCCCGACCCACTCGGCTCGCCCGGCTTGCCCGACCCACCCACCTGGGCGTCTTGCGAGAGAAGATTGCGGGTTTCCCGGGGATCGGAGCCCCAATCGTAGAGCTCGGGTTGCGGGCCGACGATCAGATGATGGTTGGAGCCCATGGCGGAAAAAAGCTCGCTCCAACCCATTTCGAGACGTGGATAGAGTGTCTCTGCGAAGAGGGTTCGAGGGGCCGGATCGCCGGCCTCGCCAAACATCAAACCCGCCTGGGATCGACCATCGAGGCTCGTCGGCATCTCCAAACCCAACAAATCCGAGAGGGTCGGCAGGACATCCGTCAAACCCACCGGTGCTGCGATGCGGCGGCTGGCCCCGACGTTATTGGGCAGCTTGACGATCAACGGCACCTGTAAGACCTCGCGATAGAGCAACATGCCGTGCTCGATCTCGCCGTGATCCCCCAAACCTTCGCCGTGGTCCGAGAGCAGCACCACGATCGATCGATCGTAGAGCCCGAGACGCATCAACTCGTTCAACAAGCCGCCCACCAGATGGTCGGACGCGGCCACCTCGGCGTCGTAGGGCGATCGTCCCGGAGAGGTGAAGACGGTCGGCGGATCGTAGGGTTGATGGGGCTCGAAGAGATGAAAGAAGAGGAAGAAGGGAGTTGGCCCCTCGGCCCGCCCGCGCAACCAAGGCAGCAGTCGTTCCAAGGTGGCACCGCCCGGGCGCGACCGTTTGACCGTGGAGAAATCGTCGGCGTCGTCAAAGAAGTCGAATCCGGCTCCGAAACCCGCCGATCGACTGAGGGGATAGGCCGAGATCGCGGCGCCGGTGTCGTAACCCGCTCGCTTCAACAACTTGGGTAGGAAGGGCTGAGATCCTGGATCGAAGGCATAACCCACGTTGGCGCGCACACCGTGTCGATGGGGCAGCAAGCCGGTGAAAATCGACAGGTGGGACGGCAGGGTCAAGGGCACGTGGGAGAAGGCCGATTCGAAAACCACACCGTCCCGGGCCAATTTATCGATCGAAGGCGTGGCGATCTCGTCGTAACCGTAGACCGGCAAGCGGTCAGCCCGCAGGGTATCGATCGAGATCAACACCAAAGGGGCGCCCGGCCACGACGGTGACGAGCCCACGCATCCGCCGACGCCGGCGATCACCAGGATCGCGAGCACGACCGGCAGGGTCGCCAGGAGTCGCAGGCAAGGGAAAAGGAGACGGTGGCGTCGCATCGAGGGAATCCTAACAGTATGATCGGCATCCACGGTGCCGACAATGAATGCCCGTGAAAGCCCGTGAACGACCCGGACGTGCCTCTCCCGTAGTGCCCAAATCCCTTAGTGCCCCCACCGTAGTGCCAATCCCTTCCCTTGGACCGAGCTTTCCATGATCCGACTGACCGAGATTCGCCTTCCCCTCGACCACGCCGAGGACACCCTAACCCAAGCCGTCGCCGCCAAGCTGGGGCTGCAGGCCGAGCAGATCGAGACCCTTGAGGTTTTCAAACGGGGATACGACGCCCGTCGGCAAAGTCGCATTCAGCTGATCTACACCCTCGACGTCACCCTGAGGCCGACCGCTGACAGGTCTCTCACCAGAGAGGCAGATGTCGCCACAGAGGCAGAGATTCTCGAACGGTTTTCGTCGGACCCCCACGTGCGGCCCACGCCCGACACCACCTACCGCCACGTGACCCGGGGCCCCCTTCCCGACGGCGCCCAGCGTCCGGTGGTGATCGGCATGGGGCCGTGTGGCTTGTTCGCGGGTTTGATGCTCGCCGAAATGGGCCTGCGCCCTTTGATCGTCGAGCGGGGCAAAGCCGTGCGCGACCGTACCGCCGACACCTTCGGCCTGTGGCGAAAACGCAAGCTCAACCCCGAATCCAACGTGCAATTCGGCGAGGGCGGCGCGGGCACGTTCTCCGACGGCAAGCTCTACAGCCAGGTGCGAGACGCCAGGCACCAGGGACGCAAAGTGCTGACGGAATTCGTCGAAGCCGGCGCGCCGGACGAGATCCTCTATCTGAGCAAACCCCACATCGGCACCTTCAAGCTGGTCAAGATGCTGGAGAAGATGCGCGCCAAGATCCTCGGCCTCGGCGGCGAGATTCGATTCCAAACCCGGGTGACCGACTTCGAAATCGAAAACGGAGCGATTCGTGGACTGCACCTACTCGACGCCCAACAAGACGCCCAACATGGGGGCGCGCACGACGATCAGGTGTTGCGCACGGACCACGTGGTGTTGGCCGTCGGCCACAGCGCTCGGGACACCTTCGAGGTCTTGCACCAACGCGGGGTGCACATGATCGCGAAGCCATTTTCCATCGGCTTTCGCGCCGAGCATCCCCAATCGTTGATCGACCGCTGCCGCTTCGGCCCGTCCGCCGGCCACCCCCTGCTCGGCGCCGCCGACTACCGCCTCGTTCACCATTGCAAGGGCAAGGGTCTCGAAGGTCGCTCCGTCTACAGCTTTTGCATGTGTCCGGGCGGCACGGTGGTGGCCGCCACCTCCGAGCCCGGCCGGGTGGTGACCAACGGCATGAGCCAATATTCCCGTGACGAGCGCAACGCCAATGCCGCGATCGTGGTGGATATGCAGCCCGAACGAGACTACCCCGGCGGACCCTTGGCGGGCATCGAGTTCCAACGTGAACTGGAGAGCCGGGCTTTCGAGCTGGGCGGCGGCACCTTCGACGCCCCCGGCCAATTGATCGGCGATTTTCTCGCCGGCAAAGCCTCGACGAAATTCGGCTCGGTCTTGCCGTCCTACAAACCCGGCGTCAAGCTCGGCGACCTCAGCCTTGCCCTGCCGGATTTCGCGATCGCCGCCATTCGCGAAGCCCTGCCCGCCTTCGACAAGAAAATCAAAGGTTTCGCCCAGCACGACGCCCTGCTCACCGGGGTCGAAACCCGAACCTCATCTCCCCTGCGCATCGAACGGGGCGCCGACGGACAAAGCCTCAATACCCGCGGCCTCTTCCCCGCCGGCGAAGGCGCCGGTTACGCCGGCGGCATTATGTCGGCGGCCATCGACGGCATCCGCGCCGCCGAAGCCGTGGCCATCGCCATGGGGCTAGGACCCCAAAGCTAGTCGGCGACGTCTTAGTTAGGGTCCATCCAGAAATGGAGTTTTCCGATGAAACTAAGGCCGGATGGACCGAGGACGG
>CBDUGP010000023.1:0-88960 GCA_965366625.1 uncultured bacterium
GCCGACCGCGAGGACTACGACCAGAACACCCGCGGCGGGGTTTATTGATGGGTGGCTCGATCCGCCGCCTCCGCCTCAAGCTCCCGCTCGACCTCCATCGCCATCGAATCCGCGAACTCACCGGCCGCCTGAATCCCGAGCAACCGAACCGTCGCCAATCATCGAGGGAAACCGCTGGATGCGGAATTGTTCAATCGACCTTTGGGGGCGATGAATCGAAGCGCATAGGTCACACCAGTGCGGATCGGAATTCGAACTGACTCCCGAATAAAGTTCGCCAAGCTCATCAGCCGCCCTAGGAGGCGCCGACACCTTGCAAACAAAGATCAAAGGCGCCATGGACGTCCTAGCCTAGCCGACGGCAGCACTATCTTCACCCAACGCGCCTAGCCGCCGGAATGCGGGATCTGGAAAGCGGCAAGATCTCCGCGGATCAAATGCTACGACGCCAACGCCCGGGGCGGGATTTATTGAGGATCGTCCCCAGAACTGTTTTGACTACCTGACGATCCCGAGTTGCTGGAATCTTTCACCACCTTGGGGCTAACTTTGGGCTTTCGATAAGGCATTGTCCGCTGTAGATAATCCGTGCTTTCCGTCGGGATCGATAACTCACTGATCTGGTTCTTTTTGCTCATACGAACCCCCTTGTCTTCTCGTAGGTCTAAAACTGTTTGTCTGATCCAGTGGTGCTGGGATTCTGCATCACGCGTCGGCTCACGTCGAAGGCCTCTTGGTGCAGGTCTCTCGCGGCCCTTTGGGAACTGTGAAACGACCTGAATTAGCTCTTCTCCTGTTGGAATCACGAGATTCCCAATCACTGAATCACCTTCTCCTGGCTCAAGCCGCATCTCGAATTGTTCATAGCCTCCAAACTTGCCATCCTCAAAACCTGCAATAGTCTCCCACTTCGCCTGATACTCCGTAAAGGCATCTCTCGTTTTTAGAATATGAAGCGAGTCCTGATCTAGAGGTAGGATTCTCTCAGCTCTCAGCTCCCAAGAAGATAAGTCGACTCTTGTCTGTCCAACGTTTTCGATCTGGACCAGTACCCTAACCAGACACCGCCCGTCATCTAGCCTAAGTGCTTGAGCAGTCTGTTGGAGATTGAGCTTCTCAGCGCTCAGCCGTTGTCGAAAGAAGGAGAAATAGGTCCAAACACCTCCAACAATGACCGCAGTAATCGTCGAGATTTTTGCCAAAATGTCAAAGATCCGGGTTTGCTCCTCAGTGTTGAATTGAGCCAATCCTAGCGATGCCCAGACCATCAAGAGTAAGAAGACCACTAGTGGCGCGAACCATTTTCTCGGCAGAAGCTCTTCAGATTGCTGTCTTGTCACTACTATCCTTCCCTTTCAGCCCTCAGATTTCACATCCAAAGTTCGAACCTCAAATGATTCCGCAATACCTGCTGCATAGTGCCCGAGCCGGTGCAATCCCACCTGCCATCTTTCGTTCTGGGTGTTTAGTAGGCAAATATATCCACCATCTGTAATATACCTTGGTTGGCCGACGCACGACCACTTATGGGGCTTCGTGAATTCACGGAGAGGGTCGGCAAGCTCACCCGCGGCGTGAATCCCGATCACCCGAACCTCGCCAATCCTCGAGGGAGAGCTCGCAACCCCATCAGCCGTCTCATCGCCCCGACGATCTGACGACACCAACGCCCGAGGCGGGAATTACTGGTGGTTGTCTCGATCACGAAAGAGCAAGGGCGGTTCGAGGTGGCCGGCCGCTTCCGTCCAAAGCCGGTCGAGCGCCTGCAATCCACTCGCCTGCAATCCACTCGCCTGCCGGGCTCGCTCCAACACATCCGACAGGGCCTTGTGGGAGCGGATCTGCGGCCCGGTCTCCTCCAACAAGGCATGGAAGCCGTCGAGGTCGTCTTGGCCCACCAAGATCGAAGCGAGGTCCAACACCACCAAAGCCACGACCACAGGGAGATCGAGCCGAATGGCCTGCTTACGTGCCCGATGCAACCGCTTCGCCGCCAAGGCGTCCAAGCCGAGCCGGGCGAGCATCCGCCCTTCGGTCCAGATCAAGCGAACCCGCCGAGCGGTGGTTTTCCTGTGCAAATACCACTTTCTATTCGCCGAGCGGAGCCGGCGGACGCAAGCCTGCAGCTCCTCCGGACCGACCCGCTTCGACACTTCTTGATGCAAGCCCCACCAAGCGCCGTCAAAGAGAGCATTGCGAAAAGGGTCTTTGAGATCCGGGCGAACCCAAGCCAAGGATTCTGCCGAGCACACGGCCGAGCCCCGAAGCATCAAAACCTCCGCCAAGCCGTGCGCCTCCCCCTGCCCAGCCGCGGCTCGGTAGAGCGATGCCGAACGGCCGAGCAAGGCCCCGGCATCGTCGCGATGGCCTCGGAGCCGAGCCACCGCGCCTCGGTGGCGGAAATAGTCGGCCGCGGCAAGTCGATGGACCTTGGCCCCGGAAATCAGCCGCTCCACCCGTCGAAACTCCTCATCAGCACTTGGTCGATCGCCCGTCAACGCGAAAATCTCGGCCACCAAAGAAACCGCACAAAGCCGGAAAGATCGCCCGACCGCGCGAGAGGGATAAGCAATCCTCTCCGTCAAATCCGCGACCGGCTCCACCAACCGTCGAGCCGCCTCCGGATCCAACAAACGCAAGCGGTCACAACGCATGAGAAAGAGCCGAAGGAACTCCGGCGTCCAATATCGCTCATGCCTCAAGACCTTGCGAGCATTCTCCGGCCTCACACAACGAACCAAACGCTGCGCATGCCGAAAGCCGTCGCTAGCCGTCCGCCCGTCGTAGGCCTCCGGCCCACCCATCACGAGCCCGCCGTCCGATCGACCGAAGCCAAAGGCGGCTGCTCCGAACCGTCCAACCACCCCAAGACAGCGTCCAACCGCTCCGCCGCTTCGCGAAAAAACTCCTCATCCAAAAGCTCACAACAAGCCCTACAAGCCGACGCAAGATCAACAGGCGCACCCGTCTCCCGGTCAAAAGCCCCGGGCGGAAAGATCTCCTTAGAATCCTCCACACACCTACGAAGCTCCTTAAGCCGTCGACGGTGCCCCTCAAATTGCTGCCGAGCGCTAGCCCTCCAATCGTCGGCCAAACGTTCCGTTTCGTCGTCGTACATGAGTAACCCCTTTAGGTTAGGGGTACCGGTCCGAGACCATTTAATACCAGAGTATGCTCTGAATGCCAGAGAAAGCTCTGAGAATTTGGTATTCTCAATGCCCGAAGTCGCTTCTTGTATGCTGTATGCCCGAAGTCGCTTCTAGCGAGCACCGAGCTCGAAAAATCTCGAAAAAGTGGGTCATTTTTGGGGACAGTGAGAGACGAGAACACGCTGAGTCTTACGGTTTCGCGCGGTATCCGAAGAGCCGGTAAACCTCTATAGACAAATGGCTTAAGGTAAGAAGCGGGATGTTATGGAGTCTTAGGATCTGGACTTAAAATCCGCCGCCGCAAGGCTTACGGGTTCGAGTCCCGTCTCCGGCACCAGACTGAAAATAAGCGATTGAGCAGAAAAACGTGAAAGCGCCCAGAACGGGCGCTTTTGGCGTTTATCAGACTGTGCGCGATAGGCTGCACCGTCGGAATTGGCCGGCTCGGCGAGATCGGGAAGGACAGCGATGAAGAAAACCAATGCGATGCGTTTGATCGACCGTCAGAAGATTCGGTATCGAGTGGCGGAATATGAGGTAGATCCGGATGACTTGAGCGGCACGACGGTGGCGGCGAAGATTGGCTTTAAGGCATCGCAAGTCTTCAAGACTCTCTTGGTTCAAGGCAAGAAGGATCTCTATTTTGCCGTGGTTCCGGTGGATATGACCCTGGACTTGAAGGCCATGGCGTCGGCGGTCGGCGAGCGCAAAGTGGCCATGGTCGCTGTGAAGGACATCCAGAAGCTTACGGGTTATATCCGGGGTGGGGTCACGGTGTTGGGGGCCAGGAAGGCCTTTCCTACCTTGGTACATCGGACGATGGTGGACTTTGACGAGATTTCGATTTCGGCCGGCCAGCGGGGTTTGCAAATTCTGATAGACCCCAACGACTATCTGAATCTCGTGGAAGGGCGACTTGGCGAAATCGCCACCTCCGATTCCTGAACTCGTGGTTGCCTTCCAATGAGGTTTTCTTGCGATCATGGGTGAAAAGCCTTACGATTTAACCGGCGTCGTCCCGTAATTCTGCCAAATACCGATCATCCATGAGGGAAAACACCTTTGATCCGATTTATTCCTACCTCCTGTCCGGCTGAACTTTCCCGTCGCTTTAGGCGCACTGCTTTATTTGCTTTCCTGTTGATCTTTGGATTTGGGGGTGGACCCGGGGTTTCCATGGCCGAGGAATCGGCCGCGGCCGCACCGTGGGCGGGTGGTCCTCTGGTGGCCAGCGGTGAAGAGCTGCAGAAGGCGGCTCGGGAAGCTTCCAAAGACGTGGAGGCCGGCACGGTCGCCATGGTGCTTTATGAAGGGCAAACGCTGGATTTCGATGCGGACGGCCGATTGACCCGTAAGACCCATCGGGTGTACCAGATCCTGGATCCGTCGGCGGTTGAAGGCTGGGGCAGCATGTCGGCGACCTGGGATCCCTGGTATCAGCGCAAGCCTTGGTTGGGGGCGCGAGTGATCGGCCCGGACGGCCGCGAGCACAACTTGGATCCGGCGACAGTGGTGGAGGAGTCGATCCCCTCGGAAAATCAGGAAATCCTGACCGATCAAAAACGTCTGCGTGCGCCATTGCCCGGGGTTGCGGTGGGCGCGACGGTGGAGGAATGGTCCGAGGTAGTGGACGAAGAGCCGCTTTTCGCCGCCGGAGTCGTGCAGCGAGTCAATATGGGTCATTGGGTGCCGATGCTCGACCGCCACATCCGAGTTAGCGCACCGCAGGACCTACCGCTCCGTTGGGCTGCCGACGCCCTAGAAGGTTTGAAACCGGAGGTGCGGAAAGCGAACGGCCGGGTGTTTTGGGAATTCCGCCCCGGCCCCGGTGAGCCGGTTGAAGACATCGAGGGTTATTTGCCCGGCGATATCGGGCTTTGGCCCCGTTTGACGATTTCTACCGCGGAGTCTTGGCGAGCGGTGGCCGCGCTCTACGGTCAGGTCGTGGATCAGGCCCTTGAAGGTCAAGATCTTTCAGCGCAAATTGCCGAAGCCGTCGGCGATGCTCGGTCGCGTCAGAGAGTGGCTGAGCGTTTGCTGGCCTGGGTGCACGACAGCGTGCGCTATACGGGATTGGAACTCGGCGAGGCGGCACTCTTTCCCCGGACTCCCAGCGAGACCCTGACCCGGGGTTATGGGGATTGCAAAGACAAGGCCACGTTGATGGTCGGTCTACTTCGCCAAGCGGGAATCGATGCCAGGGTAGTACTGCTGCGAACGGGATACGGCCGTGACGTGGATCCCTCGACCCCCGGTTTCGGTGGTTTCAACCACGCGATTGTTGTGATGCCCGGGGATCCGGAGCTGTGGATCGACGCCACCGCAGTCCACGCTCGGGTCGGCGAGCTGCCGTTTCCCGATCAAGATCGTCTGGCGCTGGTGACCGGCCAAGGAATCAGCGGTTTAGTGCGCACGCCTTTGGATTCTCCAGCCGACAATCTCACCGTCGAAGAACGCGAGATCACTCTCGATCCCCGCCTGGGCAAGGGCACGATGGTCGAGCTCGGACGGATTTCCGGTTCCAACGAAAGAGCCCTTCGCCGTTCCTACGCTGTCATCGATGCCCGGCAGATGCACGACGAGATGAAGACCAACATGTCGGAGCAGATGGGAGTGGAGACCGTCAGTGAGGTGACCTGGACCGATCCCGGAGACCTATCGATTCCATTCGAGTTCAAGCTGGCAGCGGAAGGCGTAGGCTGGGCGTTGACCGACCTGACCGACGCGGCAGTTGCTCGCAATCTCGGAGATCTTTTCGACGACCTGCCCCAGACTCTCTTCGAGTACGAAGAGGATGAACCGAGAAAGCACGACTTGCTGCTGCTGCCATATCGACACGAAGCACGTCAGCACGTGGTGCCGCCTCTCGGTTACGTGCCCGCCGAGGTGCCGGAGACCAAAACCGTAGAAATCGGTGGCGGCACCTTCCAGCAGGGGTGGAAGGTCAACGAAGACGGTTCCCTCGATCTGGAACTGATTTTTGATTCAGGGCCGGCGAGATGGACTGCTGACCAAGTTAATCAAGCACGCAAGACCTTGGAGGAATTGCTCGAAAACCCGGTTTGGCTCGTAGAGATGCGTCACGCCGGTGAGCAAGCCTTGAGTTCCGGCGATTTGGCCGCTGCGCTCGAGATCTTTCGGGCCAACCAGAAGGCCGAGCCGAAGCTGGCGTTGCACCGTTCGCGTTTGGCTCGGGCCCTGCTCAATGCCGGTTTGGGCATTCGTGCTCGCCAAGAAGCACGCGCTGCAGTGGACTTGGAGCCGGATTCAGATATTGCCCACCAATTCTTGGGTTTGGTGCTCGATCACGACGAAATCGGGCGCCTTCACTCGGTGGGGTTCGACCGTGCCGGCGCGTCGGAGGCCTACCGCAAAGCCATCGAACTCGATCCGGAAAATTCCGTGCATCGCCTGAGGCTTTCCGTCCTGCTGAGCCTCAACGACGAAGGGATTTGGCTGGGCGAAGGGGCGGATTTGGAAGGGGCTCTGGAGCAGCTGGAAGCCCTGGACGGCATAGCCTCCGATCCGGTGGATGCGATTCGGCGCCGGCTTGAGCTGCTCTATCGAATGGGTCGTTTTGAGGACCTGCGCGAACTCTATGCATCGTCCAAAGAGGTGGCCGGAGACCAGGGAGTACGTGCGTGGCATACGGGGGCTGTCGCGGTGTTGGACGGAACCGAGAAGGCGGTCGCGGCCCGATCGGGCGAGAGTGACGGCACTCAAATCTTGGCCATGGCGGCCTATCAACTCTTGGCCCACAGAGAGTATGACTTGGCGGCCGATTTAGCCGAGCAGGCCAGCAGTGGGCAGAGCAACGCAGCTCAGCTCTTGGTCTTTGTCGACATCCTGCGTCGGACCGAGCGTCACGAGGAGATGAAGCTCGAGGCGTCCAATCCTGAACAGTGGGCTCGCCGATTCATCGCCACCTTGATGAAGGATGGAGTTGAAGGCATCTTGGCGATGGCCGGCAGCCGCTTGAAGGACGAACTCAAGGATCTGGAAACCGATGACTTGGAGCCGCTCGAACAGCTCTTGCGCAGCCGAATGGACCGACAAGTCTTGGCCGAGATGGGGATCGATGCGGCGTTGGACCTCTCCCTGAGCCAGGTCAAGGTCGAAGTCTCCGAGGACGGGACCGGCAAGGGTTTGCGAGTGGAAGCGGGCATCCCGGGATCCGGGGATCCACCATTGGTCGCTTATTTGATCAAGGAGAACGATGGCCTCGAGTTGCTGAGTTTTGCCGATCAAGGCTCGCTGATCGCCGATCATGCCTTGAGCTTGTTGGATGCCGACCAAGTCGAAGTGGCCAAAACCTGGCTCGAATGGGCCCATGACGATCTTGCGCTTGAGGTCTCCCCAGATCCGTTCATCAATCACGCCTCTCAACCCTTGTGGAAAGGGTCCAAGGGTTTCGGCGAGCCCTTCGGAGATCTTTCCCAAGAGCAGTTCTTGAGGTTCGTAAGCCAGATCTTTAGGGCGGTCGACGGTAAGCAGGATGCGGTTGATGAGCTGCGGGAAAAGTGGGTTTCGGTCGAGGATGCGAACGCCAGACGGGCCGCTCAGCTGGCGATCATCGCTTCGTTTCTTCCGGCCACGGAGCTGGAGAAGGAGCAGGCGGAGATAGTCCTTGAGGTGACCGGAGCTTGGGTGGAAGAGGAACCCGAGTCCGAGACGCCCTTAGGGCTTCGGGGCCTAGCCTGGGTCGCCCTGGGAAAACACGAAGAGGTCTATCGAATCGGCCAGGGTATGTTGGAAGAAGATCCCAAGAACGATTTTGCTTACAACTTCATGCAGCTGGCGGCGGTGGATTCCGCCGATCTGCCCAAGGTGTTTGAGCTGCTCGAAGCCAAGGAAGCGGCTTCCGCGTCGCAGTCTACGGACTTCAACAACTACGCCTGGTACCTCCTGTTCACGGAGCAGCCGGATCTGGATCGTGCGCTGGAAATGGCTCAGCGCAGTGCGCAAATGGACAACTATAAGTCTGCCGCCGGCTTGCATACCTTGGCGACGATCCTGGCGGAAAAAGATCGCGCGTCGGAGGCCTTGAAAGTCTTGATGCAATCGATCGAAATGGCGGGAGTCGAGGAGCCGAGGATTCACGATTGGTACGTCTTCGGCCGGATCGCCGAAAGTCTTGGGGAGGCCGCAGCTGCGGTTGAACTCTATCGTCGCGTGATCGACTCTGACGAGCCAGAAGGCGGTCCGGAAGCATTCGCCACCGCCAGACTGGCCGAGCGACGGATCAAGGGTTTGAGCAAAAAGGGCGCTTAGCCCCTGATGGGCTATTGCCAGGCGGTCAAATCGCCGGTTTCGAAACCGTCGGTGAAGAGCAGGCCGGTGAGGTGGGCGGCGTAGAATTCCTCCCATAAATATTGGGCTAGAAAGTCGTAACCGGTACCGCTCAGGTGGAAACAATCGCTTTGCAAGAACATGGAAGGTAGCGGGCTGGGTCGGCTCAGATCGCCGGGTGGGATCAGATCTCCCGGCTCGATGCCTTCATTGGGAAAACCGAATTGAAATTGCATTTGACCTAAAAAACGGACCGAGGTGACGTCCGTTCGGCCGGCGGCGAAGGCATCCACTTGGTCCTGGAGCTGGGTGGCGGCCGTGTTGATCTCAAGGGGAGTAGGTTGCCCCAAATCGTCGAAGGTTCCAGGGCAGTGGGGCAGGAAGCTGTCGACAAAATTGGTGTAGTCGTATTGGCTGAGCAGCACGTGCAGACCTGGACGGACGGCTAAAATGTGATCGACGACCGTTTCGGCGTCCGCCAGAACTTGGGCCTGAAGGGCGGCGAAGTCTTTTTCCGACATGCCCGTATGCCAGCCGCCACCCGGCTGGCCGGCCAGGAAGTCGTTGCCGCCGATCGTCAGCTGCACCACGTCGACCTCGGGAAAGTTGGCCAGCGCGTCGGAGATCAGGTTTAGATTTTCGGGTTGGGCCCACTCGGCGGCCGTGGTGCCGCTGATGGCCGTGGTGCTTCCTTCTTCGAGGATTTCCGGATGGCCGTTGGCGGCGAAGGCTGATCGCAAGGAGCCGGCTACCCACATGAATTCCGACCAGCTATCCCCCACCATCAGCACCCTGACGGTTCCGCCGCCTAGGGACTCGCTCTCTGCTGTGAGCGGCTGGGCGGAGCCGCTCACAGGCCATGCCAGGCAGGTCAGCATGCATAGAACGCCGGCCACAAGGTTCGTCGTTCCGGGTGGGGAATTCGAAAGATCGGACATGGAAGCCTCCTGGCGATGGCTAGTGGGTTCGAGTCAAGGGGATGGCGAAGAGCCGGCAGGCCGAAGCTCCTGGCACCTCTCGGGCAGTGTATTCTATGCCGATGATCCCAACGTTTCTCTTCCTGTGGTGGTGGGCGCCGGTTTGCCTCGCCGAATCGTCGCCGCCATTTGACGAGGTGGCCTCCCAAGTGGGGTTGACGTTTGAGCATCAGAGCGGTCGTAACGGGAACTACTACTTTCCCGAAATCATGGGCGCCGGTGTGGCGTTGTTCGATGCCGACGGCGATGGTGACCTCGATGTTTACGCCGTTCAAGGAGGGCCCCTGGCGGCGGCCCGGGGCGAGGGAAATTTGCCTTCCGATCGTCTGTGTCGCAACCAACTCGAAGACGGCCGGCTTCGTTTCGTCGACGTGACCGACTCCTCGGGATTGGCGGGTGCCACGGAATACGGCATGGGCGTGGCCACGGGGGATGTGGACGGCGATGGGCACGTGGATCTCTTCTTAGCCAACTTCGGCCCCAACCAATTGTGGCGAAACCGTGGGGACGGGCGATTCGAGAATATTTCCGCCCGGGCGGGTGTGAGCGACCCCAGATGGAGCGTTTCCGCAGCATTCGTGGACTATGACCGTGACGGCGATCTTGATCTTTACGTGGCCAACTACGTGGTGCACAGCTTCGGTGCCCGGGTGATTTGTAAGAACCCGACGGGTGCGGTCAGCTATTGCGGCCCCCAGAATTTTACCGCCGAGCGGGATCAGCTACTCCGAAACCGTGGCGACGGCACGTTCGACGACGTTTCCGCCGAGGTTTTAGGCTCCGCTCGGATCGACGGTCGCGGCGCGGGTTTGGGAGTCGCGACCGCGGATTTTGATGGCGACGGTTGGGTGGACATCTACGTCGCCAACGATTTGGCGGCCAATCACCTCTGGCGAGGCAGTGCGACCGGCCGATTTTCCGATGAGGCTTTATTGGCGGGCTGTGCCCTCTCGGGCGACGGCGAGGCGCAGGCCTCCATGGGCGTGGTGGCCGGCGACATGGACGGTGACCGAGACGTGGATCTCTTCATGTCCCATTTGGATCGTCAGACCAACACCTTCTATCGCAACGAAGGGCGGGGTTTCTTTGCCGACGCCAGCTTGGAAAGCGGCTTGGGCAATGCCAGTTGGACCTCCACGGGTTTCGGCACGGCGCTTCTCGACTACGACCTCGACGGTCGAATCGATCTCTTCGTCGCCAACGGGCGGGTCACCGAGGATACCGCCCGCAAGGCGGCGGGAAAGGCTTATGCGTTGGAAGAGCGCAACCAGCTTTTCCGCGGGCTCGGCGACGGACGATTCGAAGAAGTCGTGCTCGGCGATTCGGACGCGACGAACTCAGAGGTCAGCCGCGGAGTGGCCGTCGGCGATGTCGACAATGACGGCGACCTGGATCTATTGGTGAGCAACCATCACGGTCCGCTGCGCTTGTTGCTCAATCGAGCGGAGAACGGACGTCAATGGCTGGGCCTGCTGCCGACCACCGCTACCGGTGCGCCGGCGATCGGCGCCGAGCTGCGAATCGAACTCCCGAAGGGCGGCTTGTGGCAGGGTCGCGTGGCGACCGACGGCAGCTATGCCTCGGCCAAGGATCCTCGGCTAGTGTGGAGGCTCGAAGGTGAGCCCCCCGACGAGATCTCGGGTGAGACGTCGGGCGAGACGTCGGGCGAGACGTCGGGCGAGACGTCGGGCGAGACGTCGGGTGAGACGCATGGTGAGACGTCTGGCGAAACGTTGGGTGAGGCCTTGGGCCGGGTCCTCGTCAGGTGGTCCGACGGTGTGCGGGAGTCTTTCGAACTCCGACGAGCTGCCCTCGGCTCCTATCTGGAGCTGCGCCGGTCAAGGGGAGCCGCTGCCGACGATCCCCAAACCAGCCCAACGGATGAGCCTTGAACGTTCGTTGGCTTCTCCTGTTGCTGCTCTGTTCGGGGGCACCCCTCGGGGCGGTGGGCCTCGAACCGGTTCCACCGCCGAATCTGGACGGCATGGAGCCCGAGGTTCAAGCGGCCCTGCAGGATGCCTGGGCAGATCTGCACCGGCAGCTCCAGGAGCCCGTTGGCACGGAATCGTCCGAAACGCGGGGTCGTTTGGCGGCGACCTTCGGTGACACAGGTCTGCTCTACCACGGCTTCCGGCTCGAAGACTCAGCCGCCATTTGCTACCGCAACGCGTCCCGACTCGCCCCCGACGAGCCCAAATGGCTCTACCTTTCGGCGATCTTGGCCCAGGGGCATCGCGATTTACCGACGGCAGAGGATCTCTATCGGCGAGTGCTGTCCCTGTCTGCCGATCACGTGCCTTCGATCCTCAGATTGGCAGAGGTGAATCGTCTTCAAGGGCGTTTCGACGAGGCTGAGTTTCAGTTTCTGAGGGTCTTGGAGGCTGCGGCTTTGGAGGAACCAGTTCTGGAGGATGCGGTCTTGGGAGACCCGGTTCCTGGCGCCCGTGCCTATGCGCTGTGGGGTCTCGGCAGGATCGCCAATGCTCGCTCATCGCCTAGCCAAGCCGTGGAGCGATTGGAGGCTGCGGTCGAGCTGCAGCCCGAGGCCAACGCCGTTCATCACGCCCTAGCCTTGGCCTATCGACGGCTAGGGGAGGTTCAAAAGGCATCGGAGGCGACGGCTGCAGCCGGACCGATCAGGGTGCGATTTGAGGATCCATGGGCCGAACTCGTCCGTCCGGCGGAGGGCGCCACCGCCCAGCTACTCTTGGGCAACGCCCAGCTTCGTGCGGGGCGTCCAGACTCCGCCCTGGCCTATCATCGCCGAGCGCGCCGGCTCAGCCCCGAGGATGCCGCAGCCGCCCGAGCTTTGGCGCTGACTCTGGAAGAGCTGGGTCAGATGCCGGAGGCCTTGGAACTCTACGCCGAGGCCGGCCGTCTGGCGGAATCGAATCCCCTCTACCTCTACGATTGGGCCCGTGCAGCGCTCAAGGTGGGCAAAGGGCCTGAGGTGGTGATCGAGCAGCTCGATAGGGTTCTGGCGTTGGCGCCGGACTTCCTGAATGCCCATTTGTTGTTGGCGACCTGTCGAACCCAGCTAGGGCAGGTGTCGGCGGCCATGGAGAACCTCCAAAGCGCCTTGGAGCTGTCGCCGGGCGAACCCAGGGCGTCGGCGGCCCTGGCCGGTCTGTGGGCCCGTCGGGCCCAAGAGAGCTTGTCGGCCGGCAATCCCGAGGCGACAATTCAGGCTTTGGCAAAGGCGGTGGAACTGGCACCCAGGGAACCTTCGCTGCGTTTGGATCTGAGCCGGGTCTTGATGTCCGAAGGGCTTTTCAAGCGAGCGGTCGACCATCTGGAAACGATTCTGAAGCTGGCGCCGGCTCAAGACTCCACCGGCGGGGCCACTTCGGAAGCGCGGTTGAGGTTGGTAGAAGCCTTGCTCTTCGCCGGTAGACCGGACGAGGCAGCACCGATTTTGCTGGCGGAGCTCGATCAGCGGGGTCCCCACGTCGCGGTCTTGACCTTGGCGGCCCAGCTTTTGTCGGTGGGGCCCGAGGCCTGGCGGGACGAGGTGCGTGCGGTGAAGCTGGCCCAACAGGGTTTCGAAACGCAGAGCACTCCGGAGGGTGCCGAGACTCTGGCTTTGGCCATGGCGGCCGCAGGCGATTTTGAAACCGCCATCCAATGGCAAGAGCGTTTGTTGGACCAGATGCGGGCATTACAGGTCGACCCGCCATCGCTCCGCCGGCTCGAAAGGAACCTGGATCGATATCGAAAAGCACAGCGAGGTGAGGCTCCGTGGCAGGGCCGAGACGCAGGTCGCGTCCAGTCTGAGCCCTGATTAGGGTGTTCTGCGGTCGCCGATCTGGAATTCGCTGTAGCAGCTCTCGAAGTGTATTCTATGGCTTCGAATCCGCGACGATCACCCCGCAGCAGGCCCGGAGGCCGGAGAATCCCCAATGAGCAAAGGCGAAAGCTCCCCGACGATGATCATTCCCAGCGGCACGGAGATCCAGATCGACGTGCACGGCCAGCTTTCGGTACGAACTCCCGGCAACCTGGTGATCCAGAATTCAGGTCATTACGGCGAGATTGAATCCGTGCACGGATCCATTCGAATCGAAGCCAATGCCGAAGTCGAGGCGGTGTCGGTGAAATGCGCCGAGACGTGCTACGTCCAGGGCAGCCTGACCTCTTGGAAAGTGAAGGCCAAATCGATCAATCTCGAAGAGAAAGCCCAGGCGAGAGTGGTCTTGCAGGAGACCGATGCCGTCGAGATCGGCAAGAACGCCAAGTTGGTGGGCAATTTCTCGTCCGAAAAAGAGCTTTTTCTGCTTTTCTCTCGCTTCGCCCAGCAGCTGCGCTCTCTGCCTTTCTATTTTGACCGTTCATCGGGCGCCGAGCCCGGCCAACTGCCACCGACTCCGCCTTCTGCGCCCGGAGAGCCGCGGGATTCCCCGACTTCTACTTCTTCGCCGACCCATCCACCGGTTCCTCCGGTGACTTCAAAGGGAAGAATGGAAGTTTCGAGCCTTCCGAACCGGATCCTCGAAGTCGGTGAGGAGCTTCCGGAGCAGCTCTTCTTCGCGTTGGTTGTTTTAGAGCGAGAGGCCAGGAATGAATCGTACGGCGCAACCTCCGTGCGGGTGTTGGAAGAGTTGGTGAAGCTTCTGCGTGAGAGAGATTTCGAAACCCTCCAACATACCCGCTCAACCCTCTTCCAAAGGATTGTCGAGCCGGGTGACGACATCCAACGTGCGCGGGAGCTGATCGACGGCTATTTCGTCGAGTCGGAGCGTGAGGTTACTAAGGAGGCCTAGGCCGACTTTTTTGACGTCTCGCCCGATCTATCATGTCGAAAAAAAGATCCTCTGGAAGCGGTAAGAAGAAGGGTGAACCGACCGTCTCGGTTGCCAAGAAAAACGTCCCGCGGTCGAAATCCAAGACCTCCGGGCAGCAGCGAAGTTCCCTATTCAACTTCGATCCGACACTTTTGGCCCTCGGACTGTTGTTGTGGCTGGTTCCGCTGGTTTTCTTGCCGGGCCTGACCGACAATTTCAGGCCACCGAAGCAATTCGCCTCGGAACTCTTGGGGCTGCTGTCGTTGGCTCTGCTGTCGATTCGACTGCGTCGATTTCGGCCCGGCGGCTGGTCAGCTTGGCTCAAGCGACCCGTGTTGGTCGCGGCCTTGCCCGTGGTGTTGGCGGTCGGCATTGCAGGGCTCTTCAGCGCCCATTCGGCCCACGTCTATCGCAGCCTGCCGTCCTTCCTGATCGCCGTGGCTTGCTGGGTGGGCTGGACTCTCGCCCTGACCGCCGAGGAGCGATGGCGATTGCTGAAGGCATTGACCGTGCCGGCCACCCTATTGGCCCTGCTGGCGATCCTGCAATTCCACGGCCTTTTTGATCCGTTCACTTTCGAGCGACGCTTGACCCAGCGATTGGCCCTGACCTCCCTGGCCGGCGGTGCCTTCGACCTGGCGGGTTATTTGCTACTGCCCATCTTGATTTTGCAGGTTTGGTGGCGCTCCGCCGCCGGCAAGGCTCGGATCGGCCTTGCGCTGGCCTTGGGGATTTGTTCGTACGGCCTCCTATTGACCCAAACCTTAACGGTGGTGGTGGCTGTGGTGACCGCCACTTGTGTCTATTGGGCCCGTGCTTTTCCACGCCGTCGGTTGATGGCCGGCTTCCTGGTGATCGTCACCGTGGCGACGTTGTTGGCTTTTGCCAGCCCGCTTCGGCCCCGGGTCATTTCGAAGTTGGAAAGCCTGCAGCAGGGCGAGATCAATCGGTTGCTGACCGGTCGCCTGGACGGTTGGCGCTCGGCGGTTTACCTGATTAGAAACCATCCACTCACCGGGGTCGGGCCGGGAGCCTTTCGGGCAGAATTCGGCAATGCTCGAGTCGCTTTGACCGACCAAGGAGTGCAATTCTTTCGCGGACAACATCGCGTTTTCTTCGTCAACGCCCACAATGATTGGCTCGAAGCCGTCGCTGAATGGGGGCTTTTGGGAGCCGTCGCCTTGTTGTGGGCAGCTTGGATCCTTTGGCGCTCGCGGCGCGCCAGGGCACCGGATGAAGGGCATGTGGACGAGCTGCGTCGATTGGAGCCCGCAGCCCTCACGGGCATGTTGGTGCTGGCTTCGACCAACTTTCCCTTCCATGTTGCTTTGATCACCTATCCATGGCTGTTGTTTCTGTCGGGCTTGGCGTCGGATCGGTTCGCCTCAGAAACCGACGCGCCGACCGGGGATTCCGAGGGCGCAGCGACCTCGACGGACAGCAGCCAGGCAAGCAAGATGTCGAGCCATACGGTGTCGGGTATTAGGTTGCCGGGGACCTTACTCGCCTTGGTCGGCGTCGGCGTTTTTATTGGCCTGGCATTTCTGCGATTCGGCAGCGCCAGAGATCTATTGGGTGCCGATCGCCTGGTAGCCCTGGTAGAGGGTCGAAGCCATGCCATGGTGGCTTCCGGCGCCAGGATTCCGGGCCGAGCCGTACAGCAGAACATCGCCATGATGAAGAGGGCACAGGAGCTGGACCCGGCTTCGGTTTCGGCGCCGATGGCCTTGAGTGGCCAACATATGCTGATGAAAAGGTATTTGGCAGCGATTCGATCGCTCGAACGGGCGATCGAACTCGAGCCGCGCGCAGAGCCCTACGCCAACCTTGCCCACTGCTATTTGGCTTTAGGCGAGAGTGAAAAAGCCCTGGAGGCTATCGACATGGCGATCAAGCTGGATCACAATCAGCGCAAGGCTTTTCGTTCAATTCTGAAACGAGAGCAACGACATCAGCAGTGGCAGCAGCGGAAAGGCGAGCCTAAATGACCGAGGATCATGACGTGGAACAGGCAGAAAAATGGGATGCGGGGGATTGGATTCGCCGAGCCGAGGCCCATTCGAGCCTGGTTGGAATCCTGGGCTTGGGTTATGTGGGATTGCCCTTGGGCTTGGCCTTCTGCGAAGCCGGATTCAACGTTCTGGGATTCGATGTCGATGCCGAGAAGGTCGACACCCTCAACCGGGGCGAATGTTATATCGAGCACCTGGAGCCGTCGCGGGTGGCGAAGGTGGTCCAAAGGGGATCCTTTGAGGCGAGCGCGGACTTTGACCGCCTCAACGAGCCCGACACCTTGCTGATTTGCGTGCCGACGCCCCTAGATGAGCATCGGCAACCCAATCTCGCCTACGTCGAAAGCACGGCGCGGGAAATCGCCGCCCGCTTGCGTCCGGGGCAGCTGGTGATTCTGGAATCGACCACTTATCCCGGCACGACCGACGATCTGGTTCGCCCGATCTTGGATCGTGCGGGATTGGAATGCGGCCGACAATACTTTCTGGCTTTCTCGCCCGAGCGAGAGGATCCCGGGAATTTGGAATTCGGAACCACCGGAATTCCGAAAGTCGTGGGCGGCGTGACCGACGAGGCCGGCGATATGGCCGTGGCTCTGTATCGGGACGTCTTCGCCGACACGGTCCTCGTCTCCTCGGCTCGGGTTGCTGAAGCCTCCAAGCTGACAGAGAATATTTTTCGCGCGGTCAACATCGCTTTGGTCAACGAGCTGAAGGTGGTTTATGACGCCATGGGCATCGATGTGTGGGAGGTGCTCGACGCGGCCGCCACCAAACCCTTTGGATTCATGAGATTTACCCCCGGCCCTGGATGGGGAGGCCATTGCATCCCAGTGGATCCGTTCTACTTGACGTGGAAGGCCCGGGAGTTCGGCCAGACCGCGAGATTCGTGGAGTTGGCGGGTGAGGTCAACGTGGAAATGCCGCGTTACGTGATCGCCAAGCTTCAACGGGCTTTAAACGACGCCGGCAAGGCCGTGCGCGGCAGCCGGGTGCTGGTTTTGGGCCTGGCCTACAAGCCCGACATCGCGGATCCGAGGGAGAGCCCGGCCTTTGAGATTCTCGACCTCTTGATGGAGCTGGGAGCTGAAGTCTGCTACCACGATCCTCACATTCCCCAATCGCCGCGAATGCGGACTTGGCCGCGGCTTCCCACCATGAAATCGGTGCCGCTGGACGTCCAGACCCTGGGGAGCCAAGACGCGGTCTTGTTGATCACCAATCACCGCGGTGTCGACTACGAACTCGTGCTCGAACATGCGCCGTTGGTGGTCGATACCCGGGGAGTTTATCGGCAGTCGGATCCGCGAGTGGTCAAGGCGTAGGCCAGCGCGCGAGCTTGCGGCAGCCGAGAGCGTCCGTAGAGATCCACGGCCCGCCGGGTCTGACCGAGCTGTTGTGCCAAATGACCACCGCGCCAGCAGGCATTGGCTCCTGGATCTCCGTGGAGGCAAGCTTGTTCAAAAGCTTCTAGTGCGCGGGTCTTTGGCCCCGAATTCCCGAGCAGATTGGCCAGCTCAAGCCAGGCTTTAGCGTTTCTGGGGCAGTGTTTCAGACCCTGTCTAAGACTGAAAATCGTCCCAGGCACATCCGCTGGGTGAATCTGGGCTCGCCACCACCAGGCTTCGCAGTCGGTGGGGTGGACGGAGGTGGCGAGGCGTGCGAGTTCCGGATTGGCGGAAGGTCGGAGAAAGCGCAGCAGAGCGACTCGGCTCTCCGTGAGATAGATCAACCGGCGCCAAGCTTCGTCCCGCGCTTCGGCTGCGTCCACGCGTTCGAAGAGCAAACCCGCCAGCCACAAATCTCCAGGCGAAGGTCGGCCGGAGGATAGATCTTCGGCGACCGCTCGATCCGCTTGGGAATCTTCGTCGAAGAGGGCTCGGACAGCGGATCGATGTCGAAGATCGCCGGGCCCCAACGTCAGCAGAAGGATTGAGATCCCGAGCAACGGCAGGCCGACCTTGCGACCCGAGAACCGAAGGTGTTTTTCGTGCCTGGCCCGACCGGTTTCGGCAGAGGTTTCAGCAGAGGTTTCAGCACCCGTTGCACCGGCGCAAAAGGGTGTCGCTGCCGAGAGCGCCAGCAGGGTCCAGATCCCGAAGCTCGATAGGTGGGCGGGCGGTAGGCAGTCGGTTAGGCCAAAGACGCCGAATCCCAGCCAGGCGCCGAGGATCGCAGCCGGCTCCGGGGCAGGGGCGGATGGGTGGACCGAGCCCCATCGGGCTGACAGAAGGGCGGCCGGCCGTCGGCAACAGATCAGGCATAGGGCGAGCCAAGATCCGAGACCCAGCCATCCCAACTCCAAACCGAATTGCAGCACCTGTTGGTGAGCATGGCTCGGGTCGGGGATTTCACCCGGATAGAGTTCGGCCAAGACCTTGGGTGAAGATCCTAGGCCGATGCCGAAGGGCAGATCGGACCCAGCGATCAGGCTTCGCCACCAAATCGCTGGACGCCCGGTCAACGCGGCTTCGAGGGTCGCCCCTTTGAGCTGATGCTCGAAGAGCAGAAAGTTCATGCTTCGGTGGGCTGCAGCGGGCATCAGCAGGGTCACGAGCAAGGCCGCAAATCCCAATTTGGAGACCGGACCTGCAAAGCTGCTGAGCGGGCGATTGGATCCCAAGACCCAGGTGGCGGCCATCGCCAGGCCTACGGCGAGCCAAGCTCCCCTCGAATGGAGCTGCCACAGCCGGCCCAGGCAGCAAAGGCTCAAAGCGGCAAAAAAACATCGCGCGCTCAAGCAGCTCGGCTTTCGAGCTTCGACGAGCCAAAGCGGCAGAAAGAGCACCAAGGCCCCAGCCATCTGGTTCTCACCCCAGTCCAAGACGGGTGTGGATCTCGATGAAAGGGAATTGAGCCAAGGAAGAAAAAGCGTCAGACACCCAACGAAATGATGGGCCAACCAGGCCCGCGAGCCCGTCCGGGACGACCTGACCCAGGCGAAGGCCGCCCAGCCCAAGGGCCAGACCCAAATCTCTGCCCCCTGCTGTGACAGGGGTGCGGGGGCGAGGGCGAACGTGACCCACAGACCAATTCCCACGGCGATCCACGCCATCAGCTCCTGGTCCACGGTCCAGAGCTTCCGTGAAAGCAGATCTGTCTGCGGCTGGGAAGGTGGGGTCGGCGGTCGGATCATTGTCTCAACTAGGGCCTAGAGGGCTGGGAAGGTAGCTCAAGAGCGGCTACAATCGACTTTCCATGGTGATTCACCATGGGGTAATCAAGGGAGATTCGTGTCATGAGTATAGGTGTTATTGGTCGGTGGGTCGGCTTGATCGGCTGGCTGGCTATTTGGCTCGGGGCCGGCTCGGCCTGGGCAAGTGACGGGACCAAGAGCTTGGGTTTTTTTGAGTCGAGACGGGTCGTGAAACAGGCGAATCAGGCTCTTGAAGCCGGCCGCCACGACCAGGCCCTCGAACTCTACAGTCAGCTGATCGAAGGTTTAGACAAGTCGGATGATAGGCGGGCCGAAGCCTATTACCGCTCGGCGTTGGCGGCTGTGGCCAAGAGTCCAGCGGATTTGGATCTGGCCCGAAACCATCTCGCCGAGGTACCGAAGACCTTTAGAGGTCAGAGCGGATCTGAAGTTAAAGCCTTGCGTGCCTTGCTGGCGCAAGTCGAATCGGTCACCGCCGCCAAGCAAGAGGTCCAGCACGCCTTGAAGCAGGAAAAGGTGACCCAGGCAGAAACCGCCGACGAGCTGGCGGAGGCTACGGTGGCGGAGAGTGATTTGCAAAAGCTCCAGAAGCAGAATGCTCGGTTGCGCCACGAGCTGGAGCAAACTCGAGCTGAGCTGGCGCGCAGGGAAGAGGCCCTGGCCAAGCTGAAGGCAGTTGTGGTCGGGGGAGGCGGCTGAGGTGCGATCAGGAGGCGGAAGATTTGAGCAAGGCCTCGATCTTGCGCAGGAGTCGAGGTAGCTCCACGGGTTTGGTGTCGTATTCGTCACAACCCGCGTCCAGTGCTTTTTGACGATCCTCGGACATGGCGTGGGCCGTGAGCGCGATGATCGGAATGTGGCGGGTTGCGGAGTCCGCCTTCAGCCTGCGTGTCGCTTCCCAGCCGTCGATTCCGGGCAAGCTCATGTCCATGAGCACAAGCAGCGGGCGCAACCGGCGGGTCAGGTCGATACCCTCCTGGCCATCGACCGCCAGGGAAATACGGTAGCCCTTGCGTCGCAATCGCCGGGACAACATGTCGGCATTCATTTCGTTGTCCTCAACAAGCAATAAGTGCTTGTCGGTCTGCTGGTCGTCGGGGGCCATAAACTGAGATTCCTCTAAGCCGGTGGTTGGCTCAGCTCGGCATAACCTCGGGCTGGGCAGCAGGTGAGCGGGTATCTTGGCCGTCTGGAGCGGGCCGTAGGGCTTCCTCGGTAGGAGCTTCCGGTGCGTCGTCGACCACGGCGGGCAGCTCGACAATGAAGGTGCTACCTTCGTCGGGTCGGCTTTCGGCCCGGATGTCCCCGCCCATCAGCTGGCAGAACTTCTTACAAATCGACAGGCCAAGGCCGGTACCGCCGAATTTCCGGGTGGTCGAGGCGTCGGCTTGGGTGAATTCGTCGAAAACCTTGGCCAGCTGCTCGTCCGTCATGCCGATTCCAGTGTCACTGACCTCAAAAAAGAATCGATCGGCCTTGCCCCTTCGGGCCTGTCGGCGGCAACGCAGGGTGATCGTGCCTTCGGAAGTAAATTTGCAAGCATTGGACAGCAGGTTGAATAAGGTCTGCCGAACCTTGGTTTCGTCGGCCACTAAGGTGCCTAATCCGTCTGCCAGATCGATTTCGAATTGATTTCGATTCTTGGTGACCAGGGGCTCGATGGTAGAGGCTACGTCGTCCACTAGATTCTGGACTTGGATTTCCTCCAAAAAGAGGGTCATCTTGCCGGCTTCAATTTTTGACAAATCGAGAATGTCGTTGATCAATGCCAGTAAATGCTTGCCCGCCGCCAGGATTTTGGTCAGATCCGGAATGAGATCTTCTCGGCCGTCATCCTCAGCATCTTCCACCAACATTTCACCGTAGCCGATGATGGCGTTCATGGGCGTGCGTAGCTCGTGGCTCATGTTGGCCAAAAAAGTGCTCTTGGCGCGATTGGCGCTTTCCGCTGCCAGCCGGGCTTGTTCTTCACGTTCTCGAGCGACCTTCAGGCGCTCGGACATGTGGTTGAAGGCGGATCCGAGCTGAGCTAGCTCATCTTGGCTCTTGACTGGAATCTGGTGTTCCAGGTCGCCCTCCCCGATTTTCCTCGCACCGATTTCTATCGCTTTGAGGCTACGAGCAAGGTAGGTGGAGACCGAGATAGCGACTGCCATGGAAACCAAGATGGAGATGCCGAAAATCCAAAAGGTCGTATTGCGGGTGACTTCGCTGACCTCGAAGAAGCGCTCTGTAGCAGCCTGAACCCGAATCTGCTCTTCGACTTGGAGACTCTTCACCAAGCCGAGAGCTTCCTTGGCCAGGTCGTCGACCGAGGCGAGATCGAAGCTTTCGGGCTCGGGTGGCGGATCGACCACTCCGACGGAATCTCGGGGACTCTCCGGTGATAGAGAAGGTGATGGAGAACTGGTGTCCTCGGTCGTAAGTTCCGTTCCGGCCAAACCGCGGTAAAAGAGTTCCCATTGTTTCCCGAGTTCGCCATATACCGACTCCAGATGAAGCGCTTTGTTCGACGCTTCGCTGCCGTCTG
This sequence comes from uncultured bacterium, assembly GCA_965366625.1. GTDB lineage: Bacteria > Acidobacteriota > Thermoanaerobaculia > Multivoradales > J023 > JAUIJL01. The sequence goes on from CBDUGP010000023.1 coordinate 21,896, forward strand.
CCAGTGCGCGTAAATTCTGGGTGGATTTGGCGGTGGATCGTACGCGCGCGATCATGCCGTCGAGTTCGGTTTTGTCGAACTCCGTTTGATCGTCGATCGCGAAGGTGCTCATCAGCGCCACTTCCTGGCGCCGATCTAGGATGTCTCGCTCTAAGTCGACGGCCAAGACTTGACGTTGTCGAGTTTTTTGCAGCTCTTGGAACGATTGTGTCCGCTGTTTGTCGCTCCAGAAGTTGACCGCTAAGTTAATGGCAAAGAGGGTCAAGATCGCAACGAAAGAAAAGGTTAGGCGCTGGCGGATGCTCATGGGCGGCTAGTTCCCCGAGTTGCGGAATCGATCCAGCAAACGATGAAAGATCCCTTGGCCGGTCAAAGGGGTCTCCAAACGATGGGTCGGACCTTCCAGATCGTCGGCTCTGTGCTCGTGACCGGTCGCAGCCGCCACAGCTGCGGGCGAAAGCTCGGGTAGCTCTTCCAGCAGGTTCTCGATACGTTCGGCGAGCTGAGCGGCGGTGGGCCGTTTACCGGGTTTTTTCTCCAGGCAGGCCATCACCAGATTCTCGATGGACTTGGGTAGCTCGGGCACGATCGACCTCAGTTTCGGGGGTGTGTCGTTGACGTGCATCATGAGCAATGCCACCGGATCGTCCTTGTTGGGTTTGAAAGGCAGCTCACCCGACAACATCTGAAATGCCATGACGCCGAGGCTGTAAATATCCGAGGGGCCGCCGTAGGGCTGGTTTTGAAGGCGCTCTGGAGCAACGTAGGCCGGGGTGCCGAGGACATAACCGTCGGCGGTGAGATTTTGCTGGTTGATGCGATCTCCCGCCAACTTGGCGATACCGAAATCAACCACCTTGATCACCTCACCCTTCGGGGTGTCTTGGAGAAAGATGTTTTCGGGTTTGATATCCCGATGCACCAAACCCATGGCGTGGGCTTCGGCCAGAACGAGACAGACCGGCTGAATGATCTCGAGGGCCCGACGGGGCCATAACAAGCGAGTTCTGGAGAGTTCTTTGGACAGCGGCTCGCCGGAGAGCAGCTCCATGGCGAGGTATGCGGTTCCCGCTTCGGTGGTACCGAAGTCGTAAACTGTGACCGCATTCGGGTGTTTGACTTTGACGGTCGCTCGCCCTTCGGAGCGAAATCTCGCGAGCGCTTCCTCTCCCTCCGCAGCCTGGGTCGAAAGAAATTTAACCGCCACCGGCATGTCGAGCTCAATGTGATGGGCTTGGTACACAGTTCCGAAGTTTCCGCGCCCGACCACTTGCTCGAGCCGATATTTGTTGTCGATCACGCTTCCCGGCCCCAAGGGGCCACTGTCGGTGCCGGGTGAGCCTGCCGCCGCGGTTTTGGTCGCTCGGGCTCGATCAAGACCTCGGAGTTCTTTCATCACCCGGGCGGTGACCACCGCAAAATCGATCGGTTTGGTGACGTAGTCGTTGGCTCCCAAATCGAGAGCTTCCACCATGTCGTGACTGCCGTCTTTGGCAGTGGCCATGATGATCGGTAGTTCATCCTGGGCAAATCGGCTGCGAACCCTGCGCAGGACCTCGATGCCGTCCATGCCGGGCATCATGATGTCGAGCAAGATGAGGTCCAGGGCCACGGTGTCGAGGAGCTTCAGAGCTTCCTCACCGCTTTCAGCGGAAAGCACTCGATATCCACGCCGCTTGAGGCGGCGCGAAAGCATGTCTCGATTTTCTTCGTTGTCGTCGACAACCAACAGAGTGTGGGTTTCGTCGGCCAAGGAACTCTCCGTAGGCGAATCGAACAAGGACTAATCGGCAAAGGCTGATTGTATGGGGTTTGAGTGGCGGGCGCGAGTCGCACGCCCCGATCCGAAAGAGCCGGCCTTGGAATAAAGGTCTGAAGCTAGTGGTGACGACCGACCGCCGGGCCGGATTGAACCCCTTGGAGGGCCAGCCGTGAGAGGTGGTCGGCGATCCGTTGAAAATCGGATTCGTCTCGGGGGCCGTCGTACCATCTCACGGTCCAATGCACCATGCCGATGAGACTTTGGGCGGCGATCATGGCATCGACGGGATACTCGTCAGCGCTGCCCGGTTTGCCTTGGCATTCCTGGAGATCCTGAATGGTGTCCCGCAAGGCTTGGGTATACGCCAGTTTGCGCGCGGCGACTTTCTCGCGATGCTCGCTGCTCAGGTGATTTTCCTCGTCGACCAATAGAGTCATGGCGCTGGGATCCCGAAGCACTACTTTAAGGTGGCCCGAAACCATCATTCTCAGACGCTCCACTGGATCCGTGGTCGAATTCGGCCCGTTGGAAACTTCGTTGTCCAACAGGTCCATGGCAAAGCTCATGATCGCGAAGAGCAGCGCCTTCTTGCCTTTGATGTAGTAGTAAAGCCCGCCTTTCGTCAGGTCGACGGCTTCGGCAATGTCGCCCATGGAAGTCGAGTTGAAGCCCTTGCGGAAGATGACCTCCGCCGCCTTGCGGTAAAGGTCGACCGCGCGGTAGTCGTCACTGACCGTGGGAGGTTTCTGAAAAGTCGACATGGCTTAGAGCACTAGCTCCGATTGCACTTGGGGGGGCACGTTTGAGGGCAGGTCCGAAGGCACCTCGGGATTCGAAAACGCGCAGCTTCAGATTCGCGGTTGCAGCGAATCCACGCGAATTGTAATCCGGCAATCAAGCGACGGCTTCTTTGCTGTCGTTCGGTCCTTCGGGAGTCGAGGGGTCGGGAGTCGAGGCGTCGGGGGTGGAGCGCTCGGCTTCGCCGGCGCTATTGGCGACCACGTCGTCGAGGGCCTGCGGGTAGTCCCGGGTCAGAGATTCGAAGTCTTCGAGCGAAGCGCCTTCGGGAATCGATCCCAAGGCGACGTCACCCCACCGGATGACCACCGCGGCGCAGCTCGAAACACTGCCGACGCTGTAAAGCAACACGTTGTCGCCGGGCTTGAGGTGCCAATGGGCGGCGTGGAAGAGGTTGGTGAACGTCAAACACGGACCGACGTTGTTGTAGATCGGATGCATGTTGATGGTGCGGCTCTTGTCGATGCCCAAGGCGCGCGCGCAGAACGAGGCGTACCAGGCGAGTGGGGTGTTGAAGACCGCAAAGTCGATGTCTTTGATGCCTAGGCCCGCCCGATCCAATGCTTTCTCCGTGCAAGCTTTCAGGTTCGGCTCTGAAGTCTCCCGCAGCAGCTTTCCAGCGCTCTTGCCCGTGCGCATGCGGTGATAGGCCTGGCCCTGATCGTTGATGTCCAAAATGTATTCCACCGCGCCGCAGGTATTGCCGGAATGGATGGAATGGGCGCCCAGGAAACCACGGTCCACCTCGACCTCACCCACCACGATAGCGGTGGCTGCGTCGCCGACCGTCCAAGAAATGGGGTCCGACTCCTCGGCTACCCGGGAATAGGTGCAAGAGGTCACCACCAGGGCGCGTTTATATTGCCCGGCTTTGATCAAGTTGGCCGCGGTGATGAAGGCTAGATTTGCCGACGAGCAGGCGGATTCCATATTCCAGGCGGCACCTTCGAGACCAAGCTCGCGGGCCAGGAAAGCGGATCCGCCGATACCGTGGCAGTCTGGAAGAAAAGAAGTCAGCAACATCAGATCGATGTCTTTGGCCGTGACGCCCGCGGCGTCCATGGCCTTGCGCGCGGCATCGGCCTCGAGTTCGAGGGAGGTGCCACCCTTGGGTAGCAATCGACGTTGGATAGCGCCGCGAAAAGGATCGCTGAGGAACGGCTCCATTTCGCGATTGAACGCGACCGAGCCCCCTTCGTCCCATTTCAAGGGCTTCTTCCACATCCAAATCCGGTTCTCGGCCTCCGCAACGAGCTGGGGTTGGCACCGACGCCAATGCTCATTGGTCACCACTCGATCTGGGACACTGACGGCAAGGGACTGCATGCCCACGTGGGTCGACATAGTAGGATCTCCTTCCTGCAAGAGAGAATGATAACAGCACATCGGCCGCCGGGGGGGGGGAAGCTGCCACGGGCTAGGGGTCGTGCGGGCGTCCAAGCCGCTGGGCGGCTAGGGTGGGTGAACTAGCGTTCCCAGCCGGCGACGTTTTTTGAGTTGCCTTGTTTGATCAAGCTTTCAAAGCGTTGAAGCAGCGGGGAAGCTTCGTTGGGATCGATGCGGACATCGACCACGTATGGGCCAGGGGCTTCCATGGCAGCTTGTAGGGCAGCATCTAGCTCGTGCTCGGCTTCGACCACCGTGCCGTCGGCACCCATGGCTTTGGCCCAGGCCACAAACTCAACCCGTGGCAGATCGATTCCGTCCGAGGTGAGCCCCAACGCCGCGTGGCCGTCGCGGCACATGCCGTAACCGGCATCGTTGAGCACCACCCAAACCGCGGGAGCTTGGTATTGCACCGCCGTGCTGACCTCGGCGTTCATCAACATGGACCCATCACCGACCACCGCCACGGCCTTTCGCTGTGATGCGATCGCGGCGCCAACCACTCCAGTAGCGGTGTGTCCCATGGAACCGAAGAGGGTCGAGACCCGATAACGGCTTGGGTTCTTAAAGCGCAGGTAGTGATTGCACCATGCGAAAGAGTTGCCACACTCCGCCATGATCAAAGCGTCGTGTTGGTCGATGGCGCAGCTTTGTAGCGCCGACATGAGGAGCTGGGGCCGGACCGGCGACCTTTCGGCGATGTCGATCTGAGGCATGTCGATTTTAGGGGGGAAGAAGCTCAAATTTCCGAGGTTTTTTCGTGCCTGGGGGGGGAAGTGGGCCAGGAGGCCGTCCAGAAAAGCGTCGACTTCGGCGTGCACGGCGAGGGTGGGGAAATCGGGGAATGCGGTGCCGGGCACATCGGGATCGATGTCGACGTGAATCAAACCCTCGCTGGGCAGGAGGTCGCGATCCCAAAAAGAGGTGGCTTCACCCAACCGGGTGCCCAAGACCAAAGTCCACCGGGGTTTTTGTTGCACCATGTATTGGAGCGGCCCGTCGTGACCCCCAAGGCCGGTCACGCCGAGATATTGAGGGTGATCCTCGGGGATGATTCCCTTGGCTCGCGGCGAGCAAAAAACCCGTGCGCCGCTGCGCTGGGCGAACTCTCGGACCTTCTCTGCCGAGCGCGTCGCGCCAAAACCCACCCAAATGGCAAAGGGCTCAGGGCGTAGGAGAGTCGCAATCTCGGCGATGTCTTCGGCGCGGCAGGTCGGAACCGAGGTCCTGGCTGCGGGTGTGGAGCATTTGAGCTCGACCCGGCTCGACTGTACTGCCATGGGCAAGGCTAGATGGGCGACGAAACCACCGGGTTTGGCAAGGCCCGAAGCTAATCGCCGCAAGATTTGAGGCAGTTCGCCGGCGCTTTCCATGCGCACGGCAAAGTCGAAGATCGGCCCGGCGGAGTAGAGGGCGTCTTGGGGCATGGTGTAAGGGGAGGTTTCCTGGGTCGCCCAGCGTCCCCGTTGCGGCGAGCTGGTGTACCCCGAGATCAAAATAACCTTGGCGCCTTCCCATTTTGCGGCGGTGATGCCGTTGAGGGCGTTCAGTAGTCCGGGACCGGTGGTGGCGAAGACCAGGGTCGGTTTCTCGGTGACAAAGTGGGCCTCGCAAGCAGCGAAGGCGGCGCCGGTCTCGTGGCGGAAGTGGCGCAAGTTGATCGGGCTCTCCACGATAGCGTCAAAGAGAAGGGCGATCGCTCCACCGCTGACGCCAAAGGCTTCTTCGATCCCCCATTCGGAGAATTGGCGGGCGAGCGCGTGAACCGCGGTCTCACCTTCGGGAATCGCTTGGGCTCGCGGGCCGAGGACGAAGTCGGCTGGGGAAGGGGCCGGGGAGCCGACGGCCTGGGAGAGTCTCGGACTCTCGGCACGTCGCTGAGCAAGGTTTTGCATATTACGTCCTTACGATGCGTTGGGAGCTGCTGAAGGAACTCCGTCGCATCCATCGAAAAGAGAGCGGGTCTAACACCAAACAAGCACAAAATAGAAGGTCGGTTGTGACTCGGCTCGGATGCCGCAGCATTTGCACCGGGAGCGGCCGAAGGAATCGAAGAATCCGGACCGTTGAGCGTTGTTTAGGCCCTAGCGTCTTCGTGGCTCTGGGCCTTTTCGAAGGTCAAAATGACAAGCTAGAATCTTTCAACCGAACGGTCGGTAGAATACGTTTGAGCCCCTTGTGTGTCAAGTTACAGGCTTTATTACGAAATAGCGCTCGAGTCCTCGGCAGAGAGGTTGCGCAACTTTCAATAAGTGTCTATGTTCATTATTCAGAGCATTTAGCTTTCGGGTTAGCAATCCGTATGAAAACAACCCAAGGACGGAATCGTGAAAGCGTGAGGCAATATGACTAGAAGGAATTCCTTGTCTCATCGCCTCGCGGCTATATTCGGTGTGTTTAACCGCCCTTTTCCAAGGACTAGACCTCACATCCGGAGCTGCCCCGGGACGAAGCTCTGGCCGCTTTCGCGGGAGGTCGGCGTGGTACACTAGAGGTCTATTCTCGAAAGATAGAAAAGACCAGAGAGACGCTTTTTGGATGATGATGGATCTTGATGAACGGTGGGAGTCGTCGCCCCCGAGCAAGGCGGCGGCGAGGGTGACTCGTTTTCTGCTGAATAGCCGCGCAGTCACGGCTCAAGAGCCTCCGGCGACCTTGGTCTTGGATTTCTTGCGCCGTCGACCGGATTTGGTCGGTACTAAGGAAGGTTGCAAGGAAGGGGATTGTGGCGCCTGTGTGGTCCTTGTGGGGCAGCCCCGCGCGGACGGCAGCCTTCGCTATCGACCCGTGACCTCTTGTTTGTTGTCGGTCGACGAGCTTGACGGAAAACACTTGGTGACCATCGAGGGCCTCGACCTCGGGTGTCCGAGTCCGGTCCAAGAAAAAGTGGTTGAACACGGGGCGAGTCAATGCGGTTTTTGTACGCCGGGCATCGTCGTCTCGTTGACGTCGATGGTCCTAGAAGACAGCTCATGTGAGGACCCGGAACGTGAGGAATCCCTGGGCCCAGACTCTCGGGAATCCGTATTTATCTCACCGGGAGCGAGTCACGACTCAGCTCGCGTGGAGCGAGCCCTGTCTGGGCATTTGTGTCGCTGCACTGGGTATCGGTCTCTGCGCCAAGCGGGTCTCGACATCCTGCGGGACTCACCTTCCGAGCCGGGTCGGGGGTCGGTCGACCGACTTGTGGAGCAGGGGTGGTTACCGACTTGGTTTGCCGACGCGGCAGAGGACCTGGTGTCCTTGCGATCGACCCAAGAGGATGCCTGTCCCACCGAGAGCATCTGTGATCCTTCGAGCCAACGCATCTTGGCTGGAGGCACCGATCTCTATGTGCAACGGGGAGATGAACTGCCGGGGACCGGCGTGCGTGTGTTGGGGCGGGAAGGCGGTTTGCGCTCCTTGCGGGTCGTCGGTGATCGGCTCGAGATCGGTGCCCAAGTGACCTTCGAGCAGTTGTCCGAATCCCCGGACTTCCGTCGTTTAGTACCCGATGTGGTGCGTTTCATGCACTGGATCGCTTCTCTCCAAGTCAGAAATCGGGCCACCGTCGGTGGAAATCTGGTGAACGCATCACCCATCGGCGACGTCACGGTTTTGATGCTGGCCTTGGATGCGAAAGTGCGGTGTCGTCAGACGGCCGCGGGCACCGCGCAGGAACGGGAGCTACCCCTTTGCCAACTCTATCGGGGTTATAAGGATTTAGACTTGGCTCCGGGCGAGCTGGTGAGTCATGTGTTGCTCGACATCCCGAGCACGGTCAGGGCAAAAGTGGACTTTCAAAAGGTATCAAAACGGAAATGTTTAGATATCGCGACCGTCAACAGCGCCTGCCGGATCGAAGCCCGAGACGGGCGCATTGAGCAGCTCGGCTTGGCCGTGGGCGGGGTGGCACCGATCCCCCTCTACCTCGAGCACGTTTCGAAGGCCGCTATGGGCAAACCCTTGGATGACCAAACCTTGCGGGAGATCTTGAACGGAACCCAAGAAGCCATCGCACCGATCGACGACGTCCGAGGAAGCGCCGACTATAAAAGATCGCTCTGCCGTCGCTTGCAGATGGCTCATTTTCTCGATTTATTCCCCGACGTCTTCGATGCCGAAGTCTTGCTTTCGGTGACCTACCCAGGGGCAGAGCCGTGAAGGACCATCTCGATGCGGAGCGCCATGCCCGGGGTCAAACCCGCTACGTCGATGACGATCCGCCTCCCTCGAATATGTTGCATGGGGCGGTTGTGCCGTCGCCAGTAGCCCACGGTCGGCTGAACGGGATCGATATTTCCCGAGCGCAAGGATGTCCAGGGGTGGTTGCCGTGTTGGTAGCGGAGGATATTCCAGGCGAAAACCAAATCGGCCCGGTGATCCAGGACGAACCCCTGCTGGCGGTAGAAGAATTGCATTTCCAAGGCCAGCCTGTGGCCCTGGTTCTGGCTTCGACCCCGGAGCAAGCCCGAGAGGCCCGGGCCTTCGTAGAATTCGACATCGAGGAACTCGAGCCGGTAGTCGATCCCAAAGAAGCCTTTGAGCGTGGCTCGATCATCGCCGAGCCCCAACGGCTCAGCCGCGGGGATGTGGACCAAGCCTGGCAGCTCTGTGACGAAGTGTTGGAAGGTAGCTGTGAGATCGGTGGCCAGGAGCACGTTTACCTGGAAACCCAGCGCGCCCGAGCGTATGCCGAGGAGGGCGGGGTCTTGAGGGTTTGCTCATCCACCCAAAGCCCCTATGCGGCGCAAAAAGCGATCGCCGCTGTGCTCGGGCGTCCTTTCCATGAGATCGAGGTCGACGTGCGTCGACTCGGCGGTGGATTCGGGGGCAAAGAAGACCAAGCCACCGCCTGGGCGTGTCTGGCGGCCTTGGGCACTCAGCACACGGGCAGGGCGGTTCAACTGGTTTTGCGTCGCGACGAAGATGTGCTGTGGACCGGCAAACGGCACCCCTATCGGTGTGATTATCGGATCGGGATCAAACAAGACGGCCGCATTCTGGCCTTTGACGTGCGCCATTTTCAAAACTCAGGGGCTGCGACGGACCTTTCATTGGCGGTGTTGGGGCGCACGGTCTTTCATTCCACCGCCAGCTATGGAATTCCCAACGTTCGGATTTTCGCCGTGTGCTGTCGAACCAATTTGCCCCCGATGACCGCTTTTCGAGGTTTTGGCGGCCCCCAAGGCATGTTTGTTATGGAGTCGGCCTTGACCCGGGCGGCTCGGGCTGTGGGGCTGAGTCGTGAGCAGGTACAGGAAAAGAATCTCCTGAGTGATGGAGATCGGTTTCCCTACGGTCAAGTGGCCGAGTCTTGCCATGCCCGACGCTGCTGGCAAGAAGCCGTCGACCGCTATGACGTGGCTCGTCGGCGGGAGGAAATCGACCAGTGGAATTGCCGGCAGCCGCGCCACAAGAAAGGCATGGCGTTGATGCCGGTGTGCTTCGGCATTTCGTTCACCGCGACCTTCATGAACCAAGCTTCATCCCTGGTTCACGTCTATACGGACGGCAGCGTTTCCGTCTCTACCGGCGGCGTTGAAATGGGTCAAGGTCTGAACACCAATATCGCCACGGTGGTGTCGCGGGCCTTGGGCATTTCACGGGATCGTGTGCGGGTAGAAAGCACCAATACCCGTCGCATCGCCAATATGTCGGCCTCTGCGGCTTCGGCGACGACTCTGCTGAACGGCAATGCGGCCTTGCGCGCGGCGGGCTCTATCCGCGAGCGCCTCTTAAATCATGAAGCAGGTCGTCTCGGGGTCGAAGTTTCCCGCCTGGCGATTGCCGAAGAAGTCGTGCTCTTGGACGGCGAGGCCACCCCGAGGCATTGGCCGGACCTGGTCAAGGACGCCTATTTGGCTCGGGTCAACCTCTCGGCCCACGGTTTCTACGCCACGCCCAAGCTTTGGTTCGACGCCGAAAAGGGTGAGGGGCACCCCTTCGCTTACCACGTTTACGGCACCGCGGTGATCGAAGTGTCGGTCGATACGCTGCTCGGCACGTATGACATCGAAGCCGTGAGGATCGTGCACGATTTGGGCCGCTCCTTGAATCCTTTGGTGGATTTGGGGCAAGTGGAAGGGGGCTTGGCCCAGGGGTTGGGTTGGATGACCCTAGAAGACTTGAGATTCAATGCCCGCGGTCGAATTCTCTCGGGCGCCCTCGCCACCTACAAAGTGCCGGACGTGTTTTTCATGCCACGGGAGCTCGAAGTCGAATTCTTGGAGGGCGTGCCGACCGAGCATGGGCCTTTTGGCTCCAAAGCCGTGGGGGAGCCGCCTCTGATGTACGGAATCGGCGCCCACTTCGCGATTCGAGATGCCCTCTTGGCAGCTCGCCCGGACAGCCGATGGCGTTATGAGGCGCCATTGACACCGGAGCGTGTCTTGACCTTCCTCACTGGCGACCCCAACAACGAAGAGCCCGCTCGTCCGCAGCCGTCGGTCGCCTCGACGGCGGAAGTCACGGCTCGCGTCTGAGCCGGTTTAGGGGCTTTTTTTGGACCTTTGGTGCGAGATCCGCGAACGTCTGAGCCGCGGAAAGAATGTGTTGTTGGCGGTGGTGGGCGAAGCGAGCCGCCACTCGCCGGGAACCGCCGGTGCCATGATGTGGCTGGCGGAGGATCGCACGGGCGGAACGATCGGTGGCGGTGCCATGGAGCTGGCGCTCCAAGCGCGAGCGAAGGGGATATTGGCGGAGGACCGGCCCTTTTTCGAGATCCGGGAGCTGGAGCACCGCAGGTCGTCCGGCAAGGGTTCGGATTTTGAGCCTTCGGGCATGATCTGCGCCGGGCGTCAGGTCAACGTGCTCTATTTGTGCCGTCCCGCCCATGATCGGCAAGCGGTCGAGCAGATCGCCCAGGGCTACGCCGAGGGACGAGGCGGATGGGCCCTGGACCGCTCCGGTCTGCGCCGGCTCGAGACCCCGCCTTGCCGTGGAACCCAGCTGCGATCCGTCGAGGAGGGCGAGCGGCGATTGGAACAAGGGCTCGATCCATGGCGTCGCTTGGCTGTTTTGGGGGCCGGGCATTGTGGCCGTGCTTTAGCGGAACTCGCCTCGGGTCTCGGCTATGGGGTCGAGATCTGGGACGTTCGCCAAGACTTGGTCGAGGGCTTGAAAGCTGAAGGCTTTGAAGCCCGCCGGGTGGCAGATTTTCGTCAAGTCGGTGAGCGGATTCGTCGACCGGATGCGACACCGATCCTGGTCATGACCCCCGACGTTGCCAATGATGTCAAGGCCTTGGCCGGCGTTCTCGGACGCGGCTTTCCCTTTGTCGGAGCGATGGGAAGCCGAGCCAAACTCAACGAGATTTTTCGCCGTTTGCAGCTCGAAGGTTTTTCCTCCGAAGATTTAGGTGGAATCACTGCGCCCGTAGGTCTGCCGATCGGAAGCCGAACTCCAGCGGAAATCGCCGTGAGTGTGGCGGCTCAGCTGATCAGCCTGCGCGCAAGCTGGGAGCAGGACGAGACCGTCACGAGGCAGCCACCGCGCCCCTTGCGCAGTGTCTAGTGGCATGCCAAAATTTGCCTGCATATGATTGTTTGAGACCTATCCCCTCCGACCCTCCCGCGATGGATGCCCGACGGCATTCCCGTGGTGCCAAAGCAGATTTTCAGGTCTGTTGGCTTCTGCATGGGTTGAGCTTCGGCGAGCAAAGCAGCGGAGCGCCCGAGCCGATGGACTGATTCGGAACAGGTCTCGAACCATAGGTCCCCAACAATGCATCAAAAAGTGTCTTCGGACTCTTCCTTCCTTTCAGATTTCGGATATTCCAAAACCTGGGCTGATCGTTTCGATCAGCTGACGTCCAACCTGTCGGAGCCGCTCGAGCCGGCTCGGGTAGTTTTCGAATCCCGCGAACTCTATCGGGTCATGACCGCCGCCGGAGAGCGAGACGCACGGCTTGCGGGCCGCCTGCGGCGTGGTGACGACCTGCCGGCGGTGGGAGATTGGGTGGCGGTGGAAATCGCCGGTGATGGGCCCTGTCGAATCCAGGCCATCGTGCCACGGATCACCCGCTTGTCGCGCAAAGTGGCAGGAGATCAGACCCGGGAACAATTGGTGGCGGCGAATATCGACACGGTTTTCTTGGTCATGGGTCTCGACGGTGACTTCAACTTGAGGCGTCTCGAGCGCTTCGCGGTCATGGCGGAAGAAAGCGGTGCCGCCCCGGTGGTGGTGCTGACCAAATCGGATCTCCATGCCGACGCCGCCGGGGCTCGTTTGGACGCCCAGGCGTCTGCCCCTGGATTGCCGATTTACGTGGTGTCGTCACTCTTCGATCAAGGTTTAGACCCGCTGCGAGTCTTTCTCGCCGGCGGTGAAACCGTGGCCATGGTCGGCTCGTCGGGGGCGGGAAAATCGACCCTTTTGAACCGCCTCAACGGTGCTGAGGTCATGCGCACGGGAGCGGTTCGTGAGGGTGACGACCGTGGTCGTCACACCACCACCCATCGGCAGCTGGTACGGCTGTCGAGCGGAGGTTTGTTGGTCGACAATCCCGGGGTTCGCGAAATCCAGCTGTGGGCGGAAGACTCGGCCCTGGCCGCAGCCTTCGAGGATATCGAAGGATTCGCGGTGGGCTGCCGATTCAGCGATTGCCGGCACTTGGACGAGCCGGGATGCCGGGTCCTGGAGGCCGTGGAAACCGGAGAACTCGATTCAGGTCGTTTGGAAAATTGGCGGGAGATGGAAAGGGAACTCCAGCACTTGGAGCGGCGGCGTGACGTGGCCGCCATGCGACGCCAAGACAAGCAGATGGGTCGGCTCTACAAGCGGGTCCAGGCGGAAAAGAAGAATAGATTCCACTGACGGTCAACCTCTCTCCAAGGTCGCCAGGACTTTGGAGAGAGCGGGGCCCGTGCCGGGGTTTTGGGGCTCGCCGAGCACCGCGGCGAGGTCGTCCTTCCTCGAAGCGTTGAGTCGGTAGACCTCCGGGTCAGAAGGCAGCTTAGAGTCGAGTCGAATCAGCAGCTCCGTGTCTTCGCTACGAAAGAGGCTAAACAACGGGTAAGCGCGAAAACTCGGATCTGCGGTTAATGGCAGCCAACGGACTTCCCATTGTCGACCGAGGCCGTCTTTGACAAACATGCCCCGTCGCCAGACCACGTCGAAAATCAGCTGGCGCAGGGGTGGGGGCAAGAGAAAGAAACCTTCGCTGATCTCGATGACTTCCGTTCGAGCGGGCCGTTCGAACAGTCGGGCATTGAGGGCGACGAGCCTGTCGGTGACTTCGGAGCTGAGCTGTGGATCGCCGACGTAGGCGAGCCGTTCGGCTCTTTTGATCTTGGAAATGCTGCCCGCCACATCGAGAGCGGCGCGCAAGGCGGCGGCGAGGGCTTTGGCCTCGGTGGGACTATCCAGGGCATGCCCTCCCTCATGGGAGAATTCCTCACCGACGGGATGCAGGTTCTTGAACGGCCGGAGCACCAATTGCTCGGTCGAAATCGGTTCCACCGCACACAGGCTGGCTTCGCTCATGAAGGCGTGCCAGCGGATGACGTCCCAACCTTGAGGCAGGAGATCTTCCGGGTATTGAAAGCCGCTGCCGGGGGGCTCGATCTTGCGTGCTTCAGCAATCCATTCGAGCGCCTGGCGCCCTAGTTGCTCGCGGTCCTTGTCGTCGATTTCGCCTTCGAAGAGCATGCCGAGGCTGCCGACGGCGGCGGACCTCGCCACGCACAGGAATTGGCGACCGCGTCGATAGACGTCGATCCGGCGATCTTCAGCAGATGGTGTTGAGGCGGCGGTCATCGGGCTCCTCGAAGCGCGGCTGTGGGTACCTTGAAGATTCGAACAGGCTGTTGCGGGCTTCGCTCAAGGGATCTGCTCAGTGGAAATCACCCATGGGGATTTGCTTTCTGAGATTTTCTCACTGTACCGCAAAGGGCAGGTAGCTCCCAACCGTGTATTTGATCGGCACAGCTTGGTGAGCCCGCAGGGGCCCTGGGCTTTGGCTCAAATCGGCTCAAGACATTGGGGCGAATCATTGCGCGGGTTGTTGACCAACCGGGAGACGGCGGTGAACGCGAGCTCACCGGTATAGGGCTCGAAAAGGGGCTCGAAAGCCGAAGGATCTTGGACCGAAGGGTCGAGCCAGAAGTCGCGCGCCTCGCCGTCGAGAATGACGGGCATCCGGTCGTGAACTTGCGCCACTTGATCATTGGCCCGGGTGGTCAAGATCGTGCAAGATTCGATCGGCTCGGTTCCCCGATCCCACGTCTCCCACAGGCCGGCAAATACGAAGGCTCGGCGATCCGGTCGGTGGATGTGTATCGGCTGCTTGCCGTCCTGGACTTTCTTCCACTCATAGAAGCCGTCGGTGACCAGGAGGCATCGCCTCCGCTTGATCGCGTGTTTGAAGGAGGGTTTCTCGGCGGCGGTTTCGGAGCGGGCGTTGATCATCCGGTTGCCGATGGAAAGATCCTTGGCCCAGAAAGGGATCAACCCCCAACGCAGAAACGAGAGGACTCGCGAGCCTTCGCCGTCCTGGCGAATGGCCGGCACCGCTTGGGTCGGCGCGATGTTGAACCGTGCAGTCAGCTCGCCCCCTTGGGCGTCGACGTTCATTTCTTGCAACAGCGTCCCTGGATCGCTCAGGGTGTAACGTCCGCACATGGAATAGTCCTCGGTTTGCTCGCCTGATCGTCCGAGCCCGGCTCAGCCGGCCGGCGGGGTGTTGTCAGCCACCGGCCACCTCACGTGAATCTGCGGTGGCCCCGCCGCGCAAAGCCTCAAGGGACATCTCGTCGACCTGGATGGCCTTCGCCCGGGCGAGACCGGCGCGCCGAATCAGGTCGGCTTCGTCGATGGTTACGATATCGCGTTCGAGGGCTGCCTCGACGGCTTGCTCGACGCTGGATTTCGGTAGGGTACCCTTTTTCATGGCGAGGCGAATCTTGCCCGCGGCAGGCTCGCTGCGATGGGAAAGATCAAACGCTTGCTCGAGATCAGCCCAGGGCGAGTCCGGTTCGATGTGAAGAAAGGGTGTTAAGCGGTCACGCTGGGCTCCCGGCCGACGCACTGCTTGTGCAGCCCGGGCACCGATTCGATCCGACGGCGGTGTCGACATGGGGTTCAGCCTGGCCCACCAACTGACGGGGCCGCGCAGCCAAGGTCCGAGCACGGGCACGTCCAAATTCTGCAGCAATCCCTCGAACGCCTCTTGGATCTTAGATAAGCCCTCTTCGCAGGCCCATTGCATGAGGGCTTCGTCTTCCTGCTTCCTGCCTTCGGCTTCAAATCGTCGGAGGCAAGCGAACACTAGGTACATCCAGGACAACATGTCCGCCAATCGCCCGGTGAGGCGGCCACGTTTCTTGAGCTTGGATCCGAGGGTCATCATGGCCAGGTCGGAATAAAACGCAAAGCGGGCGGAGGCCCAGGCCAGGCGTCGGTAGTAGCGGGCAGGGGCTCCCCGCACCGGTGCCGGCTGCAAATGGCCGCGGGAAAGGCCGAGCAACAGCCCTCTGACGAAGTTTCCCAGGAAATGGAATTGGTGTCCGACCAGGGCCCGGCGAAATTCCGGCAGATTTCGAGTGCGAATCGACTCCAACAAGCGATGGGCGTAAGGGTGGCAACGAATCGCTCCTTGACCGAAAACGATCAGCGTGCGGGTCAGAATATTGGCGCCTTCGACCGTGATGCCGATGGGGGAGGCCTGCCAAGCGCGAGCCATAAGATTTCTCGGTCCTAGACAAATGGCGGCGCCGCCCATGATGTCCATTCCGTCCAGGGCGCTTTGACGGGAAAGCTCGGTGGAGTTGTATTTCATCATTGCCGACACCACCGCCGGGCGTTTGCCGGAGTCGAGGGCACCGCAGGTGAAAACTCTCGCTGCTTCGAGCAGATAGGCACGGCCGGCGACTCGCGCAAGGGCCTCTTCGACGCCTTCGAATCGGCCGACGGATAGGCCGAATTGTTGACGCACCATGGAGTAGGCGCCGGCCACCCGGGCGACGTATTTGGCGCCTACGGTCGCTTGGCCGGGCAACGAAATCGCGCGCCCACCGGAGAGGGCTTCCATCAACATTTGCCACCCCTGGCCGGCTTTGGCAACCCCACCGATGATGTTGGCGGCAGGGATCACGACCCCTTGTCCGCGGGTCGGGCCGTTGGGAAAAGGGACCCCCAAGGGATCGTGGTGCAGTCCGGTTTCAACTCCCGGTAGGTGGGTCGGAACCAGGGCACAAGTGATTCCGAGGTCCTGTTGCTCGCCCAACAGCCCTTCGGGATCGTAGAGGCGGAAAGCCAGGCCGAGCAGGGTCGCGATGGGAGCCAGGGTGATGTATCGCTTGTTCCAATCGAGCCGAATGGAGAGTTCTCCGGGCCGGCCGTCGGCCGACGGCGCTCGAAAAAGCACACCGCGAGAGGTGAGAGAGCCGGCGTCGGACCCAGCTTCGGGCTCGGTCAAGGCAAAACAGGGAATCTCTTCACCGGATGCTAAACGCGGGAGGTAGTGGTCCTTCTGCTCGTCGGTGCCGACTTCCACCAAAAGCTCGCCGGGTCCGACGGAATTGGGGATTAAAACCACCGACGAAAGCGGCATGGACCGACTGCCGAGCTTGCCGAAAATGGTTGACTGGGCCAACGCGGAAAAGCCGTGCCCGCCATATTCTTTGGGGATGCCCAAACCGAAGAATCGGTGCTTTTTCAACAACTCCCAAACCGCTGGTGGAATCTCTTTGGTACGTTCCGTGTGCTCGGTGTCCATGGCGCGGCAGACCTCTACCACCGGGCCATCGAGGAATTCGACTTCCTGGGTGGTCAGCTCCGGATAGGGCTCGTCGAGCATGGATCGAAAGTCCGGTCGTCCGGAGAAGAACTCGCCGTCGAGCCACACATCTCCCGCCTGCAGGGCGGTTCGTTCGGTGGCCGACATTTCCGGAGCCATGCCGGCACGGCTGAAGGTATTGAGCAAGAATTTGAACATTTGGGGCCTCCAGAGAAGAAGAAACTATATCGCGTGCCGGGTCCTTCGACCTACCGGTAAGTCGGATCCGCCGGTGACCCCTTCTAACTGACCGGCAACCTAAGTGACCGGAAACCCGACGAAAAAGAAGATATTGTGTGGGAAATTAATAGCAAATTTAGAATACAAGGGCTTGTCTGAGAATCGACGGGATGTTACTATCCCATGAGTTTGGAAATGAGAATCCTGGGTTCCCAAGCGAGCCGTTCATCTGGTCGCTTACCCAGAAGACCCAATCACCGACCGCGAAAGGAGGTCAGCGATGAAATCAGCGAGAACGCTAAAGCGCAGCTCGTCGGTTGTGTCGTTTGTCCTCTGTGCGTTATGCGGTGTATTGGGTGGTTTGGTCAGCGCCACGCTCGGCTCGGCACCCTGCCGAGCGGAAGGCCTGGACCCGTTGTCGGCCTCGACTTTGGCGATCATCGCCACTGAGGAACCGCGCAAGGGCGAGGAGATGACCCCTCAACAGGAAAAGTATCTGGCGTTGCGCCAAACTATCCTGGAGCATGCCCTCGAAGAGGGCGAAGCCAGCTGGAAACCGTATGAGAAAATTCTCGGCAGCAGTCGATGCCGAGAACTCGATCGGGCCCTTTTTCGCTTCAACCTTTATTCCCCGGCTTACGGCCACGATCTTTGGCAAAATCCTTATGCCATGGACGAAATGGCCGACACGGTGCTCTCCGCTTACGCCAAGCTGCAGCGAGAGCATCTGGAGCAAGTCCTGGGGATCGACGAGTGGTTGGATAGCAAGCGCCCCATCAGCAATCGAGATCGCCAATCGGGCTCTTCGTTTCGATTGCGAATCTCGCCTCGCTTTTCGTCGAATTACCTAGGCGTCAAGTTCCGGATGCCCTATTCGGACGTCGGCGTGCTCGACCATTTGAGCCTGCGGGTGCGGTACGACTTCGAGGAAGCTCGGCCCGTCTACATGCTGAAATTCGATGATCAAATCCGGTTTCTGGATCTGACCTACGAGCCGGATACGGAAAAGTTCGGCGACCTGCTTTCTCTCTCCTTCCGATTCGTCTGGTAGTTACCTCCAAGCCCGCGAGCCGCTCGCCCGCGAGCCGCTCGCCCGCGAGCCGCTCGTCGCCCATCGACTCCATCTTGATCGATGGACATCGTTTGAGCGTTTGAGCCTGTGCGGCTTGAATGCCCGATCACGATGCAGCAAAATGCCTGGTATAAATTCTGGGTACGGGGCTCTCCATGGATATCGCTGCTTTCCTGACGGACATCGAAGGTTTTGACGCGCTAGGGCGCGAAGCCGCCTTACGTCTGGTTGCCCATGTCGTCGAGCAAGAATTCAAAAAAGGCAGTCATATCCTCAAGAAGGGAGATCCCGGCGACTGCATGTACGTGCTGATTTCGGGACGAGTCGAGATCCCGATCTACGAACCCGACGGCCGCGAAAAGCTGGTGGTTCGGTTGGGTCCACGCCAAATGTTCGGCGAAATGGCCTTGCTGACCGGCGAGTCTCGAACGGCTGATGTCTTTGCAGCATCAAATTGCCGTTGCATCAAGCTCTATCGCGACGTGGTTGAAGAGCTGATTGCCGAGTTTCCCGAGGTTGCACAGCTCCTGACGGCGATTTTGGGCGAACGCTTGCTGCGTTCTGGGCATATCCGCCAGATCGGAAAATATAAGCTCACCGGCGAACTCGGGCGGGGCAGCATGTCGATCGTTTACGAGGGCATCCATCCCGAACTCGAACGAACCGTGGCGATCAAAATGCTGTCCCACGAACTGGTGTGCCGAACCAACTTTCGCGATCATTTCCGCAATGAGGCGAAGATCATCAGTCGGCTCCGGCATCCCCACATTGTGGAGGTTTTCGACACTGAGCAAGCCTATGCCACGCTCTTCATCGTCATGGAGCGGCTGCACGGTATTCCCTTGGATGCATGGATCGAAGACCGAGGGCCGCTGGGCCCTGATGAGGCCCGCGACATTCTCCGGCAGGTGGCTTCGGCCTTGGCCGCGGCCCACCGCCAGGGCATTGTGCATCGGGATGTAAAACCCTCGAACATCATGATCAGCACAGAAGGTTTGGTGAAGCTGACCGACTTCGGGTTGGCCTTGGACCTACACGGAGGATCGGCGGACCAGATGGAGCAGCCTTTCTCGGGCACACCGGCGTATATGGCACCCGAGCAAATTGAGGGCGGGCAGATCGACGGTCGAACCGACATTTATTCACTGGGAATCATGGCCTTCGAGCTGATCACTGGCCGACAGCCCTTCACCGGGCCCATTCATCAAGTCTTGCAAGCCCACTGTGATCAAGCCGTGCCGGAATTCCGATCGAGCTGCGTCGATCTGCCGGCGGATCTCGAAGAGGTGGTTCGCCGGGCAACCGCCAAGGATCCGAAGGCCCGTTTCGCCTCGTGTGACGAAATCCACCAATTGCTCAGCGGGGACGTGTCCAGCGTGGGTTTGAGCACCCGGACCTTGACCTTCGTTTTTGATCCTCGGCGCACGGCCGAAGTGGAGCGCTTGATCGAGACTTGTCGGGAGTCGGCCCTAGGCCTCGACGGAGTGGACGTCTCGTAAACCCGGAAATTTCACCAGCCTCGATCAGTCTTTCTTTTTCTTCTTGGGCAGGTAGAGGTCGGTGATGGTGCCCTCAAAAACCTCTGCCGACATGGCGACGGTTTCCGACAGGGTCGGGTGTGGATGGATGGTCAAACCCACATCCGCGGCGTCGCAGCCCATTTCGATCGCCAGGGCCACCTCAGCGATCAGATCCCCGGCGTGGGGGCCGACGATGCCGCCGCCGATCACACGGTGATGGGTTGGATCAAAGAGTAGCTTGGTGCTGCCTTCACTTCGGCCTGAGGCCAAGGCGCGTCCCGAGGCGGCCCACGGAAATACACCTTTCTCGTAGGCAATCCCCTCTTCCTTGGCTTGGGTTTCGGTGACCCCGACCCAAGCGACTTCCGGGTCCGTATAGGCAACCGACGGAATGACCCGGGCGTCGAAATAGGAATTCTCCCCGGCTGCTGCTTCTGCGGCGACCTTACCTTCGTGCACCGCCTTGTGGGCCAACATGGGCTGACCCACCAAGTCGCCGATGGCGAAAATGTGGGGGACGTTGGTTCGCAGTTGCTTGTCGACGCTGACGAAACCTCGGTCGTCGACCGTCACGCCGGCATGTTCCGCTCCCATGGATTTTCCGTTGGGAGCACGGCCCACGGAAAGCAGGACCCGATCGAAAGTGTCTTCCGCCGGCGCCTTGCCGAGGCCTTCACCTTCGAATTTCACTTTGAGGCCTGCCTTCGTGCTTTCGACGGAGGTCACCTTGGTGCGGGTCAGGATGCGTTCATATTGCTTCTTGAGGCGTTTCTCTAGGGGTCGAACGAGATCGCGGTCCGCACCGGGCATGATGCCGGGCAAGAGTTCGACGATGGTGATCTTGGAGCCCAGGGCATGGTAAACGGTGGCCATTTCAAGGCCGATGATGCCTCCGCCCACGACCAGGAGCCGTTTGGGCACATCCTGGATTTCGAGCGCGCCGGTGGAATCCATTAAGCGCGGGTCGTCATAGGGCCATCCGGGGATGCGAACCGACCTGGAGCCCGTCGCCAGCACGGCGTGGCGGAAGGCGACGATTTTTGGCCCTTCGGCGGTTTCGACCCGCATGCGGAAACGGTCGATCAGCTCGCCGGTGCCGGTGACCCGCTGCACTTTGCGCTGTTTCGACATGGAGGCCAGCCCTCCGGTTAGCTTTGCAACCACACTGTCTTTCCACGCGCGCAATTTGTCGAGATCGAAGGAGGGCTCGCCGAAGCTCATGCCGTGATCGGCAAAACCTCGGGTTTCATCGAGCACCTTGGCCATGTGCAACAAGGCTTTGGAGGGAATGCAGCCGACATTTAAGCAGACGCCGCCAAGGGTTTCGTAACGTTCGACCAAAACGACTTTTTTGCCCAAATCCGCGGCCCGAAAAGCGGCGGTATATCCGCCCGGACCCGAGCCCAGGACGGCGATGTCGCACACGTAGTCCGCCTCGGCAGAAGCTTCTTTGAAGGTCTCGTCGGCCTCCGAAGGCTCTGCGGGTGATGCCGGGGCGGCACCTTCGGTTTCCGATTTCACAACGTCTACCGATGCTGCCGATGCTTCGTCTGCCTCAGCGACTTCTGCCTCAGCGACTTCTGCCTCAGCGACTTCTGCCTCAGCGACTTCTACCTCGGCGAAGACCATGCCCTGCTTGATTTTGTCGCCGGTGGAGACCTTGAACGAGGTCACCACCCCGGCGACGGGCGAGGGAACTTCCATGGACGCCTTGTCGCTTTCCAGGGTGATTAGGGAATCGTCCACCGCAATGGTGGCCCCGACCTGGACCAAGATTTCAACGACATCTACTTCGCCGTCGTCTCCGATGTCGGGAATTCTGACCTCAACTTGGCTCATCGTGGGTTCCTCTTCGCGATTAGAGCAGGAGCTTGCGGAGGTCGGACAGCAGACCGGCCAGGTGAACGGTGAATCGAGCGGCGGACGCGCCGTCGATGACCCGATGATCGTAGGAAAGGGATAAGGGCAGCATCAGGCGCGGCTCGAATTCGGAGCCGTTCCAGACGGGTTTCATTTGAGAGCGAGAGACGCCGAGAATAGCCACTTCCGGCGCGTTGACGATCGGTGTGAACGAGGTTCCGCCGATGCCGCCGAGGCTCGAAATGGTGAAACAAGCTCCCTGGTAGTCCTTGGGAGTGAGCTTACCTTCCCGGGCTTTGATGCTCGCCTCAACCACCTCTTGGGCCAGCTGTTTCAGGCCTTTTTGGTCGACGTCACGGATGACCGGCACCACCAAACCGTCGTCGGTGTCGACAGCGACTCCGATGTGCACGTATTTTTTGAGCACCAAGGACTCGCCGTCGGCGGACAGGGAGGCGCTGAAGTCGGGAAACGCCTTGAGGGCAGCGGCGGAAGCCTTGAGCAAGAAGGCAAGAGGGGTGAGCTTATAGCCCTCCTTCTTGGCCTGCTCGCCGTGGCTCTTGCGGAACGCTTCCATGTCGGTCACGTCGGCCTCGTCGTGTTGGGTGACGTGGGGCACGTGTAACCAAGACCGATGCAGGTTGCGGGCCGACACCTTGCGGATCCGGGAGAGGGGTTTGTGCTCCACCTCGCCGAACTTGGAGAAGTCGATATTCGGCATGGCGGGCCATTGGAAACCGTCGACCGCGCCGCCGGCGCCCGCCATCGAACCCGCCGCCGGGCCGGCCGCGAGAGCGGATTTGACCCAACCCCTGAGATCGTCGGGGGTGATTCTGCCCTTGCGTCCAGTGCCCTGCACCCGTCCTAAGTCAACGCCCAGCTCCCGGGCCAGTTTGCGCACCCCCGGACCGGCGTAGGCATCGGCAAAAGCCGACTCATCGACGGCGGCCGAGGGCTCGGCGGTCTTGGGCGTCGGACTTGCCGCGCTGGGCTCCGAGGACGAACCTCGAGCAGGTGATTCTTGGTCGGTCGATGCTTCGGGCGCCGCTGGTTTCGCCTCCGGTTTTGCTTCCGGTTTCGTTTCCGGTTTTGCTTCTGGAGTCGACGCCTGTGCGGAGGTCTTGAGCATCAAGATCAGGGCGTCTTGGCCGATCTTATCTCCGGTTTGGATCTTGATCTCTTCCACCACACCCGCAGCCGGCGACGGGACCTCCATCGAGGCCTTATCGCTTTCTAGGGTGATCAGCGGATCCTCCTCGTTCACCGAATCTCCCACCGAAACCAAGATCTCCACCACGTCCACGGTGTCGAAATCACCGATGTCGGGGACTCTTATTTCCATCAGCTCTGACATGAATTCGTCTCCGGTCTTCCTGGAATGGTCAACAAATCGGTCGATCAAACGGTCCGTCAAACAGTAGTGGGATCGGCTTTTTCCGGATCCAAGCCGTAGGTTTCAATCGCCTGGCTGACGACTTTGGGGCTGACGACCTTATCGTCGGCCAGGGCTTTTAGGGCTGCCACGGTGATCCAATGGCGGTCGACCTCGAAGAAGTGTCGAAGTTTCTCCCGGGTATCGGAACGGCCGAATCCGTCGGTGCCCAAAACCGAGAAGCGGCCGGGCACCCAGGGGCGAATCTGATCGGGGTACGACTTCATATAGTCGGTCGAGGCGATTACCGGGCCGGAATGACCTTCGAGGCAGCGGGTCACATATGCGGTTCGCGGTGAGCTTTCGGGGTGTAGCAGGTTCCAGCGGTCGGTGGCCATGCCGTCGCGACGCAGCTCGACGAAGCTCGGGCAAGACCACACGTCCGCGGCGATGCCCCAATCTTGTTCCAGCAGCTCGGCGGCGGCCAGAACCTCGCGCAAGATCGAGCCGCTGCCCATTAATTGGACACGCTTTTTCCTGGCCCGGCTCGAGGACTTCTGGAACAAATACATGCCCCGGATGATGCCTTCGGCCACCGAGTCCGGTGTGCCCGACTCTGCGGTCGGCGGGCCGGGCTCGGGCATCGCGGGCTGGCTGTAGTTCTCGTTCAACAAGGTCAGGTAGTAGAAGCACTTCTCGTCGGTCGGGCCGAACATTCGGCGAAGACCGTCGTGCATGATCACCGCCACCTCGAAATGGAAGGTCGGGTCATAGGCCTTGCAGGTGGGCACCGTCGCCGCGATCAACAGGCTGTGCCCGTCCTCGTGTTGCAAGCCCTCGCCGTTGAGGGTCGTGCGCCCCGAGGTTCCGCCCAACAGGAAACCCCTCGCCTGCATGTCGGCTGCGGCCCAGATGAAGTCACCCACCCGCTGGAAGCCGAACATGGAGTAAAAGATGTAGAAGGGAATCATGTGCAGGCCGCTGGTGGAGAAGGACGTGCCGGCCGCGGTCCACGACGAAACGGCCCCCGCTTCGTTGATGCCCTCTTGCAAGATCTGGCCGCTGGTGGACTCCTTGTAGAACATCAGCTGGTCCTGGTCGACCGGCTCGTAGAGCTGGCCCTTGGGCGAATAGATGCCCAATTGCCGGAACATGCCTTCCATGCCGAAGGTGCGCGCTTCGTCGGCGAGGATCGGGACCAGCCTTGGTTTGAGGTTCGGATCGCGGATGAGCAAGCTCAGAAACCGAACGAAGGCCTGGGTTGTTGAGATCTCCCGCTCGCCGGTGGCTTCGAAGAGAGACTTGAAGGTTTCGAGTTCGGGAATTTCGAGTGGCGGCGCCGAGGTGCGTCGGCTCGGAAACGGCCCGCCCAGCGCTCGACGTCGAGCTTTGAGGTATTCCATTTCGGGTTGATCGTCGCCGGGGCGTACGAAAGGCAGGTCGCCGAGGGCGCTGTCTTCGGTCGGCAAGAGTTCGTCGGCAACCGGAACCTCAAAGCGATCCCTGAGAGACCGGATGGAGTCCACTTTCATCTTTTTCTGTTGATGGGCGGTGTTCAATCCTTCACCGTCACCACCCATGCCGTAACCTTTGACCGTGTGGGCGAGAATCACGGTGGGCTGTCCCACATGGTCGACGGCTTTGCGGTAAGCGGCGTGAACTTTGACCGGGTCGTGGCCGCCCCGGGTGAGCCCGGCCAGCTGCTCGTCGGAAAGATGCTCGACTCTTTTCAGCAGCTCTGGATCGGCGCCGAAGAATTTTTCCCGCATGTAGGCGCCACTGCGGTTGGCAGCGCCGTAGTTTTGCCATTCGCCGTCGACCGCTTCCATCATTCGTCGTACCAAACGTCCGTCGTGGTCGGCAGCCAAAAGTGGGTCCCAATCGGATCCCCACATGATCTTGAGCACGTTCCAACCGGCGCCGTGGAAGAGGCGCTCCATCTCTTGGATGATCTTGCCGTTGCCGCGAACGGGACCGTCGAGCCGTTGCAAGTTGCAATTGATGATGAAGATGAGGTTGTCCAGACCTTCCCGGCCGGCGACGGTCAAAGCGCCCTGGGATTCCGGCTCATCCATTTCACCGTCACCACAGAAGGCCCAGACGTGGCGATCGGCGGTATCGGCCAGCCCACGATGGTGCAGGTACTTCAGGAATCGAGCTTGGTAGATGGCGTTCAGGGGGCCCAAACCCATGGAAACCGTGGCCATCTGCCAATAGTCGGGCATCAACCATGGATGGGGGTACGACGAAATACCACCGGGTTCCACCTCTTGACGGAAGCGCAGCAATTGAGACTCTTCGAAGGTTCCTTCGAGGAAGCCGCGGGCGTAAATGCCCGGCGAAGCGTGACCTTGGAAAAACACCAGATCTCCGCCGTGCTCGTCGGTGGCCGCGTGCCAGAAATGCTGAAAACCCGTCTCGAAGAGCACCGCCACGCTTTGATAGGTGGCGATGTGTCCGCCGATGCCGTCCAAGCGTTTGTTGGCGCCCACGACCATGGCCATGGCGTTCCAGCGCAGCAGGGCACGAATCTTCCGCTCGAGGTCCAGATTGCCTGGATACTCGGGCTCGTGCTCCTTGCCGACGGTATTCACGTATTGGGTGTTGAGCCCAACGGCACCCAGATTCAGACCTGCGGCAGCGGCTTGTCGCCGGCTGTGGTCCAGCAGCTGGTCGAGCAGAAAAGCGGCTCGTTCAGGTCCGTCGTGGCGCAGGACGTCTGCGAGCGCTTCGAGCCATTCTCGGGTTTCGGTAGGGTCTAGGTCGGGATGGCTGAGTCGGGAAAGATCGGGCATATCTTGGAGTGTCTCCGCGTGCCGGCCGGAATCGACTCGGTCCGGGGCATGGTTAGACGAAAATTCAGATCTAGAGTAAGTCAGTGGAGCAAGTGAGTCAGTGAGTCAGTGAGTCTCGGTCGCAGATCAAGGCAGCTGGGCAGAGTATGTCAGGAGAGGCCTGCGTGGCCAATTCTGAGCCGAGGCAGCGTGTCTCTATTCGTCCGTTTCGCTGGTTTCGGATTTTTGAAAGAGTTGAAGGGCGGCCCGTGCCAGCTCGAGGGTCTCATGGGTCGAGATCTCGACCGCCTCGTGGCCGATCTGTGCGGCCTGCCTGGCAATTTCGGGGTCCCCGCCGTCCAACAGGCGTCGTTGGGCTGCGGCTTGACCGGCCATCGCCAGGGTTTGGAGTCGGCGGGTTTGGGCGACTGAATCGGCCAGGGCCAGGGATAGCGAGTGGGCAATTTGCAGTCGAATCAAGCTTTGACCGTCGCCCTGGGTACCTCGACGCAAGGTTTCGTCGGCTTTTTGGATCGCCGCCAGGACTTCCCCGTTGAGTGGGTCGTCCAAGACTTCATCCACAGCTTCATCCAAAGGTAGCTCGGTGCCCTGATTTTTGTCGGAAGCCGGCGCCATCAGAATTCACCGTCCTCGTCATCGAAGTCTTCGAAGTTGTCCAGGTCGTCGAAAAGGTCATAAAGGGGATCTCCGGGCATCGGACTCGGAGCGTCGGACAGAATCTGGTTGACCAGCTTGGCGGTCACCGCCATCTGCACCGTCCACGTGTTTTGTTGTTGTTGCACGGCGTTTTGCATGGCCAGGATGCTCGAATGGGCCAGATTTTGGTAGATGGTGGCCAGAGCGACGTCCGGCGCATCTTGGGCTAGGGATTGGCTCTGGGGTGTGGACTGGGCTTCGGTCGGCGAATCGTCGCTCACCGAATCGCTGCTCGCCGAGCTGCTGCTTTGCTTTGGAACTGGGTTTGAATCCGCCATCAGTTGTTCTCCTCGTCCGCCACGGTCGGCAAATACGGAACCCGCAGCAGGTCCCCTAAGCCGACCGCCTGATCGTCCGGGCCTGACTGGACCAGCTTGACGCTAGCTGCGGTCACCGCGACTGCCAGGGTATTCATATTCTGTTGTGCGCTGACCGCGTTCTGCATCGCAGTGTTGAGGGATTGGGCGGTGGCTTGGTAAAGGGTGCTCAGCGCCACTGCAGGAGCATTTCCGATCACTACCCGATTGCTCCGGGTAGCGCCGTGCTCGGGCGTGGAATCGCTGGACGCGGTACCTTCAGACGCGGCACCTTCAGAAGTGGCGGCGTCGGTGATCTGACTGTTGACCGAAGTGGGCTCAGCCATAGAGAGGCTCCTGGTGTGGGTCGACGGGAGGGCGAATCAGCCTAAATCTATCGTCGAGGGGGCTGAGTGTCGAGAGAGATATCGTTGGAGTTCGGGCGAATCGCAAGGAATTGCCGACTCAGCTCGCTCTTAGCAGCCTGTGGCAAAACTCTCACCGCGCTGCGAGCGCGCCTTTTCCGCCGAATCTTTGTTGGAAAACCTCGACGATTCTCGAATCGCCTGCGGTTTTCACGCCTCGATTCGACGAAAAATTCGCAGCTCTCGCCGGCGGCAGACTTCTGCCACAGGCTGTTAGCAGAGCCAATGGGGTCGCAGTTGCCGTATTCATGTCGTATTTCATAGGGAGCCGGTCATTGACGAGCTCGGGGGGCGTGGGCTAGCGTCGGGTTCGCTTCGAAGTGTCCGCCCGCGGACCGATCGCTGCCACGTCTGAAGGGATACTTCCTGCAGAGAACCGTGGAACGGCGTCCGTGATCTTCCATCGCTCCCCCGGGAGCCACACGACAGGAGTCGACTATGCCATTTGGGAAGCTGTTCAAAAAGCGCACCCTCACCGGGCTGGCCAAGACTTGTGGTTGAGCTGCGAAGCTGAGCCCGGTCGGGCTCGACTCGCTGCTCGCCGGCTTGCCCCGGAATGAGGATCCGAACCTGCTGGTCGGTTTCGAGACCAGCGATGACGCCGCCGTTTACCGCTTGAACGAGTCGACGGCTTTGGTCACAACCGCGGATCTGATCACTCCACCGGTGGACGATGCCCACCTTTTCGGACAGATCGCGGCCGCCAATGCCCTTTCGGACGTTTACGCCATGGGCGGCAAACCCCTCGTCTGTTTGACGATCGTCGGTTTTCCCGAAGGAAAGCTGGACGATTCGATCTTGCACCAAATGGTGGCGGGGGCGTTGACAAAGATTACGGAAGCGGGAGCGGTGCTGGGCGGTGGTCACACCACCGAAGATGAAGAGCCCAAGCTGGGCCTTTCGGTAACCGGCATCGTAGACCCTGATCGGGTCTGGACCAACGCGGGAGCCCAGGAGGGTGATGCGTTGATTCTGACCAAGCCCATCGGCTCGGGCGTTTTATTCAACGCCAATCTGAAGGGCTGGATTTCGACGCAAGCGATGGAAAAGTGCATCGAAACCCTGATCACCCTCAACAAGAGCGCCGCCGAGACCTTGAAATCCTTCGAGGTTCACGCGGTCACCGACGTGACCGGCTTCGGCCTGGCGGGGCACGGCTTGGAGATGGCGCGGGCTTCCGGCCTGACGCTGCGGTTCGAACTCGATGCCGTGCCGTTGATGGACGAAGCTCTCGATGCCTATCGTCGAGGCATGTCCACGGGGGTGAACGCGGCCAATCGCCGGCGGGTGCAGGACTCCCTTCGTTTCGAGCGTCAGCTGCCGGAATGGCATCAGGAGATCGTCGTCGATCCCCAAACCAGCGGCGGTTTGTTGGTGGCTTTGCCGCAGCATCAAGCGGATGCCGCAGTCGAAGCCTTGAAGGCCGCCGGTTGCGAGCACGTCGCCCGCATCGGCTCGGTCGAGGCTGCCGGCAGCCACCGCTTGATTTTCGTCTGACCTGCTTTCCTGCAGACCTGCTTTCCTGCAGACCTGCTTTCCCTGCAGACCTGTTGTCGGCAAGGGCCCCGCGGCCCTTGCCGGCCAACCTCCGCACCACCTCCGCACCACCTCCGCCCCCGTCTCCTACGCCTACTTCCACCTCGATCATCGCTTCAGCTTCCGCTGTTTCCACCTTTTCAATCCGTTTTTCGTTGCCGGTTCTCGGCAGAGGTATCGCCGTGTCTTTACGAGTCGTGTCTTTAAGAACCGTATTTTTAAGAGCCGTGTCTCTCAGAGCAATCAGCCTTCATTGGGCCCTTGTTGGGATCATGGGTTTTGCCGTCGCTTGCGGATCGGGGCCGGATTCGGTCGAGTCGACGCCTGTGCTCAGGTTTTCCGCCATTCCCGATCAAAGTTCGACTCAGCTCGAAGCGAAGATCGCCCCGCTGGTGGCTCATTTGTCGAAGGAACTCGGGGTGGAGGTGCAATATGTGCCGGCGCGGGACTATCAGGCCTCCGTGGAGATGTTCAAAAACGGAGACGTTCTACTGGGCTGGTTTGGGGGTTTGACCGGCGTACAAGCTCGTCAAGCGGTGCCGGGAGCCAGGGCCATCGCCCAAGGCATTGCAGATCCTGAGTATTTCTCCTACTTCATCGCCCATCGGTCCACGGGATTGGAGCGCTCGGATCGGTTTCCCACAGCCATCGCCGATTTGGACTTCACCTTCGGATCTGAGAGCTCAACCTCGGGGCGTTTAATGCCGGAATATTTTCTCAGGGCCGAAACCGGCAAGAGTCCGATGGAATTCTTCGCCCGCCCGCCGGGTTTTTCCGGCAGCCATGACCGAACCGTTGAGTTGGTGGAGTCCGGTCAATATCAAGCCGGCGTCGTGAATTACAAAGTCTACGACCGACGGGTGGCCGAGGGCGAAACCGACCCGGAGGTCTGCCGGGTGATTTGGGAAACACCCATCTACGCGGACTACAACTGGACTGCCCATCCAGATCTCGAATTGAAATTTGGCCAAGGGTTCATCGATCGGCTGCAATCGGTGCTGATCGCCATCGACGATCCGTCACTGCTGGTGGCGCTGCCGAGGCAAGGGTTGATCGCGGCTCGAAACGAAGATTTCGAAGGTATCCGCAGGGTGGCCCTAGAACTCGGAATGGTTCGATGACCAGCAGGGGCGCCAAGGCCGGAATAGGCCTTCGGCTGCGCCATGTGGTTTTGAAATACCCGGACGAATCCCCGGATGGATCCCCAGGAGCCGACGGGCTCGACCTGTTTCTCGAGCCGGGCTCGGTAGCTGCATTGGTAGGCCCCAGCGGCGCCGGCAAGACCACGCTGTTGAGGCTTTGTGGTGCGTCGCTGCGACCGTCGTCGGGAATCCTGGAATGGATTGGGGGCCTTGGGGAAGGAGGTTTTGGCGAAGGGGTCCTTGGGAACGACAGCGGAACGATCGAAGGTTGGGGGTCGGATCTGCGCGCCTTGCGTTCACAGATCGGTTTTGTGTTTCAGGACCTACGCCTGGTGCCCCAGCTGCGGGTGATTCAAAACGTCATCAGTGGGCGATTGGGTCGAATGTCCGTCGCAGCCACGGTCCGAAACTTGATCAGGCCTTCCCGCCGGCTCACTGAGGAGGTCTTCAAAATCCTGGAGCGATTGGGGATCGAAGACAAGCTCTACCAACGGACGGATCGCCTGTCGGGCGGCCAGCAGCAGCGGGTGGCCGTGGCCCGCGCCCTTTTTCAACAGGGTCGACTGCTATTGGCGGACGAGCCCGTGGCCAGCTTGGATCCCGTCGGCTCGGAGAAGGTCTTGGGTCTGATGAAGAGCGAGGCTCAGGGCAGGGGGGCCACTTTGTTGGTCGGCCTGCACGACGTGGAGCTCGCTCAGCGCATGTTTCCTCGGTTGATCGGAGTGGATCGAGGACGGGTTCTTTTCGATCGTCCGTCCGTCGAAGTCAAAGCCCGCGAACTCAAAGCCCTCTTTCGGCCGCATGGGGCGTCGGCGGATGAGGTCCGTAGGCCATGATTCGTGGCGGACTGCCCCTGTCTTTTCGGGGGCGGATTTGGATCGCTATCGTGGGTTTCGGAGGACTGGCGGCTCTCTTGTTGGCGGCCATTTGGCAGCCGAGATGGCCCACCGACGGCGGATGGGCGCTGGCGGGGGAGATGTTGTCGGCCGGCTTGAAGCCGGCTTGGACCCCCGAGGATCTCGACCTTGGAGCGGCGACGGAAGGAGGAGACCCGAGCCCGTCAGTTCTATTCGACGCTTTGCAAGCGGCCCGGCGCACGGTGACTTTTGCCTTGGCCGCTTGCAGCCTCGCCCTGCTTTGGGGTTTGCCCCTGGGTTTGCTCGCTTCCCGTGCCCTATGGCAGTTGGTCGGTCGGCGCCCAGGGTTCTGCCGGCGGGCTGCTCGTATGCTCTCCGCGGCACTGCGGTCGGTCCACGAGCTACTTTGGGCAGTGGTGCTGTTGGCAGCTCTCGGTTTGTCGAACAGCACGGCGGTTTTGGCCATGGCTATTCCGTTCACGGGAATTTTTGCCAAAGTCTTTTCCGAGCTGTTGGACGAAGCCCCGCGACAGGCGACCGGCGCATTGTCGGCCGCCGGAGCGGCTCCCATCCCGTTGGTCCTGTGGGCGCTCGTGCCTTCGGCGTTGCCGGATCTGGCCGCCTACACCCTCTACCGGCTCGAATGCGCCCTGCGGTCGTCGGCGGTTTTGGGTTTCTTCGGCTTTCCCACCTTGGGCTATCACGTCGCCGTCGCCTTCGAAAATCTGCACTATCGCGAGATGTGGACCCATCTCTACGTGCTCTTTGCCCTGGTAGCTGGGCTCGAACTTTGGAGCGCCTCCCTGCGTCGAAGGTGGGTGGGATGAAAGACTTCCAGCCAGATCGAAAAATCGATCAATTGTGGCGTGATCGGCCCCGAGACTTGTTTTCCCGAGTATCCCTGTCGTTTTTGGCCGCCGGGGTGGCCTATTCGTGGCTCGCCGGCGAGCTGCAGGTCGGGCGGATTTTCGCAACGGGTCGATGGGAGAATCTGCGTCGTTTCGGACGAGAAATCTTGCCCTATCCCCTCCAACACCCCCCACAAAACAGGACTTCCGTCGGTGCCGAATCATTACTGGAAGAAGGCCATTTCGAAGCGCTGATCGGTTGGTTCGGTCAACAAGCCGGCACCGCCGTCGAGGCGACCTGGACCACCCTCTTGCTCTCCGTAGTTGCCATTGTGGCGGCCGGCCTTTGGGGTGCTGCTTCAGCTTTGGCTTCGAGTAAGAAGCTGACCGACCGAGAGCCGTTCCTGGCCCCGGCGTCTAGAGGCCCTTGGTGGCTGTTACGCGCCGCCGCGCGGGTGTCCGCTCTGTGGATGCGTGCGATGCCGGAATACGTGGCTGCTTTTCTCTTCGTCGCCCTATTCGGGCCGAGCCCGTGGTCGGTAGTTCTGGCGCTGGCGATGCACAATGCCGGCATTTTGTCGCGGTTGGGGGCGGAAGCGGTCGACAATCTGGATCCGCGACGGGCTGAGGCTTTAAGTGCCCTAGGCGCGAGTCGTATGCAAATGATTTGGGCGCACATCTTGCCGGAAGTGTCCGGTCGATGGCTGTTGTATTTCTTCTATCGTTGGGAGACTTGCGTGCGAGAAGCCACAGTGCTCGGCATGTTGGGAGTGGCTTCCCTCGGCTATTGGATCCAAGACGCACGGGCTCGCCAACACCTGGATGAGATGGTCCTGCTGATCCTCTGTGGCGGGCTCTTGGTCGTGTTGGGCGATGGGGTCTCGACCTGGGTGCGTCACAAGCTCAGACAATCCGTGGGTTAAACCTGCCCCAGGGCTTTCAGTCGGTCCAGGTGCGCTTGGATTTGGCGCATGGCGATGGGGTGGACCCACGGCGGTACGTCGGCGTAGACGTCGGTGACCATTGCCGCCGGCGTGGTCTTGCCGCTTTGGTGGGCGGCGAGCACCATGGCTTCCCGCTCAAGACGGTGGGATCGGTATTCGTCCATCTTCTCTGGGTGTTCGAGGGTACCGGGTCCGTGGGAGGGAAAGACGATGCGTGCGTCGAGGGCGGCCATCCGCTCCAAGGATCGGAGGTAGTCGTCCATATTGCCTTCGGGAGGGTCGATGACGATGGTGCTGAGGGTGGAGATCAGGTCGCCGGCGATCAAGGTACGGAATGTATTGTCAAAAAAGCACAGGTGCCCCGGAGCGTGGCCCGGGGTGTGGTAAACGGTCAGGGAAAGAGGCGGCGCTCCGTCCAATACAACCCTCTGTCCGTCGAAGAGTTCGCCATCGATAGTCATGCCCCGCGCGGTCAGTAGGCGTCTGGTCTCGGCGTGGGCGAGCACGGGAATGTTGAGGTGGTTGCGGACCGCCTCGACCGCCCCGATGTGGTCGGAGTGGTGGTGGGTGAGCCAGATCTCTCGAATGGAGTAGCCCTGATCTTGTGCTGCGTCGAGGGCTTGTAGCAATCGCTTCTGCTCGTCTTCGAAGGGCGTCGCCGGATCGACGAGCACAGCCTCGCCGCGGCCGAGCAAGAAGGCGTTGGTGTGGGTCGCCGGCGGCAGGGTGGGGGTACGCAAGGGAAAGAGCACCACGCCGGGGCGAAATTCGATCCGTCTCATGGGACCGAAATTCGCCGCTTCGGTGGAGCGCAAGCGGCTTAGGCCTCGGTCCGGTCCGTGCTCGGCCAACACCTTGAGGATGTGCAGGATCGGCGGCGCGGCCAAGACCTCACCGGCGAGCCAGCGGTCGTAAGCGGCGGCCGGCTCCAACCACTCGCCTAAGTCCAACTCTCTGCCCATCATGGTGGGTTGAATGGGTTCGGTCGTGGGCCAGTGCATCAGGAAAAACCGATTGTCGAAGCGCATGGGGGCGAACGGAGGGGTCAGCCAGCGGCCGGCGAAAACCAAACACGACGCGTCGGGCTGCCAATTCTGCTCTCGGATCAGCTCGCCAAAGCCGATTTCTTTATCCAAAAGGCGTCCTCGGCAGCGAGAGAGATCGGCGGACGAGAGGGATATGGGTTGGGTCGTCGGCAGTAGACCGGTCTCCTCGAAGAGTTCACGCAAGGCGCAAACCGATAATCCCGGGATCTGATCCGGCGGCAAGTCGAGGGGGTCCAGATCCAGATCCGCGGTCGGGGGAGTGATCTGCTCCAATGAACATCCCGTCGGCTCGCCCTGGATCTCGATCCCCGAATCACGTCGGGAAAGCCCGCCGCCGGGAAACGCATACCAGCCGCCCATGAACGGTACGGTCGGCGCACGCCGAACCCAATAAACCTGAATCCGGCCGCTCGCCGTCCGACGCCAGGGAACGATGCTGGCGGATGCTCGAATCTTCGCCTCTGGGGTGGTGGTTCGAGCGCTGAGAATCGATTCGTAGAGGGGCTGTTGGCTCACGGCAGATCGTCCGGTTGTTTCCTGGAAGTCGCTGGGCTAATCGGAGCGGCCAGAAATCCTATGGGCGCTCAATTTAGCGGGCCGCTCATCATAGCCGATGCGATAGCATGCGGCACATACCGCAGAACCGATGCGGATTATCAACAAGAGTTCCATGGCCAATAGCAGCGACGTCTACTCCCCACAACGCCACGCCACCCGCGCTCCAGTGGAGCGCAGTGTTCGCCTGCAATTCGAAAAGTCCCAACAGGTGTCCGAGGGCGAATGCCGCAACATTTCTATCGGCGGCATGTTCGTGCTCGGTCGATGTCCCGGGGCTCCGGGAGAAACCGTCCGATTCGAACTCGGCCTGGACGATGGCTCGGCGATCCGTGGGCTGGCCGATGTGATGTGGATCCGGGCTTCCGACGGAGGCCCGGGTAAAGAACTCGGTTTTGGGCTGAAGTTCAAATTCCTCGAACAAAGAGATCGTCAGCTGATCTTCAAGTTGGTCAGTCGACACATCAAGGATCGGCTAGCCAGCCGCCACCCGTCCTCGGCCCATGAGGTGGATCCCGCCCTGGCGGACATGGTCGTGCCACCGGTAGTTGCGCGGCCGACCGTTCCACCGCCGACCGCTCCACCACCGGCCGTGCTACCTCCGATGCCTGTTGGGGCTGAGCCGACAGCCGCTGCTCAGCCTTCCGGGCCGGCGCCCAGGGCCTCCGGCGACGCCATGGAATCACCCGCACGTCCCTCGATTTTCGATGCCGACGACGGGTTGGAAACTTCTTCGGAGCCGCAGCCGTCGGGGCCGCCGTCACCGAGGCCACCGTCATCGAGGCTGTCGTCCGGAAGCGACGGCGTCGAGTTGCCCGACGATTGGGATTCTGATCCCACAGCTTTCGAGATACCCACCCGGACTGAAAGTCAAGAAGAGGCGACCCCCATCGGCTCTCAGCAGGCCATGTTTTCCGGAGCGGCTCCGACACCGGGTGTGCCGATGCCTCCGGCGCCCCTCGAGTCTGAAGTGGGCTCCTTATCCAACGTGTTCATGCAAGACCAGGATTTTGCCCTGGACTTGCCGCTGGACCCGAGGGCCGATTCCGAGCCGGATTTTCCTTTGGTCACCAACATGCCGGCAGACGCGGCTTCGGACCCGTATCTCAGGCATTTAGGCGAGGATCATTTCGACCACCGACCGGCGCCCAAGCGCGATCTCCCGGTTCTGCCGATCGCGTCTTTGGTCTTGGTGTTGGCGGCGGCCTTGGGGTATCTCTTCAGCGACCAGCTTTTCGAATGGGCCCATGCGGATGATCCGGCCCCTACGGCGACATCGGTTCCGGAGCCGGCCAACGCTCCTGGTAGCGTTTACTCGCCGCCGAGCCAGAAGGCGGGTGCGCCCAATGAGGATGACCCTCCGCCCTCCCAATCGCCCGACTCCCAGGCCCCCCAGCCTTCGACGAAGGCTCCTGCTCCAGCAGCTCCGCCGAGATCCGAAACCCAGCGCCCACCTGCCTCTCGGCCGGAGCGAGGTCGCGCTTTCAAGGGTTTGTCGGACGTGACTTGGCGGGCCGATGGGCAGGGCTTGATGCTGATGTTGACCGTCGACGGCACGGCCTCGAAGGCACGGGTAGATCATTTCCGGTTGGAAGGGGAGTCCCCGCGGGAGGTGGTTCGCCTGCTGGGCGTGGATCGCCGGGCGAGCTTGTCGACCCTGACGGTCAACGAGGGCGGGGTGA
Organism: uncultured bacterium; assembly: GCA_965366625.1. Lineage (GTDB taxonomy): Bacteria > Acidobacteriota > Thermoanaerobaculia > Multivoradales > J023 > JAUIJL01. Next base: position 57,425 of record CBDUGP010000023.1, read on the forward strand.
AGCAAATCCGCTTTGGCTGGCACAAGAAACAGCGCGGGCACGAGATCCACTTGGTCATGGATATGGTCGACCGACAGAGCCGGGTTCTCTCAGTGCGTCCCGAAGGCAATCGCATCATGGTGCGGATCGGCCGAGCAAATTGAAAAAGCCCCCGGTTGGGGGCTTTTCGTCTAGCCGAACTTACTTAGGTCAGCAGTGATCAGCCGGCGACGGCAACCTGAGCTTCTTCCTTGGCGACCGTTTTCGAATCCGCTTTCAACACGTCTTCGATCATCTGCAGGCCCCAATCCAGATCTTCGCGGCTGATGGACAGCGGCGGAGCGATGCGGATGACGTGGTCGTGCGTCTCTTTGCACAGCACGCCCAGGTCCTCGAGAGCCTCACAGAAACGGCGCGCGCCACCGGCGGAGGCGTGCAGTTCAACGCCGATCCAAAGCCCCCGACCGCGAACTTCCTTGACGTGCTCCGTTTCGGTTTCGAGTTTCTTCAGACGCTCAATGGCATAGGTACCGAGTTCCGCGGAACGCTCGACGAGCTTCTCTTCCACCAAGACCTCGAGGGCCGTGGTAGCGACGGCCGCCGCCACGGGGTTGCCACCGTAAGTGGAGCCGTGGTCGCCGGGGTGGAAGACATCCATCACTTCTTCGTCTGCCAAGATGCCGGACACCGGGTAGAAACCGCCGGAGAGTGCCTTGCCGACAATCACGATGTCCGGGCGAATGTCCTCGTGCTGGTAGGCGAACATCTTGCCCGTGCGGCCCAAACCACTTTGGATCTCGTCGCAAAGCAGCAGCGCATTGTGCTTGTCGCAGAGGGCGCGAAGGTGTTGGAGGAAACCGTCTTCCGGGATGATGATTCCGCCTTCACCTTGGATCGGCTCGATCAAGATGGCGCAGACATTCTCGTCCATGGCGGCGGTGACGGCGTCCAGATCCCCGTAGGGCAGGATCTCGAATCCAGGGGTGAACGGGCCGAAACCGTCTTTATATTGGTCTTCGGAGGAGAAACCGACGATGGTGGTCGTTCGGCCGTGGAAGTTGTTTTCGAAAACCAAGATTTTGGCTTGGTCTTTGGCCACACCCTTTTTGGTGTAGGCCCATTTGCGCGCGGCCTTGATCGCGGTCTCCACGGCTTCGGCGCCGGTATTCATCGGCAGGAATCGTTGGAAACCGGTGAGTTCGGTGACGAATTTATAGAAGGGACCGAGCTTGTCGTTGCGAAATGCGCGTGACGTCAAGGTCAGCTTGGGCACCTGCTCGAGAATCGTGGCTTCGATACGCGGATGGCAGTGGCCTTGGTTGACGGCCGAATAGGCCGCCAGCAGGTCGAGATACTTCTTGCCGGCTACGTCCCACACCCAGCTACCTTTGGCCCTTTCGATGACGACATCGAGAGGATGGTAGTTGTGGGCGCCGTAGGCGTCTTCGAGGGCGATGAGGTCTTTGGCGTTGTTCATTGAATCTCCTCGTGAATCGAGCGGGCACGTGCTGGTTGCTGGGTGTCCGCGGGTCGTGAAGCAGGTGTCGGATGCAGAGCGTTGGGTGGCGGTGTTTCGCCTGGGCCCTGCCGCGTCGGCTCGGCCGGCTCCGACCTCCGACACAAAAGTTTCGGGTTGAAGCGTTTCGCCGGCGTCCGCTGGGTCGAAGGGTCGTCGAAGCGTGCGCTGCGCCAAAATTAGGGAGCGGAGTAAGTCGCTAGTAGAAAGTCCCTAGTGGGAAGTCCCAGAATTTAGTCCCTGAGAGTGCCTTTTAACATACTTGCGAACGGTTAGTAACCCCTGTGATTTCTCCTGACGGATCCCATACCCTAAGCATGCGAACAAACCGGAAGTTCGCCGAGGCGTTTGTTCGATGAGTTTCCGACCGGAGAATCTTTCATCCATGACCATTCCAAACCCACAGAATTTCCCATGAGCCGAGAGAAGACTTCACCATGGCTCGCCGTCGGTGTGGTGGTGAGTTTGAGTTTCGCATTGTCGGGTGCTTTGCAGCTGAACGAAGGGAAGAGCCTACCCGTGGATCCGAATTTCGTCGACGATCCCAATCCGCTCGCCAGGATAGGCGAGCGGAACCTGACGGCCACAGATCTACGCCGTGCGGTAGAGTCGCAAATGGGTTTGCGCCGCGAGGCCATGGGCGTGGAGGAGTTGGGGGATTTGCTGCGATCCCTCATCGACGAGGAGCTGCTGGTCCAGAGGGCCCAAGCTTTAGGGTTGGTCGATACGGATCCCTCTCTGCGCCGGGCATTGGTGATCGCCATGAAGGAAAAGGTCTTGTCGGCCCTTCCGGCGCCGACCGCAGAAGAGATCGAAGCCTTCTATGGCTCCCACTCCGAGGAATATAGACGGCCTCTCGACGAGGTTGAGCCTCGGGTGTTGCGAGATTTTGAGCGGGCTCGTCGGCAGGAAGCCTTGGATAAATATTTGGCGGACCAGCGCTCGAAAGTGTCGATTGAGCGCTTCTTGGGCAGCACCGGAACGGAAGCCAAGCCAGAGTCGGAGCCTGAGCCATGAGCGGCTATGCACGGAGCGAACGGCTTCCGACCCTGATCGGCCTGCTCCTGGCAGCCCTGGTTGGGATCGGTCTCGGATGGCAAAGCGCGAACCGGGGCGAGCCGGTTCAGGACGGGCAGAACACTGCGACCACCGACGAGCAGACCGTCACGAATTCAGCGGTGGCCAAGGTTGGGCAGGTCGGCATATTGACAGTGGAGGTGGAGGCCAAGTTGCGAGAAATGGGCGTGGATCCAGCGTCCGCAAGCCCGGAGCAGGCCTCTGAAGCCCTTGAAGTGCTGATCGAGGAGGAGCTGTGGCTGCAAGCTGCCCTGGCCGGCGACGTGCTTCGGGATCATCGTGGCCTGAGGGACGCCGTGGTCCGACGCATGCTCGATGTTATTTTTCCCGCCGCCGACGAGCTGGATGAAGCTTCCCTGAAGCGTCTCTATGAAGAGAAATATCCACGGGATCAGGAAACCGCCCCACCGTTCGAGAAAGTTCGATTCCGGTTGGAAAAAGAACAGCAACGAATCCGCAATAGCCGAGCCCTGGAGCAATACCTGCTTTGGCTTCGTCAAAGCACCGAGGTAGAGATGCTGGCGCAAGAGTCTGATCTAAGAGATTTACTGGTCACGGTCTACGGCGACAACGCGCCAGTCCTGACTGATGGCGTTGAGGCGGACGGGCCGATCGAGGGGTCCAAGCCATGAGCACCAGGATGATCTGGATTGCGGGTTCGCTCGTTCTGCTCACAGTCTTTCTGGTGTTGCCACCCGCCTGGGGCCACGCCCGGAGCCACTCGTTCTCGGATTGGATCTTCGGTGACGGGGAGGTCCACATGACCTTCACCGTGGCGGAACTCGAAGTTCGGCGTTTGTTGGAAACCTCCGCTTCGGGAACCCAATCTGAAGACGAGCTTTACCGTGGGTTGGCGCAGGCCCTCGAATCTGGGATGCGGCTGGAAATCTCGGGTAGGCCCTGCGAGAGCACGGCCTACGAGAAATTGCCGTCGTCGGCCGGGTTCCTGCGCATGGGTGCCCGTTTCAGCTGCCCTAGAGCCCTGGGGGTAGCGGGTGGAGCCGAGCTGGCGGTTGCGGTCTTCTTTGACCAAATCCCCGATCATCTGCACTTCGCGAAGGTCCAGCGACTGGAAGACGCCACCGATCAACCCTCGCTGAGCGAATGGGTTTTCAGCGCCGACCAAAGAACTCAGCGGCTGTCGAATCTCGGGAGTTCTTCCGTCTTTTGGCGTTATTTGGTGCTCGGCGTCGAGCATATTCTGATCGGCCTCGACCATTTGGCGTTTGTGCTGGCGTTGCTCATCCTTTGTGCTCGGCCGCGGGATCTGGTGCTGCTGGTCACCGGTTTCACGGTCGGCCACAGCATCACTTTGAGCCTGGCGGTGCTCGGCTGGGTGCAACCCAACATCCCAGTGATCGAAGCTTTCATCGGTTTTACCATCGCCTTGGTGGCCGCCGAGCACGTGGCACGTTCCACCGGCGCTTTTCGTCCCGTGGCGGTGGCTGGAGCTTGTGGTTTGGCGCTTTGGGGCCTGGTCAAATTCATCGGCGGTCCCGGCCTGCCGTTGATCACCCTGCTGGGGCTGGCGGTGTTCACCGCCCTCTATTTGAGCCTGGTTCAAGACGAGCGTTGGGCGACCCTCTCACGTCCGGGTCTGACCATCGGCTTCGGTTTGGTCCACGGCTTCGGTTTTGCCAGCGTCTTGATGGATTTAGGACTGGCGCCGGGTCGGTTGGCGGCATCTCTAGTGGGATTCAACCTGGGGGTCGAACTGGGCCAGCTCCTGGTGATCGCTCTGTTGTTGATCCCGGCTGCGCTCCTGCGCGCAGCGCGTTTTCAGAGCCTCAGAGGGCCGTTGCTCGATGGGGTTGCGGCCTTGCTCTGCGCCCTCGGCCTGTTCTGGCTGGTCCAGAGGGGTTTGATGGTCTGACCTGCCCGGATATAGTCTCAGTACTCAAATCGAATCCTTTACCGTTGGCCGACCGTTGGTCAGGTCGTAGAACTTCAGTCCACAAGACGCCCACAGAACGTCTCCACAACGGCAGACCCGTGGGCCGTTGGATTGCAGCCTGCCGAATGTTTCATCCGTTTTCGGCCTCCCTGCGAAGGACTGATCGGAGGCGAAATATCGATGGAGGTTGGACATTTGTTCGAAATCTGGTGGTGGGGCTTGGGGGCGGTTTTGGCTGCCACCTTCCTACTGTGGCTGTGGAGCATCCGATTGCAGGACGTCAGCATCGTGGACTCTTTTTGGAGCCTGGGATTCGTTCTGACGGTTTGGATTTATGCATTTTCGGGTTCCAACGACGGCCGGCTATCGACCACTCAATGGCTGCATGCCGGTCTGGTGACGTTGTGGGGAATCCGGTTGGCCGGCCATATCGCTTGGCGCCACCACAAGTCCGGTACGGAAGATTATCGATATCGGGCTATGAGGGAGCACCATGGTCCGAGCTTCAGGTGGCAGAGCTTGTTCCGGGTTTTTTGGCTTCAAGGCTTGTTGATCTCCGTCATCGGCTTGCCTTTGCTTTTTGTCCAGGTTGCCCCGCCGACGGCGAATCTGGAGTGGACGCAACCCGCTTTCCTCGTTCTTTTTGCCATCGGCCTATTTTTCGAAGCCGTGGGCGATTGGCAACTGGCCCGGTTCAAGGCCAATCCCGAAAATAAGGGGCGGGTTCTGAATAGTGGTTTGTGGCGTTACAGCCGACATCCGAATTATTTCGGCGATGCGGTCATTTGGTGGGCCTATTGGATTTTGGCCTGTGGATTCGAAAACGGGGTGTGGACCCTTCCGAGCACCTTGTTGATGACCTTCTTCTTGCTCAAGGTCAGCGGGGTCAACTTGTTGGAAAAAACGATCGTCGATCGACGCCCCGGCTATCGCGAATATATAGAGCAGACTCCGGCATTTTTTCCTTGGTTCCCTCGGCGCAGGGGTGGGGGTGAAGCTTGAGAATCGCTATTGTCGGGGCGGGGATCTCCGGATTGGTCGCGGCTTATCTGCTCGATCGTCGCCACGAGGTGAGGGTCTTCGAAGCGGCTCAACACGCCGGCGGTCATACCTTCACGTTTGAGGTCGAGGAAGAGCGTGGCAGCGGCGTAGACAGAGACGCAGACAGGAAAGTCTCCGTAGACATGGGATTCATCGTTTACAACGACCGGACCTATCCCAATTTTTGTCGATTGCTCGACGAACTCGGGGTCGAGACCCAAGAGAGCGACATGAGCTTTGGCGTGCGCAATGATCGAACCGGATTGGAGTATTGCGGCTCTTCGAGCTTGAACCAGTTATTTGCCCAGCGGAGCAATCTGGTCCGCCCGAGCTTCTATCGCATGATCTCCGGCATCTTCAAGTTCCATCGCCGGGCCTCTGAGCTTTCCGACGATGAACGGGCCATGAGCCTCGGGGAATTCTTAGAACGAGAGCGTCTTCCGACGCCGTTTGTGGAGAGTTATTTGGTTCCCATGATCTCGGCGATTTGGTCTACGGATCCGTCGCGCATTTTCGATTTTCCCTTGCGTACGTTGGTGAGCTTCTTGGACAACCACGGCATGCTGCAGGTCCGAGACCGCCCGCAATGGAGGGTGGTTAAAGGTGGTTCCCAACGTTACGTTGAGAAGCTGACCGCCAAGCTTGCCAATGGTGTCGAAACCGGCACTCCGGTTTCGTCGGTCAAGAGGCGGGGGCATAACGTGGAAGTCAAATTGCAAGACGGTCCGCTGGAAGCCTTCGACGCGGTGGTTTTTGCCACCCACAGTGACCGCACCTTGGAGATCCTCGGTGATGCTACGGACCTGGAAAGGGAGGTTCTGAAGGCCATTCCCTATCAAGCCAATGACGTGGTTTTACACACGGACCGCAATCTCATGCCCCGTCGACGTTTAGCCTGGGCGAGCTGGAATTATTATTTGGGCGCAGGTCGCAGGGGAGGGGGACGTGAGCCCCAAACCGCCGGGCCGGCAGGTAGCACGGTCACCTATTGGATGAATCGACTGCAATCCCTGGAGAGCGAAACCGATTATTTGGTCACCCTGAACCGAACCGGGGATATCGATCCGAGCAAAATCTTGCATCGAACCATGATGGATCACCCCCTCTTCTTAGAAGCCGGCGAGGCCGCCAAGAGCCGATGGGCGGATGTGAGCCGTGATCGGACCTATTTCTGCGGTGCCTATTGGGGTTACGGTTTTCACGAGGACGGGGTAAAGAGTGGTTTGCGAGTCGCCGCTGCCCTGGGGGAGAGCTGGTGATCGACATCGATCCCGAAGTGGCCTGCATTTACTCCGGCAGGGTACGCCACCGGCGGTTTTCCCCCAAACGCCACGACTTTTCCTATCGTCTGTACATGAGCTACATCGAGCTCGGCCGAGTGGAAGAGATCCTGGCACAGGTTGCCTGCGCCTCGGCCACCTCGCCGGCTTTGGTGCGCTACCGACGCCAGGACTATTTCGGCGATCCCGACTTGTCTCTCGATCAAACGATTCGAGATTTGGTGTTCTCGCGCTCCGGGCGTCGTCCAGAAGGGCCGATCCGGCTGCTCACCCATCTCCGCAGCTGGGGGGTGTCGTTCAATCCGGTGAGCTTCTACTACTGCTTCGATGCCACGGGCACCGAAGTGCAGCATGTGGTGGCGGAAATCAACAACACGCCGTGGGACGAACGGTATACCTATGTGTTGTCCGATCCGGTGGAACGAAAAGAGCTGGCGTCGGAGGGAAAGAGCCCCGGGGGACAGGGCTCCGAGGGACAGGGCTCCGAGGGACGGGGCCGAGCGCGTCGCCCGAGAGTAATCGAAACTTTTAAGACACCCAAAGAATTTCACGTCTCGCCGTTCATCGACATGAACGTGCAATATCTCTGGAAGCTCTCCTCTCCGGGCGAGTCCTTGCTGGTTCACATGGAAGATCATCCCCTGGAAGGTCCGGCCGGTAAGATCTTTGATGCCACCCTCTCTATGGACCGGCGGCTTCCCCTGAGCACCAAGCAGCTATTGGCCAGTCAGCTCCGGTATCCGGCGATGCCGATCATGGTGATCTTCGGCATTTATCGCCAGGCCTTAAGTCTTTGGATGAAAAAAGTTCCGTTCCACAGCCACCCGCGAAAGCGTGCGGTGAAGGACGTCAAACCTTGAGAATGGGCTTCTGCACGAGGCGGCCCCGCGGATAGGTGACCTGGAAAGGTGTTCAATATGACGCGATCGATCGCAAATTTTCCTGGAATCGAGCAAGGTCTCTTGACCGAATCCAAGCCGGGTCGCGCGTGGGCTCGACGCCTCTTGATGAGCAAGCTCAAGGATTTGCCCAAGGGAAAAGTGTTGTGGCTCGAAGGCGGCGAAGAAGTCGAGCTGGGAAATACGGCCGGCCCGCCTTCGGTCACCATCACGGTGCACGACGATCGGGTTTACCCCAAGGTCCTCTTTGGTGGCGCGGTGGGAGCGGCGGAAGCCTATATGGCGGGCTTGTGGTCCGCCGATGATCTGACCGCCACGTTGCGCCTCTTTCTCGAAAACCGTGAGGTTATGCTGTCGTTGAATCGCGGGCTCGGGAAGGCGATCGCTCCGATCAGCGCCGTGGCCCATTTTTTTAGGGCCAACACCCGCAAGGGAAGTCGTCAAAACATCGCTGCCCACTACGATCTTTCGAACGAGTTCTTCGAGCTATTCCTGGACCCGTGGATGATGTATAGCTCGGCGATTTTTGAGCACGACGACCAGGGCCTCGACGAAGCAGCGGTGGTCAAGATGGATCGCTTGTGTCGCAAGCTGGAACTCGGCCCCGCCGACCATCTGCTCGAGATCGGCACGGGATGGGGCGGTTTTGCGGTTTATGCCGCCGAAAACTATGGCTGTCGAGTGACCACGACGACCATCTCCCGTCGCCAATTCGAAAAGGCCCAGGAGCGGGTTGCCGCACACCATCTCCAGGACCGAGTGGAGGTGTTGCTGAAAGATTACCGGGATCTGGAGGGCCAATACGACAAATTGGTTTCGATCGAAATGGTCGAAGCTGTGGGTCACGAGCATTTGCCGACCTATTTGAAGGTTTGTTCCGACCGCCTTCGCCCGGGTGGATTGTTTGCCCTCCAGGGGATCACCATGGCGGACCGGTTATTCGGCTCCTATCGCCGTTCGGTCGACTTCATTCAGCTCTACATCTTTCCCGGCAGCCATCTATTGTCGGTAGATTCGTTGGTCAACGCCTTGACCCGCTCCACGGACCTGCAATTGAGGCATCTCGAGGACATCGGCCCCCATTACGCGCGGACCTTGAGGCAATGGCGGCATCGTTTTCTGGGGCGTGTGGATGAGGTCCGGGCTCTGGGTTTCTCGGATCGATTCGTGCGGATGTGGGAGTACTACCTCTGCTATTGCGAAGCGGGTTTCTTGGAGCGCACCATCGGCGATTTGCAGGTGGTCATGGCCAAACCCGAAAATCGAAGCGCGGCCCTGCTCGGCCGACTGACTTGACGGAGTCGGAAGATGCAACTGATTTGGACCCTTTTGGAGCGGGATCTGGTGCCGGATTCGTGGATTCGCTTCGGAATTCGGAGATTGTTGGCCAATCGGCTCAAGGCCGAGCATGCCGGTGACGCCGGCAAGGTGAGGCAAAGCAAGGATCGTTTGGTTCAATCCCTGAGATCCGGCCCGATCGCCGTGCATACCCAAGACGCCAACGAGCAACACTATGAAGTGCCGACCTCCTTTTATCAGGAAGTGCTCGGCAAGCATTTGAAATACAGCTCCGGATATTGGCCCGAGGGTGTTGAGCAGCTGGACGACTCCGAGAGAGTGATGCTGGAGCTGTCGACCGAGCGGGCGGACCTTCAGGATGGCCAGCAAATATTGGAGTTGGGTTGTGGCTGGGGATCTTGGACCCTTTTCATGGCGGAGCGTTTTCGCGCTTCAAAAATCGTCGCCATTTCGAATTCGGCGGGTCAGCGGCGCCACATCATGGAGCAGGTCGAGCGGCGCGGTTTGAAGAATGTCGAGGTCATCACCGCGGACATCAACGACTTGCAGCTCGATCGTCAATTTGATCGGGTGGTCTCGATCGAAATGTTCGAGCACATGCGCAACTACGAGAAGCTCTTCGCTAAAGTCGCCTCCTGGCTCAAAGACGACGGGTTTTGTTTCGTGCACGTCTTTTGCCATAAGGAGATCGCCTACCCCTTTGAGGTGAGGGGCGCGGGGGATTGGATGGCAAAGTACTTTTTCACCGGCGGCATGATGCCCTCCTACGATCTCTTTGAGTTCTTTCCCGAGCATTTGACGGTGGCTCAGAGCTGGCTCGAGTCGGGAACCCACTACCAAAAAACCTCAGAAGCCTGGCTGGCCAAAATGGATCGCAACATGGCGACCCTCCAGCCGATTTTGGAGCAGACCTACGGGGACCGAGCGGTCCGGTTCAAAGTGTTTTGGCGCGTGTTCTTCATGGCTTGTGCGGAACTCTTTGGCTACCGTGATGGTACCGAGTGGGGAGTTGCCCACTATCGATTTCAGAAGCGCCGAACCGCTCAGCCGCTGTGAACGTCGAACATCCTTTTGCTCCGAGGGCCCACCAGCCATGACCGGCATTGAAGATCTGAGAGTTCTATTGGCTCACCTAGAGCCGAGTCTGGAGCCCGAGCCGTTCGTATTTTGCACCCTTCCCGGAGAAGGTTATGGCAGCCATGCCGAGCTGGACCCTATCGGCAGCTTTGTAGAGCAAGAAGGGTTGACCCTGATCTTGCGTCAGGACGAAGCGGACCGAAAGAACCTTTCTTACAGCGGGGTTATGCGCCGAATCATCCTAAAGGTTCATTCGAGCTTGTCCGCCGTTGGTTTGACGGCAGCCGTAGCCGGTCAACTGACCCGCTACGGAATCAGCGCCAATGTGGTGGCGGCCTATTACCACGACCACATCTTTGTGCCGGCCGATCGGGCAGGCGACGCGATTGAAGCTCTCAATCTACTTTCGGCAGATGCGACTGTGATTCAAAGCTAGCTAGAGCCCATCCAGAAATGGACTTTCCATGAGGCGAGGTGGAACGAGGACGGAAGCGGGCGCGAGCTAGAAATCTTAGGTATATGCGGTAAGTTCAATTAATTCAACGATTTGTGCAATCTAAGAAATAGCTCTGCGAGCTTCTAGAGTGACGCCCGCAGTCCGCCTCGCCGGCCCAAAAACGGCAAAACTGGACAGACCCTAGCTAGGAGGACATTGGATCGAGGCGGGAAAAGGCCCTCACCGGGGCGTCCATCAAGGACCTGATGCGTCGACCGATCCGTTTGGGATCGCCGATCTCAGACACGGCATTTAGGGCCAACGCCGACCTCGGCATTCCGAAGACCACCGAGCTGGCCTCGTCTTGGCACATCGTATAGGCCCCGGTGGCCTTCAGCGCGGCCATGCCCTTGGCTCCGTCGTTGCCCATGCCCGTCAACAGGGCGGCCAAAACCCTTCGTCCCCCAACCCGGGCCGCGGATTCGAAAAGCACGTCGATCGACGGTGTGTGGGCTTGGTGTTGTGGGTAAGAACTGAGTTCGGTAAAGAGGTCGCCGGAGCTGCGATGGATCCTCAAATGACTTCCTGCTATGCCGATATAAACCGAGCCTGGTTCGAGACGATCCGCATGGCCTGCTTCCTTGACCGTCAAGGATAAGTGGGAATTCAACCGCTCTGCAAATGCATGGGTAAAACCCTTCGGCATGTGCTGCACTATAACCACCGGTATCGGTGGTTGGTTGCCGAACTCTTCGAGGATGATTTGCAGGGACGGGGGGCCGCCGGTGGAAGCGCCGATGACCACTAGATCGTAAGCCGTAGGTAGCTTGATGTCTTCCATAAGCTGGAAGCTGCCGGAGTGCTCTTGCGCCAAGCTTTCTTCGGACGGCTGTCGCGTGCGGCCCGTCACTTCAAAGATTTTTTCTAATAAGACTTTGCGTAAAGCACCGAAGTCGACTAGTGAGTAACGCTGTTTGTCGATGAAGTCGGTAGCGCCTCGATGCAAGGCTTCAATGGTTTGAGGCGCGCCTTCTCCGCTGTGGGTGGAGAGGATGATGACCGGGGTGGGGCAGACTTCCATCACTCGATCGAGCGTCTCGAGACCCCCCATGCCCGGCATGTCGAGGTCTAAGGTGAGCACGTCCGGTCGCCATTCCTCCAAGTTCTCGAGCAGCATTTCACCACTTTCGGCGCTGCCGACCAAGTCGATGTCGGGATCGTCCTCCAACATTCGAGTGATGGCCATGCGGATGAACATGGAGTCATCGACCACCGCGACTCGTACCGCATGGCTGCGGGTTTTAGTCATGGGGTTTTCTCCGGTAGGCGATGCCGGTGCCGAGACGCTCGGCCTGGAACAGGGGCGTCAGGCCGATGATCGACTCCGAGTGGCCCAAGAAGAGCAAGCCACCGGAGCGGACGACCCTGGCGAAATGCTCGATCGCGGTCTTCAGCCCCGGCTCTGAGAAGTAGATCAGGACGTTGCGGCAGAAGACGATGTCATAGCGCTCGGGGGGACCCAGGGTCTTGAGTTCCAGGATGTTACCTCGCTGGATGTCCACTCCGAATCGGTGGGCTTTTTTCAGCTCAAAAGCGGTGGGGGAGCGCTCGGTGAAATAGCGTTTGATTTGCTCAGGAGTCAAGCTGCGGAGGGAGCTGGGGCGATAAATGCCTCGCTGAGCTTGTTCGAGGCGAGCGGTATCTAGGTCGATCCCATCGATGCGCACCGGAGCCGACTCGCCGGTGCCCAAGGCTTGGCGCAGGAAAATGTTGAGGCTATAAGGCTCTTCGCCCGAAGAGCAGCCGGCCGAGAGAGCGCGCAGCCGCCCCTTGACCCCGCCGGCCATCAAATCCCTGAGCAGATCCCCTTCCAAGACCTCGAATTGATTGGTCTCACGGAAGAAGTAGGTTTCGTTGTTGGTGATCGCCTGGGTCAGCGGATCCAGCTCCCGCTTTAGGTCATATTGCAGCAGGAGGTAATAGTCGATGAACCTTTTGAGGTGATTGGCGCGCAGCCTAGGGGTTAGGCGAGCTTCGAGAATCTCCCGCTTGTGTTCGGGGAAATGGAGGCCGAATTTATTGGCGAAGAGCTCGTTGAAGAGCGCGAGGTCTTCGAGGCTCAACGAATCTTGGGGAGTCACCGATCCGCAACCTATGCTTCCAAGAAGGAAAGTGCCCGCTGGGCCACGATCGGCACGGGATCTGCTGCCAACTGGGCGAGGGCCGCAAGATTTTCGGGTCGAGAGAAACGCCCTAAGACCTCGGCGCACGACAGGCGGACATACCAATCACTGTGACTGGCCGCGTCGCGGAAAATACCGTCGTCGTCTTCGGTAGCGCACCGGGAGAGGGCTCGATAAGCCATTCGCTCCCGTTGAGGGCGTCCGGAGGCAGTGGCCTCCCTCAAGGCTTCGCGAGCCTGGGGACCACCTATTCTACCCAGGCTTTCGAGAATCAGCGGCTCCAGAGCGGACTCGTCGCCCAATAGCTCGATCAGCTGGCCAACACTTTCTCGATCCGCCAGCTCGCCGAGCGTGCGGATCAAATAAGGTTGCGGACCTTTGGTCAGCAGCGCCCGGAAGCTCGGTGCCAGGGCTCTCTGGTTGGTCCGAGAGGCGAATTCAGCGGCCACGTGACCATAACGATCCGGGTCGGCGTCAAGCCAATCCTTCCAGGCCAGCAGACGTACGACCTCCTCGACGTCGAGCAGCTCTTGGATAGCCCGAACCCGATCGTCGGGCTGCAAAGCGGTGACGTCTTCAGCGATTTCCGCGGCTGGGCTGCCGAGCAAAGCCTTCAGCACCACTCGCGTGGGGGAGTCGATATCCTGATCTTCGTCTAATCGCTCTTTGAGCGTCGCTCGGTGGATCTTGACCAGCGGATGAACCGACGCCCGCTGCTCTTCCGGGAGGCGGAGATAGAACCCCAATAGGGCTCCGCCGACTTCGGGGGCACGGATTTTTTCCAACGCCCGAAGAATCGGTCCCAATTGGTCCGTCGCCGGGGGTTGGGATAGGGCTTTGACCAGTGCGTCAATGGGCGTGGCTTCGGGGAATCGGGCTGCCAATAAGAAGCCCCAGGCGCGCGGAGCCCCCGATTGGGTGATCAGGTGACCGATCAAATCCTTACGATGGTGAAGACAAGCGGGCAGCACCGCCGCCTCGCGGTGAAAGTGCGCGACCTCGGTCAAGGTTTGCTCGATTTGGTTGTCGACGGCGAGGGCCAGCAGGCAGCGCGCAGCGGACACACGCACCGCTTCTTGCTCGTCTGCCAGCAGTTCGATCAATTTCTCTTCGAGGCCGTCTGGGGAGGTCGGTGGCCTGGGTAGTCCTTCGAGCACGTGGGCGAGCAGGCCGAGGGTGGTTTCTGTATCGACCTCGTTGCAGAAGCGTAACCAGTGTTGGGCCAAGGCTTTAAAGGCTTGAATCCCACCGATGCGTGCAAGCGCCTCGGCGGCCATGGGGCCGGACATGAAATCGGTCAGCAAATTCTTGAGATGGGGCACGGCAACCGGAGACCGTAAGCTGCCGAGGGCTTGGACCGCTGCCATTTGCAACCAGGAATCGGCTTCTAAGAACCCGAGCAAGTCGGGAATCGCGCGCGCATCCCCCAATTGGCCGATGGCGATGATCGCTTCCTGGACTACATTCGGGTCGGGGTGGTGGAGCACGCTACGCAGTGGCTCCAAAGCCCTCGGGTCCCGCAGGTGGGTCAAAACGATAACGGATTGTAGGACCACGTCCGGATCGTCGTCCTTGAGCAGGTGCAAAGTCAGGGTGAAACCCCGATTGCCACGCATTTTGAGCATCTCGACGCCCGCGTTGCGCAGCACGTCGTCCGCATCCGAGCGCAGGTAATCCTTGATCCTTTCGTCGGGGATTGCCGCGGCACCCATGCGCAGAGAGCGGCTGCGAATACCCGGGCTCGGATTGCGGATCAAGCGCTCGATCGCCTCGACCCGATCATCGATGGGCATCGAGGGGAGATTGTCGAGCAGCTCGATGCACTCCTGCCAGCTGGTTTCAAAAGGCTGCGGTGCTCCGTTGGTGGCCATGGATCTACTCCCGGAAGTTTTTCACTGTGCTGCCATTGCAAGACCTGTCATTAGCGAGACCTGTTGTTGGCGAGACCTGTCATTAGCGAGACCTGTTGTTGGCGAGACCTGTTGTTCGCAAGACCTGTCATTCGCAAGACTTGCTATCAGAAGGCAGGCGATCGCCGCGATCTTCGGCGAATTATGACTGCGGTGACATTTCGTTCAGCTCATCTAAATCCAGCTCGGACATTTCAAGGCCGAAATCATCGAATTCAGCGACGGGTACTTCTTCCACCGTAAAGACCTCCGCGACGCTCAGCAATCGTTCTGCTTCCAACGACAGGTTTTGGGTGTTGGCAGAGAGCTGCTCCGCAGCACTGAGGTTTTGTTGGGCGATTTGTGCGATCCGTTCGACCGCTTTCACCACCAGGTCGCCACCCTGTTTCTGCTCACGACTGGCGTCCGCGACCTGCTGGGTCATGCGGTTCATCACCTCGACCGCCTTCATCATGTCTCGGGCGCCGTTGGCTTGTTCTTTGGCGGCCGAAGCGAGCTGACGGGTCACGTTCTGCATATGGGTCGAGGTGGCCAGAATCTGGGCCGCGCCGCCGCTCTGCTCTTGGGTGGCAGCGTAAACCTCGCCGACCAGCTCAGAGGTGCGGGTCACCGAGCCCACGATTTGCCCCAAGATTTCCCGGGTCAGGTCGATGGCGTTGTCGGTGTTCTTTTGCACGTTCTCAACCACTTGAGCGATTTCTCGGGTCGAGGTGACGGACCGTTCCGCCAACCGTTTGACTTCCTCCGCCACGACCGCGAAACCCCGGCCGGCATCCCCGGCGTGGGCAGCCTCAATCGCCGCATTCAAGGCCAGAAGGTTAGTTTGGTCGGCGATGTCTTCGATGATGCCCACGATCTTACCAATATCTTTTGACGCAATGCCGATCGAAGCGATCATTTCCGACAGCTCGTCGCCACGGGTCGTGGCGATATTGGCGGCTTCGGCGGATACATCGTCCACCACTCGCACTTTGGCTTCGATCGATTGGATGGAGGCCGCCATTTCCTCGATGGTCGAGGAAGTCTGATCCACGGAGGTCAAGAGATTGGTGGAATTCTTGGCCACTTCCTCGATCGAAGCACCCATTTCCTGGATAGAAGAAGAGGTCTCGTCGACATTGACCGCCAAGGCCTGAGAGGAGCGGGCAACACTGTCGATCTGGGCAGCGATCTCGACCATGGTCGAGAGGGTTTCGTCGGCGGATGCGCTTTGGCTTTCAGCGCCCCGGGTGATCTGGGCCGACGAACTCGAAATCTCATTGGCGGCGCTGGCGACTGCATTGGCCGCTTCCTTCACCCGACCGATCATTTCCCTCAGCTGCTCGTTGGCGTCCCTAAATGCCTTTGAAAAGAGATCGTTCTCGGAGCGAGGATCGATTTGCGAGCTGAGGTCGCCGGTCGCAATCGCACCGGCAAAGTCCGCCATCTCTTGTAAATAGGTCAGCATGCCCTGCATCGAGCTGAGCAGGCGCCCGATTTCGTCGCTTCGGTCGTCGACGTCGATCGACACTTCCATATTGCCTTGGGACAAATGGTCGGCGAGATTGACGGCGCGGTTCACCGGCAGATTGATGTCCTGGTAGAGCACAAAGGCCATAAACATCAGCAGGCCCAAGATGGCTGCCGCTGAAAGGTAGGTCCCGTTGCGAGCGCTCCTCTGCTGAGCGATGAGCCTGTCGAGCTCCTGGCTGACGGCGTTTTCATAGTCCTTGACGAATTTCTCCAACAAGACTTCGAACTCTTGGTAGGGCTTGGCGACCAAGCTCAACTTGTCGTTTTGGAAGTTCGCCGTATCCCCGTCGGCTTGCTCTACAAGGTCCTCGACCAGGTGAAAGGCGAAGTCGAAATAAGCCAGGAATTGTTGTTCCAACACCCCGAGGCTAGCTTCGGAGTCGAGTTCGGAAAAAGTTGGATTTGATTTAGCCTCATTGACCTTGTCCAAGAATTCTTGACGCAACTCCTCGGCGCGCCGGGCGTTGTCGTCGTCCAGAGTCGCCGCCCAATCGGCGAAGACCTGTTTTTGCAAGGTGAAGACGGTGTTCTTGATCTCTTGGTTGATCGCCAACCCGGGCACGTAGTATTGGCGAATCTTGCTCGCGACCTCGTTGACGCTCTGGCCGGCAAGATGTGCGATGACCAGGATGGCGGTAAAACCGGCCACCGCAATCGCTGGACCCACCAGAACTTTGTATCGAAGCTTCAGTCGATTAAACATGGGGAACTCCCGACGGTGCGATCCGAGATCGACCGACCATCCAACCGCTATTCATCTGCAACCTCCAAGACCTTCAACTCATCCGGCAGCGCGGCGGTTCCAGAGACGTAACCGATGGCACCTTCTTCGTCTGCGACACGTTTCATCATTTCTTCGTCGGATTCCACTTCGGTCGGCGGGACCTCACGACCGGAAAAGATCTCACGCTGCCAGTAGCTTTTGATCGCCCCTGTGCTCTTGTCGTGGATCGCCCGCGTGAACTTCTTGCGTATTTCTGATTTTTCTTCGAGGTCGAGGGGCACCACCCGCACTTCGCCCGGCCAGAGGTCGTCGTCCCAGCGTTTCGTTTTCTTGAGGAAAATTCGGGATAGGGCTTTGACCGGCAAATTGTCGATCGGATTGTTCCGATGGACGACGATCTGAAATGGCGGTGGTTCGACGGCCACAGCTTTGGGGTCGGTGGAGTCGGGATCGGCGGGAGCTACCTGCGCTTCATTGGTGGGAGCCACTTGCGCTGGGAGGGGACCCGAGCCCAGCATCACCGACAAGATGAGACCGATGCCCGGCACCCAGGCGGAGGGCCGGACGGGAACGGGAGTCCTCGCGGTCCCGGCGCTGTATGTTGAGCGGTTCAAGTCCCGCCCTCACGAATGATCAAGGCTCGATCGATATCGAGCAGCAGGATCAAATCGTCGGCGTCGCCGTATACGCCTTGGATGTAGTCGGACTGCAAAGTCATGATGTCGTCGGGCGGCGGCTGGACTTGATTCAAATTGATGTGCATCACATGGTGCACAGCGTCCACCATCAGGCCCACTAATCGCCCTCTGGAATTGACGGATATAACCCGAGTGGAGCGGTCGATTTCGATCGGCGAAAGGCCGATTCTCAACCTCAGATCGATCACCGGAATCACCCGTCCACGCAGGTTGGTGACGCCCCGAATAGGTCGCGGAGCGTGGGGCACACGGGTGATGGTAGACACCCTCACCACCTGTTCGATGGGCTCGACGGGCAAGGCAAAACGCTCGTTTGCGAGATTGAAAGTGACGAAAGTTCCAATCCTGATCTGAGCCGACGGCGCGACTTCCTCTTCGTCTTCAAGCAGGTCGGCAAAGTCGAAGACCCGGGTCGGTGCGCTGGGGTCGATAGGCAGGTTGCCGTCAAGGCCCATTTCGAGCCCAGGCACCGTAGCGGAGACGTCTTCGATGGACGTTTCTAGGCCGTCCTTGCGCTTTAGGAGATCCGCTGCGAATCCGAACGACGGCAAGGATGCTTTCTTTCTCTCTTCCGGCTTTGGAGCGTCTTCAGCCATAGGCGGCTCGGTCGGCCGTGGCTTATCGGCTCGACCGCGCTCTTTCTTACTCATTTATTCTGACAATCGTCGGAGCCGAGTTTACCAGCGCCGAAGGGTCCAGGATCATGATGACCCGACCGTCACCGAGAATGGTCGAGCCGGAAATACCTTTTGGATTGCCAACAATAATGTCCAATCCTTTGACCACGATATCACGGATACCGACCAGACGGTCGATCAGCAAACCCCTCCTGCGGCCGTTGACGTCGATCACCACCGCGAAGTTTCTGGGGCTCGGCTGGTCGCAGGTGGCAAAGGAGTGACCGACGTCGAGCAAGGGCACGAGTTCGCCCCTCCAGCGCAACACTCGGCTGTGATTGAGCTCGTGGATCGATTCGTGGCCGACCAACAGCGATTCCGCGACGGAGGTCAAGGGCAGGGCGTAGGTTTCGTCATCCACCGCCAAAAGCAGCGAGCGAATGATCGCGGCTGTGACCGGAAGATGTAAAGCAAAGGTGGTGCCGTTGCCTGGCATCGAACTGACTCTGACCCTACCTCCGTGATCTTCAACGCTCTTCTTCACCGCCGCGAGCCCAACGCCCCGACCGGAGCCGAGGTCCGTATCTTGACGGGTAGAGAGCCCGTCGACGAACAGAAGGTCCAGGCCTCTGGTGCTTTTGGCCAGGTCTGGGGCAACGGTTTCTGCTTTGGACTCCAGGGCCACGACATCGATTCCAGCGCCATCGTCGGTAATTTCGATGCGTACCTCGCCGCCTTCCAAGGTTGCCGACACCGTGACTTTGCCGGACTTGAATTTGCCGTTCCTTCGTCGTTCCTGGGGCGGCTCAATGCCGTGAATCACCGCGTTCCTGACCAAGTGACCCAGGGCCTCGCTGGCAGTTTCGAGCAAAGTACGGTCGATCGGCGTGTCACCTCCACGAATCTCGAAATCGACGGTTTTATTCTCGCGCCGTGATTCATCGTGCACAATCCGGCCGAGGGAGCGGAAGAGTCCTTGGAGCGGTACCATTCCCAGCTCGGTCACCTGCTCCTGCAACATGTGCAGGGTCTTCTCCAGGGCCTGTCGAGCCAGATCCACGTCTTCCCACAAGGCGCGGGCGCGCTCGACGAATTCTGGGTCGATGCCGTCGGCTTTTGTGAGCAAGGCCGAGCTGCGCTCGATGGCATCCGCCAATCGGTTGCGGAAGATGAGTGTTTCTGCTTGGCTTTCGACCAATCGATCGATTTTGACGAACGGGACCCGGACACTGCCCGCTTCTCGGGGCGAGTCGCTGAGGCCTTCGACGCCAAGGGCGGTGCGGACGGTCGAATCTTCGCTATCGGTCTCCTCGACGGTAGTCGGCTCTGCGTCGGCTTCAGCTTCGTCGGCAGGTGAGCGAATGGCCTCGAGCCCCCGCCTCAGCTCGTCCAATTGCTCCAGCAGGTCGTCTACCATCGGCTGGTCCAGATCAAGGATCTCGACCTGATCTTCCATCATGTGGGCGAGCTGCTGCAGGTCCGAGAAGCCCATCATGCCCGAGTTGCCCTTGAGGGTGTGGAGTTCTCGCTTCGCCTTGACGATCGCGGCGGCCTTTTCTTCCTCATCGCCGGTGGTCAAGCGGAGGAGAAGGCTCTCCACCTCGTCGGAACGCTCTTGCGCCTCCAACAAGAATTCGTCTAGCAGCTCCTGAAATCCACCGTACATGCGTCTAAGCCCTTTGCCCCATCCAGGCGTCTCGTCCGTTCAAAAATGCGCAAAGTCGAAGAAAGATCTCTCGTAGGGGTTGGGTCTGTGGGGGTCTTCGAGAGATAATGAGAGCGTTGTCGGTGAGTGGCAGGGATGCCGAATCAGGAACCTCCAAAGTTTCTGCCCGCGATTGAAT
The DNA here is from genome assembly GCA_965366625.1 of uncultured bacterium. Lineage (GTDB taxonomy): Bacteria > Acidobacteriota > Thermoanaerobaculia > Multivoradales > J023 > JAUIJL01. The sequence continues at coordinate 77,411 of CBDUGP010000023.1, forward strand.
CGCGGCGCGGCCGACGATGTTGACCTTGAGAGGGCTGTGGGCAGGATCGACCATAGGGTTGAGTCTCCTTTTAGGCCGTGTGCTTGTCAAGCGGGCGGACTGTCGATAGCCAGAGAGTCTCGGAATATGAAGTACGGTGGCTTGCAAGCCTACCGAGCTTGGGCTAGGCTACCGTCTCACTGTGTCAAAGAAAGTCGTCGAGTGTGACACGGATCGCTAACAGAGAGATTGACAAAATGATGTGATCCCTGGGACTGTATTCCTTGGGACTCTGGAAGTCGGATTTCCAGCTCACTTGAAGACGACGGCTCTCCCAGGGGATGGGCGAGCGGACACATAGGAGGATAGAGGGTGCAACCGCGGAAGATTCTGGTGGTCGATGATTCGAAGCTGATCCACAAGATGTTTGAGGTGCTTCTGCGGCAATTCTCGCTGATCCATGCCCACGATGGGCTCGAGGCCCTTCAATGTCTAGGCAATCACAGCGAAATCGACCTAATCCTTCTCGATATCAATATGCCGCGAATGAGCGGTCTCGAATTCTTGAATCAAGTGAAAGCCGATAGTGCCTTCCAAGAAATCCCGGTGGTGATCATCAGCACCGAAGGAAAGGAAGAAGACACTATTCGCGGCCTCGAGGCCGGAGCGGCTGCATATATCAAGAAACCCTTCGGCAATCAGGAGCTGCTCGAGGTCATCCAAAGACTGTGAGCACGGAGTAGTAGCTGCCATGCGCGAAACGGTCTCAGCAGACCTGCTGGTGGAGCTGACCACTGCTCTGGATCGAGCGAAGGAGCTTATCGGCACCCTCACCCAGCAGCGGACGCCAGATCCTTCCGAGGGTGCTAAAACCGGTGAGCCGCCGGATCCGGCGGCCGAACCGTCGAATTCTCGAATTCAAGAACTCGAAGGGCGCCTGAGTGATCGCGACAAGGATCGTGAGGAGCTGACCCATCGTTTGGTCGAGGCGGAGCATCAGCTGGGCAGGTTGATGAATCTCTACGTAGCGACCTTCCAACTCCATGCCACCTTGGATCCCTCTGAAGTCCAGGCCACGATCGCTGAAATCGCTGTCGACCTTCTTGGCGCGGAGCGTTTCGCCCTGCTGTTGCGCGAAGAAAGCTCGGCCATTTGTGAAATCGCCTTGGCCCGCGGCCCGGAGGATGATCCGAGCGGCCTATATTCAGGCGACAGCTATCACGGCGGCGATCCATTGGTGGACGCCGCGCTCGAGGACGGCATTTTGCGCATGGGCCCCGAAGGGGAATCCGGGGTCGTTGCCGCGGTTCCGTTGCGAGTTCAAGATGCGATCGTCGGGGTGCTGGTGGTACTCAAGCTTTTTGACCACAAGTCGATTCTTCGCGCAGAAGATCGCGACCTGCTCGATCTCTTGGCGGCCCACGCCGCGTCCGCGTTGTTCGCCGCGAGGGTATATTCGAATACGGACCGCAAGTTGCGTACCCTCGAAAGCTTGGTCCAATTAGTTAGAAGCACTTGAAAGAGCACCCCTTCGACGACCCCGGGGCCCGGACGGTGTGGAGCCTATGAAGGGCGGTCCAACTACGGCTTCGGTCCCGACTGCGGCCTCGGTCCCGACTGCGGCCTCGGTCCCGACTGCGACTTCGGTCCCGACTACGGTGGAATGAGAATCGAGTGAGCCTCAACGGCAAGCTAGAAGACGTATCCCTTGCGGATGTCATGCAGTTTGTGCACTTGGGGCGGCGGACCGGAACACTGTCTCTGGTCCGTGGCTCCGAAGAAGCTGAAATCGGCTTTCACCGTGGCCAAATTGTCAGCGCCACCTCTGCTTCTTCTCGACCTCTCTCCGATTTGCTGATTTCTTTGTCGGTCCTGCCCGAGGAAGTGGTCGAGCAAATGCTTCGTGTGCAACGCTCGGAGCAGCCCAGACGATCCTTCGGTCAGATCTTGGTGACCTCCGGTGCATTGGGGTCGGAAGAAATCAAGCGAGTTCTGCAGGCCCAGGTTGAGGCCTCGATCTACGAACTCGTCACTTGGACGACGGGCTCTTTTGAATTCGCCCTAGACGAACTCAAGCCGATCGAAGATATCGCCCTTTACCCGGGCGACGCCTTGCCGAAGCTGGATCTCAACACACAGATGGTGCTGTTGGAGGCCGCCAGGGTCTTGGACGAGGCCAGGGAGCACGAAGCCAGAGGCGGGGACCCAGCCGAGCTGGTGAGTCGTCGGCTCAAGTCTCCGGATTCCCTAGGACCGTCCAGAGAAGAGGATCCGAAACATACCGATTCCAAGTTGGGGGAGGAGATGGCCTTGGCCTCGGTTTCAGAGGCGCTGGGAGATCTCGACCTGGACTTCGAGGTGATCGAAGAAAGCCTTTTGCCCGAAGCCGCGAGTCGGCGACTTCAAGTGGTTTCGCCCGACCGCACCATCGCCGAGCAGCTCAAGAACATCATCCAGCCGGAAATCGCCCAAGTCGTGCGTGTGCCACTTCGAGATGCTGGGACCCGGTTGCCGGGAGAACCAACGCCGACCGTTGTCCTATTGGACTTGCGGGACGGCGCCCACGGACTCGAAGAATTGCTCTCCATTCGCCGTTCCCGTCCCCGTTCTTCGACTATCGCCATCGTCGATTCGCCGGAACTGACGACCCGTGCCTTTGAAGCGGGAGCCTTGGCCGCGATTTCGGCGGACCCGGCTGCCATGGCAGCCTGTTTCCACAGCCTGATGCGAACTTTGTACGATGCGGGGGGGCAGAACGCCGCGAATCGGCGCCAGAAGACTGGATTTGCTCGGTTGCGCCGCGTCCTGGCTGACATTCGTTCGGGCCTCTTGTCGGCGACCATGGCCCTGAACCTGATGCACATCATTTCTGAGTCTGTGGAACGTGCTGTTCTGCTTTTGGTCCGGGAGGACAAGCTGACCGCCCTCGGGGCCTTTGGGTTTGGTGCCGATGGACGGCCGTTGGCGGAAGCGACGCGAGATTTAGGTTTGGCGCTGGTGGATGAAGGTGTCCTGGCCAGGTGTATTTCCGATGGTCAGCCGCGATCTGTGGGTTTCGATCAGGCCCGGCTGCCGGTCGAATTCAGTCGGCTCCTAGGTCCGCCCCGCAATGGTCAAGTCGTGATATTTCCAGTTATGGGATCGGAGCGCGTGATTTCGGTGGTTTACACCGATAACGGCTCCAGCCAGCAGGCGATCGAGGACATTGAGCTTCTCGAGCTGGCGACGGCGCAGGTCGGAGTGGCATTCGAAAACGAGCTACTACGGCGAAAGATCGAATCTAGATGATTCCCCTCGCGAGGGTGCGAGCATGATTGGCATCGCGATATGGGCCTTTTCTTTTTGGTGGGCCTTCGGTCCCAACGACTATCATCTGACGACCCTTTTGCACGAGGCCGATGTCCTAGAACATCGGCTGCTGCCGCTGGATGAGCTTGCAAATTCCGTCAGCCCACTGTGGATCGTTGCCCACGGCAGATCCGAATGGCCTCCTTTCCTCTTCGTCGATGAGCAAGATTGGGATCGTCAGACCGGATTAGGCTTCCTTTTTGGCACCGAGCGGCTATTGCCCAACCTGATGGCTCCCCGGCTCTTCGTCTCGCGCAAATATTTAGTGGGCGGCGAGCTCGCGAGGGGGTTTCGCCGTTTGGAACCGTTAGCCATCGACGAATCCAACGCCCTTTTCAGGGCCCTAATGGAAATTCATCTGAGCCGGGTCGCGGATCGTCGGCCTTCGATCGCAAATTTCGTCGAGCAGCGGTCGCACGAGCTGATGACAGAGGTTCCAGAAGGCGCTCGACGGGCGGCCTATCTCCACGCTCAGGCCGATTATTCCGCCCACCTCCTTTCGGTAGGTCATGAAATTGGCCGCCATCAGCGGCGCAAGAAGAGCGGTGCGCTTTGCGGTCTGCTGGGCCACCCCGGCACTCTTTTCGGCTTCTGGCATCGTGCGGTAACGGCGGGTTCCTATCCGGGTCTGTATTTCCGTTCGGCGGAGTCGGGAGCCCGATCCACCCAGATGCTCCACCTGACTCGGGGGGATTGGCGCATGACCCAGGCGTCCCTGGAAGCGCAAGATAAAAGCTGGATGGCAAACGCAATACTCGGTACCGGCTGGAGCGGAGATCCAACAGAGGATTTCGTTATCTTATGTGAGCCTTCGGCCCGCGAAGAGCCCGCTGCCAAGCCCTAGCCCCGCGGGTTTGAGATTGGTTTGAGTGATTTTTCGCTGTAATGTTGGCCGTAACCTCTTGGCCGTAGAATGACTCATTCTTGGCCTTAGTGCATCTACGCAGCAGATAACCTGTCTCCAACGGACCTACAGCGAATACAGTGATGGCAGCAGAGAACGACACGAACCGCGAAGAAATCTCCATCGACCGGGGTTTCGAATTCGAGGTACGTAGGCCGTTACCCCCTCTACTGGGAGCAGACCTATGATGAAGAGATCGATCCCCAACACGAGATTTCTAGCTTACGGAATTCTCGCCCTCGTGGTGCTTTGTGGTGTTTCGCCGGCGTTCGCCGCCGAAGAACTGCCGCAATTCACAAATAAGAATCAACGAACGCTCTCAATCCTTCAAGCTGAAGGTTTCGTGGGCACGGGCACCGCGGTGGAGAAAGTCGCCGCAAATGAGGCTCGGGACATCTACGTCGCGAGTGGGGCATCGGAATGCGCAGGCATCGTGACTGTCGAATGGCGCACTCCTGAAGGTCTTGCCGCTTTCGTCCCGGGAGCCCAGATTCAGGCGTTCCGCCAGGAGGGCGACTACTTTGTAGCCCAGGCCTTCTCTGAGGCTCTTAAGTCGACCTCACGCGAGCACTTGGTCGTACACGGTGGAGCTGCTTTCCAAATCGATGTCTCTTACGCCTACGGCAGAGATGCGTCGGGAGAGCCGGCGACGATGACTCGGCGCTATGCGGTTCGGGTTCCCTGTGACGGCATTGTGCCGTTGCGATTAGAGGTGCCGAGTCTAGGTCTCAGTCAAGGAGCTGCGGACGTGCTCAGTAGCTCGGCCAAGGCCCAGCTTACGCCGGCGGATACCAATTCCTTGATGGGCCGGGTGTTGGGTCCTTTCACTTCAGACGACACCGAGCAAAGAGTGGCTTCGACGAACTCTGCGGATGCTGCCACCTGTGGCGAAGATGGATTCGGTGGCGATAGTCTGAGTCCGGACTGGTCGGTTTCCTATTTGGGTGACGCCGACACCGGCTCTGCGGTCGTAGCGAACGGTGTTCTCAGTGTTTCCGGCAACGGCACCAGCCTCTATCACGATGCCGACAACACGGTTTATGTGCATCAATCGGTCAGTGGTGACTTCCGCGCCGAGGTGACGATCACCGACGTTCCGGGCGATCAGGGCGGCGACTATCGCAAGCTCGGTCTGATGGCGCGTTTCGGTCTCGAGGACGACTCTCCTCGGGTGTTCGTGCAATTTATCCCCAACCACCCCTTCTACAACACCACGGCATTGCAATTCGACTATCGCGGCCTCGACGGAGTGGCTCGCGAGCTGGCTTCGACCCCGGTAAACGTCTCCTTGCCGCTGCGGGTGGCCATCGATCGCCGGGACGACCTTTTCACCGTCTATTACTCCAATGACGGCGGCAATAGCTGGATCGTTCCCGCGGGCGCAGCCGGTGGCCAGGTCAACATCGCCGGCGGCGACGACATGACCGTGGGTGTCAACGTCGCCTCCTACGACGCGTCGACCTTGCTCACCGCTGAATTCGACGACTTCTCCCTCTGCCTGCCCGAAGGCACCGAGATTCCAGTGCCGCCACCGGCGGTCGGTTGTCAGCCCGGTCGCGCGCTGAATGTGGCCTATTTGCTCGACAGTTCAGGCTCCATGACCGACGTTTACCCGGGCGCGGACTCTAAGCTCGACGCGGCGCGCAACGCGATCTACGCCATGAACGCTTCCCTGGCTGCCAATCTGCCGGGCAGCGCCGCAGCTCTGGTGACCTTTGCCGGCAATCGTGACCCCGACTTCAACCGCAACCTGTCGGTGAAGATTCGCTCCAACTTGACCACCGACTTGGCTTCGGTCGACCAAGCTGCCGCGTCCATCGACGTGACCTCGATCGATCCCGCGTCCTCAACGCCTTTGTCGATCGCCTTGGCCCGAACGCTCGATGATCTCCTGATTCCCGAGCACGATCACACCAAGATTCCGGTGGTGGTCCTGTTGACCGACACCGTTCCCAACGTCGACAGCAACGGTTACGGTCCCCTGCAGTATCTCTTCCACGACGTTTCGAACATCAGCCTCTACGATGACGAGGGAAATTTCCGCTCCCGCGCTTCGGTGAGCTGGTCCGGTCGTTATAACGGCGGCATCAGCACTTACAAAGGGCAGGTCCTAGGCGACTCGATGTTCGAGATTCATCGCATCAAGGCGGCCCTGCCGGACACCTTGATTTTCGGTATCGCCATTCAGGGCGGCGAGCAATTCCGCGAGGATTTGCTGGAATACGCGGCCCACTACACGAGCGGTAGTGTCTTCAGCGTAGATGACGCCGGCGGCTTGTTGGCCGCTCTCCAACAGCTGGTGTCGACGGTCGACTGCGGCTCGACGATCGGTGATCGCGTGTGGCACGACCTGGACGGCAATGGCGAGCAGAACGACGGCGAGCCCGGCATTTCCGGTGTGGTCGTCGAGCTGCTGGACAGCAACGGCAACATCATCGACACGGTGACCACCGACAACGACGGCATCTACATGTTCGAAGGCCTGTTGCCGGACACCTACACCGTGCGCATTCAACCGAGCACCCTGCCGGAATCGGTACGTTTGCCGACTTTCGATGTGGACGGTACGGCGACGCCGCACAGCACGACCTTCACCCTGGCCGATGGCGAGGATCGAACGGATCTGGACTTTGGTTATGAGGAGGTGGCCGACACCTCTCAACCCGGCTGTCGCGGTGACGACTTTGAAGATGCGATCCTTTCAGGCGATTGGATGAGCACCTCGATCGGTGACGACGACCTCGGCGCCGCGGTCGAGCAAGGCGGCGGTCTGCTGATCTCCTCAAACGGCTCCGAGCTTTACCACGGCGACGACAACGGATACTTCGTTTACCAAGCGGTGAGCGGTGACTTCCGGGCCGAGGTCGACGTGGTCGGCTTCCCGGTCGACGCGGGAGGCAATCACCGCAAGGCGGGCCTGACCCTACGCAACGGTGCCGCAGAAGATGCTGCCCGGGTGATGGTGATGGTCGAGCCGAACTTCAGCGGCGGCAGCCCCGCAGTGGTCTTCGACGCTCGCACCGCCGACGGTGCGGTGCCGGTGGAAATGGGCTCAACCCTGCAGGGCGTAAACCTGCCGGTACGCCTGGCGATCGAGCGGCGCAACGGCCAGATTTCGGTCGGCATGTCCCCCGACGGCGGTTTGACTTGGATCACCCCGGCGGGTGGTCTGGGCGGCTCCGCGGCGATTGCGGACCTCAACGGCACGACCTTGGTCGGTTTGATGGCGGCTTCTCATAGCCCGGTGACCGTATTCACGGCCGAGCTGGACGACTTCGCCATTTGCCGGCCCGATACCGAAGAACCGCCGGAGCCGGGCCCCGGAAGCTGCGATCCGAACCTGCCGTTGGACGTTTTCTACGTTCTCGACATGTCCGGCTCCATGACCTGGGAGTTCCCTGGAAATACTTCCAAATTCCAGGCTTCCAAGGCGGCCCTGAAGCAGCTCAACGCTACCCTGTCGACCTTCGACAACGGCAGCCGTGCTGGGTTGGTGACCTTCAGTGGCAAGAACGATGTCGATTACAACCTGAATATCGCGGTCAGGGTCCGCAGCGGACTGACCGACGATTTCGATGCTCTCGACGGGGTCCTGACTCAGCTCAACATGAACGACATCCCGTGGCAGGCGACGACGCCGGTGCCGCTGACTCTCAAAAAGGTCCGCGAGCTGCTGGTGGCCGAAGCCGATCCCACCCGTATGCCGATCATCGTCAAGCTCTCGGATTCCTTGCCCAACGTCGACATCTTCGGCGAAGGACCTGAGGAATACGATCTCGACGCCCTGCAAGCGATTCAGCTGAAGGACGGCAATGGCAATTGGCTGGCTCCAGGAGTTGTCGAATGGTCGGGTACCTACAATGGCACCACCAATTCTTACTCCGGTAAGCCGTTGGGCGACACCATGGATCAGGTGCAACAGATCGCACAATCCATGACCAACGCCCGCATGTTCGGCATCACCTTGGTGGGTGACGGCATGGGGCTGGGCACCTACAGCTTCGACCTCGACGAATACGCGGCCTACTACACCAACGGTGAGGCCCGAACCGCCGAGTCGGCCGACGAGCTGGTGATCGAGCTGATCTCTCTGCTGCAGGGTGTTTACTGCGGTGAGGAAGGACTCGCGGCCATCGGTGATCGGGTTTGGAACGATGCCAACGGCAACGGCATTCAAGATCCGAACGAGACCGGCATCGGTGGTGTAACCGTCGAGCTGATCGACATCAACGGAACGGTGATTGCCACAGCGGTTACCGAGAATACCGGCGGATACCTCTTCGTCGACGTGCCTCCGGGCACCTATGCGGTTGCTGTCGATCCTTCGACCTTGCCGACTAATCTAGACCAGCCGACCTTCGACCGCGACGGTGTGGCCACTCCGCATACCGCGACCGTGACGGTGATCCAATATCAAGTGATCCTCGACGCGGACTTCGGTTACGAGACCAGCGACGTGGATCCGGGTGATCCGGTAGTGGGTTGTGTGTCGGATGAGTTCGATGGGCCGGCCCTCGGCTCGGCTTGGCAGACCGCCAACCTCGGCAACGCCGATCAAGGCGCAGCCTCCCTGGTGGGCGGCGAGCTGCATGTGGCCGGTGACGGCACAGCCATGTTTGCCGACGATCACGGTCACTTCGTTTATCGCGAGGTCAACAATGAGGCCTTCCGTGTGGAGGTCGACTTAGTCGGCTCCGATGAGGGCGGTGCCACGATCTACCGCAAAACCGGCTTGGCCGTACGCGCGGGTCTCGGCTCCTTGGCTGCGCGGGTTTACATCCAATACCAGCCCCTGTGGCCGGACGCTCGAGGTTCCCTGCAGTTCCGTTACCGCACGGCGGACGGAGCCGACGGTGGGTCCACCTGGGCAACCAGCTACGTCGACCCGACCTTGCCGGTTCGTTTGGCCATCGAGAAAGACGGTGACACCTACATCGCCGAGTTCTCCCAAGACGGAGGCACAACCTGGATCCGCCCGAGCGGCGGTGTTCAAGGCCAGGTGTCGATCGACATGGGTGACGCTCTGCTGGTGGGCATGACCTCCACCTCCTACTCGGCCGATTCGACCCTCACGGGTTATTTCGACAACTTCGGTCTCTGCGCCGAAGAGGATCCGGGTGGCGGTGGCGGCGTGATCGTCGAAGATCGCTGCGTGGATCTGGCGGAGTCGAGCGCTTACAACAGCAGCGGCGGACACGCCGTGTGGCTGCCGGGCATCGCGGAAGACCTGATCTTCTATGAACTCGGACAGATGGTGGAATACGCCGACGGCACCGCCAAAGTGACCGGCACGGTGCTGCGGGAGAGCCAAACTGATCGCGGCTTCCACGTCGAGATCAACCTAACCGACCGTAGTGATACCCCGCTGCATGCCGAGAGTCCGAAGAAAGAACTGAACAGCAATGCCTATGCACCGACCGGTCCTGCGGATACGGACGATTGGTACTACTACAACGCGTTCACCGCGACCCTGACCGGTGTGGGTGAGTGGCAAGGTGCAGTGGTCGAAATTGTGCAGCGCGGTCCGGATTGGCAAATGGGCATCGGTGCCAACAACAAGAACCTGGACTTTGGCGCCTCAGCTTGGTTGACCTATACGACCGTGCAGCAACCGACCACTGGGGTAACGCTGACCGCTTCCGGCGTCGGTGACTTCAACATGAGCTTGGAGTGTCCGGAGTCTGCGGCCGGTTATTGTGTGACGCCCGCTTGGGGTGACAAATACAGCAGCTCGGGCAATCACGCGATCGCCATGCCGGGCATTGCCCAGGACATGTTGTTCACCACCACGGGTGACTTCGAAGAGTTCGACAACGGATCGGCCGTGCTGATGGGCACCGCCTATAAAGCCAACGATCCCGCGAAGAGCTTCGACGTAGTGGCTCACCTCCAAGGTCGTACCACAACACCGCCTCCAGGCAGCCCGAAACTCGAGCTGCCCGGCTCGGCCTACTTCCCCAATGGTCCTGCGGACCCGAGCACGTGGTGGTATTACGAGTCCTTCGTGGCTACGTTCATCGGACAAGGGGACTGGGCCGGAGCGGTGGTCAACATCACCCAGCGAGGACCGGCATGGCAGCTCGGAATTGGCGCGAGCAACAAGAATGCCGAGTTGGGCATGTCCGCTTGGTTCGACTATGAAGTCTTGGAGCAGCCGACCACCGGCGAAACGCTCCAGAGTTCCGGCGTCGGTGACTTCAATGTCAGCATCTACGAGGGCACTTGCCCCGATGATGGCGGCGGCGATGGCGGCGGTGGTGGAGACGGCGGCGGTGGTGGAGACGGCGGCGGCGGTGGCGACGGCGGCGGCGGTGGCGACGGCGGCGGTGGTGGCGACGGTGGCGGTGGTGGCGACGGTGGTGGCGACGGTGGCGGAGACGCGACCTGGTGCCCCCGCACCCCCGGCTTCTGGAAGAACCACGTCGACGAATGGAACGCCGATTCCCTCGAAATGGGTGGCACCGTGTACAGCACGGCAGACCTGCTCTACTTCCTGGGTTACGGCGGACCGGATATGTCCTTAAAGCTGGCCCGTTCGCTGGTGGCTACCAAGTTGAACCTGCTGGAAGGATCTGATCCGACCGCAATTCAACAGAGTGTCGACGACGGCGACGCCTTCTTGGTCGATTCCCCGCCGGGCAGCAGCCCTTCGGGTGCCGACAAGACCTTGGCTGAGGCGCTCAAAGACGACCTCGATGGTTACAACAACAACAACATCGGTTGCACGGGCTCCGACTTGGGCTCCGGTGCCCCTCGTCGGGTCACGGACTTGGGGACCTTAGGGAACCTGGGATCCGATGGCGGCGGTGATTCCGACCAGGAAGCAGCACCGCAGCTCTGATCGCTGTCGTTCCATAGTTAGCTTGAAGGGCGAGGTCACGGGACCTCGCCCTTTCCTATTGGCTCCGCAGGGGCATCGGTTGGTGGGCACCAGCGGTGCTCGGGCGGTCGAGATGTGTGTGCCGGCTGAGATCTTTACCCCGAAGGGGTTGCATTTCGAAGCCCTGGACAAACGAAGCGCCGTCGTGGGTTGCGGTGATCATCATGTCCCAAACCCCAACGGGGTTTTATAAACGATGGCACCGCCTATGTGGGTTCAATCGCACGAATCGCGTCTGTACAAAGCATCTATAGAACCCCTTCAGGGTTCGGGATTGGCTTGCCTGCAAACCCAGGGTGGCGCTTCGCTTACCCTGGGCTATGGAATCAAACCCCTTTGGGGCTAAAGGACGTTTAATTCGTAGCCTCCGGCCGCCTTGCCCATTTAGCCCAACTTCCGCAGTTAGCGATACCCGGTCTAATGTTTTCAATGACTTAGC
>CBDUGP010000024.1:0-88284 GCA_965366625.1 uncultured bacterium
AATTTGCGACGGCAGCGCAGCGGTGGCGCGAGTTCGGAGCGACGCGCGCAGGGCGCCGCGCCGACCCATCGGAATCCATTTCTGGATGAGCCCTAATTAGATTTTCTTCGAGACCCTCTAGTCGTTCTTCGAGGCCTCGTTCGTCGAGCTCGGTGCTGGGGGTGGTTTTGCCGCCGGACAGGACGGCGAAATCGGCGCGGTATCGACCCGCGAGCCGTCGACATAGGTGCCGTTGCGGCTTTCCAAATCCTCGATTTGGATCGAATCCCCCTCGATCCGCAGCAGAGCGTGGCGTCGAGAGACACCTTTGGCCGACAGCACGACATCGCAGGATCTGGATGTTCCCAAGATGTTCGATCCCTGGCGTAAGGGAAAGGTCCGCTCTTGGCCGTCGATCTCAGCCCGCAGACAGAAAGAAGCGGCGGTGCTCGATGGGGGACTGGAGCTGTCGTTTGGGGTCAAAGCATCCTCGTTCGACTGGGTGCGCGTGATGTCGGACCTCGATTCTAATCGCTCAGCCCGAAGAATCATCTCAATTCGAGTGTTCACGATAGCGACAGTGTTGTTGCCCGGGGCGACACCCGCTCGTTAGTGAGGCCGCCCGGCGACTTTGGCAACGAGCTGCCGAATGTCCAATTTACCCCTGTTCATGAGGTCCAGATCCCAAATCTTGAGCACTTCGGCCCCGATTCACGGAGTTGGCGCCGGAGTTGGCGCCGCCATTGCTCCAGAGATAGATGCAGCGACGAAGGAGCCCCGATCGGCCATTTATAAACCCCGGGAAGGGCAGGGTGGGCAGGGCTCCAACAACGCTGAGGGTCGATCCTATTTTGAGTACACATCATCGTTTCCTGTTGGTTTCCGTCAACGGCGGGTCCAAAGGTGGACCCGTCCGATTCCGTGCCCGGTCCGCCCCAATCACTCAGATGGGAGTCACCGCTCTGTTCAACCCGCAAGCGCTCCGGACCCGATTCGACGAGGCATTCCCTTCTCCCGTGCGCACTGCCGTCTTGGCGTCTCGTCCAGAAGATATGCTCGAAAACACAGCAGGAATCGCTTATCGCGGCGGTGTCTTTTGGGTTGCTTTGCTAGGTTCAGGCGATTCCAGAAGGTACCGCGTCTCGTCGGTTAATATCCCAACCCAAGGATCTGAAGCGGATCCGACCCCCCGAACGTGCCCGCGGTCCTCGTCGCCTGGTATCCCGGCCAAGAGGGCTGCACGGCGCTCGCGCGGGTGCTCTTCGGCGACGTGAGCCCCGGCGGCAAGCTGCCGGTCACCGTGCCGCGCTCCGTGGGCCAGCTGCCGATGTTTTTCAACCACAAACCCACCGCGCGCCGCGGTTACCGCTTCCACACCACCGAGTCCCTGTGGCCCTTCGGCTTCGGCCTCTCCTACACCACCTTCGAGGTGTCTGAGCCGACTCTCGACCGTGCCACGATCGGCGTCGGTGAAAGCGCGACCGTATCGGTGAAGGCGACCAACACCGTCCAGCGCGAGGGCGACGAGGTGGTGCAACTCTACTTGCGCGACGAGGTCTCGTCGGTAACCCGGCCGGTGCGCGAGCTGATCCCCTTCGAGCGGGCCACCCTGGCGCCAGCGGCGTCAATACTCGTACTCACGCCACCATTTCGGCCTGTTTCGCCACGTTCTGGTGAGCAACTCACCGATCACGTCGTAGATCCTGTCGTCGGGAATCAGGGCCCAACAAGGCGTTTCAAGGCGGGATCCGGCTCGCGAAGCCGACAAAATGTCTAAAGGCATCGAGCCAAGAAAAATTTCCTGAAGGGTTTTTTCACTGGATCTCGCCGATCTCTTTGACCTCTTATCGCCGGATACCGGGAATGCGGCTCGGGACGGCACTCCAATTTATTCCTAGAAGGAACCCAACATGTTTATGAGCTTTCGGCGTGCCTTTGGCCGCCCTCTCGTCTGTCTCTTGCTCCTGATGACCGCCGCGGCGTTTCCCGCCCAGGCGGACGTGACGTTCTGCGACGACTTCGTGACTCGTGACGGTGCGAAGCTGAAGTGCGGCGGTGACGACTTCCGCTTCGTCGGCGTCAACATCCGCGAGCTGGCTTACATCGATCAAGTTCCCCTGCCCGAAGACAATGAAAACGACTTCCCCGGCGAGCCCACGCAACAGCTTCGCGCGGCCGCGGAGATGGGCGCTACCGTGGTGCGTATTTGGATCTCCAAGCACGACGCCGGCAGCGCGCTGGCCGTGTCGCGATTGCAGCAGCTGATCGATATCGTCGAGAACGAGAATCTCGACATCATGTTCCTCGTCACCTTGACAGACTTTCTGCGCGGCAATCTTTATTACGTGCAGGGTGACGACGACTTCTATCCGGAAGACAAGGGACACCAAGAGGCCGGTTGGTACTATCTGCCGGACTTTCCCGACACCACGAGCGGCTATCGACAAAATTACCTCGACTTCGTGCGCGAGGTAGTCGGTCCGTTGGCCGGAGAGAAACGCATTCTGGCCTGGGAGCTGGGCAACGAGCTGAAGGTGGAGTACTACCAGGCCGAAGAGGCCATGTTGCGCTTCGTCTACGATGTCGGGTCCGTCATCAAGGACGAACTCGCGGCATCTCAGCTACTGACCACGGGATTTATCAGCGCCGCGGACGCGACCTACAACCAGGTGGTGGATGAAGGGGCCTTCATCCACCTGCTCAACAGCTTTCACAAAACTTGGAATCACCCGGATCGGGGATCCCTCACGAGCCCCATCGACTTCGGCTCGTTGCATATTTATGACCACGCTTGGAACGACCAACACATGCGCTGGGAATACGAGTGGTACGAATCGGCCGGCGTGCCTTTCGTGGTCGGCGAGCACAGCTACCGCGGCGCTTCCACCTATCGCGAGGGCTGCACCGAGTTTCCGTCGGGCACCTGGGACGACCTGGTCACCGGCTCGATTTACGGCGACCGTAGCCAGGCCATCCGCTTGACCGCCGCCCGGCTCTTCGACGAATACGGAGCCGAAGGCGTGATGCAATGGGGTTTCAGTGCCAACGACGGCGAACTCTACGGCGGCATCAACGGCACCGAGGACGATTGCCTGGGCATGGGCCACATTTTCCACCATGATTGGAACAACCTCCACGCCGCCTGGTCTTGCCGCGCCTCGATCCTCTCCAGCTCGATCGTCGACCAAGCGGATCTCCAGGTGTGGAATATCGAAGCGAATATCGCCGCTGACGGGCTGACGACCTTCAGTGTCACGGTGAAGAACGGCGGCGAGGCGGCGACCGAGGGCTGGACGCGCGTGGGGGTGTACGTCGGCGACGTGGGCACCGATCCGGTGGCCGAGGGCGGCTTCGTCACCTTCGGCTTCCACCAGGAGCCCATCGGACCCAACGAGGTGGTGGTGATCGAAACCGAGGAGTGGTTGTCGGATCGCGTCGGCCAAACCACGGTGGCCGCGGTGGTCAACGACACCGGCGACGTGGACAACGAGGAAGAGCGCACCTGCAACAACGGCTACTACACCACCCACGACCTGGTCGCGGCGGAAGCCTCCATCGACCTCTGCCTGTCGGTCGACACCACGGGCAGCATGGGTCCGTACATCGCGGCGGCCAAAAACTCCTCCACCCAGGTGGTCAACGCCCTTTACGAGGCGGCCCCCAGCTCTCGGGTGGCGGTGACCGACTTCCGCGATTATCCGTTCTCGCCGTGGGGCCGACCCGGAGATTATTCCTTCCGAATCCGCAACGACTTCACCGACAACCAGACGGACATCGTGCAGGGCATCCAAGGGCTCAACCTGGGCAACGGCGGCGACTTCCCGGAATCGGTATTCGCGGGTTTGATCGGCTGCATCTACGGCCGTCCCGCGCCCCATTACGCCGGCCCGTCCCTGTCGCCGTGGCGCGGTGACGTGGCCAAGGCGATCATCCTGATCGGTGACGCGCCGCCCCACGATCCGGAGCCCTACAGCGCCTACGACCTGGCTGGCGTCATCGCCGACGCCAACAGCGGTGGCATTTCCGCCCTGAACGCCGCCGTGACCCCCGAAAAGGCCGCGGTATGCGACGACGACTACGACGGCATCCGGATCTTCGCCATCCGCACCGGCTCGTCGTCGAGCGCCGCCGCGTACTTCCAGGCCCTGGCGGACGGCACCTGCGGCCAATACTTCGCCGCCTCACAGCCGGACGACGTGGTGACCGCGATTCTGGAGATCATCGACGTCTTGGGCAACTCCAACGAGCCGCCCGTGGTCGACGGCGCCGTGCCGACGGTCACCGAGCTGTGGCCGCCGAACCACAAGTGGAACGAGATCGGCATCCTCGGCATCTCCGATCCCGAGGGCCAAGAGGTGACCGTCGAGGTCACGGCCATCACCCAGGACGAACCTGTGGCCGGCCCGGGCAAACACCACCCGGACGGCGACGGGGTGGGCACCGCGAGCGCCCAGCTGCGCGCCGAACGGGACGGCGGCGGTGACGGCCGCGTGTACACCGTGAGCTTCACCGCCACCGACCCCTCGGGCGCCTCGGCGGACGGCAGCGTGACCGTGTGCGTGCCCCACGACCAGGGCGGCGGTTGCGTCGACAGCGGTCAGGCCTACGACTCGACCGTCGAATGACGGCGGCGATCGAGCCGTGACCGGACGGGCTCCTGAGCGTCGGCTCGGGAGCCCGTGGCCTCGGGCCCCCGATTCGCGCTCTGGTGAATGTGTCTATATTTTTCTACCTGATTTGTTATTCTTGAACGAATGTGTTGATGGCGTCTGGAGGTAGATTGCCCAGCAAGCACCTTCGGACAGAGCAAGAGCGCGCCCCTCCCACGGCTCGGCACACGGGCTCGATCCGGCGCGATGTCCGTGACCGGACCGGTCGCCCGGCCACCAGGAGGGCCATCCTCGAAAGGATGCTCCCATGTGTCTTAATCGATTCGTATTCCTGTTGTCGGTTTTGCTGGTTCCCGGCTTTGCCTTTGCCGGCGGCCCCGTATTTCTCGACGGTGATCTCGGCCGAGTTCCCATCGCCTCCAAGGCCGACTTGCACGTGGCGGCCGACGCTACCCTGCAAAACATTCTGATGTCCCGGCTCGGCGCCTTGGGCGACGAGGAGATGCACGTGGTGCGCTCCTTTCAGGACGTTCTCGGCAACACCCACGTCCGCTTCCACCAGACCTACAACGGCCTGCCTGTGATCGGGGCCGACATGTACCTACACACGCGCACCGACGGCGCCGTCTACGCGGTCAACGGCTCCTTTTTGCGCGGCGGTGACCTGCCGTTCTCGCCCGCCCTCGGCGCCGAAAAAGCTTTGGCCCTCGGTCTCGGCAAGGCCGGACTCGCCGGCGAGCGTATCGACTCCGGAGCCGAGTTGGTCTACGTGCTCGATGAAGAGGGCGAGGCGCACCTCGCCTGGCTCGCGGTGGTGGCCTACGTGGACCATCGCGGGCCACAGAGGGATCATGTCTTCGTCGACGCCATGAACGGCACTCTCGTCGCACGCCATCCCCAGAATCACTACGCGCTTTCAATCTCCACCTACGACTGCAACGGCGGTACCGGCGGCTGCACCCTGGTGTCCACCTCGCCGTTCCCGATCAACACCGGCGATCCGGGCGTGGACGGAGCCCACAACAACACCATTGCCACCTATAACTACTACTTCAACGAGCACGGCCGCGACTCCCTCGACGACAACGGTATGCCGTTCATCGTTTGGGCCAACTACGGAAACAACTACAGCAATGTCTTCTTTGACGGCAGCCGACTGATATGCGGTAGCGGTGACGGCGTCAACTTCTTGGATCTGTGCATCGATGCCGACATCGTGGCCCACGAGCTGACCCACGGCGTGATCGTCAATGAATCCAACCTGATCTACGCCAACGAGTCCGGGGCGCTCAACGAGTCCCTCGCCGACATCTTCGGCGCCGCCGTCGATCGCCAGGAAGGCGCGAGCATCACCGACACCTGGCTGGTGGGCGAAGACGTGCTCACCCCGGGCGTCCCGGGAGACGGCGTGCGGGTGATGAATTACCCGTCGTCCGTGGGCGATTACGACTATTACCCGACCCGTTACACGGGCACCGCGGACAACGGTGGCGTGCATTGGAACTCGGGCATCGGTAACCTGGCCTTCGTGCTCATGGTCGAGGGCGGGACCCATCCCGACGGCGCCACCACGATCAACGTCCCGGCCCTGGACCCGGACTTCGACACCAGCCTGGGCATGGCTGCCGACATCTTCTACTACGCCAACACCACCTGCCTCACGGCTTCCTCCAACTTCGAGGCCGCCCGCGGCTGCACCGCGCTCGCGGCCCAGCTGATCTACGGCGCCTCCGCCGAAACCTCGGTCCAAGCCGGCTGGGACGCCGTGGGCGTGCCCGGCGGCACCGGCGGCGGTGGGGGCGGCGGCGGTGGCGGCGGTGCTCCCTGCACCGGAACCAGCGTCTACACTGGCACCGTCCCCTCGGGCGGCACCCTCGTGACCCCGAATTGCACGACGTTGGGCAACCTCAGCGGTAAGCTCCAATGCCTCTCCGGTATCGCCGACCTGGACCTCTACCTCGACAAGGAAACCTGCTCCGGCTGGATGGGTTGCTCCTTCTCCGCCGTAGCCTCCTCGGCTACCGCCAGTTGCAGCGAGGGAATCAAGTCCTACAGCGGCACTCGAGGCACCTACCGTTGGCGCGTCGTCAACTCCAGCGGCCCGGACGAAGATATGCGCCTCTGCACGGACCCGTGCTGATGAAGAGTCGGATTCCCGGCCCCTCGGCTTGAAAAAAGGCCCGCCCGGAGCGCCTCGGCGAGGCGCCCGGGTCTTTTCTATGGACGCCGATCCGCTTCGTCCGCCCAAGTGACTCTGGATGACGGCATTGGAGAAGGGCTCATCGTCAACGACGACATCGTTCTGATGGTGTCGGTGGTCCAGAGGTGGCGGAGGTGTCTCGGGGATCGAGTGCGTGCTAGAGTTTTACGAGGTCGAAGGCAAGAAAGCCGGCCCCAACCTTTAGATACACCGGCCGAGCCGAAGAGAGCGAAGGGGATCCGAAATGCACGTGCTGGAGTTGGAAGAAGCCCAGTCTCGACTGTCCGAGCTTCTCCGCGAAGCCGCGGTCGGGAAAGAGGTAGGCATTCGGCACACGGACGGAGTGGTTTTCCGCTTGGTGCTGATGGAGGCACCTCCGCGTCGGCCGCGCTACGGAAGCGCGAAGGACGCAATTGAAATCAGCGACGATTTCGAGGAGCCCCTCGACGATTTCGAGACCTATGGGCCGTGAGGATTCTGCTCGATACCCACACGTTTCTCTGGTTCATCGGCGGCGATTCACGACTCCACACGGAAGCTCGTCGGCGGATCGAGGATCTCGAAAACAGACGATTTCTCAGCATTGCCAGCCTTTGGGAAATAGCGATCAAATCCAGTTTGGGTAAGCTTCGGCTGGGAATGTCCGTCACGGAGCTTGCCCGTAGCCAGGTCGAAGGCAACGCCATCGACGTGTTGGGTATCACGGCGGCCCATCTGGATTCTATGGCTAAGCAGCCGTTTCACCATAAAGACCCGTTTGATCGGCTCATCATCGCCCAAAGCCTGGTTGAAGATATTCCCGTGCTGGGCAAAGACGCCGCCTTCGATCTTTACTCCATTCGCCGCCTCTGGGATTGAGCCTTGACGATTCTGGCGTCTCGAGCGCCTGTCGAGAACGTGACTCAGTGGCGGCTAGGAACAGGGGCCGCGAGAACGGCGTGCGCAATCAACCGATTAGTCGGTCATTTGAATGTTGCTGAAGTGGGGGATTCCGAGGGGAGACAGGGGCAGCTTGCGGACGTTGAACCGGTGGCTGACGGAGGTGCCGCCGAAGAGCACCGGGATGAGGGGCACGTGTTCGCGCAGCAAGTTCAGGGCCTCGCTCTGATGCTCGGCCGAAGGCTCTCGACGCATCTTCTCGATCACCGCATCGGTTTCCGGATGGCTCCAGCGACAGAGGTTAGCCCGGTTGAGCTGAGGCTCACCGACCCTGGGAATGGCCCCGGAAAATAGGTTGCCGGCCAGGAAGGCGGCTGGATCCAGGGTGTCGGGAATCCAGCCGGAAAGGGCCAGGTCATAGTTACCGGTTTCGGTCTCGCGGTAGTAGTCGGCGATGCTGCTCAGTTGCTCGATTTTGACTCGAACTCCGAGGGTTGCCAGCTGCTTAGCGATGATAGAAGCGGTGTTTTCTGGCCGCGGCAAATAAGGCCGAGGTCCCCAAATTACAATCATGCGCAAGGATTCCGGCAGCCCCCCTGCGGAGCTGAGCCAATGCTGCGCTTCATGGGGATCATGGCGAAAGCCGTCGGATTGGCGGCCCATGATCGGTGGCAGCAAGCCGGAGGCTGTAAAGGCCAAGGGGTTACTGTAGGCTTCGGCGGCGATCGCTTCCCGATGGATGGCGTAAGCCAGCGCTTTGCGGGCGTTCAAGTCGGAGAACGGCGGCCTTTCGGTGTTGGGATAGAGGATCGCCGTGGAGCTGCCCGGCTCGAACCAACGGTTGACGCCACGCAGAGCCTTGAGATCTTCGCGGCTGAGATCAAGGGTCAAATCGATTTGGCCGGAGCCGAGGGCTTCAAGCAACTTGCGGGGTCGACCGTCAGCGTCAGGAGGCAAGGTCCAAATTTCGACCGCGTCCAGGGCGTTCTGATGTCGGTAGTGGGGATTTCGACGCAACAAGACTCTTTGGGAGTTGGCATCAACGATCAGAAAAGGGCCGGTGCCGAGCAAGGATTCGCCCTTTCGAAGGGCAGCACAACAGAAAATTTGGGTCAGCGTGAGGTCGAATCGACCGTTGGGTTGCTCGAGCTGGAAAACGATTCGCCCGTCGACGACCTCAATCGTGGCCTGGGCGGTCAAGGTAGGTGACGAGCGCAACCAGCTCGTGAGCTGCTCGGTGGTCAAACGCGAGCCGTCGGAGAATCGGATCCCCCCGGGCAAGGGAGCCGAGAATCGGGTTTGGTCGGGGGATTCCGACCGCAGGGGCGAGGCGAAGAGGGTGGGTAGGGGAGGATCTTCTCCCGCGGGTTGGGAATAGGGTGCCTCGAACACTTGATGAAGGACCAATTTATCCATCAAGTCCGGAGCGAGACGGGGGTCTAGCTCCTTAGGGCCGCGCAAAACCCCGACGCGAAGCACCTTGGGATTT
Source organism: uncultured bacterium (assembly GCA_965366625.1). GTDB lineage: Bacteria > Acidobacteriota > Thermoanaerobaculia > Multivoradales > J023 > JAUIJL01. Next base: position 9,158 of record CBDUGP010000024.1, read on the forward strand.
GTCCTAGAGCTGGGCTTCGCCTTCGACCTGCCGCCGGATGCCGGGGGGTTGCGGCTCATCGGCGAAACTCGGGGCTGGGGTTTCTCGGCTGGGTGAGGGTGCATCCGTTCAATGTTGCGGTCCTTTTCTCTCGTAGGCTCCCTCTGGGGGTGCTAACTAAAGATTTGAAGAGAGACACGGCGGCAAGTAAATGGCATGTTTCGCGACCTTTCGCAACCTTAGTAGCCTGTGGCAAAAGTCTCACCGCGCTGCGAGCGCGCCTTTTCCGCCGAATCTTTGTTGGAAAACCTCGACGATTCTCGAATCGCCTGCGGTTGTCACGCCTCGACTCGGCGAAAAATTCGCAGCTCTTGCCGGCGGCAGACTTCTGCCACAGGCTGTTGGCCGACCGATGAAAAAGACCCTTTTAAGATACCACGGTCGTTCGCCAGTCCTTGGGCCGAATCTCTCGTCTCTGTCCCCTGGCTTCTACCCTCCGTCTCAGAAATAGCGCTTGAGGGTCAGCTGAAGGTAGTCGTCGTTTTCAAAAGCGACCAGCGGATCTTCAGGCTCAGGGTCGACGAAAGCGCGCAGGCGCGCTTCGAGTTCATATCGCTCCCCCAAACGTCGGCTACCCTCCAGGTTGATGAAGGCCGCGTTGCTATCGACGTCCCAAGCCGCGCCCACCAGCAGCTCGGTGGATTGGACGTCGTTCCAAGCCAGCCTCGCGCCGACGAAGAAGTCGTCCTCAAAGGCCGTGGTCGCCTGATTCCCTCGCTCGTCCCATAGATATTCGAGCAATAGGCCGACGTCTAAACCGCTGCCGCGCAGGTCGAAGAAGGTGTATTCAAATCCACCCGCCGCCGCGAGGTAGTCGCCGAAGCCGGGGTTTCGATCCTCGGGGTCAGGGCTCCACCGGGAAATGGCTTCGAGCTTCCAGAGCCAGGCGTCGAGGGTGGCTTGAAGGTCGAGGCCGAGCTGATCGATTTGCGAATAGAAAGGGATTAGCACCACACCTTCGGCCCGTGTTTCCGGGAGCAGTAGGGGCTCGCGGGAGGTGCCACGGAAGTAGGACACACCGAAGTCCACATCGCCGAGCACCCGGGACCACCGGAGGGCGAGGTCGAGGTGGCCCTGGTCCGCTCCAGACGCGTAAGCTGCCGCGTCCGTATCCACCTCGAGCGAGGGCCGAAGCCTGCCGTCCAAGCCGGGAAAGGTGCGCTCGCGGAAGCCGGTCAGGAGGTAGAGGTCGAGCCGACCCCAAGACTTGGACCATCCCACATGCACCATGGGTTGGCCGAGCTTGTCCTCGCCGTCCGGATCTTCCACCAAGTCGGTTTGGTTGACGATGTCCACCAAGTGCACGGATTCGGTGACGCCCCAAAATACTTTGCGCAGCCCGACATCCAGTTGCCACCCATTTCCGAGCCGTTGCCAATAGAACTCGCGAAAGTCGAAGTGGCTGCGCTCGTCGTCGTCGGCGTCGAATCGAAGGAAAGGACGAACCACGAAGCGATCGCGCCCGTCGTTCCATTGGCGAAAGTATTCCGGTTCGAGGACCACGGAGCCAACCGTATTGGTCTGTGCTGCGTCGGATTCGAGCTGGGATTCGAGGTCGGATTCGAAAGCCCGGAATTCGATTCCGAAATAACCCGTCCATTCACCTCGGGTTGACGTCGGGGGCTTCTGAGACGAGGTCTCCTGGGACGAGGTCTCCTGGGACGAGGCCGGCACGGCCACTGCGGTTGCAAGGGCTAGGGTTGACGCCGCCAGGGTTGCCGCCGCCAGGGTTGCCGCCGCCGCCGCGGTAGCCGACAGCAGGGCCGTGCCGATCGATTGTCGAATGCGGAGAATGCTGAGCATCCCGTTCCTTTCAGCGGGCGCTGGCCAAAACGGCGCGGTCGAAATCGGCTTGGTTATACCCGTTGCGGAACGAAAACTCCGACCACAGAAGGTCCGTCGATTTACCGGTTTGGTGATTGAGCATTCTCATGGTTTGGGGCCGCCAATATTGGCCGAGAAATTGCTCGAACTCGCTTTGCACGAGGGTCTTCAGCAGATCCCCTTTGCGATCGTAGTAGACGATTTTGAGAGTTCGATATTCCGTTTGATCGATCCAAACCTCCTGCCGGGTATAACCGGATTTACGGTGGGTGGGGATGCGCTCGATGACGAAGGTTTTTTCGCCCGCCAATACTTCCTCGCGCAAAAAGCGGTAGGTGAACTCTTCGAACTCTTGGGAGGAAATGTCCTCGTAGGCAAACTCGCTGCCCATGAACGGGCCGCTCTTATTGGACGAAGAGATCCGCTTGACCCTCTTCAAAGCCGGCAAATAGAGCCATTGGTCGTCATCACCGTCGACATGGCTGAAGGTCAGGAAGGCGGTGCCGTTGACGTCGCGGGGATGGTCGAAAATCACCAGTGATTTATCGCCGTCATTCTCTTGTTCAAGAAAACGTGAGCGCAGCTCGCGGGTCGATTGATCGCCGTGGGCGTTGCGAAGGATCATCTTCAGTTTGGCGCTGTAATCGGAAAAACCCGAATCTCGGCGCTCCGCTTCGAGAGCGATCGCCTGTCCCTTCTCAACCGCGGGGTCGGGGGTGGCGTGGGTGATGCCCGAACGCGCGGCGGCCGCGGAGGCCCAAAAGGTGGTGGCCATGGCTGCGAGGGTCAGGGCGGTGGCGGTCTTCGTGACGGTCTTTTGAGTGAAGAGTCGGTTTGAGTTCAATTGGGACATGTTTTTCTCCTAGGCAGAGGTTCATTTTCGATCAGTTGGCAATCAGAGGCCGGGTCATGAAATCGAGACCGAGGTCGGTTCGAGGGTTTCTGTGCTCGGTTGCCGCCGACCGTCGACGGTGACCAATAAGGTCGGGAGCAGGAAGAAATCGACGAAGAGGGCGAGCGCGATGGTGATCGCCGTGAGGCGTCCCATGCCGGCGTTCATCTCGAAGGATGAAAAGGACAACAACAGAAACCCGGCCACCAGCACCCATGAGGTGGTCCACAGGGCACCGCCCACGGAGCGGAAGGCGAAGCGCACGGCGCCTTCGGCGTCGAACCCGAGCTCTTCTCGGCCCCGTTGGTATTTGGATAGGAAGTGCACCGTGTCGTCGACCACGATGCCGAGGGTCATCGCCACCACCATGGACAGAGCCAAATTGACTTGGCCGACCGTCAGCGCCCAAATGCCGAACGCCATGCCCGCCGGAACCAGATTCGGGATCAAGCTGAGCAGGCCGTAACGCCAGCTTCGCAGCGCCACCACCAACAGGGCAGAAATCAATAGGAGGGCCGAGAAAGTGCCCGTCAGCATGCGTTCGCCGTTGCGTTGGGCGAGGTGGGAGAACATCAGGGCCGGGCCGACGCCGTGGGCGAACATCGATTCCGGGGCGTTCTGCCGCAGCCAGTTCTCGCCCCTCTCGGTGGCGGCGATCAGATCCTTGGCGGACAGCCCTTCCAAGGTGACCGTAAAGCGCGTGGCGGCCTTGTCCACATCGAGCTCATCGTTGAGATCGAGGCCGTAGGGCAGGGAGAGTTCATAGAGCAGCAGATATTGAGCCGCCAACTCACGGCTTTCCGGCAGTCGGTACCATCCGGCTTCGTCGCCGTGCATGCTGCGATTGACCCTGCGCATGGTGTCCGCCAGGGTGCGAACATGGATGACTCCTGGCTGAGCACGCCACCATTCGGCAAAACGGTCCAGGGTTTCCAAATAGACGGGCTCCGCGATGCCTCCGCCCTCGCCGGCTCCGAGGGAGAAATCCAATTGATAGATGCCGGTGAGATGCTCGACGGCATAGTCGGTGTCGGCGCGGAAATCGATCGACGGGGCGAAATATTCGATGAATTCGTCGTTCAGCTCGTTGCGCGGCACCGCCGAGGTGAGCGCCAGGGCCAACAGTCCAACGCCCACCAGAATCGGCAGCCGACGAGCCAGCACCCACCGTGCGAACAAATCCCAGCGCTCCGTCTGGGTGCGCCGGCCACGGGCCCGAAACGGCATTAGCGAAGTGAAAGCCGGCAGGAAGGTAATCGAGAAGAGGAAGGCCGCCATGACGCCAAAAGCGGTCAAGTTGCCCAGGTCGTGGAAAGGCGGCGAGTCGCTGAAGTTCATCGACAGGAAGCCGATCGCCGTCGAAGCGCTGGTGAGGAAAACCGGCCAGAGATTGCTGCGCAGGGATTCGGTCCATGCCGCGAGCTTGTTGTCGCCGGCGGCCCGGCGGGCCAGGAAGCTTTTTAGTAAATGCACGCAATCGGCGACCGCCAGGGTCAGAATCAAGGTCGGCGCAATCGACGACGGAGGGGTGAGCATCAGCCCCGACCAACCGGCGGCACCCATGGCGGCCAAGGTCGATAGACCGACCACCGTCAACGTGGCAAAGGTCGCGGCGGCGGAGCGGAAGAGGATCACCAGGAAGATTAGGATGATGCCGTACATGGCCGGAATCAGGGTGGCCATGTCGTGCAGGGAAGACTCTTTGAAGGCGTTGTTGAGCATGGCAAAGCCGGTGAGGCGAATCTCCAAGCCGGGATGCTCGGCCTCCAGAGTCGCCGCCAGCTGCCGAGCTTTGGCCACGGACTCGGCGGTTTCTTCGCTGGATTCGCCGGCAAGCTGGAGGGTGACGTTGACCCCGGCGACATGTGCGCTTTCGCTCAAGACCCGATTGCGGATCAGGGGCTCAGCCAAGGCGATCTCGCGTTTTTGGGCCAGCTCTTCAGGGCTCAGGCTTTGTGCCCCTTCCACTAGGTCCTCAACGATCAGATCGTCGCCTTCGGCCCGGGTGTGTTGAAAATTGGTGACCGAATCCACCCTGCGCGCAAAAGGTAGCTGCCACGACTCGTGGGTCAGCTGCTCAATGGCCGAGAGGGTTCCCGCAGTAAAGACCTCGCCGTCGCTGGGAGTGACCACAAAGAGGATGTTGTCGTTCTTGGTGTAAACGTTCTGAACCTCCTCGAACGCCTGGAGCTGAGGATTGTCCGGGCCGAAGAAGGTGCGGTAATCGTCGTTGAAACCTAGGTTCGGGGCTCCAAAGGCAAGGCCCAACACCACGGCGAGGGTGGCGACAATGACCCACCCTCGAAAACGCAGCAGGGTTTCGGTGTAGGTGGTGATGGCGGATCTGGGGGTATCTGCGGTCATCTCGCACTTCTTTCTAGACCAATCGGTCCAAAAATAGAGTAATTTCGCCTCGGCTTCAGCATTCCAAGACATTCCGGTTCAGCCTCCTAGGCTTCTACGGAGCGAATCGCGGTGGGTTTCAATTTTTGGAACGATCGGTACAGAAAAAGCAAAAAGCGATCTAAAGCTCAGAGTTCGGAGACGCGGAAAGCACCTTGAGCAGCGTGCCCAGCACATCGTTGATCATCTCTTCCGTCAAACCCAAGCGGCTGCGGGCAGCCAAACCGTTGGCCGTGTTGAGGATCAATCTGGCGAAGGCTCGGGGCTGTGCGGACTCGTTCAGCTCGCCGGCATCTCGAGCGCGTTCGAGCAGGTCTCGGAAGAGAGTTTCCAGCCGATTTTGGCTGTTCTCGATGATCCGCGCAGCGGCGTCATCCACGGCGCCGATCTCGGTCGAGCCGTTGACCATCATGCACCCACAGCTGCTGTTGAGACCTTCTTCTCGCCACATGCCAAAGAATTCTTGCAGGTTGCCGAGGGGCGAGCCGTCGGCCTCCAACACCTCACGGGCATGGCTCAAGCGGCGCTCGGTATAACAGCGCAACGCTTCTAAATAGAGGGTGTGTTTGTCACCAAAGGTGTTGTAGAGGCTTTGACGTCCAATGCCCATGTGCTCGGTGAGCTCACCGATTCCGGTCGCGGAATAACCACGTTGCCAAAAGAGGTCGAGCGCTTGCTCCAGGACTTCGTCTCGGTCGAATGTTTTAGGGCGTCCGCGCATGATGGGTTGGGCTCCGGTGAATGAGGTGGGGGCGCCTCAGGTAAATTGTAGATCGTTCGGTCCATAAGTGCAAACGCTCGGTCCGAGGGGGAAGCCTGACGGCCGCCAATTGCATTGACGCTGACTCTGGTGCTTGGTATCTTGATCGCTACACGTTTAGAAAAAAGTGCGGATTAAACGACGGCGAAGAATTCGCCGCTGAGTTTCGCCGATAGGGGAGACCGAACGAGATTGTCTCGGGAGGCTTGCCCAGCGTGGCGCCGAGCTGAAATGAGGGCTAGGCGTAGAACTTTGAGGAGATCGAGATGAGTTGGAGCAGTCTTAGAGATGCATTGTTGATGGCAGGGCTGATTGTCCCGCTATTCATCGGCTTACCCCAAGAGGTCTACGCACAAGACGATGGGGCCGAGCAGGAAGCCGCCGACGAGAAGGAAGACGAAGAAGCAGACAAGACCTTCTCTGAAGAGATCGTCGTCACCGGTAGTCGCGCGCAGCCTCGCTCTGCCGTCGAGTCCATGGTGCCGATCGATGTGATCTCTTCGGACGATTTTGCCAACCAGGGTGATACCGACCTCAGCAATCAATTGCGTACCCTGGTCCCTTCCTACAACGTCAACACCCAGCCGATCAGTGACGCCGCCACGGTCGTGCGTCCTGCCAATCTGCGAAATTTGGCCCCCGATCACACCTTGGTGTTGATCAACGGCAAACGCCGCCATCGCGCCGCGGTCATCTACTGGCTCGGCAACGGTGTTGCCGACGGCGCCCAAGGTCCCGACATCTCCGCAATTCCGTCGATCGCCTTGCGCCAAGTGGAAGTCTTGCGTGACGGTGCTTCGGCCCAATACGGTTCCGACGCCATCGCCGGCGTGATGAACTTCATGCTCAAAGACGCCCGCGAGGGTGGCAGCATCGAAGTGCGGACCGGTGGTTACTCCGAAGGCGACGGTGACACCCTCACCTTTGCCGGCAACGTGGGTTTGCCCCTTGGTGAGAACGGTTTCGCCAACCTGAGCGTTGAATTCGGCTCGTCCGACGCGACCAATCGCAGCGTGCAGCGTGACGACGCGGCCGGCCTGATCGCCGCCGGCAACACCAACGTGGCCAATCCGGCCCAGATCTGGGGTTCCCCCGAGGTCGAAGACGACCTCAAATTTTGGGGCAACTTTGGGCATCTGACCGAGAGCGGGAAGCAGCTCTACGCCCATACCAACTACCAATCGAAAAAGGTGACCGGCGGTTTCTACTTCCGTAATCCCAACAACCGTGGCGCCGTGTACAGCGGTGACGGCGGTTCGACCCTGTTGATCGGTGACTTGCTCGACGCCCAGGACGGTATCCTCGACGGATCCGCCGGCTGCCCGACGGTCAACATCGTCAACAACGTGCCCGATCCGGCGGCCCTTGCCGAAGTGTTCGCCAATCCGAATTGCTTCTCCTTCCAAGAGCTCTTCCCGGGTGGTTTCACGCCGCAATTCGGCGGCGAGCTGACCGACACCTCGGTGGTGGCAGGTATCCGGGGTTCCTGGGAGAACGGCATGGCTTGGGACCTGAGCTTGAGCCACGGCCAGAACGAGGTGGATTTCTTCATCTCCAACACGGTGAACGCCTCCCTCGGCCCTGACACTCCGACCTCTTTCGATCCCGGTCTCTACAAGCAGACCGAACTCAACTTAAACTTCGACGTCTCTTACGCCGTCAACGACATGGCCAACATTGCGGCCGGTGTCGAGTGGCGTGACGAGGAATTCGAAATCGGTATCGGTCAGCTCGAGTCGTATCAAATCGGCCCGCTGGCGACCCAAGGTTTCAGCGCCGCTTCGAACGGTTTCCCGGGTTTTGGTGACATTGCCGCCGGCTCCTGGAGTCGGAGCAACTTCGCTTTATACGGTGATCTCGAGTTGGCGAAAGACGACAAATGGTCCATCGGCGTTGCGGTTCGTTTCGAGGACTTTGAGGACTTCGGTACGACCATGAACAGCAAGTTGGCCGGCCGTTATGCGGTCAACGAAGACTTTGCGATTCGTGCCAGCCTCAGCAGCGGTTTCCGCGCGCCGACGCCGGGTCAGTCCAACGCGTTCAACGTGTCGACCGAGTTTGACTTGGTGCTCATGGACTTGGTCAATAACGGTACGATTCCGCCGAGTTCGCGCGTCGCCCAATTGCGTGGTGGCGAGCCGCTCGAAGCCGAGACCTCCGTCAACTACGCCTTGGGCGCGGTTTATAACCGGGGTCCGTTCAACTTCACCGCGGATCTTTTCCGCATCGAGCTTTCTGATCGCTTGGCGGTCACCCAGCTCTTCTCCTTGACCCAGGACGAGGTTGATCAGCTGATCTCCGAAGGTGTGACGAGTGCCGGAAATCTGCAGAATTTCCGCTTCTTCACCAACGATTTCGATACCGAGACCACCGGTCTCGACATCGTGTCGACCTACACGCCGTACGCCATGGACGGCCGGACGGTCTTCAGCTTCATCTTCAACTACACCGAGACCGACGTCACCAAATTCAATCCCGACACCCTCGACCAAACTCGTATTCGCGAGCTGCAAGAGGCCTTGCCGGAGATTCGTTGGAACGTCGCGGTCAACCACGCGGTGGGTGATTGGCGTCTGCTGTTCCGTGTCAGCTACTACGACGATTGGTTCGACTCCGAGGACGGCAACGTCTACGGCGGCAAGTATCTGGCCGATCTCGAAGCGGCTTACACCTGGAATGGTCACACCACGTTCGTGCTCGGCGGTCAGAACATCTTTGACGAGACCCCCGACGAGAATCCCGGTGCCCGGGCCGGTGTGGGCAACCTCTACAGCCAATTCTCCCCGTTCGGCTTCAACGGTGCGTTCTATTACGCCCGCGTGAAGTTCAAGTGGGGCAGCTGATCTAGGGATCCAGCAGCTCGGCTCCGCACGATTGGGCAAAACCTGATCGGAGCCTACAAAAAGGCCACTCTCCGGAGTGGCCTTTTTGTTAGGTGGGCTAGAAAGGGGTTTCGAGCCGGGTTAGGCGTCCGTGAACCAGCCGGGGTAGCTGGGGGCAACCCCGGTCTGTGGTCAGCAATCCCTTCGGGATAGCAGAAGAGTCCTCCGTTACGCCGAAGGCGTTGTTAACCCCGGCCCAGGGTAACGCAGCTACCCTGGGTTAGTTGGATGGGATTTATCCAGGAAATTAGACATTGGGGAGGGATGTCGGGACATCCCTCCCCAATGGAAACGACGCCTTATTGAGCGTTCACCACATGGATGTCCGCTTTGAGGTTGCCGCAGGTATCCAACGCCCGTGCTTTGACCTCGTGGTCGCCCGGGGAGGGGTTCCACATCAGGTCGTAGGGCGCGGTGTGGTCGGCTCCGATCAAGCTGCCGTCGACGAAGAACTGCACCTTTTCGATGCCGCTATCGTCGGACGCTTGGGCCGAGAGGCTGACGGGGGTGCCGGCGTTGAGGGTCGAGCCCGCGGCCGGGGTCACCAGGTTGATCCACGGCTTGGTGCTGTCGGCGTCGCAGCCGGCGGGATCACCGACGGTGACGGTGATCTCCTGGGCCTTGAGGTTGCCGCACAGATCCGTGGCTCGCGCCTTGATCGTGTGGCTGCCCGGGGGCGCCGTCCAGGTGGTGGCATAGGGCGCGTCGAAGTCGGCTCCGATCAAGGCACCGTCGACGAAGAATTGCACTCTCTCCACACCGTTGGTGTCCGAGGCGTTGGCGGTCAGCCCGATCTGTCCCGGCGTCAGGCTTGCGCCGTTGGCTGGAGAGGTGACGGACACGGTCGGCAACACGTTGTCGGAATCGCAGGCGTTCGCCTGGCCGACGGTGATCGCAATCTCCGACGCCGCCATCCGTCCGCAGGTATCGATCGCCCGAGCCTTGAGGGTGTAGGCCCCCGGAGCCGCCTGCCAAGGCAAGCCATAGGGTGAACCGGTATCCGCGGCGATCAACGTGCCGTCGACGAAGAATTGCACTTTCTCGATGCCGCTGGCGTCGGCCGCCGAGGCTTCGAGGTCGAGGGTGCCCGGGCTCACCAGATCTCCCTGCAAGGGCGAGACCCAGCCGATCGAAGGATCGGTGGAATCCACATCACAGCCGGACGGGTCGCCGACGGTGACGGTGATTTCCTGGGCCCTCATGTTGCCGCAGTGATCAATGCCTCGGGCCTTGATCGTGTGCACTCCGGGTCCCGGATTCCAGCTGCCTTGGTAAGGCGCCCACATATCCGCCGACAGCAGGTTGTCGTCGACGAAGAATTGCACCTTCTCGACGCCGCTGGTGTCGACGGCGGTCGCCGCCAAACTAACGGTTTGACCCGCGTTGAGCTGCCCGCCGTCGATCGGCGAGCTGATCTGCACCACCGGTCCCACGGAATCCGTGGAGCAATCCGCCGGGGCCTCGGTCACGGTGACCGTGTGGGCGGAGGAGGTGGCGGCCAAATTACAACCGTCTACGGCCCTGGCGGTCACGCTGAAGGCCCCGGGCGTGGCGGCCCAGTCGAATTCGTACGGTGCTACGGAGTCGGTGCCGACCACGGTGCCACCCACTTTGAATTCCACCGAGGCAATGCCGTTGGCATCACTGGCCGAGGCTTCCAAAGTCACGACCCCCTCGGTCAAGCTCGCCCCATGGGCCGGGCTGTCCAGGGTCACCACCGGGTAGGTGGAGTCGTTGGTGCAGTCTGCTTGCACCGTCAGCTGGTAGTTGAGGGTCCTGAAGTTGCCGCAGGAATCCCAGGCTCGGACCATGATGTCGTGGACGCCGGGTGTGGCATTCCATGACCGGATCCAAGGCTCGGAGTGGAAGGTATCGGCCTCGCCGTCGATCCAGATTTTGACCCGATCCACCAGATTCTCGTCGTCGGCGAAGGCCTGGATCGACACTGGTCCCGGAGGCAAAATCGAACCTGCCGAAGGCAAGACGCTCAGCCCGGGCCCTGCCGAGTCGGAGGCGCAGGGCCCTGCTCCGGCCGTGGTTTCAAAGGTCAAGACCTCCATGGTCGGTGTTTGGATGCCCTGGGCGTCGTCGAGGGCCAGAATCAGCAGCTGGTGAGTGCCGTCCGGATAGTCGCTGACGTCGATGGTGGTGTTGATGGATCCCGTGGCTCCGCTCTCCGGGGTCTGGATTCCCTTGACCAACTGGTCGTCGATCCAGATCAAGAAACCGTCGACACCGTCTTCGTTGTCACGGGCGGTGAGATCGAGGGTCAGCAGTTCCAAACCGTTGGCCTGGGTCGTCTTGTAGGTCGATCCGAGGATCGTGGGGCCAGCGGTAGACCCGAATTCGCAATTCCACTTGCAGGTCGGTTGGTTCAGGGTGCAATCCTCGTAAAGGAAATTGCCTTGGGCATCGTAGACGTCTGTGCATTCCCAGGTCGGCTCCATATTCTGCGGGCATTCGTAGTTGCAATTCGAAGCGGGAACTCCCACGTCGAATGGCCACAGATCCGTGGGCGGAGGGGTAACCTCTTGGATCAACTCGCGCAGCTCGCTGTCCTCCCACGAAGGGGGAGTCGGGTCGTCACAGGTTGTGCCCGATGGGCATTCGCAGTCCACGGTCACCGCTTTGAAGAAACCGTTGCCGGTATTGGCTTCGCCCACCACACCACTATTCTGGGGCGTCAAGGTGCAAACCTTGGCCTCGTTGCTTTGGTTGCGAATCTCCACCGAAAAGCCCGTGCCCACATGGGCGGACATATTCAGCGGAAAGAAACCGTTGCTGCCGATCAGTTTGCCGGAGGATTGTCCATCGTCGGCGTCGATGGTGATGGTCACGTATTCGGCGTAGTCGATGCCCGAGGCCGTGCCGCCCAAAGGCACGGGGTCGCACTCCAGACCGCCGTTGGTGCCGGTGCAAGCGGAGTTGCATTGAATAGATAGTGATAAATCCTGACTGCGGATCGTCGAAGATGCCGTGCCGCAGGCGGAGTTCGACGGATCGAAGGTGACTTCGATCCCATCGGGCACTTTTTCGTTGAAAGTAACCTCGATATCGTCTTGTGGCGTGCCGAATTGGGTCACGGTCTTAGACGCTTGGTGTTGTTGTCCGTCGTCGATGTAGCTCCGTGTCACGGTCGTCGACGCACCGTTGGCCAGACCCTTGACCGTGACATCGGCATTGAAGAGTTTCTTGCAAGCAGGGCATTGGGCGTTGACTGCCAGCTTGAGCGGGGTCACCGAGGAAGTCGAGGTGAAACTAATTTGCCCCTCGGCGAGCAAACCGGGGATATTGCTTCCGATCGACACCCCGACGGTGACATCGCCGCAATAGCAGTAAATGCCGAAATCGTTACATTCCACGATCGCTGAGCCCAACGCGGCCTTGCCCCAAACCGCGCTGCCGTCGTTGGCGGTTTGGATCGAGGAGTCGGAGGCTACGACCAACGGCATGCCGTGGCAGCCGGGAGCGTGGTAGGTGGGGGAGGTCTCGTGACGATTCAAACTCCGCACCTGCGTCACGGCCACGTTGTCGCAATTCTCGTAGCACTGGCAAGTGAGGTCGACGGCTCCTTCGAAATAGTGATTGCCTTGGGTGTGTCCCTGGGCGTCGGTTTTTCGAATGACGTCATCCAGGGTTTCACCCGTGGTTTGATAGTCGATCTTCAAGCTCCGGCCGTCATACGGATAGTGGTTGGTGAAGGGATCTGCCTTGCATTGCTGACTCCCGGATTTCGAGTAGCTGGGTCGATAGTCTTCCAGGCCCGGGCCCGATTGGGCTGCGGCTGCCACGTCCAGGGCTTCTAGGCGTTGGTCGATGTTTTCCACGCCGACCAGCACGGGGTCGAGGATCAGATACTCGAGCTCGGCGGTGCTTGAGTTACGCAGCCACAAAGCCATCGCTCGATAGGTGCTGGAGTTGGATCCCAATTGGGCGGTTATTTCATAAGACGAAACGGCTTCCACCTCGAACGACCCGCCGTTGTTTTGAGAGTAGGCGCTCGCCACCAGGGCTGCGAGCTGGTCTACGTTGTTCGGTGCTTGATTGCGCCGCTCCTGCCAATCCTGGGTCTCTTCCGCAGTGTAGCTGCGCCAAACGCTGCGAATGGCAGTCTCGTCACCCGCGGGCCCGGAGTCGGTCACGGTTTGTAGACCGAATTGGCCGTTCGGGTCGAAAGCGTGTAGATCGACGGTATTCAGGCTCGCCAGCTCATCGGCGGCATAGTGGTCGAAGCTTTGGAATTCGACCTGCATCTCACCAAAGCTTTGATCTTGTGCTTCAACATAGACGGCGTAGTGCTGCTTCAAGACATCCAAATGGTTTTGGCTCTGACCGAAAGCCAGCTGATCCCACCAAACGCTACGCCCGTTTTCGTCCACGTCTAAGCGAACGGAAGCGAAGGAAGCGGTCTCTGGGCAGGTGTGCTGGAGTTCCAGCTCCTGCCATTCGGTGTCCACGGTGGCTGAAAGAAGACCTGTGGACACGCCGAAGCCATAAGCCGAATCTAGGCAGATGATGCGCATTTGGACTGGCGTACCGGCAGCGTCGGCTTTGACCCAAGAGGAGAATCGGAGTGGGGTCTCGCCGTTCAGGGCGAGCAGGGCCGGTTCGGAAGAGCCTTGGTACGGAGTGGTAAAACCGTCGTGGTTTTGGGTGGCGGTCAACCGCAGGGAGAAGTCACCGGTCAGAGATTCGACCGTGTCGATCGCAACCGTGCCTTGGTGGGCGCTGAGGAAGGGCCTTTGCAAAACCCCCGATTCAAAGTCGGGATCTGGAATCCGATTGACGAAACCGCTCTTGTCCGTGAGCCGGACCTCGTCCCACCAGGTGGTGGCTCCCACGCCGTCGGTATCGAGACGGATCGAGGCGAATTTCGCCGCCGGATCGCAGCTGTGCTCCACCGCAATCCGTTGCCAATCAGTGCCCAGGGTGGCGGTTTGAGTGCCGACCGGGAACGCGGTGTATTCGTAGGTCTCGTCGAGGCAAAAGATTCGCAGCTGTGCCTGGGTGTTGGCGGTTGCCGCTTTAGCCCAAGCTGAAAGCTCAAAGTCTCCACCTTGGCCATCGAGGGCAACGACCCCGGATTTGGCGTTCACCCGATAGGGAAGGGTGAAGCTGTCGGCAGCCGTGGAGTCGTGGCGAAGGGCGTAATTGCCGACGTATTTTGTGTATGGGTCGAGGCTCACTGAGCCCTGCCACGCGGCGGCCAGGGGGGGAAGCAGCCCGCCGCTCTCAAAGCCGCCGTTGGCCAGCAGATTGGAGCCGCCGCCGCTGATCCGGTCGAGGGACACGTCGTCCCACCAGGTCACGGTACCGGCCGCTGTGATCTGGAGCCGGACGCTGGCGAATCGGCTGCCCACCGGGCAGGTATGGGTCATGGAGACGGGAGTCCAATCGGTGCCGACGGTGAACGCCTGGCTGAGGAACGGATAGGCCAGGTATTCATAACTTTCGTCCAGGCAAAAAATAAACATCTTGACCGAACTCGCTGGGGTGTCGGCCTTGACCCAGGCCGAAAGCTCGAAGGCTTGCTCGCCCGAAATCGCGGTGACTGCGGCATCGGAGCTGTTGCGCCAAGGAGTTGTGTAGGCGTTGTTCTGGTTGGCGGTGAAGCGCAACGAAGCGTTGCCGGTCAAGGCCTCGGAGCTGTCGATGGCGACCTGACCTTTGGAGCTACCCTTGAATGGATCCTGCAACAGACCGCCCTCGAAGCTCGAATCGGGGATCAGATTTTCCGGATGAGGAAGCACTATGGACTGGGCGGATCCGGCCCCGAGGGACATGGCAATTAGGCAGGCGCCGAGGGGCATGAATCCCCAAAGAGCACGGGCTCTATCCAAGAAAACATGGGGAATAGGCATGGAATCTCCTTGCTCAGCAGGTGAGCGGTGCGAGTCGATGTTGGGGTCGGAGAAGAGATTTCTCCGCTTCAATGCCTAAGGCGCCATGTCCAACAAAAAAGACCCAGCCATTTGCCATGACGTTTTTATCTGTGAAATCTCCGGGTTCGGGGCCGACAAAAAAGGGGGTCTCCGAAGAGACCCCTCTTGGCCGCCCAAAGGGCTCCGGTGCGGATCGCAAAAGCCGCCTTATTGAGCGTTCACCACATGGATGTCCGCTTTGAGGTTGCCGCAGGTATCCAACGCCCGTGCTTTGACCTCGTGGTCGCCCGGGGAGGGGTTCCACATCAGGTCGTAGGGCGCGGTGTGGTCGGCTCCGATCAAGCTGCCGTCGACGAAGAACTGCACCTTTTCGATGCCGCTATCGTCGGACGCTTGGGCCGAGAGGCTGACGGGGGTGCCGGCGTTGAGGGTCGAGCCCGCGGCCGGGGTCACCAGGTTGATCCACGGCTTGGTGCTGTCGGCGTCGCAGCCGGCGGGATCACCGACGGTGACGGTGATCTCCTGGGCCTTGAGGTTGCCGCACAGATCCGTGGCTCGCGCCTTGATCGTGTGGCTGCCCGGGGGCGCCGTCCAGGTGGTGGCATAGGGCGCGTCGAAGTCGGCTCCGATCAAGGCACCGTCGACGAAGAATTGCACTCTCTCCACACCGTTGGTGTCCGAGGCGTTGGCGGTCAGCCCGATCTGTCCCGGCGTCAGGCTTGCGCCGTTGGCTGGAGAGGTGACGGACACGGTCGGCAACACGTTGTCGGAATCGCAGGCGTTCGCCTGGCCGACGGTGATCGCAATCTCCGACGCCGCCATCCGTCCGCAGGTATCGATCGCCCGAGCCTTGAGGGTGTAGGCCCCCGGAGCCGCCTGCCAAGGCAAGCCATAGGGTGAACCGGTATCCGCGGCGATCAACGTGCCGTCGACGAAGAATTGCACTTTCTCGATGCCGCTGGCGTCGGCCGCCGAGGCTTCGAGGTCGAGGGTGCCCGGGCTCACCAGATCTCCCTGCAAGGGCGAGACCCAGCCGATCGAAGGATCGGTGGAATCCACATCACAGCCGGACGGGTCGCCGACGGTGACGGTGATTTCCTGGGCCCTCATGTTGCCGCAGTGATCAATGCCTCGGGCCTTGATCGTGTGCACTCCGGGTCCCGGATTCCAGCTGCCTTGGTAAGGCGCCCACATATCCGCCGACAGCAGGTTGTCGTCGACGAAGAATTGCACCTTCTCGACGCCGCTGGTGTCGACGGCGGTCGCCGCCAAACTAACGGTTTGACCCGCGTTGAGCTGCCCGCCGTCGATCGGCGAGCTGATCTGCACCACCGGTCCCACGGAATCCGTGGAGCAATCCGCCGGGGCCTCGGTCACGGTGACCGTGTGGGCGGAGGAGGTGGCGGCCAAATTACAACCGTCTACGGCCCTGGCGGTCACGCTGAAGGCCCCGGGCGTGGCGGCCCAGTCGAATTCGTACGGTGCTACGGAGTCGGTGCCGACCACGGTGCCACCCACTTTGAATTCCACCGAGGCAATGCCGTTGGCATCACTGGCCGAGGCTTCCAAAGTCACGACCCCCTCGGTCAAGCTCGCCCCATGGGCCGGGCTGTCCAGGGTCACCACCGGGTAGGTGGAGTCGTTGGTGCAGTCTGCTTGCACCGTCAGCTGGTAGTTGAGGGTCCTGAAGTTGCCGCAGGAATCCCAGGCTCGGACCATGATGTCGTGGACGCCGGGTGTGGCATTCCATGACCGGATCCAAGGCTCGGAGTGGAAGGTATCGGCCTCGCCGTCGATCCAGATTTTGACCCGATCCACCAGATTCTCGTCGTCGGCGAAGGCCTGGATCGACACTGGTCCCGGAGGCAAAATCGAACCTGCCGAAGGCAAGACGCTCAGCCCGGGCCCTGCCGAGTCGGAGGCGCAGGGCCCTGCTCCGGCCGTGGTCTCGAAGGTCAAGACCTCCATGGTCGGTGTTTGGATGCCCTGGGCATCGTCGAGGGCGAGGATCATCAGTTGGTGACTGCCGTCGGGATAGTCGCTGACGTCCAATGTGGTGGAGATCGAGCCGGTGGGACCTGCTTCCGGAGTTTGGATTCCCTTGACCAGCTGGTCGTCGATGAAGATCAAGAAGCCATCGACGCCGTCTTCGTTGTCCCGAGCGGTGAGATCGATGTTCAGCAGCTCCAGGCCGCTGTCCCCGGTCGACTTGAGGGTCGAGCCGGTGATCGAGGGGCCGGATTTGAATCCGAAGTCGCATTCCCATCTGCAAGTTGGCTGATCGAGCGTGCAATCCTCGTAGAGAAAATTGCCTTCATCGTCGTAGACGTCGGTGCATTCAAAGGTCGGTTCCATATTTTCTGGGCAGTTGTAGTCGCAGCTCGGCGCGGGCACGCCGACATCGAAGGGCCATAGATCGTGAGACGGCGGATTGATTTGCTGCAGGATCGATCGGAGTTCACCATCTTCCCAAGAAGGAGGTGTGGGATCCTCGCACTCGCCGCCCGCCGGGCATTGGCAGTCGAGGTGAACGACGTTGAAGAAGCTGTTGTTGTTGGTGTTCGCTGGTCCAACGACCCCGCCGTTCTGCGGGCTCAAGGTACAGACCTTGTTTTCATTGCTTTGGGCCAGGATACTCACGGAGAAACCCGTTCCTTCTGCGGCGGAAACGTTGAAGGGATAGAAACCGTCGCTTCCCACCAACTTGCCGCCGGTCTGCCCATCGCCGGTGGTGATCAGCAAATTCACGTGCTCCGAGTGGCTAATCCCCGAAGCGGTGCCGCCCAGCGCCACATCGGGGCAGGGGTCGTTTACGCCTCCGCAATTGCCTCCACAGTGAATGCTCAGAGCTAAGTCTTCTCCGCGCACAAAGGACCGAGCCTCGCCACAGGAGGGGTGAGTGGTGGTGAAGGTCACTTGGGCTCCATCGGGCACACGACCAGGGAATTGGACCTCGATGTCGTCGTTGGCTGTTCCGGATTGTTGAGCTGTTCCGAAAGCTTGGATCAGCCGGCCATCGTCGATATAGGAGCGTTCGATGGTAGCTGTTTGGCCGTTAGCGAGTCCTTTGACCGTGACATCGGCAAAGAAGAGGCGGGTGCAGGCCGGGCATTGGGCGCTGGCTGCGATCTTGAGGGGAATTTCGTCCAGCTCAACGTTCATGGTGATTCCGGCTTCGATCAAAGCAACGCTACCGTCTCCGCTGGTCAAGCCGACATTGACGGTAAAGTCGCTGCAATAGCAACCGATGCCGAAATCAGCACATTCCTTGAGTCCATAACCCATAGCAGCATGACCCCAAACGGCACCGCCGCCGTTGTTGGTTTGGGTGGAGTCGGCGTGGGCCACAGCGAAAGGGGTTGTATGGCACCCGGGGCCATGGTGGATCCTGGGGCTGTCGTAGCCCCGCAGGTTGTACACTCGAGTCGTGGCCACATTGTCGCAGTTCTCATAACACTGGCAAGTTAGGTCGACCGCACCCTCGAACCAATGGTTGCCGCTTTCGTGGCCCTGGTTGTCTGTCTTGCGAATCGCTCGGTCCATGGCCACGCCGGTAGTTTGGATATCGATGTCTAGATTTCTGCCGTGATAGCGGTAGGTCTCCGGGAAGGTGTCCTCCTTGCAACTAGGGTTGCCGCTCTTGGCGCGGCGGTCGACTCTCTTCGGTGCCGGACCGGCTTTTTTCTCGTTCATCGCCTTTTCCGCTAGGGAAAGCGCTTCGATTCGCTGGTCGATGTTGGCGACACCCACCAGCACCGGGTCGACGATGACGTATTGGCTCTCGCCACTGACGGTGTCCGTGAGCCAAACGCTGAGCGCTCGATACTGGCTAGAGTTGGATCCGTAGGAAACTTGAACCTCGAAGGTGGACAACCCTTCCACTTGGAAGGTAGCGGGGCTGTTCAGGATCGCATACTCCTGGGCCACCAGTGTGACCAGCGCCTCAGCAGTGGTGGGCGCTTGAGCGATCTTGGTTTGCCAAGCTTGAACTTCGTCGGCCCCGTAGTGGCGCCACACGCTTTGGAGCCAGGCCTCCGCGGACATCGCTGGACCGTTGTCGTTGACCCCGAATTTCAGGTCGAATTGACCGTTGGGATCGAAGGCGAAGAGATTAGCGGTGCTCAAGGCGGCGAGTTCGTCGGTCTGGTAGTGATCAAAGCTTTGAAAGTCGATGTCAATTTGCCCGAAGCTTTGATCCTGGGCCTCGGCGTAAATGGCGTAATGCTCGCGCAAGATGTCGTAAGGGGTCGCGCCAAGACCGAAAGCGAGCTGATCCCACCACACGGTGCTGCGGTTTTGGTCGACATCGAGTCGGATGCCCGCGAAGGATGCGGTTTCCGGGCAGGTGTGCTCCAGGCTCAAGCGCTGCCAATCGGTGCCCACGGTGGTCATCTCTAATCCGGTGGAGATGCCGGGGGCATAGGCCGCGTCGAGGCAATAGATTCGCAGCTCCACGGGCACGTCGGCGGAGTCGGCCTTGGCCCACGCGGAGAGCCGAAGCGGCGTCTCACCATCGAGGGCGATCAGGGCGGAACGATCAGAGCCTTGGTAAGGGGTGGTGAAACCGTCGTTGTTGTCGGTCGTGGTCAGCTTGAGGGAATAGGACCCGGTGAGCGAGACGCCGGCGTCGATGTCGAGGGTGGCGCGCACCGCTCCGAGCATGGGGCGTTGCAAGGCTCCGGATTCGAAGTCGGGGTCTGGAATCAGGTTGACGAAGTGGTTCTCGTCGACGAGGCGCACCTCGTCCCACCAGGTGGTGGCACCGGCGCCGTCCGTATCGAGGCGAATGGAAACAAACTTCGCACCGGGTTCGCAGCTGTGCTCAAGGCTCACCTTCTGCCAATCGGTGCCGACGCTGAAGGTGTCGATAGCCGAGGGATAGGTGAGGTGGTCATAACCGGCGTCCAAGCAGAAGATCCGCAGTTGGGTTTGGGTGCCGGCGGCGGTCGCTTTGACCCAAGCCGACAGTTCGAGCTTGCCGCCATCTTCGTCCAAAGGCAGGACCGCCGCTTCGGGGCTGAGTTGGAAGGGTTGGGTGTAGCTGTCGGGGCCCGTCGCATCGTGGCGCAAGCTATAGCGCCCGATCCATCGAATAGAGCTGTCGAAGCTCAGGGATCCCGACCAAGCCCCGGTCATCGACGCCGGCAACGTGGATCCTTCAAAGCTGCCGTTGGCCAGAAGGTTGGAGCCTCGCTGCTCGGTCCGGGTCAGGCTGACGTCGTCCCACCAAGTGATGCTTCCGGTGGTCACCGTTTGCAGGCGGACACTGGCGAAGCTGCTGCCCGTCGGGCAGGTGTGAGTCAACGAAATCGGGCTCCAATCGGTGCCCGCAGTGAAAGTGTCGCTGGCCGATGGATAGGTTTGAAAGTCATAACTCTCGTCGAGGCAGAAAAGATACAGCTTGACCGATCGACCCGCGGTGTCGGCCTTGACCCACGCCTTGAGTTCAAAGCTTTCCT
Organism: uncultured bacterium; assembly: GCA_965366625.1. Lineage (GTDB taxonomy): Bacteria > Acidobacteriota > Thermoanaerobaculia > Multivoradales > J023 > JAUIJL01. Next base: position 29,299 of record CBDUGP010000024.1, read on the forward strand.
CGCCCGATACGGTGGCCACGGCAGCCCGGGGGCTCAAGCGCCAGTCGAGGGTGTAGGCGTTGGTGTCGTCGGCGCTCAAGCGCAATGAGGTGTCGCCGGTCAGAGCTTCGGTGGTGTCGAGGGCGAGCTGTCCGCGTGCGGCGCTGGTGAAAGGATCCTGGAGCGAGCCGCTTTCAAAGCTCGAATCCACGAGCAGGTTCCCGGTGTGGGGCAGCAAGTCTGAGTAGGCTGGTGCGGTTCCGCCGACCAAAACGGCCAGGCAACCTATAAGGGCAAGCCGGTGGCGCAACGCCAAGGCTCGGCCCTTCAATCGGCTTTTGAGAAAGTGAAGGTGGGACATAAGAACTCCTTGCTCCTAATGAAGCGAAGTAGGGTGGATGGGGTTGTGAATGGCACGGAATCCGATGTTGTGGTGATAGATCCGTGTCATTGGGCAGGGCGGCAAGGAGTTCAAAGTTGTGCCAAGGAATCTCGCCGGCGGGTCGATCTAACCTTGCCGGTCACGAAGTTGGTGAAAAGTTCGGGTTCAATGAAATAATGGCGCGATTCGCAAGATCGCTCCTGGGGCGCCGGCCGCCGCCGAGCGGCCCCTGCCGCAGTGCCCCACTGAAATGAACGAAGGAGATTCACCTTGAAGCGCCTCTTCCCAAGCCTCGCCCCGCGTGGGCCAATAGCTCAAAAGCTCGTGATCCTAATGCTGCCCTTGATGTTCCTGGCGCTCTCCATTTCCTCCCAAGAGGCGGATTCCCAGGCGAGCGCAGACGACGCACCCGCGCCTGCCGCCGCGGCTGCCGGCGGCGATGTCGAACGGGGCAAATACCTCGTCGAAGGGGTGGGGATGTGCGGTCAATGCCACTCGCCCCGCGATACCAAGGGCAATGCGGAAATGGACGAGTGGCTGCACGGTGGCCCCGTACCGGTCACCACGCCCCAGGGTTACGAAAAATGGGCCTACAAGGCTCCTCGGATCGCGGGTCTGCCCCAGCACACCGACGAAGAATTCGTCACTCTCATGACCACGGGCATCAATCGCGACGGCAAAAAGCCGATGGCACCCATGCCTCCCTTCCGGATCACGGAAGAAGACGCCCTGGCGATCGCGGCCTACCTTCGCAGCCTGCCGTGACCGGCGGCTAACAGGCTGCAAAGCCCAAGAAAAAGCGCCGTAGCGAGGATTCGCTGCGGCGCTTTTTTCGATACCCGAGGTTTGAGGCCGGCTACTGGAGCCAGTAGTTGACCGTGAAGTAGAAATGCACCGCCACCGGTTTGCCCTGGTGGACGGTGGGTTTGAACTTCCACTGATAGACCCCTTCGATCGCCTTCTGATCGAGGCCGAAGGGAAGGCCTTTGATGACCTTGAGATTGCGGACGTTACCCTCTTCGTCGACGATTCCCTGCAAGATCACCACCCCTTGGATCCGCCGTTGACGCGCTTCTTCCGTGTAGAGGGGTTGGGGTTTGTGGATGGCCACCGGTTTCGGAACCCCATCGCCGATTTCCAGCGCATCGCCGGTGTAGCGTCCGGTGCCGAATTGTCCACCGTCCGAGGGCGGTGCATCGGGAATGCCGAAGACCATCTCGGTAATATTGGTCGGTTCGAGATCCGGAATGTCGATTTCTTCTTCCACGATCGGTTCGGGTTCGTCCGGCGTGGGATCGGGAATCGGTATCTTCTTGGCCTTCTTCTTCGGAATCTCTTGCTTAGTGGGTGCCGCTTTGGCAGGCGGTTTTTTGAACCGTGCCTGTTTCATGACGAAGACTTTGCCGGGTTTGCCGACGAATTCAGGCGCCCGTCGGGCGCTGGGAAAGGTCACGAAGAAGAGCATGAGGTGAAAAACCAGGGCTGCCATTGCCGCCCAGCGAAAACGTCGACGGTCGTTGAGGCTACCGCTTTCGAGCTGGGCGAGGATCAGCTCCGCCGAACTCAAAGCGGCTTCGGAGCCTTGCTCGTCGGTGCTCGGCGGCTGAGGCTCCGGCACTTGAGGAGTAGGCGTCGGAGTAGACGTCGCCCCCCCGTGGAGCGGTGCTGTGGGTCTGGAATCCAAGCTCGAATCAGGGCTCATATTGCGTGCGAGAGTCGTAATGCTTCCTGGCATGGTCGGGCCTCTAGAATGAGGAGCTGTCGACGATCGGTCGTGAAGGTCAAACCCGCTCCTGGGCCCGCTATAGCGCGGACCCTATCAGAGGTTCGTTTGCAACAATCTTGCCGGATGTGTGTGGAGTCCCAATTTCGGGGCGATTGGTCCCTAATCGTGGTCCCTAATCGAACTGGGTGGCCCGGAATGGTTGGATAGTCGCTACGGACTTTTTGACGCTGCCGCTGCTTCAGAGGTTCCGAGCGAGAGGATGAGCCTGAAATCGACCTCTCGATGGGGCAGAGTGTCCGTTTTTTTCCAACCCTCAGCAGGTTGATTCCGGAGGTCGCAGGGAGCTCTTGACAAAGAGTACCGATCGGGTCCAGAATCAATTCAAGCTGTTGAGATTTAATCTCAATTAAGGGCCTGGATTGAAATCAAGCCCTAGGCAATAGACCTGGGGACCTGTACGGAGCAGGCACGGAGCGTTCCGACACACCCCCCTCTCGGCATGTCGGAGCCGTCCAACTACGTCTAAGCAGTTATTGAGACTTGCTCTCATTAAGAGAATTTCTGAGATAGCCCGCGATTCGGGCCAGGAGAAGCAGAGATGACCGTTCGATTCGAGATCCGGAATCAGCCCCTGGGGCTCGTCGCATGGATGGCTTGCGCCCTGTGCCTGACTTTCTACGCTTTCCCGGTCGTGGCCGAGACCCCCGGAGTTGGGGATGTCGCCGGCAACGGCAACATCCAGGCGGACGAGGCTGTCGCGATCGCCGACAACGAGACCGACAACGAGACCGACAACGAGACCGACAACGAGACCGAGGTTTCGACAGCCCGGGACGAGGTGATCTACGAGCGGGTGACGGTGGTCGGAAATGCTGAGAAGGCGGCGAGGATTCCCGGCTCGGTCCACGTGATCGGCGCGTTGGACTTAGCCAAATTCCGCTATGAGGACGTGCACCGGATCTTGCGTCAAGTGCCCGGGGTCAACATCCAAGAAGAGGACGGTTACGGCTTGCGACCCAACATCGGTATGCGCGGGACCGGTGTGGAGCGCAGCCAAAAGGTGACCCTGCTCGAAGACGGCGTGTTGATCGCTCCGGCCCCTTATTCGGCGCCGTCGGCCTATTACAGCCCGACCGCAGGGCGGATGGAGGCCTTGGAGGTGCGCAAGGGTTCGTCGTCGATCCGTCAGGGCCCCCAAACCAACGGCGGCGTGGTCAATTACGTTTCGACCGCCATCCCCGGAGACCGGCGAATCTCCCTCGACCTCTCCGGCGGCACCGACAACACCTTCAAGCTCAAGGGAAGCGCCGGCCTTTCGACCGAGCGATTCGGATTCTTGGTGGAGGCCTACCAGCACAGCACCGACGGCTTCAAAGCGTTGGACGGCGGTGGCGACACGGGATTCGAACTCGAGGACTACCTGACCAAGTTGCGCTGGACCTCGGCACCGGAGGCTCTGATTTTCCAAAGCCTGGAGCTCAAGCTCGGCCACACGGAGCAAAGAGGTGACGAAACCTACCTGGGTTTGACCTCGGCAGATTTCGAGGTCACCCCTTTTCGGCGTTATGCCGGCTCCCAGGAAGATCGGATCGACACCGATCACGACAGCTTTTCTTTGGCGTGGACCTTGATTCCGCGGCAGGACTTTGAGGTCACCACCACGGTTTATCGCAACGAATTTTTCCGCAATTGGTATAAGAACGAGTCGACCCTGGGCGTGGGAAACTCCAATATTTTGGGCTCGCCGGACCTCTACTCCGACGCCTTGGCCGTGCTGCGCGGTGAGGTGAATAGCGTTGACGATGCCCTCAAGCTGCGCAACAACCGTCGCGAATATTATTCCCAGGGCATCCAAACCACCCTCGGTTGGCGGCCGAACGCCCACCACGACGTGGAGGTGGGAATCCGGGTGCACGAAGACGAGGAAGATCGTCTGCAAGAAGAAGACGGTTATGCCATGCGCGACGGTCGTTTGGTGCTGACCAGCTTCGGCGTTTCCGGCAGCCAAGCCAATCGCGTGGCGACGGCCGAAGCGGTGGCGATTTTCGTGCAAGACGAGATTACCTTCGGCAAGCTCAAGTTGGTTCCCGGGCTGCGTTACGAGACCGTGGACACGGAACGGCGGGACTACGGGCGATCCGATGCCGAGCGCACCGGTGCGGATCTCCAATTCCGCAACAACTCCTTCGATGCGTGGATGCCTGGTCTCGGGATCCACTACGAGGTGGGTCATGGTTGGGGTCTGTTCGGCGGTGTGCATCGCGGATACGCACCGCCCAGCCCGTCGAGCACCGATGAAGTGGAACCCGAGGATAGTGTCAATTGGGAACTCGGTACCCGATTCCAAAAAGGCGACACCCAGCTCGAGCTGGTCGGTTTCTTCAGCGACTACTCCAACCTCCTCGGCGCCGACACCTTCTCCGGCGGCGGCACGGGAACCGGTGATCAATTCAATGGCGGTGATGTGGACGTGATGGGTTTGGAGGCGGGTTGGCGTCGCGTGGTCGGACGTGGGGACGGCTGGCAGTTGCCGTTGAACGTCACCTACACCTACACCCAGGGCGAGTTCCGTTCCAATTTCGCCACCAGCTTCGCCGATTGGGCCCCGGAGGTTTCCGTGGGCGACGAGCTGCCCTACCTGCCGGAGCATCAGCTCTATGTGGAACTCGGAATCCAGACGGACCGCTGGAGCGTGTTTGCCAACGCTGGATATGTGTCGGAAATGCGCACCACCGCCGGTCAGGGTGCCATCGCCCCGGACGAGCGCATCGAGGACCATTTGGTTTTCGATTTGGGGGCCACCTGGCAAGTTTCCGATCGTTACGGTTTCGTGCTCAACGTCCGCAACCTGACGGACGAGGTCTATGTGGCGGCACGTCGGCCCTACGGTCTGCGTCCTGGAATCTCTCGCCAAACCACGGCGGGCATCAAGCTACGCTTCTGACGGCACATCTAATCGTGGCGTTTTAGGATTCCGCAAACTATTGATTGTAAACGGCTTGATGTAAGGGAGGGGCTTGTCCCCTCCCGCTCTTCCTTAAGAAGCGGCTCGGCTTCGCCTCGCCCGGGGGGGCAAGCCCGGCCCCTACCTCCGGGGGTTTGCGGGCGTAGCCCGCTAAGTGATCTTGTAGTCAGGCCTAGGCATTTTTTCTGTAGCCCCGCTGGGACGATCCGCGTCCCCGTGGGGCTGTTTGGTTGAATCTCTTTAAACTCTATGTCGTTTGATCCGTATCTCTAACGTTCAGCAGATGCTTTGCCGTTTTTTTTGGATTGCCTCAACAGCGCCCTTCTGGGGAGCAGATATGGGAGTGCCTCTCATCAGCACGGTGCAAGCGACCCCCGGTTCCGGGTCCGAGCCAAGGATCGTCTCGGATGCGGATCATTTCCTCGGCACGGATCGATTCCTGATCCAGAGGCGTCTCGGTGCGGGCGCTTTTGGTGTGGTTTATGAGGCTTATGATCGCCGCGAAAACGCGTTGGTGGCCCTAAAAGTCCTGCGTTTGGCTGAAGCCGATGCTCTCTATCGCTTCAAAAAGGATTTCCGTTCGCTGGCGGATATTCGTCACCCCAATTTGGTCGCATTCTACGAGCTGATGAACCACGACGATTTGTGGTTCTTCTCCATGGAGCTGATTCCCGGGGTTCCCTTCGACGAAGCCCTGCGCGCGGGCCTCAAACCCGGTGAACAACCCGACTTCGAGCGCGTGCGGTCGGTGACGGCCCAATTGGCCAAGGGTCTGCAGACCGTGCACGACCACGGCAAGGTGCATCGGGATATCAAACCCCCCAACGTGCTCGTCACCCCGGAAGATCGAGTCAAGCTTTTGGATTTCGGCCTGGTGGCCGAGCTGACCCAGGGACACTCCGCCGAGGTCGAGCATCAAATGGTCGGCACACCGGCCTATATGTCCCCCGAGCAGGCCAATGGCCATGTGGGCAATCCGAGCAGCGATTGGTACAGCGTCGGTGTCATGCTCTATCAGGCCCTGCTCGGCCAATTGCCTTTCGAAGGCTCTTTGATGAAGATTCTGACCGCGAAGCAGGACGGCGTCGCGCCGGACGCCATCCGCAGCCGCCTGCCGGAGGTGCCCGAGGATCTCGAACAGGTGTGTTTGGGTTTCCTCGAAACCGACCCGGTCGAACGGCTCACGGGGCCCAGCGCTTTGTCGATTCTCGGGGGCCGCCTGACCGCCACCTCAAGCTTCAAAGCGGTTGAGATCGACATTCCTTTTGTCGGCCGGGAAAGACCCTTGGCCGAACTCGATGACGCTTTGGAAGCGAGCCGAGACAAAGCCGTGGTGGTCACGGTTCGCGGTCCCTCCGGCATGGGTAAATCTGCTCTGGTGGCGCGCTTTACGGATCGAGTCCTCGAGCGAGATCCCCAAGCGGTGGTGTTGTCGGGTCGTTGTTATGTCCAGGAATCCGTGCCTTATAAGGCGATCGACAATTTGATCGACGCCCTGTCACGATTTCTGATGAGCCTGCCGGCCCAGGAAGCCGAGGTGTTATTGCCCACCCACATCGCAGCCTTGGCTCGACTCTTCCCGGTTTTAGCCCGAGTGCCTTCCGTGGCGCGGGCACCCACCACCCGTGAAAACCACCTGGTGGAGCCCCAGATCTTGCGACGTCGAGCCTTTGCCGCCCTGCGCGAGCTGTTGTCGAGACTGGCGGTCCGCCGGACCTTGGTGTTGGTGATCGACGATCTGCAATGGGGGGATTTGGACAGCGCCATGTTGCTCGACGAGCTGTTGAAGGCTGCCGACACCTTGCCGCTGTTATTGATCGGCTGTTATCGGAGCGAGAACGAACACAACAGCTCGTTTTTGCGTGCCCTTTCGGAGCAGCGGCGAGCTTTTGCATGGCGCGGTGTCGACATGCGCGAGATTCAGCTCGGCGAGCTTTCCAACCATGAGGCGCGCGAGCTGGTCCAACGGCTGGGCGGCATCGCCGACGCCCAGGCCGATGAGCTGCTATCGGACGCCGAAGGCAGTCCGCTGTTTTTGTCGGAGCTGGCTCGGGTGGCGGGCCGGCAAGCTTCTGCCGGTTTCGAGCAAAGCGGCGATTCGGCCTCCAAAGTCAACGATCTGATCCGTTTGCGGGTCGGCCGGGTGTCACCGGAAGCCAAGGCGTTGTTGGAGGTGGTCGCGATCGCGGGCCAGCCGTTGGCCTTGGAGATCGCTCGCCAGGCAGCGGGTTTGGAGAGCGGCGGAATTTCGGCCGTGTCGGAGCTGCGGCAAGAACGTTTGGTTCGCCTGTTGGACTCCTCCGAGCAGGAGGTGGAGACTTATCACGACCGCATCCGAGAAGCCTTGACGGAGCTGATGAGCGAGGATCAGCTGCGCGCCCTGCACGGTCGTTTGGCGGAAGCCTTGGAATCGTCGGGACGAGCGGATCCCGAGACCTTGGCAATGCACTTTCAGGCCACGGAAGAGGTCCAGCGGGCGAGCCGTTACGCGGTATCGGCCGCAGAACGGGCGGAAGAGGCCCTGGCCTTCGATCGCGCCGCTCGTCTTTATGAACTCGCCCTGGAGCTCGGCCCCTTGGATCCGCAACGTCGCAGCGATCTGCAAGTGCGGCTCGGCGAGGCGCTGGGCAATGCCGGGCGCAGCCGAGACGCGGCCGAGACCCTGCTGGCGGCCGTGGGTTCGGGCATCGTCGATCCCCTCGAAGCCCAACGGTCCGCCGCCGAGAAATTGTTGATCAGCGGCCATATCGATCGTGGCCTAGCGGTTTTGCGTCATGTGTTGCGCACGGTCGATTTGGAACTCGAGCCCCGGCCGTGGAAATCACTGCTGAGCCTTTGGTGGTGGCGGCTGCGTTTGCGGCTACGGGGTTTCGATTTCAAGGAAAAAGCCGAGCAGAAGGTGGATACCGAAGCTTTGCGCCGCATCGACGTGTGTTGGTCGGTGGTCATCGGCCTATGTCTGGTGGACGTGCTGCGGGCGTCGGAATTCCATGTTCGTCACCTTTGGTTGGCGCTCGAGGAGGGAGAGCCCCAACGGGTCGCGCGCGGATTGGCCATGGAGGTTTTCTTCGGCTCCATGGAAGGGTCCGGCGGCCTTGCCGCCCTCGATCGAGCCCGGGAGTTGGCCGGCAAGGTGGAAGGGCGATACGCCGCGAGCTTGACCGAGATGGCAGCGGGCATGTTGGCGTGCTCCAAAGGCGAGTGGCGTGACGCCCAGCGTCGGCTGTCGCGAGCGGAAATGCATTTGCGCGAGAATCGGCGGGGGGTGACCTGGGAACTCGATACGGTGCGTCAATTTCGCGCCGTGGCGCTGCTCAATTTAGGGCGCTGGAGCGAGCTTTTCTTGGAGCTGCCGACCTTGCTCGAACAGGCGAAGGAGCAGGAAGACCTCTACCTTGAAACCCATTTGCACCATTGGGTCGAGAGCATCAAAGACCTGGTGGAAGACCGTCCGGCGGAGGCGGCGGAGGCTGCTGAAAGTGGGTCGGAAAATTGGTCTCAACAAGGATTCCACTACCAACACTTCGGCCATTTGAGTGCCCAAACCCAAGTCTCCCTCTACCGGGGCAAGGGGATCGAGGCCTGGCAGCGCATCGACGCCCGTTGGGTTGAGCTCACGGCGTCGATGATCCAGCGGATCGAAATGGTCTGGGTCCAAAGCCACGATTTACGAGGACGGTCCGCCCTGGCCGCCGCGGCAGAGCTTCAAGCGGGAGGGCGCCTCGCGGAGATGCGTCCGCTGTTGAAGCAAGCGAGCGCCGACGCGCGACGTCTGGACCGCATGGGCACCGCTTGGCCGCTGGCCCTGGCGTCGGCGTTGAGGGCCGGGGTGGCGTCCCTACGCGGCGAGCCCAACGCGGCTTTGGAGGCGCTGGCGGTCGCGGAAGCAGCGTTCGAATCCGCCGACATGGCGATTCATGCAGCTGCCGTCCAACGCCATCGCGCCTTGGTCGAAGGGGACGCGCGCGAAATCGAAGCCGCCGACCAAGTGATGGTCGGCGCCGGTATCGCCCGCCCGGATCGTTTTGCCTTCATGCTTTCCCCCGGCCATTGGGCCCGATAACAGGCTGTGGCGGAAGTCTCGCGCCGGCGCGAACGGGCGAGATCCCATACAATGTCGGACTGAACCTTGAACATAGAGTCGGGCTGAGATTCGTGAGGTCGAGTCTCGCCGGTCTTTTCTACGGACCTCCCCGGTCCGTTGCGCGCGGGAGAGCATGGGAGCCTTCTACAACAGCATTTGCCTACCCGGCGGCGAGCCCGCCGAGATCCGTCATGCGTTGGAGCGTTGGCTCTTGGGCCGCGGATACCGCCGTTCCCAGGAAGCGGTGCTCTTCGACCTGGACGGTGACTCTGAGCGCAGTGTTTTCCTGGTTTGGAACGATCGCTGGACGATCGTCTATTTTAGCCATTGGGACGAAGAACGTCGCCTGATCCGCGAGCTCCAAACCGAGCAATTCCCCTTGACCTACGTCTGGGTTTACGACAGCGATGTGTGGGGTTTCGACCTCTTCGACGCCCACGGATTCGTCGGCTCGTTTTCCTCCGATCCCAAAGACCACCAGAGCTTCGCCGACGAGATGGTGCCCGGTGAGCAGCGTCCGCCGGTGGATCCCGCGGCCATGATCGAGCTGTTGAATTTGGACCCGCAGCTAGCGTCCAAGATCACGGCGACGATGAAGAAGGTAAGCCCGTTTCAAGAGGAAATCTGCCGTGAGTTGTGTGCTTTGCTCGAGATCGAGCCGGCCGCAGCGAGCTATGACGACCTCGAATCCGGCAAGCTCGAAAGGGTGCTCGAAGGCTGGAATAAGGACCAATGGGTCTATTTTCACTACCACCGGGCCGTGGAAACCATTGAGGGGGACCTGGACTTGCACGGGGTGGAAATCGATGGCGCGCCACCCCCGGGCTGGGAAGAGCAGGCCACCCAACAAGTTCGTTTGTCTCCGGAGCTGCAAGCGGAAATGGAGCAAATGCGGCGTCGGGCACGCTTCATGTTCTTCGTCGTACGGCCGATCTCTTGGTTGGCCCGGGCTTGGCGCCGACTTTACGAACTGAGCTTTCTTCGACTGGCTCCCAAACCCGCGCCCGAGCCCGAGCGACGGTCCCCGGTTTCCATCGAACGGACGGCCACCGCCACCCGGCACGAAGTGCGTAATTTTCGCCACGGAGTTCGGATCCTCTTGCCGGCCGGTGTCGAACCCCTTGAGGTCTCGGGCAAACCCGCGACGGTATTTTCATTTCGTTGTGGGGATACCGCGGTGATGTGCACGGCCCGGCGATTGCGGCATTTGTGGGAGGTGCTCCGCCCTCCTGCTTTGTCGAAAGTATTACGGCACGAGAAATACAAAGTCGGCCCGCTGCTGGCCCGCCACGTGCTGTTCGAGTTGCCGCCGTCACGCTTCGCCCCCGGTCCGGATCAACGTTATCTGGCCCTGCACGTGGTGCAGACTTACCGCGCGCTCTATGTTTTCCTCTATCGCTTTAAGGGCAAGATCCAACCCGAGGTGGAGGAGCTGATCCGCACCGCGGTTTCGAGCTTCCGGGAAGACGAACCCGTGCCCGGCGCCGTGCGACGGCGAGCCCCGGGGCTAGCGACCCGCTGAGCCCGGCGTCGATGCCGCTGGCATGGGAGTTGTTTTCGCGGTGTCGTTGGCGGTCGAAACAGCAAGCCACGGGCTGGGCGCCACGGGCTGAAGCCCGAGGCTACATTTGCCTTGCCCCTGCGGGGCGGCCCGGAAGGAAAGGCAAGCCACGGAACAAATTCCGAGGCTGGGCGCCCCCGGCTACCTTTGCCTTGCCCCTGCGGGGCGGCCCGGAAGGAAAGGCAAGCCACGGAACAAATTCCGAGGCTGGGCGCCCCCGGCTACCTTTGCCTTGCCCCTGCGGGGCGGCCCGGAAGGAAAGGCTGCAGAGCCGTCCTGCTGAGTCTGCTAGGGGTAGTAGCCGCGAATCGACCGGGTGCGCAGGCCCGGTCGGTCGACCTCCACGTCGATGCGTCTGAAGGTGCCTCGGCCTTTGCCTTCTGGAGCCGGATACACCAACAGATATTGGGAGCGTAGGTCCTGCTCGATTTGGTCGTAGACCCGGTCGAGTTCGGACACCGAGCGAATCGAAAAGGCGCGTCCGCCGCTCGATTGGGCCAATCCGCCCAGCTGATCGCGGGTGGCTTCGTCGGCGACGGACAAGAGGATGGGGTAGACCGCCACCCCTGCCTTCAGCACCTGATCCATGGCGGGTTCGAACTCAAAGTCGCTTTCCACGTCCTTGCCGTCCGAGAGCAGGACCAACGCGCGACGGCCGGTTCGTCCGCCAAAATAACCGGCGGTGTACACCAACGTGTCGTGCAGTCGGGTGCCTCCCCAGGGCACCAAACCGCTGGAGCCCAGGCGCAAGGGGTTGATCTGGTCGGTGAACGGCACCGCCAGTCGAATGTCGTGATTAAAGGTGACCAACGCGGCTCGATCTTTGGGCGTGAGCACGGTCTCAAAAAAGCGTCGAGCGCTGTCGACCGCAAAGCTGAGCCTTTCGCGCATGGAAACCGACGTGTCCATGGCCAACACCACCTGGATCGGCAGATCCGACACGGTGGAAAAGCGGGCCGGTTCCTGGGGCTCGCGATCTTCGAAAATTCGGAAGTTTTCGGACTTGAGGCCCACCACCGGACGCCCCGTCGAATCTTCCACGGTGGTGAAGACCTCCACCCACCGAACGTTGGTGGATTCGAGAGGTTGAGAGCCGACCGAGATGAACGCCTCCGCTCGATCGCCGCCGGCGAGTTCGGCCACGGCGCGAACGAATTTGGCGTTGGGTGAGAGGGGATTCGGCAGCCCGGCGCGAAAGGGCGGTTGGTCGAAATAACCGAGCAGCAAACCATCCAGATAGAGTTCCACCCGCTTGAGCGTCTCGCCCTTCGGCACGTGAACCTTGGCCACGGCTTCCACCGCGGTCTGCAAGCGTTGGCCGGCGGTGAGTTGGCCCTTCTCAGGCGAAGTCAGCCGGACTGAAAAGGGCGGCTCGGCCGGGTCGAGCCGGATCTCATCCCGCGCCAGCTCCTCGCCGTCGGGTGAGAAAGCGATCGCGGTGACCTGGTGCAGGGCGGGTGTGTCACCGAGATCCACCACAGTCTGGAACGGCGCCTCCCCATCACTGCCCGCCGGCTCGCCGTCGAGCTTGAAGTCGACCCGTGCGATCGGTCCACCGTGGGTCACGGTTTCGATGTCCACCCGTCCTGCGAGGCTCTCCCCGGGTGGAACCAGCTCCACGCTGGGGAAGGTCAATAGGCTGACGATTTGTCGTTTGGTGAGTTCGGTCATCTTGCGCTTGCCGGCGTCGCTCAGCTCATCTTTCGATTCCGGCACCCGTAAGGTTAAGTCTCGGCGCATCAAGGCCAGGCCGTGATCGTCCTCGAGCCGCAAACGCATGAGGTATTTGGCGGGCCGCAAACGACGATAAAAGTCCAATCGCACGTTGTCCGTTTTAGGGGCTTCACCGGCCAGGTGGTAAACAATTTCAAACCGATCAGTCACGTGGCGTCCCAGCAGGACCTCACCGGACAATACGAAGCGATCGAAGAGCTGGCCGGCGTCACCCCGGCGGATGGCTTGCACCGGCACCTCCACGCGACCCAACACCACAGTCTTGCGCCCGTCCCGGCCCGGAAACCCTACGGCCACGTGGTCCGTGGGTAGCTTCAAGCGGCGCTCGCTCAGCTCCTGATTGAACGTTTCCAACCAACCGGGATCCGGCGCCGCGCGCTCCACCCATCCGTCCACGGTGGTTTGTCCAATGGCGTGAGTCAACGCCGAACGTAAGGTTTTAGCTTCGTCCTCACCGGTCCGAAAGCATTTCCGCTCGCGCGAATATTGAATCACCTGCTCGATCGTGCGTCGGCTGAACGGCGCATCATGCTCCGACAACGCACCAATACCGTCCTCAGGGCTCCACTGGCCAAATTGACCGTCGCGCGCGCCATAATCGCGAGTGAACACCAAATAAAACCCCTCGCGCTGCTCACCCGCCAGCTCCGTCGCCTGCCATCGGTTGTACCACCAAATCCGCAACGGCCGAATCACCCCCCGGCATCCACCGTAAACGAAAATCCGATCCGGCACCCCCGCCGTCAAAAACGCCTGCGCCCGATCCCCCGAAAGCTGCTCAAAACGTCGCCGAACCTCCGAAAACCGAGCCCCCCACCGAGCCGCCGGCCCAGAATCCCCAACCCCATCCCCACCTTCACCGCCTCGACCCCGAGCCCGCCAAAACGCCCGAATAAAAAGCTCCCGATCCACATCCGACCCCAACCCCTCAAACCCCAACACCTCCGCCTCCAACATCAACGGCCGAGCCGCCGTCAACCACTCGTCATAAAAGCGGTCGATACGAGGCCCCTCCGGCTCGGCCAGCAGGGTTGGGGTGAGGAGGAGAAGGAGCAGGAAGAGTGCAGGGTGTCGCATGCCGGAATTCTATGGGGCGGGGGAATGGATAGCGAGGGGAGGTAGCCCTTGGTGGGGGCGGTTTGTACCCGGAGGGAGGGGATAGCAACTGAATGTTGGCTTCGTTGCAACAACTACGGATAACCGTCTATTAACGCAGTTTTGAGTCGATGTCTTTAGGTGAATCGATATTGGAGGTGAGGATGAGCGAGATCTTCCAGAGAACGGTGCTGCCACAGACACTTAGAAGGATTTTTGACGATCGGCTCTACGAAAATTCAGGTCCTATAGAGTTTCTAGAGCTATCTGGATGGGATCATCCGCGTTTAGCAGGTTCTACCATGAGCTTCGAGGTGAGTTTCACAGATTTGGAACTTAGTCGATATGTTCTGGACTACGAGCAACCGAACATCGAGTTTGAGACAATCAAGAAAAACATCGCAACACATTTATCCCTGCTTGAGCTGGGCACCGAGATAAATCATAGGCAAATTCAACTCACCTATGGCGGAACAGGAGCACTGAGTCTGCTTTTGCACTGGGTTAAGTCTAAAGGAATTGAGATGGTTGTCGCTGATCCGCCATTCTATTTCAGCCTTAAACACTTAACAAAGTATCTCAATCTTGATTTGATTGCAGCAGAAAGAAACATCTTAGGACTCCACGACCCGAAACCTCTCTTGAGAGTCCTCCAAGAACACAAGGCGATACGAAAGGCTGTCTATATTGCTCACCCCCGGTATGTAGTTGGCGGCGCTTACTCAAAAGGTGAGATAGCAGAAATACTCGCGTGTCTCAGAAGTGATGATCTGCTAATTGTCGACAACTCTATCAATTTGATGATCGAGCAAGACAGCCTTAGTCTAGGGGACCACTCAACAGTCGCAGTCGTCAAAACGATTGGCAAGTCAATTAGTATGTATGGGTGTCGGCTTGCAGCCATTGTGACCTCAGAGGCGGTGAGAGCCGAACTCAATACAATTTCTGAGTGGTTGTTTGGAGGTTACGATGTTGGGATGCTTAGGGTTGCCCATCAGCTAACAGTAAATCACTATAGATTTAAAGAACGAGTGCTAGCTACAAGACAGCTTGTTGACGAGTCGTATAGGAACGTCCTGAGCAAGTTGGCGGCGGAAGTCGTGGCCCTGCCAAAGCCGAATTCTACCTATCTAGGTTATGCATTGGTTGATACAGATTCTATCGGGAGATATAGGCTGTATCAATTCTTCCTGAGAAACCGGATAAACGCCATGTTTTCTGAACAGATAGGTCTCGCACGAATTGCCGGTTTAGATCTCATAAGGATAAACTACCTTCTTGACATCGATAAAGCTGTCGGTCTCCTATCCGATTTCGCGGCACAGGCCAGAAAGAAAGGCTGCTTCCGATCTGCCTGGGCTCATACTACTTTGGGAAGAAAGACTCTGTCTCGATAGACTATGTCTCAAGTTGAAGATCCGCTGTCAGCTCTCGCGACAAGAGAATTGGTTCTTCGGATTCATCAGAGCACAACCTCATGGCTGCAACACCCAGCTGAAAACAGTATGGTATTTCACGTCCAGCAGCAATCGCCTTGTAGAAGCCGGACGAGAAACCGACCGCCCCCTCGTCGGAAAGCCTTGAGCTGACACCGATTACAAACGGAGCATGCTGGCTTATCGATCGCGCTTGGGACTCTGAGTAGCACGCATTTAACACAATGCAGGTTGCTTGCTGTGGCAGTAACTCCAACAAGCGATTCAGTGTTTCGTTCGAGACTGGTCGAGGGTTGCCTGCAGAGTCTAGAATCATAATTCCATCTTCGGATCCATGCCCAGAAAAATGAATGATAAAGGGTGAGTGCTCCAATGGGACCAGCAAAAAGGTTTCTTCGTCTACAGCCCATTCTTGCTCCAAGCTGAGGTCTGCGCCCCGGACTCCCGTTCGAAGGGAGTTCCTTATCATCTTTATTTCGCGTTCAAGCTCCAGCTGTGTGCTGTGGGGGTTGGCACTTAGAAATAATATTACTTCTTTTGATCCCTTTCGGCTCTTGCCCGATTTGTTAGCGACAAGAGATTTCTTGCTCGCTGCCCTCGGTAGTAGGCCGATGACCATTCTTCGAATTTCGGCCAGTGTAGAAAAATCCAGGCCTGTAGAAAACTTGATACACGCAATCTTGGGGAAGTTCAGCATGACCAAAACGGAATAGTCCACTGTCCTGTTGTCAGACTGCCCAAGCGACTGGTGACCTGCGGTCAAGAGAAGTTTTTGTGTCGAAGATTCGTAGTTAGATATCTCCAACCGAAATCTGGCCGACAGGAAAACGGCCATTGCAAAAATCATGTTCATGCTGTCCGGCGAAACTAGGGCAGCTAGTGAGGGGGAGTTTAGTTTGAGAACAGATTCGACTTCAACTTCAACTCCACTTCCATCGACTAGAGCTTGAAGTTGCCCCGCTGTTGTTTTTTCCGGGACCAGAATAGAAGCCCGAGCAAGTTCCGTCTGGTCAATTGAGACAAGGCTGCTGGCCGCAACAAGTAGGTTCTCATAGTATTTGCGCAGCTTTCCTGAACAGAACTCCAAGGTTTCGACGACGGTAGAAGGGAGTTCCCGACCTGAGGCTGTGTCCAGTAGGGCATGAATCGATAGAAAGAGCCTGGTAAGAAAAAACACCATTATTCGGTTCTGTTGATAGAGAGCCACCAAGAACGAAGAGAGATGTCTCAGCCCTGAGAGGATATGTAGGATGTTAGATTCCTCAATCTCCGAGAACCTGAGATTGACGGCATCCACCAATTCTTTTGAGTGATTGAGATCTTTCTCTAAGAAAGCTGCGGCACTAACAGATTCTAAGATTGTTTTTGGGGAAACTTCATCGATTCGAATGCTCAACCCTGATTCAGGTCGAATCAGGGTTACATGCTCTAAACTAGATCTTTGAAGGCCGAAGTTCTGAAGCACCGAGGGTTCTTGCAATGTTAATTCAATAAAGCGACATTCAAGTAAAAGGCAATGCTCCAGCAACTTATTGGAAGTTGTACAATTGCGAAATTCACAACCGAAAAGTTTATCGTTTTTAAACGTAGTTCCAGAGAGATCGCAATCCCTGAATTTCACATTTTCAAAATGACAATCTACAAAGACTGTATTCCGCAGGCCAGCGTTGACAAAGTCAACATCTCGAAATGTGCATGAGCTAAGGAGATTGTCGAAGAAATCACAATAAAAATGAACCGAGTTGAAGAAAGTATCTTTGGCGTCAATTTCACAAAAATCCGCATGAAATTCACCAAATTGGACTCTGCAGGAAATCAGGTTCGGCTCAAATGCGGAGCTTCCCCTGGGAATCGTTCCGCCTAGAAAACACTCAAAGAGTTCGTGAGCTACAATTGGACTATCAAGCAAACTAAGGTCGATACTGGCGCCTCTCACTATACCGCCTGGGATGTTGCCCTTAAGGTTGCGTGCGGCATGGTCGAGCTTCTTCATCATATCAATAATAGACGGTTATCCGTAGTTTGCAGAATTTTCTCGGAATTCTGGAGCTGAAACCTGGCTTAATCAACAAGAGGTCAACGAAAAATTCGGGTGAAACTGCTGCAATTTCGCGGCTAGGCCTTCTTTCGACACGTGTAGGTACCTTTGTGTGGTGGCGATGGATCGATGGCCTAGGAATTCTTGGACGATTCGGATGTCGGCGCCTTGGTCGAGCAGCATGGTCGCGATGGTGTGTCGGAGCATGTGGGGGGTGACTCGCTGCGCGATGCCGGCTTCTTCGGCGATGCGTCGGATCGAGTTGGCGACGCCTTGGGTGGAGAGCGGGCGTCCGAAGACGTTGACGAAGAGGTGGTTGTGGTCGGTGGTCAATTTGATGCGTTCTTGACGATAGCTTTCCACGGCTTGGCGTGAGCGAGGGTCGGTGAGTAGGGCCACTCGTTGTTGGCCGCCTTTGCCGTGGATCAAGAATTCGTGGAGTTCGGGCTGGTAGTCGCTCAGGCGTAGTGCGGTGAGTTCGCCGACTCGAATGCCGGTGGCGAAGAGCAGCTCGATGACCGTCCAATCTCTGAGATCGAGAAAGCCGCGATGCAGGCGGGTCGGCACGGGTTGCTCGAAGGTCGTGACGCGCGACCGTGCTTGTTGCAGCAGTTTTTGGATGTCCGGCAGGTTTAAGCATCTCGGTAGTTGTTTTTGGTGCTGTAGATCCAAGCGGATCCGCCAAAGTGGCGAAGCGTCTAAAACTCCCTTTCTGACCCAATATCCAAAGAAGACCCGAAGCGCTGCGAACTTACGGCGAATCGAGCTGGGTGCGTATTCCTCGAGTCGCAGGAAATCTGCCCATGCTTCCAGCTGGTCCGGCTGAACTTCGGTCACCTCTTGTGTCGGTTTCAAGAACCGATAGAATTGTAGCAGATCGATCCGATATGCGCGCTGGGTTCTATGGCTTCGGCGACATGTCGAGAAGTACCCCTCGTGGAATTTTTCGATGGCGATGTCTAGCAGCATCTCTTGCTCCTCACGCTCCCGGCTGCGCCAATCGTAGCTTTGGGTCGTTTAGTCGATTGATTTAGTTCTATTTAGGCGAGAATTTTCTGCATTGGCGAGAAAAGCATAGCAGCCGGTGGCGCGGGATCGCCGGCTCCTGGGGGCCCCGAAGAATGCCCAAACCGTCAACGAGCCTCCGAGAATCGGGCTTCCAAGAAGCCTCGGGTCTTGCATCTCAAAACGGATCCCCGGTTCCTCGATGGTGTCGACTTCGACCGTGTCGACGTAGAGCGTGCCGAAATGTTCGACTAACGAGCTTCCGACCACATCCGAACCCAACCCTCCAGCGCCCCGATCTCCACCTTCAACTCGAGGTCGAGTTGGGTTAGCCACTCGTCATTGAAGCGATCGATACGGGGTCCCTCGGGCTCGGATCCACACCTGTGCAGGGTTATTGCCAAGCGCATTAAACGTTGGCACAAACGATAGACAAATACCTTCCAAGGTGCATGAAAATATTTAGTTATACAAAGACGCTGATCTTTGCGAGGTGGCCATTTTTCCGCGTAGAAGCTGGCGATTGCGGGGCCACCAGCCTGTGGATTGGGCGGGGATTGGAGGCAAAACCAAACTCTCTGCTTATCCTTGCGGCATGGGTTTTGCTTCCTGTAGGGTGGGAACATTGGAGACCTGATTAACATCAGGTAACATCCGTCTCCATCCCGTCGGGGAATGTCGCCAACCGAGGAAAAATGACCAGCCTGGAATTTTTTACCTGGAATGATCGAGTTCAACTATCGCTACCCGAGGAGATCTGAAGATCCCATGGCATCTCAAATTGATACGAAGAAACCCAACCGAAGCTCAGTGCCGTCCTCCCAGGGCTCGAATTGGAAGAGACCCTATTCCAAGCCACGGATTCTTTTCACAGAAACTATTGAAGCTATGGCGACCAGCTGTCTGACACCGGGCGGAAAAACCGATCCGATCCAGTGCCCATCGGGTCCCCTTCAAAGTTGATGGAACTCGCGGTTCACATCCGAGAATGCTAGTCCATCAAGCAATCCCCCCGCTTCAAGGAAGAACAAGCCCATGAGACGTTTTTTGAGCCCATCCCAGGTCGGAATGCTCCCCGGACACCTCAGTGTCGTTTTCTTTTTCTGGCTCCTCGTCTTGGGCTCCGTCCCCGGAACGGCTCAGCTCCGGCAGACGTTCTTCGTGCCTCTGGATGAAACCCATGTTCGGGACATCGGTTTCGCCATTACTTCCGCTGCGGGTGATACGACCCATGCTGTGATCTCGTTGTCGGCCACGGCGAACGGAACCACGGTCTATTACGATCATTGGGAGGACGGCTACGAAGCCGACCTGGAAAATCCGGTCCAGGCTTCGACCGAGACTTTCCTGCTCGACGCCGGCGGATTCGTCGCCCTTGAAGACGATATCGACGTCAATCCTCGGGATCCCTTGATTATCGAATATGACGGCCGAGACAAGATCGGGGCGACCGAGCAAATCGCGGTCACCCGGGCCGGCTGGCGTCTTGCGGAATCCACTTTGTTGGCCGGCGCCATCGAGGTTTTCCCGGTCATTGATTGGGGACAATTCTTCGAGTTTCCCCTCGGCGAGGACATTGTTTCGAGCCAAACCTTCGAATATGTTGCTGCGTCGATCATGGCCGGCGAAACCGGTGCCATCTTCGATATCGACAGCGACGGTGACGGCACGGTGGACTCCACCATCACCCTCCTGCCGGGTGAGACGACCCTGGTCACCGGAATCAACACCGGAGGCACGATCGCTTCGTCCGACCCCCTGCAGGTCAAGCTGCTCACCGGTGATTTGGGCAGCACCTTCGCATCCCGATGGTACGACTTGGTGTCCACGGAGATTTGGGGCTCGAGCTACTACAGCCCTGTTTCATCGGTGCCCACATCCGAGAACCGGATCTTTCTCTACAACCCGGGCTCCTCGTCGATCACCGTCACCCACGAGACGATCAGCGCAACGGTGACCACACGCACCTACGACAACACCACCGCCGGCACGCTCGATGAAACCGTGGCGCCTTGCGGCGCACCGATGGTTCGCACCTTTACGGTGCCAGACACCTTTACCGTCAATGCCGCTCGGCTCGGCTTCAACGCCACCCATACCTATCGCGGTGACATCCAAGTCACATTGATCTCTCCCGGCGGCACGAGCCGGACCGTGATCGCTGCCAATGGTGGCGACGGAGACGATAACTATGACGTCTTGCTCGACGGCACCTCAGCCAACCCCCTCGACGACGGCAATGCCGACACGACCGCTGCGCCTTTTTATGATCGATCCGCGCTGAGTCTCATCGACTTTCCCGGCGAAGCCGCGAATGGTGTCTGGACGTTACAGATTTGCGATTCCTTTGGCGGTGATGCCGGTACGTTCAACAGAGCCCAACTGCAGCTTGACGAAGCCACGGGTACGACCATCAATACCGGTACTGTGGCAGTGGCAGCGAGCGGCATCACTGAATTCTCGGTGCCCCTGAACTCGGCGGCCCATTTCTTCACCGCCACGGGCGAGACTTTTTTCGCCACCGCGGCGGTCGATTGGAACGACACCAGCTCCGATTGGGGTTTCACCCTGCTGCCGGAAGAAGCTCTGGCAACCACTATCGTCACCGGCTGGGCTCCGGGACGCGACCCCGCATCGGGCGTCAATCCGACTGAGAATGGGAGCCCAATTTGGGTCACAGCCACCGGCGCGACCGATCTTTATGTGGACTACGACGGCGATCCGTCCACCGGCGCTTTGGTGGACTCCAACGGCAATCGCTACGACGAACTCGTAGCCATCACCGAGCTGGAATCCGTCAGGCTCTTTGATCCCAACGATACGGACCAGAATCGTGTTCGGGTCTACACCCTGGACCAGACCTTGATCGCCGCGGCGTGGGGGCAAGACGCGGTCAACGCCAGCGCCGCAGCCCCGGCCATTGATGTTGGCACCACGGTGGTTCCCTTGGACGCCCTGAGGGCGCTGAAAGAAGGCAGCCTGCTCAACGATGCGGATGGCGACGGTGCCTTAGGTCCGGGCGACACCATGCGCTACACCATCGTCATCAGCAATGTTTCTGAAGCGGTGGTGACCGGCGCCACGGTAGAAGACTTTGGGCTCGATTCAAATCTGACCTATGTGGCCGATTCCACGGAAATCGACGGCCTCGCCATTGCCGACGACGCCATCGGCGTCACGATCTTTCCCCTCGATGAAGGTGGCCAGCCGCTTTCCACCATCGGCATCGGCGAATCCGTCACCGTCACCTTCGCGGTCCAAATCGCCGATCCCCTGCCCGTTGGGGTCGAAAGTCTGTTGAATCAAGTCCGCGTTTCCACTTCGACCCAAATCGAGGTCGGCTCAACCCTGACGACGATTCTTGCCCCCGCTCTGTCGATCACCAAGACCTCGAATGTGGTCGGCGATGTGGTGGCGGGTCAGACCATCGAGTACACGGTCACGGTCAATAACATTTCCGCGGGTCCTGCCCGGGGCATCAAGATTCTCGACACCCTGCCCGCGGGAACGACCTACAACGCCGAATCCACCGTGGCAACCGGATTTTCGGACGTTTTCTTAGGCACGGAGACGGTTACCGATGAGCCGGCCGGCGGTATTGCCTTCGACTCCGGATCCAATCCATGCGGCGGCACGCCGGTCACCCGGACCTTTACGGTGGCCAATTCCTTTACCGTGTCCGACGTGGATCTCGGCTTCAATGCGGATCACACTTACCGCGGCGATATTCAGGCGGTGCTCGAATCACCCGCCGGAACCCGCATCACCGTCTTGACCGGTATTGCAGACCCTGACAACAACTACGACATCGTGTTGGACGACGAATCCGTCAACCCACTGGACGACGGAACTCCGGATAATACCGCTGCCCCCTTCTACGATCGCGACGTGATACCCAATAACGCCTTGTCCGGCTTCGACGGCGAAACCTCGGTCGGCACCTGGACCCTCGAGATCTGTGATGACGCCGGGGGCGATAGCGGCACCTACAACCGGGCGCAGCTGCGCGTTTCCGGCTCCAATTCCGCCGCGCAGTCCCGTACCAACCAGGCAGCGGCGATTAATCCGCTGCTCGATGGCGATCCCACCAACCTGGTGTTGGCACCGGACGGCTTTGGCCTGCTTCCCGGCCAGGTCATGACCACCACCTACCAAGTGACGGTGGAAGATCCTTTGGCCTTCAGCACCACGGCGATCACCAATACGGCCCGGGTCACCAGCCTGGAGCAGCCCGAACCGCTGACCGCTACGGTGGTCGATCCGGTGACCGAAGGGGCGGCCATCGGGGATCGAGTTTGGCTCGATGCCGACGGCGACGGTTTCCAAGATGTCGGTGAGACCGGCATCGCCAATGTCACGGTAAATCTCTACGATCCGGGCGGTGACGGTGCTCCGGGTGGGGGCGACGACACCCTGATCGGCTCGGTGACCACCGACCTCAACGGCATTTACCTCTTCGACCATCTGCCGGCCGGCTCGTACTTCGTCGATGTCGATGGCGCCACCCTTCCACTGGGGCTGACGACCTCACCGGGCACCACGGATCCGAGTTCGGTGATCACCGTGACGGCAGAGGAAATCCGCCTCGACATCGACTTCGGTTATACCAACGCCGACGGTGGGACCGCGATCGTCGGTGATCGGGTGTGGTCCGACTTCGACGGCGACGGCATCCAGGATCCCGGCGAGCCGGGCATCGGCGGGGCGACTGTCGAGCTGCTCGACGACACCGGCAGTGTGGTGACCACCGTGATCACCTCCGACGATGGCGCTTACCTCTTTACCGGCGTGGCTCCAGGGGAATACCAAGTCCGGATCGCGGCCAGTAACTTCTCAGGCGGCAACGCCCTCGACGGTTATACCGTCACCACCGGGCCCCAAAGCGAAGGCGCCAATACCAGTGATCCCGTGACCTTGCTCGCCGGCGACGTGCAAACCGACGTCGATTTCGGCTACCAGAACGTGGCGTCGACCTATTCCATTACCGACGCGGTTTGGCTCGATGTGGACAGCGACGGCGCTTTCGATCCCTCGGAGTCCGGCATTGCCGGCACGACCGTCGATCTGCTCGACGCTTCCGGTGATGTGATCGCCACCACCCTCGTGGCCGCCGACGGCTCGTTCTCCTTTGATGGCGTGGAGCCCGGTAGCTACACGGTTTCGATCAGCGACAACAGCGGCAAGCTGATCGGCTTGGCCGGCACCACCAGCGCGGGAACGGCTCGCCAACTGGCGGTGACCGTGGTCGCGGCCGATGTCACCGGCCAAAACTTCGGCTACAACGGCGAGGCCTTGTTGGGAGACCGCATCTGGTCCGACGCCGATGGCGACGGGGTGCAAGACGAAAACGAGGTCGGCCTAGCGGGTGTGACCGTTGAGCTTCTAGACCGGCTCGGCGCGGTGATTGACACCACCACCACCGACGCCTTTGGCGACTACCTCTTCGACGGCATCTCACCGAATCAATACACCGTGCGGGTCGACGCAACGTCGCTGCCGGCGGGCTTCACCCAGACCGGTGATCCGGACGGCACCCTGGACCACCAATCGGCGAGTGTGTTGACCATTGGCGATGCGGATTTGGTGCTCGATTTCGGCTATCGGAACACGTCGCTGGCGGACATTTCCGGCAATGTGTTCTCCGATTTCGACCGCGACGGCATCGACGACGGCGTGGGCGAGCCCGGTTTCACCGGGGTGTCGTTAGCCCTGCTCGACAGCTCAGGCAACGTGGTCGCCACGGTCAAGACCGACGCCAACGGGGATTACACCTTTGCCGACCTGCCGGCAGGCAATTACACCGTACAAGTGACCGACGATAGCGGTGTTCTGGCCAACCACGAACTCACCAGTGGTCTCGATTCCGTGCCCGTGACTCTGGCCGGTACCGACATCACCGATATCGATTTCGGTTACGCCCGTAATTCCGGCACCGGCGCCATCGGAGACTATGTTTGGCTCGACGCCGACCGAGACGGCGTCCAAGACGCCGGTGAGAGCGGCCTGTCGGGGGTCGATGTCGACCTCTACGACGTCGGTCCCGACGGCGCGGTCGGCGGCGGTGACGATGTGCTGATCGCCTCGACCACCACTGACGCCAACGGTGGTTACATCTTCACCGGCATCGCCCCGGGCGCCTACTACGCCGATGTGGACGGCACCACCGTTCCCGCCGGCTTGGCGACCACCAGCGGTACCACCGTTCCGTCCGGCATCGTTTTGCTTTCCGAAGGTGAGCTGATCGACGACCTGGACTTCGGTTACGGCGGCACCCCCGGCTCGAGCGCCATCGGCGATCGAGTTTGGGCCGACGTCGATGGCGACGGTATCCAAGATCCCGGTGAGATCGGCATCGGTGGCGTGACGATCACCGTGGTCGGTCCGTCCGGCACGTTCACCACGACCACGGCCGAAGACGGCTCCTGGCTGGTGACCAGCCTGGCACCCGGCACCTACACCGTGACCGTGGATTCCTCGACGTTGGCGAGCGCCTACGACACGGCGCCGACCAACGGACCCGCAAGCCGGGAGTATGAGGTCACCTCGTCCGCCGACGTGCTGACCGCCGATTTCGGCTTCGACGGCGCGATCCTCGGCTCCATCGGTGATCTCGTGTTCCTCGACGAAGACGGTGACGGCTCTCAGGGAGTCGGTGAAGCCGGCATCGCTGGAGTCACGGTCGACCTGCTGGACTCGGGCGGCAACTTGGTGGCAACCACCACCACGGACGAAAACGGTGCCTACGACTTCATGGGCCTGCCGGCTGGTGACTACCAAGTCCGGGTGAGTGACGTCGGCCAGGTGCTGACCGGGCTCAACCTGTCCTCGGGCAGCAATCCCACGGCGACGATCAATTTGGCTGCCGGTCAGGACTATGACGACGCCGACTTCCCCTATGCGCCGTCCTCAGGCTCCGGCAGCATCGGCTCGATCGTATGGAACGACCAGAACGGCGACGGGGATCGGGACGCGGGGGAGCCGGGGCTCGAAGGCGTGACGCTGGCCCTGTGGCACGACATCAACGGCAACGGTGTGATCGAGCCGGGAACCGACAATCTGTTGCGCTCGACCACCACGGATGAGAACGGCGAATACGAATTCGTCGGACTCTTGCCCGCGGATTACCTGGTCGACGTCACCGATACTTCGGGCGTGCTCACCGGTTTCACGAAAACCGCCGGCGCCGCCGGGGTCAATGACAATAGCCAAGCAGATCCCTACGCCGTCACGCTGACCACCGGCAGCCCGAGTGACGACACCGCGGACTTCGGCTACCAAGCCACCACCCCGCGCGCCATCTCGGGCACGGTCTTTGGCGACGACAATTCGGACGCGAGTCAAAACGGTGGGGAAGCGGGAGTCTCCGGCGTGCCCGTGATCCTCTACTTGGATCTCGACGGTGACGGCGTGATCGATCCCGAAGATCCGCAGATCGCCTCCACCACCAGCGACGGCAGCGGTGACTATGCATTCACCGGTCTGCCCGACGGTCGCGACTACATCGTGGCCGTGGAAACCACGGATACGGCCGTCGCGGGTGAGACCCAGACGACCCAAACCGGCACCGCCGGCGTGCAACCGGTGACCCTCTCCGGCGCCGACTCCACAGGCAACGATTTCGGCTTTGTGGACTCGGCTCCCGAAGTGGTGAATCCGGCGGTGATCGGCGACCGCGTGTGGCTCGACACCGACGGCGACGGCATCCAAGACGTGGGCGAGCCGGGCATTCCGAACGTGGATCTCGAAATCTACGATGTCGGTCTCGACGGCGTCCCGGGCGGCGGAGACGACGTGCTGGTGGCGACCACGACCACCGGCGCTAACGGCTCCTACAGCTTCGGCGGCCTCGACGCCGGCACTTACTTTGTGGACGTGGTCGGAGCGAGCGTGCCGACGGGTCTCAGCACTTCGCCCGGCACCAGCGACCCGAGTTCCGCGGTGACCGTTGCCCTCGGTGATGTGATCGATACCGTGGACTTCGGCTACACCACCACCGCCGACGCGGTGGTCGGCAACTACGTGTGGTCCGACGCCGACAATG
Source organism: uncultured bacterium (assembly GCA_965366625.1). GTDB lineage: Bacteria > Acidobacteriota > Thermoanaerobaculia > Multivoradales > J023 > JAUIJL01. The sequence continues at coordinate 55,345 of CBDUGP010000024.1, forward strand.
ACGGCCAGCAGGATCCCGGTGAATCGGGCATCGGCGGAGTGACCGTCGATTTGCTGTCCGCCGGCCCTGATGGTGTGTTCGGCACCGGTGACGACGTGGTCGAAGCCACCACCACGACCACCGACGACGGTTGGTATCTCTTCACCGGCGTTACCGCCGGCGAATACCGTGTCGACGTCACGGACACGGGCACGGTGCTCACCGGCTACAGCCTGTCCACCGGCCCGCAATCTTCCACCGATCCCACGGATCCGTTTACGGTCGCGGCCGGCGACGTCTTCCACGACGCTGATTTCGGCTATCGGAATCCGGGACTCTTCGACATCTCCGACCGCCTGTGGCAAGACATCGACGGCGACGGTACCCAGGATCTGGGGGAGTCCGGCCTCGCCGGAGTGACGATCAACTTGCTCGACGATTCCGGCGATGTGATCGCCACCACTGTCACCGACGCCGCCGGCGATTTCACCTTCCCCGATCTGCCCGACGGCAGCTACACCCTGTCGGTGTCCGACACCGGCGCCGTGTTGCGGGAATTCGTCGGCACCACGCCCCCGGCCACCGCCGACGCCTTGGCGGTGGTGTTGGCCGGCGCCGACGTTGCGGCGGTGAGCTTCGGTTATAACCAACCGGGCATCGTCGGCGACACGGTCTTCTCCGACAGTGACGGTGACGACGTGCAAGACCCCGGCGAGCTGGGCCTCGGCGGAGTGACCGTCGCCCTTTGGCAGGACGCCGACGGCAACGGCATCTTCGATTCCACCGTCGATACCTTCGTCGGCAACCAAGTCACAGCCGCCGACGGCAGCTACCTCTTCGAAGGCTTGGGGCAAGGAACGTTCTTCGCCTCGGTCGATCCCAGCCAACCGGCTCTGACCGGTTATTCGGCGACCACTCCCGACCAGGAGGGTGGAGCGAATGCGGCCGGAGTGCAGGTGGAAGCCACGCTGGCCAATTCCGCGGCGAGCTACTTAGCCGCCGACTTCGGATTCCAAAACACCGCGTTGCCCGACGTGTCCGGCAACGTTTTTGAAGATCTCGATCGCGACGGCGTCGACGATGGCGCCGGCGAAGCCGGTTTTGCCGGAGTCACCGTGGAGCTGCGCAACGCTTCCGGCACCGTGGTCGCCACGGCCATCACCGACTCCAGCGGCGACTACACCTTCCCCGACGTCCCCGCCGGCAATTACACCGTGGCGGTGACCGACGGGCATGGCGTGCTCGACGGATATCTGCTCACCAGCAGCCTCGACGAGGTGCCGGTGGCCGTGGCCGCTTCCGACATCACCGGCATCGACTTCGGTTACGCCCGCGACGCTTCCACCGGCTCGATCGGCGATCGGGTGTGGCTCGACAGCGACGGGGACGGTATCCAAGACGGTGCTGAGACCGGTCTCGGCGGTGTGACCGTGGAGCTTTACGATCCGGGTCCGGACGGTGCGGTGGGGGGCGGTGACGACGTGCTCGTCGATACCGCGACCACCGACTCCAACGGCAACTATGTCTTCCCGGGGCTCGGTGCGGCCACCTACTACGCCCAGCTCGATACCTCGACTTTGCCGAATGGCGGCAGTGGTTTGGTGACCACGACCGCGGATCCCACGGCGATCATCGCCCTATCCGAAGGTGAGAATTACCGCCAAGCCGACTTCGGCATTACCAGCGGACCCACCACCGGCGCGATCGGTGATCGGCTGTGGTTCGATGCCGACGGCGACGGCTTGCAGGATCCGGGTGAGACGGGAATCGGCGGGGTCGAGGTGGTGCTGACGGGACCCGGTTGTGCGCCGTGTACCGCCACCACCAACGCTGACGGTACGTACCTATTTACCGGCCTTGCGGCCGGCGACTACAAAGTGAACTTCAATCCGGCGACCCTGCCGGCGATCTACGATCCCAATCCGACCAACACCACCGGCAACATCGACGTCGACGGTTTGGCCGGCGGGGATCTGGTCACCAACGCGGACTTCGGCTTCACCGCCGCCGGCGCGGTGGGCTCGATCGGCGATCTGGTCTTCCTCGACCTCGACGGCGATGGCGTGTTGGACGCCGGCGAGCCGGGCATCGAAGGGGTGACCGTCGACTTGTTGGATGCCGCGGGCACCACGGTCTTGGCCTCCACGACGACCGACGCCGACGGCAATTACAGCTTCCTCGGTCTCGATGCCGGCACCTTCCAGGTGCGGGTCACCGATACTGCGAGCGTGCTCGTCGGGCTGAATCTTTCGTCGGGCTCCAATCCCACCGGCGCCATTGGTTTGGCCGCAGGTCAAAACTACGTCAACGCCGACTTTGGTTACGCGCCGTCCGGCGGCACGGGCTCGATCGGCAATTTGGTATGGCACGACGTCAACGGTGACGGCGATCGCGATGCCGGCGAGTCGGGCATGCAGGGCGTGACTCTGGAGCTGTGGAGCGATACCAACGGCAACGGGGTGATCGAACCCGGCATCGACAATTTGGTGCGCACCACCACCACCGACATCAACGGCGAATACGTCTTCAACGGCCTGCCCGACGGCGATTACCTGGTGGACGTGACCGACGAGGTCGGCGTGCTCAACGGTTTCACCAAAACCTCGGGCACAGCGGACACGAACAACAACAGCCAAGCCGATCCTTATGCGGTCACTGTCGGCGGTGGCAGCGTCGAAACCGCCGACTTCGGTTATCAAGCCGGCACCAACTTCGACATCCTCGGCACCGCCTTCTTCGATGTCGACGGCAACGGCATCGAGGATCCGGTGGACTTCGGGGTCGAAGAGGTGGAGGTCTACCTCTACATCGACTTGGACGGCGACGGCGTGATCGATCCGGAAGATCCCCGGATCGGCACGACCACCGTAGATTCCAACGGCAACTATCTCTTTGAGGACTTGCCGGACGGCGATTACGTCGTGTCGGTCGACGCCGGCGGCACGTTTGTCGACGGTGGGCTGCAAACCACTCAAACCCTGACCAATAGCGTCGAGCCGGTCGTTTTGTCCGGTGCCGACTCGGTGGACAATGATTTCGGATTCAATCGTCAGGCGACTTTGGCCCTGGTCACCGATTTGAAGGCGTGGTCCTCTGGCGCGGGCACCGTGCTCGAATGGCAAACCGTCGCCGAGGCCGGCACCGCCGGCTTCCGGGTTTACCGAATCGAAGGTCGACAACCGATTTTGGCCAGCGAGTTCGTGCTGTCGCCGGCCGCGCCCCAGGGCTCGCGTTATCGCGTTACCCTTGCCGGCGCCCAAGGTCTCGAGCTGCGGGTATTGTTGGAAGAGCTCGAACGCTCCGGTGTGTCGCGCCTTTACGGTCCGTTCCAGGTGGCGATCGAAGGTTCTGAGCCGTCCGGCTCCCGTTCGGTCACCAAGACCGGCGAACTCCAAGGACGAGGTTTCGAAGCCGCGCCTTTGGCTCCGGACGCTCGACGGGTCCAAGCCGGCAAGTCCGCCATCGTTCCGAGCTCGAAGGTGGCCGGCGACCGGCTGCGGGTGATCGTCGATCACGACGACCTCTACGTGATTCCCACGGCCACCATCGCCGATGGCCTCGGTCTCGACTTCGGCGAAACCCGCCGGGCCATTGATCAGGCTGGGTTGCGACTGACGCGGGCGGCGGAGACGGAGGTCTCCTATCTGCCGGTGGACGAGGGCTTGGCCTTCGTCGGCAGGGCCCTTCGAGACCAGGTCTACACCGACAGGGAAGTCTATTGGCTGGAGATCGGCCCGGGCCGACACATGGCTGAAATCGCTGCCGACTCGGCCACGCCTGCGGCTGACGGTAGCCTGCGTCATCACGGTCACTTCGAAGAAGATGTGTTTGCGGCCACCTTCGTGGCCAGGGACCCGAATCTCGATTATTGGCATTGGCGCGGCTTGATCGCCGGTCACGGCACCTATGGTGTGACCGACTTTTCGCTGGCCTTGCCGGAGCTGGTTCCGGCTACCGACGCCACGCTCACGGTCCACTTCCGCGGTGCGGGTTATACCGCCGTACCCCAGGAGCATCACGCTCGGTTGAGCCTCGACGGCCAGCTGGTCGGCGAGACCTATTTCGATGATCTCAACGATCACAGCGCCACTTTTGAGCTGGCTGCGGGTGTTTTGACCGACGGAGCCACCCTGCGGGTTGAAGCTTTGTTGGACACCGGCGCGCCGAGCAGCTTCTTCTATGTCGACTCCTACGAGCTCGACTTCGAGCATCGCACCCGGGCTTCGGACGAGCGCTTCGAGGGCAGCTTTGGCGACACGGCGGAGGTCACGGTGGAGGGCTTCAGCGCTTCCGACCTGTTGGTGCTCGACACCACGGATCCAGAAGATCCGGCGAAGATCCAAAACGCTTGGATCGATGCCAATCGTTCGACGGTGTGGGCCACTTTCGGGCGCCCGGTAGGAGCCCAATCGTTCCGAGTCCAGAGCCTGGCCTCGGCGGCCACGCCGGAGGTGATCCCGAGCTTCCGGTCGACCCTATTGGATCGATCCAACGCCGGGGCCTACCTGGTGATCGCTCCGGAAAGGCTCATGCAACCGGCCCAGCGATTGGCGGATCTGCGCCTCGCGGACTTCGGTTCCAGCCGAGCGGTATCGCTGCAAGAGATCATGGACGAGCTGGCGGGCGGACGATTCCACCCGCCGGCCATCGGTGACTTCTTGGCCTACGCCAAGGCCGAGTGGTCCGTGCCACCCACCCACGTGGCGCTGTTGGGACGAGGCAGCTTCGACTATCGAGATCTTCAAGGGCAAGCGGCCGATCCGCTACCGCCGTTGATGACCAGCACGCCTTACGGCCTCTACTCCTCGGACGGCGGCTACGCCGATGTCGACGGAGACGGTCGTCCCGATGTGGCTTTGGGCCGCATCCCGGCGGCCACGGCCGAAGAAGCGGACGCCTACATCGATCAAGTGATCGCTTACGAAGCCTCCTTCGGCTTGTGGCAACGGCGCGTCCTGCTGCTGGCGGACAACGACGACATGGGCGGCGATTTCTCCTCGGAAATCCAGCAAGTGGCGTCCCAGCTGTCACCGGAGCTACAGGTGGAGACCGGCTTCCTCGGTCTCGAAGGCGTCGGTGGGCTACGTGATCGTCTGACCGGCGCGCTCGATCGAGGGGTCGGGCTGGTGGACTGGATGGGTCATGGCGGCCTGGATCGACTGGCGGAAGAAGGACTGCTGCTGAGCGCGGACGTGGCGCAGATGCAACACGTGAATCAACCGATCTTCGCCTTGCTCTCCTGCAACGTGGCTCGCTTCGAGCTGCCGGGATTCTGGAGCCTGGCCGAGGATCTGGTGCTCGCCGAAAGCGGCGGCATCGCGGTTATCGCACCCTCCGGTCTGGCCCTCGACATCGACAGCTTCGATGCCAATCAGATCCTCATGGAGGAGCTGTACAGCGGCGGTCACAACACCTTGGGTCAGGTCTTCCAAACCATGATTCAGCGCTTCGTAGGCGTCGCCCGCCTACCCTCCGATCCGCAGGTCTACATGCTCATCGGCGATCCGGGATTGCGAGCCGGCCAGTCCGGGCTTCCCGGAGCCCTGCTATTCGCCGATGGCTTCGAGACCGGCGATACGTCTAGGTGGAGTGCTCAGCCCTGAGCGACTTGGGCTCGAACCAGCTCAGGGTCCTTGCTCAGGATCAGCAGGCGTGACCAGCGATGCCGTGGCCAGGACTTGCGGAAGCTCACTATTTGGTGGGGAATTCCTTCGAGCACCTCTAAGCGATCGAAACGATCGTGCAAGGTGAAGGCCCCGATCGAGCGCTCGTGCATGAGACTTAAGATGTCCGGAAGGAAGTGCTCGATCGACCAGTGGAAACCCACTGCAAAGAAGGAGTAGATGAAGTCGTAAGGTCCGGGCATTTGGCCCAATTTGGCGTCCATGTCGGCGGCGTCGAAGATCTCGACCTCGTCGATGTTGTTGTGGGATAGGACCCTCTGCAGCGCTTCCAGGTTGCCGCAGAACGAATCTTTGAATCGCGGCCCGGCTTTGGTGTAGCGGGTGCTCTCACCGGTGCTTTCGTAAAGGTGGAAGGGCACTTGCTGCCATTGCATCTTTTTCTTGAAGAAAACCACTGAGCGCCCCATGCCCGGGCCGATGTCGAGCACTTTGGAAGGGGTGGGGATACGTTCCAGAAAGGGTGCCAATGCTTCGTGCTCGCCCCAAGAAAGCCCGTTCTGATTGAGCTGCCAGAATCGGCGAGATTTCTCGTCGGCCGAGAGATGAAATTGCGGCGAGATGAGTTTGATCGCCCCCACCAGATCGGGCTCAAATGGAGGAGCTTCAAAGATCAGCTCCTTTTCCCTCAGTTCAGGCTCGAGTTCGGAAATCGAGTGCCCCAGGCGGAGCCGTTTGCGTAGCTTGGTCGCGATGCCATGAAGAACACTGCTCATAGGTCGACGATTGCTGGGCATGGTGACTCCAATCCGATGGAACGGGTGGTTGACCTTGCCTGGGTACGGGCAAAGGGGGCAAGGTTTATTCGCAGGAGCTTCTATGTTGAGTATTTCACGTCCCAGCCAGAGGGGTTCCGATTTCGGCCGACAAAAGACCGACGCCGGACGTGGTGTCCGGCGTCGGTTGGGTCAGACAGACTCTCGGGGCCCGCGGCCCCGGGTTCCGAGTGGTTTATTGGGCGGGGCGGTAGGGTCCTGCGTAGCCGTAGGCGGCGAGCAGGTCGAGGAAGGCTTGGGACGCGCCCTCTACGTCGGCTTGCTCGGCGAGGCGGATGAGTTCCTGGCCGCCCGTGCCTTGACGCTCTAGGGATTGTCGCAGGTAGGTGCCGGCCTTCTCGGAGCCGTATCGCTCGATCATTTCGAGCACCGTGGCTTCTGCCGCTTCGAAGTGACCGGACGACACTTGGTAGGCCGCGGTTCGCATCTTCATAAGGTCTTCGTCGGAGAGGTTGAAGACGATTCCGCCGGAGGTGTCCATGTAGATGTTGCCCACCGCGGTGGCGATCGCATCGACGCCGGTGCGCTTGGCATTGCAGAACGCGGCCACGCCCACCTGCTCGTTGGGCCACATGATGATTTGGGTGCGGAAGCCGTCGATGGCACCGCCGTGATGGTAGGCCTCGCGACCCGCTTTGTCTTCGAGGAAGAGCCCCAGCCCGTAGTCCGGAGTGTTGGGAGCCAATGCGCCGGGATTGGTGCGCATGTCCTGGAGGGTGGTGGAGGTGAGGATTTGGTTGTCGTCGAGGGCGATCAGCAGGCGTGACAGATCACCGATGGTCACGGACCAGCCGCCTGACGGCCCTTGCCAACCGGAATAGTCGGTGTCGAGTTCCAGCCAGCCGCCGTCGTAACTCTGGGCGAGGTTCGGAATGTCGCCGATGCGCCAATATTGATCGAGGCAACCGGTGAGGCAGGCGTCTTGGGCGCCGCTCAACAACGACCACACGAAGTGCTCGTAACCCACGGGGCCGCCCGGAAAGAATGCGTTTGAGGTGATTTGGTCCACCACCGCGCCGAGGATCGTATAACCGACGTTGGAGTAGGAAAATTTACCCATTAGTGCCGGAATCGGCTCGGCGTCCGTGGTGTTCAGGAATTCGTAGATGGCATGGCGTGGATGCTGGCTCGAATGGGGTTGACCGAAGAGAGCGTCGACTTGGGCGGCCGTTCGCGCCCCTGCCAGGTTGGGGTTGGGATCCCAGACGAACCCCCCGCGGTGGGAAAGCAGATCGCGGACGGTGACGTTGTCCCAAGCCGCGGGCACCGAATGGGGAAAGAACTGCGAAATGGGATCATTGTCCAGGTCGATATGGCCCATCTCTTCGAGGCGCATGGTGGCGATGGCGGTCAGGACTTTTGATACGGAGCCGATGCCGGCGACGGTGTTGACGGTGAAGGCGTCGTCGTCGAAGGGGTTTGCTTTGACGTTGAAGTCCGCCACGCCGTAACCCTTGAGGTAGACGATCTCGCCTTGGTCCACAATGCCGACGGCGCAGCCCGGAAATTTGCCTTGCATGCGGGAGATCACCGCGTTGTCAATGTCGTCGTTGGTGCCCAGCTGGGCGGCGTCTTTGAGCTCGGTCACCGAGTAGTTGACGTCCGGGCATTGGTCGTTGCTCATCGCGTCCTGGTTCGGGGCGCAGGCGACGGCGGTCAAGGTCGAAAGCAGCACCGCGGCAGCTCCGAGGCTGCGGATGAGTGGGGCTGGGGAGATATGTATGGGTTGCATGGTTTGCTCCTAAGTATTTGGGGTCTCGAGAAAACCGGGGGTCGTTCCCGATTTACCCCTAAAGCGCAAACCCGCAAAAAGTCCCTCAGGGATTTTCAAAAAAGTTGAGTCGGTGTGGGATTCGCCCTAAGGCGGTGGATTCTCGTTCAGCGCCATCCAGCGGGAATTCGCCGAAAGGGCGTGCGGTTGTAGGCTTCGTCAGGCCCTCGGACGTTTCTGCCATCCAAGCTCATCCCCCGAAATCCCTTGGAGACCCCTGTGCATTTGCCCTTGCATTCCGATTTGTTCGATCTCGATCTATTCGACAACCGCTTTACCCGGGAGCTGCCGGCGGATCCAGAGACGGATAACCACCGTCGACAAGTGATGTCGGCCTGTTATTCGAGGGTCGAGCCGACAGCGGTCGCGGCGCCGAAGATGTTGGCCTATTCCCGGGAAATGGCGGAAGCTTTGAGTTTGTCGACGGAGGTGATGGAGTCCCAGGCGCTGGCGGATGTCCTGGCCGGTAACGCCCTGGCGGCGGGCATGGATCCTTATGCCATGTGTTACGGCGGGCATCAATTCGGCCATTGGGCGGGCCAGCTGGGGGACGGCCGAGCCATCTCCCTGGGTGAGATGGCCACCGACTCCGGACGGTGGGAGCTGCAGCTCAAAGGGGCCGGTCCGACGCCGTATTCCCGCGGCGCCGACGGCCGAGCGGTTCTGCGCTCGTCGGTGCGAGAATTCTTGTGCAGCGAGGCCATGTTCCATCTCGGCGTGCCCACCACTCGAGCTTTGAGCCTCACGCTCACGGGTGATCGCGTGATGCGGGATATGTTTTACGACGGGCGGCCCGAAGAAGAGCTGGGGGCCGTCGTTTGCCGTGTTGCTCCTTCGTTTTTGCGTTTCGGCAGCTACGAGATCTTCACCTCCCGCCGCGATACCGAATCGTTGAAGCGGTTGCTCGACTTCACCCTGCGCCTGCATTTTCCAGAGCTCGAAGGGGCCGAGCATCCGACGATCGACACCTACGTGGCGTGGTTTCGAGAAGTCTGCCGGCGCACGGCAAAAATGGTTGCCCACTGGCAGCGGGTGGGATTCGTGCACGGGGTCATGAACACGGACAATATGTCGGTGCTCGGCTTGACCATCGACTATGGGCCTTATGGTTGGCTCGACAACTACGATCCCGATTGGACCCCCAACACCACCGACGCCGAAGGTCGGCGTTATCGATTCGGTTATCAGCCCCATATCGCCCAGTGGAACCTCGCCCGTTTGGCGGAGGCGATTTTGCCGTTGGTGAAAGAGGTTGAGCCCCTCGAGCAGGCCTTGGCGGATTATGGGGAAATTTTTGCCGAGTCCACCCGCCGCTTCATGGGTGACAAATTGGGCTTGAAAGAGCTTGAGGAGGCGGAGGCGGATCACGTGTTGGTGGAGGATTTGCAGCAGGTCCTCACCTGTACGGAAACCGACATGACGATTTTCCATCGTCGGCTGGCGGACGTCCCTGTGGACGGGGTCGACCCCGCCAAGGTGTCGGGCGAGGATTTGCTGGCCCCCCTGACCGAGGCCTATTACGACCAGGATCTCGACGCCGAGAGCACCTCGAAAATCGTCGATTGGCTGCGGCGCTACGTCCAGAGAGCCCAACAAGACGGTCGGCCCGGCTCCGAGCGGCGCCGGCAGATGCACGCCGCCAACCCGAAATACGTGCTCCGCAACTACCTGGCACAGCTCGCCATCGACCAAGCCGACGAGGGGGATCCCTCGTTGATCACCGAGCTGCTGGAGGTCATGCGAAAACCCTACGACGAGCAGCCGGAATACGAGAAATACGCGGAGAAACGTCCCGATTGGGCCCGCTCCCGCCCGGGTTGCTCCATGCTCTCGTGCAGCTCTTGAGGCGTGGCTGAGATCCGACCCGCAACCCACTGACAGTACCTGAGGCTTGGCCGATGAACGATTCGAGGATTTGGCTTTTCCACGCGCTCTATGTCGTCATAGGTGGCGCTTTCGTGTTGTTCCCGAGCCCCATTCCCATGGGCTGGCGGTTATTTGTCGCCGGGATCTCGTACAACATCGCATTACCGCTCTTCGCGGTTCGCAACGTCGAGCCGAAGTGGATCAGGATCTGGGGTTTTCTCTTGCCCCTCTCCCTGATGCAGATATTTCCGGATTGGTATTTGGCCGAGGCGCTCGGTACGTTGGAATTTCCCGACCTTCAATTTCCCAAGATCGGACCGGTCAGCGCTTTCATGGGTCTGCTCTGGATCACGCCGCTTTTTTTGATCGTCGAGGCGGGTGAAGACCTGGCCGAGCGCGTCGGAAAACGGGCCGCGACGCTGTGGTGCGCGGCCCTATCCATTCTGATCTTCGGCGTCGCCGAGGCCACCCTGACCCTCATTCCCGTGTGGTATCCGGTCGGCGTCAAAACCTTGGGGCCTGTGGCCTTTTATGTGCTGATTCCCGAAGCGATCCTCGGTGCGTCCGCTTGGTGGGCATTCCGGATCACCGACAGTCGGTCGATCCTGCTGCGCCTTGGGGCGGCTGCTGCGGTCGTGCTGCTCTACATCGCGACTCTGAGCTTGTCGTTTGCCCTGATCGAAGGTGGATGACACGGCGGTGCGGCTCAAAACCAGCGGCGGGCTCTGCAGGGTACTGCCGGGGTGCATTAGGGGCTATTGTTGGGGCTAGTCGCCTACAATTTCAATGCTCGGCCACAGCTCTTTAAGCTTGCGGACCATTTGGCCCGGACGATCAGGAGTGACGACCACCTTGCGCCGGCCCAAGTCGAGGACCACGGAGCTGTTCGGGTCGGTTGCGAAGGCCCTGTAGTTGCCCAGCTTTTTGTTGCGATAGATACCGCTGAACGAATAAAGGCCGCCATTGCCGAACAATCGCAAAGAGCGCTTCATGGCATCGGGATCTATCCAAACCCGTTGGAGGTCATCTAGAGGCACGTGGGTGGTCCACATCAGCCGCTGGATTCGTAGCCCTTGGCGGTCAATTTCATAGCTTCGGACGATAAAGGCAAGAGCTCCGAGCAACACGATCACGGGGAATAGACCGGCGATCACCAGGGTGGGACGTTCGTCGAGCATCATGGTGAGCAAGAACACGGACATACCGATCAGCAAGGCTGTTGCCGATCCGCTAATCCACTTCAGCGTGGTGCCCCAGGGGGCTTGGAAAGTCATGACTCATCTCCTCTGCGCTTAAGATTCCGGTGGGTACGGATCGACGCCTCGGAATATTCGATTTCGTCGATCCCTAGGCGCGAGGACAAGGACCTGTTGGTTCCCCGGCTCAGAAGGCGTAGCGGAGCTGGAGTGCGAGCTGGCGGCCGGGTTCGGGGAATTTGAAGTTGGGGGTGGGGCCGATGTCTCCGGGCTGGCCGATGGCGGCGGTGGAGTCGCCCGAGCTGGCGGTCAGCTTGTCGGTGAGATTCTTGCCGATCAAGGACAGGGCCCAGGCCCCGTTTTGTGGCCCGAGGCTGACGGAGGCGTTGACCTTGCCGTAGGCGCTTTGGGTGTCCAGGGGGTCGTTGGCCAGCTTGAAGTGGAAGTCGTCCTGCCAGTAGTAAAAGATGTCATAACCCGCTTCCCAGGTGCCGAAGGCCGGCAGACCCTGGCCCACCAAGCGGATGTTGAATTGGGTGTCCGGCGCGTAGGCCAGGGGGGTACCCGCCAGATCCTGCACGTCGGCCACGGTGCCGTCTGCGAAGGTGAAAGGGCGGCAGCCCTGGGCCTCGGTCTGGCCCGAATAACAAGGGGCGGTGGCGAATTGCTCGAATTCGGCGTCGGTCAAGGCGAGCATGGCTGAAAGTTGGTGATGTTTGCCGAGGCGCAGCACCAGATCGGCTTCGATACCCGTGGAGTTGGCCTGGGCCGCATTGTTGACGTTTTGGATCACGGTAATCGGGTCGAGGGAGGAAACCTGCACGTCCTCGAAGTCGGTGCTCCAGGCTGCCCAATTGAGCTGCACGCGCCCGGCGGATAGGGTGTTCTTGCCGCCGAGTTCGAAATGCACGGTGCTCTCGCCGTCGTATTCCACCAGATTTCGGGTGAGGGCGGCTTGGGGCACGTAGGTGGGGAATTGGTAGCCACCACTTTTAAAACCCTCGCCATAGGTGGCGTAGTACATGGCGCGATCCGACGGTTGCCAGCGCAGGGTGACGTTGGGGCTGAAGTCCGACTCGGAGCGATCAAAGAAACCCGAGCTGGTGAATTGAGCCGGGCCGCAGGCGAAATTGATCGGTAGACCCACGCCGTCCAGCTCGTCGGTGACGTTCGGGCAGTCCACCAGGGTTTGAGGCGTGACTTCCAGAGCGTAGGGCGTCAGCACCGTGGCCCGGGTTTGAATCGCCCGATCCTCTTCCGTGAAGCGCCCGCCCACGGTGAGAGTCCACCGGTCCGACAGATGCCAATCGATTTGCCCGAAAATCGCCTGGGATTCAGTGGTCAGGGTGGCCCAGCCATGGCGCTGGAGGCCGCGGAAGTCCGGATTGGTGTTGCCGCCGGTGCACAAGCCGAAAGGGCCGCGGCAGAACATGAAGCTTTGAATCAGGTCGTCGTCCTGCTCGCTGTAATAGAAACCAGCCAAGTAGTCGACGCGTCCGCCGCCATTGGAGGTCAAACGCAGCTCATGGGAGTTTTGCTGCCAATCGTCGCGCACGAAGATGTGGGTCCACTCGATGTCGGTGTGGTCCGAATCCCAATCGTCGGCCGACTCGTATTCGGCGTAATTCCCTAAATAGGTCAGGGAGAAGTCCTCGAAGAATTTGTTCAGGGTTAGGCCAACCATCGAATATTCGGTGTCGTGGGCCTCGGGATTGGGCTCGCCGTTGACCAGAAAGAGGACATCTTTCTCCGAGTTGAACAGGCAATCCTCGGAAGTGTCCAGGGGATTGTCGGAATTGGCGTCTCCCAAGCAATTGTAGATTTCCCGCTGGCGGCCTTGCCGTTGAAGGTCGCCTACTTGGAACAGGATCTCGGCGGTGAGGGTGTCGGTGATCAGCCAATCGAAGATGCCGCGGAAGGTTTGGTCTTGCCGCTCCTGATCCTCGCGGCCCGTGCCCAGGTTGGTCACCCAGCCATCCCGATCCTCGAATCGCCCGGCGAAGCGGCCGCGGAAGCGGTCGGAGAAGGGCACGTCGACGGCCGTTTCTACCGCGAAACCGGCGGCGTCGTCGAAGTCGGCGGTCAGGTTGAGGTAACCGCCGAATTCAGGACCGGGTTTGCGCGTCGTGATGTTGAGCGCGCCGACGCTGTTGTTCTTGCCGATCAGGGCGCCCTGGGGGCCCTTCAGCACCTCCACCCGTTCGAGGTCGAGGAACATGGTGCGTCCGAAGCGGCTTCGGCCGAAGAAGAATCCGTTGACCACCTGGCCGACGGCCTGCTCGAGACCCAGGTTGGAGCCGGTGGTCCCGAGGCCACGCACGATGAAGCGGTCGAAGCTGTTGACGTCTTCGCTGTGGTGGAAGTTGGGGGTCATCAACGACAGCTCGCTGACGTTGGAGAGGTGGGTCTTTTGGATCGTGTCACCGGTGAGCAAGGCGATGGAGATGGGCACTTCGTTCAGCACCTCTTTGCGCTTGCGGGCGGTGACCGTGATCTCGTCGAGGATCTCGTCCTGGGCGGGCTCGTCCTCCGAGGCACTTTGCTCGCTCGCCGGCGGTTCGTCGGCCTCCTGGGCAAATGCCGGTGGCAGGGCGAAGGCCAAAGCCAGCGCAAAAATGATCGCCGGCCTTCTGAATGGGGGCTGTGTTTTCAAGAGCTGTGCGCTCAAGGTCTGTGTTTTGAGGGGCGGTGTTTTGAGGGGCGGTGAAATCGGGTCCATATCCATTGAATCTCATCCTTCTATGGCGAGGGGAATCGTCACTCGAGAGCGTGCCGGCGGGCGCGAGCCGGGTGGGCGCCCGTCCAGAGCTAGGGCAAGGACCTTACGAAAAGTCCTTTCCAGTTTCTAGGGGGGTCTACGTCGGACCCACATCATTGTTGCGCGGAAAGGGCCCGGGTGGGAGGAGTTCGTGACGAGTCGGGGCTTCCAAATGCCCTTGCCCACCCGGGATGGGAGCTGACGATGGGGTTCAAGCTAGTCCGAGCTCACTCCGGGCCGAGGGCGTAGAGGGCCGCCATCTCCTCCGGCATCAGCTTCCATGCGTAGACACGGGCTTCGCCGATCTCGCCGTCTAGGGCCCAGCCGATGCCGTAATTGCTCGACGTATTCCGGCGGGCGCCGAGCATCACGTCGACGTTGTTGGTGGCGCTGCCGCTGCTCTTCCAATCGCCTGCGGCCACGCCGTCCACATACATCAAGTTGGTCATGGTGCTGCTGTCGTGAACCACCGCCACCAGATGCCATTGGTTGTCGTCGACCAACTCGTATTTGGCGTTATTGTTGGACTTCCCGCCGATCAAGCCGTAAATCGACGACATGCCGTCGCCCTCGGCATCGTAGAGGTAGAGCTGGTACTGCCGCTGGCTCAGGCTGCCGTAGGCCTTGCCGATGATCGTGCCCTCGGCGCCCGGTCCGATCCGAATCCAAGCCACCAAACTGATGTCCTCGGTTGCGGGATCGAGGTCGAGGGACTCGGACTGGCCGACGATCACTGCCTGGGAGGAGCTCGAATCGAAGGACAAACCCGTGCCAGTCCACTCCGGCGAGCTCACCAGGTCACCGTCGTTGCGCTGGAAGCTCTGGTCCAGGGCCATGTTCCCGGAGCTCTCGTTGAGCAACCAGTGGCCGAGGGGCGCGGAAGCCGCCTGAATCGTCACCGCCACCGTATCCGACGCGCTGCCTTGACTGTCGGTGGCGGTCAATCGCAGGTTGTAGATTCCCGGCAGGTCGAAGGAGACGCTGGTGGACGCATCGGTGGGATGGCTGAACGTGGCGGTTCCCGGACCAGAGTCCTGGCTCCAGGACAGGCTTAAGGACGAGACATCGTCGTCGGTCACACCGGCGAGCAAGTAGGCGTCTTCCAGCTCCTGGATGCCGACGTCGGGGCCGGCGTCGACGGTCGGCGGTTGATCCGCGCCCAGGGTAAAGCCGAGGGCATGGGCTTCCGCTTTCTGCAGGCGCCGGCTGTAGAGCCGTACGTCGTCGATGGAGCCCTCAAAATAGCGACCGGCCGGCGATTTCGAGCGACCCCCAAGGAAGATGTCGGTCGTCGGATCGAAGGTATCTCCACCCTGGGCGCTGACCATGGTTTCGCGACCATCGACAAACACCCGCGAACCCGAGGCGTCTACCACCATCGTGAAGTGGTGCCAAGCTCCGTCGCTGAAGGTGCCGACCGCGTCGATATATTTTCCATTGGCGTCGTTCGCATCCCGTAGCACCGAGCGCACGCTGCCGTGGGACGAGGTGTTGCTCTCCGGCAAGTAGACGTTCAGGCTTTGGGATTGATCGAAGCCGTTGTGGCTCCACATGTACTGGTAGCTCGATCCGTAGAGATCCGGCGCTCGGAACCAGAAGGCGATGCTGTATTCCGGGCCGTAGTTGAAATCTGGCACGGTCAGGAAGTCGTCGATTCCGTCGAACGAATAAGCTCCGCCTATCTTGCCCAAGGGGGTAACCTGCGCGCCCTGCTCCACGCCGTCGTGGCCGTTGCCGGTGGCGTCCAGGGCGTCGGAATCCAGCGGCAAATGCATCTCCATGGAGTCGTCGAGATCTACTACCGACACCGTGAGCACGTCCTCGTAGGTGCCGGAGGAGTCGGAGGCGGTGAAGCGCAAGGCATAGGTGCCGATCTCTGAAAAGGTCACCGAGGTTCCCGGCGCAAAGTTGTTGGTGAACGTGGCGCCATTACCGGGTCCGTGGATCTGCTGCCAGTCGGTGGCGTAGGTGCCGCCGTCCAAAACTTCACCCGCGACCTCCACCGAGGCGGGCGCACCGCCGTCGATCACCATGTCTGGACCGGCCTCCACCACCGAGCGGGAGGCCCACACTGAGGCGTGGAATTGCAGGTTCTCGAGACCGCGGGCCTCGTAGATGAGGTTGTGACTGTGGGGAACCCCGGGCAGGATCTCGAGCTGATTCGCGATTCCCTCGGTGTCGAGCAAGCTCGCCAGCTCTTGGGCTCCGGCAAGGAATTGGTCTTGGTCGCCGGACAAGATATTCACCTGCAGCCCGCGTACGCGCAGGCTTTGTGCGTAGTCGGCCCAGCGGAAGTTTTCGAAACCACCACCCAGAATCGATGCCGAGGCGAAACCCTCAGCCTTGGGAGTCAGATAGCGGGCCACACCCCGGGCACCGGAGGAAAAGCCTTCGATCGAGCGGCCACGGCGGTCGGCCACGGTGCGCCAATTACGGTCGACGAAGGCCGGAACCTGCTCGGTGACGAGCGAACCCAGCTCCTCACCCCACGAGCCGTTGGGCGAGCCGACGCCTACCAGAATCATGGGCGGCAAGTAGCCCGAGAGAATTGCGTTGTCCATTTTGGCCCCACCGTCGTCGCCCGACAGCGGAAGCTCGTCGAGCGCTTCGGCCAAAGCGGTTTCGGTGTCCCCCGATCCGTGGAGCACGTAAAGCACCGGATACCGATCCGTGTTGCCCGGAGAGTAATAGCCCGGCGGCGTATAGACGAGCAGATCGACGGCTCCGTGGTCTGGGCTGACATAGGTAAGCGTCGCCATGACGCCCTCGTTTTGGCCCTGCATCTGAGACCATCCAGTGGAAAGCAGAAAGATGAGGACGGCCAGAGCCGAGTGCAACAGAAAAACGGCGAGGCGGCCGTGCGAGCAGTCCTTTTCAAACGAAGATCGAAGAGACGAGATAATCGAAAGTTTCATCGTAATAGAGTCCTGGTTGTCAAGTCGTCGGGGGTCTGCTTTGTGCAGACCGGGTGATCTGACCACATTGTCGAAGGCTTCGACCTATTGTTAAGTGTCGAATTTATTTCTAACGTGCCAGCCATAGCCCAAGAACATTTCTTTTCAGATTAAGCAAATCAATAATGTGAATATTGATAAGTTTAAGTATTCGCCCTCCTGGTTAATTTATCTCTCTAATAATCAATGAGATAGGCCGATATTAAGGTGTCCGGGCTCAAATTTTTCGAGCTCAACTTGTACATAAAAAGCCTCCTTTCGTGTTTTCGACATACCGACCATTCGTTCAGCACCAGCTCTGTTTGGAAAGCCAAGGCATCGACCATAGTAACGGCAAATAGGGAACGTCGCAACGAAATATCCAGGTCAAAAGTTCTTTAGTCCGGAAAACTTATCAAAGTTCGTCGCACCCGGCCGCACCTGGCCGGCCGCACCTAGCCGGCCGCACCTTAGATACAAAGTCGTGCAGAAAGCCTTGTGAAGTTGGAGCGCGAGCTGGTGGTAGGCTTGTCGGTGAGATTCTTACCGATCAATGACAGGGCCCAGGCCTCGTTCTGTGGGTCGAGGTTGAGGTAGGAGGATGGCCAAGGATGGCCGCCGCCGGAAGACGAATTCGGCAGCGGCCTCTCAAACCGGTGGGTGGTTGGGCCGGTCTCTTGACCAGGCGAGACCGGCTGCCGAAAGCTACTCTTGGTGCCGTGGTTGAACTTTCCGATCCCGCATCCTGCCCGTGTTGGGTGTCCATGGGGTCGATGGGGCCGGATAAGGGGTGTTCAGAATACCGATCTGATTTCCCATGCGAGTTTGAACCGCAGGGCTGAGCACTTGAACGTCTTCCATTCCGTCGATGGGGGAGACAGAGGAGAATGTTCAGGGAGTCTCCAAAGTAGAAATTGCCGAAGGGCGTCAACCCTTTGACCACTCGACGCTCTTTCTGGACGTCTGAGCTGAAGACCAGAAAGCCCACGGTGTCGAGGCCGACGGGAATGGAGGCGACATAACCTTTAAGTTCGGCAGGTTCTTTGTGGGGCAGGTTCTTGTAGGTGACCTCGATGATGATCACGCCCCGTTGAAAACCCTCGAACTGAAATCCGTGCCTGGACGACCGACATTGCCGTCGAGCGGCACCCAATTCGCCCAGTCGTCGTAGCCGAAGGTTCCCCAGGCGTCTTTCGTCCCCGCTTTGACGATCTCGTGGTATTTAATCGTGTCGTCCACCGGGCTGTGGAGAGGCCGTTCGAACCAGGAAAAATTGTGGGTGTCGCCTATTACCCAAGAGTTTGGGGATCACTGCTCCCAGGCATCTGCACCGACTAGCCTGTAGGCAAGCGTCGGGAGTCGAGTCTCGGGCCTTGCCACAGCTCGATAGACCCGCCCGACCCGAAACCATTGTGGATTTCGAGTCGGGTTTGCCGGATTCCGGTCTGTCGACTCAGCGAGGATTCGGCTCGAGTTCTTCGGCGTCGGTGATTTCCGACACGACAAAATCGTCACCCAGGTCCGGGCTGGAGTATCCGTGGGCTTCGAGCAAAGCCACCAGATCTTTCAGACGGTCTGCGGCTTCAAAACCCGCGGCCAAGCGTGGGGCGCGACCCACTCGATCGTTGAGGTCGGGGAAGAGGCTCACCCATTGTCCCGCGTCCTCGAAGCGCAGCATCCATTTGAGGGTGCGCAACTTCTGAGTCGGCGTGGTGTCGACCAACATGGGCAAAACCGCGGCGATCGGATCGCTCGCCAGGTGCAGCAAGCGTTGACGTTCCCATTTGTTGGCGGGCGTTTGCCGTGCGGCTTCGCGCAACAACTCGCCGGCGGCCGCTTCCACCATTCTGGCGCCACGCTCAGCAGCAACACGTTCGGCGGCTTCCGAACGGCCCGCCAATGTGGCTTCCTCACACGGGGTGGGGAGCAGACTGGCCTCGGTTCCTTCGACGGAAAAGCGCAGCAGACACGGCCCTTGGCCGCAGAAAGTATTGTAATCGTTGCAGCAATTGCCGTTGTAGACGCAGCTGGGAGTGCAATCACAAGCCCCGGTGTAGCTACCGCAATAGCCCGCGCAAGAGGTCGGCGGCGGCGGCGGTTGCAGGCTGAAAGACACGGAATCGACCTTATTCGACAGCGGACCGTCGGCACAACTTGATTCGCTATGACGACTGGCGGTGCAATCGCCGTCGGTCTTGCGCTCCCACGAGGCACATTGCCAACCACAGAATTTTTTGTATTTGTCCGTGCGCGGCGTCCAATATTCGCGATTCGAGCCGTGGCCGACGTCCAGAGTGGTGTAGGCGGTGCTGCCGGAAACGGTGATGGTGCTGCTATTCCAGGTTTCGGGGGAAGGGCCGCCGACGTTCTTAGTCGCCTGCACATACTCCCAATTGCCGTTGGCATAGTCCTCGTCCCAATCGTTGATGAAGCAGTCGTTCCAAGAGCTGTCCTCGCTGCCGGCGCAATCGGAAGAATCGGTTTTATAACCCGCCCAAGAGCCGTGACCGTCTTCGTCCGAGGCCACGGACGGACGGGTCGTGCCGAGCTGACCGGCGTGGGTGGCCAGCGTGCTGCCGGAAATCGTATGGCTCGAGCCGTGGTGCCAATAACGAGCCGAACTCAAATACCAACGTTGCAGATCGTAGCTGTAGAGATAATAACGAATATTCTCGGAGTCGCCCTGATGTCCGCCAAAGCCGAAATAGGATTGGCAGTCGTGGGGATAGAGCAAGAAATAAGTGACTTGAATCCATTTGGCCTTGCCGTCGGTGGGGCTCCAATTTTGAATGCCGCTACCGCTCGGTCGTACCTGAAAGTAGTCACGACGTTGAAAATGGCTCGATGGCAAACCCCATTTGTTGGTCCAGCCGCTGCAATCCTCATCCTCATCGTAAAACTGCAAGGGAGCCAAGGCCATCGCCAGATTGCCTTCTTCATTGTTGTCGAGGCAATCGTTGTCGGTATCGTTGGCGCAGCTCGATTTTTTGAGATCGCTGGGCAAATTATAAGAAAGCAGGGCGTCGGCGGGGGCCGTGGAAGTGGCGAGCGCGACCATGCAACACAGGATGGGGGCGACCCATCGACTAAAGCCGACGAGCCGGGACAGCGAGTGATTCAGAGATGTCATGGCAGGGTCTCCGGGAAGGCGGCGCGCGGAAGTGCGGCACGCGTCCAGAGCCAAAGCAAAACCCAGGCCAATGAGTCAATCTCGGTAGGAGCGCCTAGAATAGGGGTGATTCAAGTATTTCCGGTTAAAAAGCCAGCCTGGCCGGGAAAACGGCTACCCAATCTTTTTCTCCAGTGGGTAACAGGGTGGCCGATACGTCAGATTTCGTGTTTTCTGAACGGCGAAAAATAGGTCGCGCTTTTCCAATAGGTTTTCGATCCAAGATCGCCTGAACCCTTCGACCCGGACCTATCGCTTCGCGGGCTTGTTCCGCCTTGGAGCGAGGACCAGCCCCAAAAAATCAGACACGAGGCAACCCGCAGGGCGAGATTGGTGTCGCCCTGCGGGCCCAATATCAAGTCGTACAGCTCCTGAAAGGTGAGTTGGCTCAGTCCGATGTTGGAGGATCCAAGGGCTCAATGCTCCCGAGGTTTCCTTCCACGTCTTTCCGAGATTTCGGTCCTATTGACTCGACCGGCTTTTCTCTCTTTTTCGGATCTTGGCCGGTTCGAGCCCGTCGGGATTGGGATTCCATCCAGGCGGCACCACCGATGAAGGCGGCAAGCATTACCGTGACGATGACATTTCCAAGGTCTAAAGGCATATCTCCTCCGTCTCCCCTGGGCAGGAGAGTGCAACGTGGTTCGTTTCTTCTAACAGCCTGCGGCGGAGTCTGCCGCCGGCTAGCAGCGCGGTGAGACTTTCGCCACCGGCCGCTGAGGGGGGCTCAGACGAGCGGAGGAGGAGGACCCCGTTGCGGGGGAGGCAGCTCGGCGATCCGGTGGACGGCAAGCTCGCCTACGCAGGAGTGGTCGATCTCGATCTTGTGCAGGGGTGGCTGGATCCCACCTCGAACAGCGGGGTGCAGGACGGGTGGATCCGGTGAGAAGGTCGACCCGGATCGCAAGAAAACTGGAGTGGCCCCGGGTGATACGCCCGGAACAATGATCAAGCGGCCGACGTTTAGGGGTCGGTCGACGCCCCCGGCACTCATCAGAGCCCCGAGAACGGGACTGCAGATGAGGAGGCTCAGCAGGGTGGTGACAACAACGAAGACTCGCATCGCTGTTGACCCTAGCACGGCTCGGGCTCGAGAGTTTGTGATGAAACGGTAAAAAAGAACCTAACGTTTTTCTCGCCACGGGGCCGGTGCCTGACCCGGTGCCCCCGGCCGGCGCATCACGATTGACAGGGCCTCATCCTGTCCGGTGCCGGCGCGCGCGACACGGTGATCGACGGCGCGGCCGTACCCCATCCCGGCGTCGGTGGCATCTTCCGGCTCTCCGGCGCCGGGGCCGTTGCCGGGATCTCTGTCGAGATCTTGGACCTCGGTCTCTTGGACCGAGGATAGCTGCCCCTTGGACGCTAATCCGGGCCAACAAGACTCCGATCTCGACGCTGACAACACGTTTCCTGCGTGTCAAAACCTCCAAGGATTTCGTCCGACAGGGGCTGATCACGGACCAGGAGCGTAGCGACATCGTCTCCGATGCCGCTCAATCCAGCTGCGGCAAGTAGCGTTGCTTTAAGAAGCTACTTTAGGCAAGAAAAGGCCCGGGACGTTCCCGGGCCTTTTCTTTTACTGCTCGTCGACCAGATGCCGCGCGCCCGTTTTTCAGTGTGCCCGGCACGGGCCGCGGATGCCGCCGCCGACCTGAGCGGTTGGAACGGCTGGTCTGCGGCGATTTGCCTGGTGATTGGCGATTTGCCTGGTGATTTAGGCGAGAGCTAGACAATTCAATGCTGTCAAGTCAATCGCTGAATGATAAAATCGCCGCGAGCACTTTAACTATGACGAGCGAAATGCAACACCCAAACCCACCGAGCACCGCGCCCGAAGGCGTTGGCGCCGCCGCCGAGATGGCGCAGCTGGACGTCGCGCTCGAGCAGGACAGCTTCTTGCGCGACCTGCTACGCCACCTCGCAGGCACTTTGCAGGACGTCGTCGGTCTCGAGGAGGCGTCGGGATTTATCAGCGTGGTCGGCCAGCGCATTGGCGAGAGCATCGACGATGCCTACCGCAGGGCCTTGGCGGTTGAGCGGCTCGACCGCGAGCAAGTAGCGGCGGTGCTGGTCGACCTCAAACGCCGGATCCGCGGAGACTTTTACATCATTGAAGCCGACGAAGAAAAGATCGTGCTGGGCAATCGCGCCTGCCCGTTCGCAGAGAAGGTCCTGGGTCGCCCGGCCCTCTGCATGATGACCTCAAACGTTTTCGGAGTCATCGCATCCGAGAACCTGGGCTACGCGCAGGTCGACATCGAGGAGTCGATCGCGCGTGGCGATTCGGGCTGCCGGGTAGTGGTCTATTTCGAACCCCCAGCCGATCCGTCGCAGCAGCGAGGACGAGAATATTTTAGACCTTGAGCGAAGCATGGTCGGGGTAGACGGATTCCTGGCGACGGCGGAGCCACTGCCGGAGCCTTTGCTATTACTTCAGTTGAATGGCGAGATCCTAGCCGCCAACAGCGCGGCAGGAAAGATGTTGGATGCGTCGCCGAACGAGCTGACCGGTCGACTTCTGCAGGAGCTGACGGTGGATCCTGCGGAGGAGCTGGGCCAATTCCTGAACCGCTGCGGTCGGAGCCGTGGGCTCCTGCCCGGTCGCCTGACTTTGCGCGGGACCGATGGAGAGAGTCGCGCCGTCCGGATCGATGGTGCGCTGTTTCGGCCTCGACAGGACGACGCAGGACCTCTCGTGCTCCTCCGATTGCGCTCCCAGGATCAGACGATCACGAGCTTCCAGCTGCTGAATGAGCAGATTACCGAGCTGCAGCGTGAGATCGGCAGACGACGTCAGATCGAACACCGGCACGAGCTGCTGCTCGAGAGCGAGCGGGAGGCCCGCGCACGCGCCGAGGACGCCGACAAAACGAAGGACGAATTCTTGGCGAGCCTTTCCCACGAGCTGCGGGCTCCCCTGCAAGCGATCGCCAACTGGGTCTAT
Organism: uncultured bacterium; assembly: GCA_965366625.1. GTDB lineage: Bacteria > Acidobacteriota > Thermoanaerobaculia > Multivoradales > J023 > JAUIJL01. The sequence goes on from CBDUGP010000024.1 coordinate 78,421, forward strand.
TTGCTCCGGCAGCCGTCTTTGGATTCCAAGACCAAGACCCGTGCCCTCGAAACCATCGAGCGCAACCTCACGCTTCAGACCCAGCTGATCAACGATCTTCTCGACATCACCCACATCAGCGCCGGGCAAATCCACCTGGAGAAGGAGACGGTCGATCTCACTTCTCTGGTCGACCAAGTTTGCGCGGGTTTGCGGCAGGAGATCGAGGAGAAGGGAATCGAGCTGCAGCAGACACTCGCCCCTGCGGTGGCGGTTGAGGGGGATCCGGTGCGGCTCCGCCAGGTCATCTGGATCCTGCTCTCCAACGCCGTTAAGTTCACCCGCGACAGCGGTCGGATCGAGCTGTCCCTAGAAGCCGACGAAAAGCGCGCCCGTGTGACTGTCCGCGACAACGGTACCGGCATCGACTCGGAAACGCTGGCGCGCCTCTTCGAGCCTTTTCACCAAGCCGATGCTTCTCGAACCCGTTTACACGGCGGGCTGGGTTTAGGGCTGGCGATCAGTCGACATCTCGTCGAGTTACAGGGCGGCACCATTTTGGCCGAAAGCGAAGGCGTCGGCCGCGGTGCGACGTTCACCCTCGAGCTGCCGCGGACTCTGATCGACGAGTCCGATCGCGAGTAGTGAGGCGACACAGCGGCAAACGCAATATTGCCGCGGGTATGATGTCTTAGCCGGTGGCTGCACGGATTTTTAAACTCAGTGTCGTTCAGTCGTCGGTTGCGGCAACCATTGGATGAGCAGTTGTTCCAGCTGATCGGCGTGCAACGGCTTGACGATGTGGTGATCGACGCCGACCTCGCGTGAGCGAGCGCGGTCGGCCTCCTGGCCGTAGCCGGTGACGGCCACCAGGGTGGCGTCACGGGCTTCTGGAATCTGGCGCAGCCGTCGCGCGATCTCCCAGCCGTCCATGCCCGGTAAGCCGATGTCGAGCAGCACCAGCTCAGGTTGCAGCTCGACGGCGAGTGACAGCGCCGTCGGTCCATCGAAGGCCACCCGCACCTCGTGGCCCCACAGCTCGAGCAGGCACTGAAGCGCGACGACTGCCTCTTCGTGGTCGTCGACCAATAGGATTCGCACTGAGCTGTCGACGGTCTCGGTCTGTGGTTCGGCGGGCCTTGATTCCTGGGAATCCTGCGCCGACTCGATGCCGACTTTCGGGGCATCGATCAGCGGTAGGCGGACGACGAGTTCTGTCCCCTGGCCTCGTCCCGCGCTGTGGGCGGCAACTTCGCCGCCGTGCAAATCCACCAGCTGGCGCACCAGCGTCAGCCCGAGACCGAGACCGGGAGAGCCGGAGGAGCTGCCCGACTCACGAGCGAAGAGATCGAAGATATGCGGTAAGAAGCAAGGCTCGATCCCCACCCCTTCGTCGCGCACCCGCAGCTCGGCCTGGCCGTCGACCTCGGCGGTGCACAGCTCGATGCGGCTGGCATCGTCGCTATATTTTGCGGCGTTCGACAGCAGATTGGCGATGACTTGGCCGAGGCGCACGGGGTCGGCTTCGACAAACACCGGCGAGCTAGGTAGATCGATCTCGAGTCGTTGACTGTGGGCTTCGATTTCCGGCATGGCCAGCTCCACCGCTTGGCGGACTACATCGCGCAAATCGACCGGCTTTCGCTCCAGCTCGATCACGCCGCGGTCGATGCGTGAGACGTCGAGCAAATCGTCGATCAAGCGCACCGAGTGGACTGTTTGACGCCGGATGATACCGACGGCCTCGGCGATCATTCGTGGGTCTGACTCAGCGGCGTCGATCAGCGCGATGGCGTTGTTGATGGCTCCCAGTGGATTGCGCAACTCGTGACCGAGCATGGCCAAGAACTCGCTCTTGCGTTGGTTGACCTCGGCGAGTTCTCGAGCTTGCCGGCGCAATCGTTGCTCGGCACGGTTCCCCTCGATGGCGAGAGTTGTGATGCGGCTGAAGATCGCCAGCATCGTGCGATCGTAGGCGCTGGGCGAGCGGGGTTGGCGGTAATACATGGCGAACGTGCCGAGCACGATGTTCTCAGAGCCCAGAATCGGATTCGACCAGCAGGCGCGCAAGCCGTGGGCCAGCGCCAGATCGCGGAAATCAAGCCACAGCGGATCCACTTCGATATCGCTCACGATCACCGGCTCGCGGCGGTAAGCGGCAGTACCGCAGGAGCCGACCTCGGGACCGATCTCGGTGCCGTCGATCGCCTGACAGAACTCCTCCGGCAAATTGGGAGCAGCGCCATGAAGTAAGCGTCGACCCTCGCCATCGAGCAATAGGATCGAAGCCAGGACGCCGTCTTGCGAACAAGCTTGGATCGAAAGCAGGATCTCCTCGAGGATCTCAGTTAGGGGCACGCTCCGAGCAATTCGTTCGAGCAGCCGACGCTGCTCCTGGAGGAGACGTTCGGAACGTTCGCGCTCAGTGATGTCGCGTCCGATCGCCGCGGCACCGATCACTTGGCCGCCGGCGTTGCGGATCGGCGAGACCGAGAGCGAGATCCGTAATCGCCTCCCGTTTTTGTGGATGCGATCGGTCTCGAAGTGGTGGACTCGCTCGCCGCGGGCAATACGACGCAACAAATCGGCGATTTCAGGCTTTCTCTCCGGAGAGGTGATCAAGGTAATCGGCCGGCCGATCGCCTCCTCGGCGGTGTAGCCGTAGATCCGTTCGGCGCCACCGTTCCAAGTCGTGATCACACCGTCGAGGGTTTTGGTGATGATCGCGTCTTCTGACGAGTCAATGAGCGCGGCTAGGAACCACGCCGATTCCTCGGCGGGCGTCGCGAGCGCGGCGCTGATGTCGTGCAGGGTGTCGTGCCGGGTTTCGGGCATTTGGAACTCCCTGGGAGGCATCTCGACCGAATGAAAGATGGAAAACAAGAGCTTCGAATAGGTGCCCATCCTAACGCATCCGACCCAACAGGCTGTGGAGGAACTCTCGCGCCGACGAGAGCAGCGAATTTTTTGCTGAATTGAGGCGTGAAAACTGCCGTTCCGGTGCCAGGTAAATGTTCCCGGGCAAAGCGGAGCGTTCTGCCGTTCCGGTGCCGTTCCGGTGCCAGGTAGATGTTCCCGGTGCCAGGTAAATGTTCCCGGGCAAAGCGGAGCGTTCTGCCGTTCCGGTGCCGTTCCGGTGCCAGGTAGATGTTCCCGTTCCGGTGCCAGGTAGATGTTCCCGGACGTCCTTGCCGAGCTAATGCTCCATGTTCGCTTGGGCAATGTCTCTGTGCTGCAGAATTGATGATCGTTTCTCCGTCCTTACCTGGGTAGAGGCATGTGCCTTTCAAACACCTACCTTCTACCGAGGAGACGAACATGGTCGAGAAAATCGGAATCGCTACAAGTTTGACCCCCAAGTCATCGTGGCTAGTCCAGCAGCAGAGCCTCCGACGAGATTCATCGACGGAGGTGAACCATGTCTAGGTTCCCACGACTCTGGACCCGACCCAATGCAGGCGTCGAGGTCATGAATCGCTGCATCCAGGGCCGCCACCTGCTCAAACCGAGCCCGCGTCTCAACGCGATCATCATTGGGGCCCTCGCCAAAGCCCGGGAAAAGTACCCTGTCGAGATCTATAGCGGCGCATTTCTGAGCTCGCACCTGCATCTACACCTGCAAGCTCCAACCGTCAAGATCCAGTCCCAATTCATGGCCTACTTCACCCGAAAGCTGTCGATCGAGACCGGTATTCTCTACGATTGGAAGTCCTCGACCTTCCCTAATCGGTACCATTGTTCGGAAGTTTCCCAAGAGCCTGAAGCCCAGATTAAAAGGCTCGTCTACAACCTCCAAAACGGTGCAAAGGAGGGACTTGTATCCAGTCCTCTCGACTGGCCCGGCGTCAACTTCGTCGAAGCCTTGATCACCGGCGAGCCCCTCAAGGGGATCTGGATCGATCGTTCCGGATACTACCGTGCAAGCCAACGGGACGAAGACGTTACCCTTGAAGATTTCACCGAGCATCTGGAGCTGCCCATTGCTCCGTTGCCCTGCTGGGACCATCTGAGCCGGGCGTCCCGCCGCGAACTCGTGCTGGACATTATTCGAAAGATCGAAGAGGAAACCGCCGCCAATCACGCCGAAAACGGCACCGCGCCCTTGGGGGCCGAGGCTGTCCTTGCGGGAGATCCCCACTACTACCCGGCGAAGCTCAAGAAGTCCCCGCAACCGCTTTTCCACGCCATTCGCAAGAAGGTCCGTCAGGAAATGAGGGAGGCGTTTTCGCTGATCCTGGCTGCCTACTACGAGGCGGCGGAGCGCTTAAGAGCCGGAGAGCGTGATGTCGAGTTTCCCGAAAACACGTTTCCACCCGGATTGCCTTTCGTCGAGCCGACGTGGGCGATGGCAGGGCATACGTTGAGGTCGCCTGAACCGGGATAGAACTGTTTTTTTCGTCGTTGGTTGCCTCACACGGTTGGAACGAAGTTGCCTAGATCTTGGGGAGGGGGGAGGTGTGTCTCTTGTGAGCCGAATTGGGAAATGAATCGTTGCTATCCGCCCGAGTTGATACTTCCTAATATTCTTTTTATATACTTTCCTGGTACCTTAAATAGTCTCCCTAAATAGTCGCCGTGGTCGCGAAATCTACCTCGATCACGGCCGTAGCGCTTTTTCGAAGGTGTAAACACCCGGAGAGGTTTCGGCAAAGCTGCCGGAAAGGCCGAGGAAGGGGGCGTCGAATTCGATCTGGGCCTGGGAGAGAACCTGCGTCGGTGTTTCGACGAGGAAGAGATCGACCTTGCCGTCGGCGGTGATCTCGATCGCTTGGCCGTCGAAGCCGACGTCGAATTCGAGTAGCCGACCGTCGTAGACGATGGCGTCCGAAGGCAGGGGCGAGCCGCTTTTGAGGAGCTGCTCGGGGTCGACGAGGCGCGTAGCGGCCCTCGCCGCCGAGAAAACGGCATAGCCCGTGGGGCAAGGTGGCGAACAGCACCCAGCGTAGAAGGGCCGTGACGATCTCGGAAATAACGAAAGGGCCGACGTTGACCCAATACCACGCGGGCTCGGACAGGGCCGGTACCAGAAGCGGCAGCTTGCCCGCCTGCCAATAGATCCATGGGATGTCGAGAAGGCCGCGGAGAAAACCCACGCCGCAAAGAAAAACGACGACGCCCGGCAGGGCGAGACGCCGGTCCCGGAGCGAGCAGCTGCAAGAAAACCCTAAGGGGAGACGGGAAAAAGTTCATGGTGCGCGGACCTTAGCATGGGGCTTTGCGACAGCACGGAGCCTTCTTAGCGTCCTATCCTAAGAACGAATCGCCGCTTGTCGGATCATTTCCAACGAGGGCTTACCGTGACCGTTGGAATGTGAACGGGCTCATGGGAGCCGGTCCCCGCGCCGACGTTTAGGGCCCTCGAAAGCAAAGACTCCGTCGGCGTTAGAGGAAATCTGAGCAGGAGGAGGGCAGTGCCGGCGCGAAAGAACCGACCTTTGTGAGCCTTTCGTCTCCTGAATTGCGCATGGGGTGATGCAGGTCGCACCAGGTGGCCACAATATGCAGGTAAATCGCGTACAATAGAGCCGATCTTAGGTGGCGCAGGCGAATAAACACAAAGCTAGGTGCAAATTGGCAAGTATTCAAAAGCGATTGGACGAGCGACAGACCTTGTTGGGCGAGGAGGAGGCGCGACGTTTTGATGTCGAGTTGACTCGGACGCAGGAGGCGTACGATCGGACCGAGACGGTTTGGGAGCTTATCGAGAGGCAGGCGCAGGCAGCTCCCGAGCAAACGGCGATTATCGATGGCGAGACCGAGATCGCCTACGAGCGTCTGGCGAAACGGGCGAGCGCGATTGCGGGCGAGCTTGTGGCCCGGGGCGTGGAGCCGGGGTCGTTGGTCGGGGTTTGTATGAGCCGCACGTGGGAACTCGTGGCGACTCTGGTGGGTGTCTTGCGAGCGGGGTGTGCCTACGTGCCGTTGGATCCGGCGTATCCGCGGGAGCGGGTGCGCTACATGTTGGAACATTCTCGTTTAGTGGCCGCCATCGTGGACCATGAGACTCTGGCGGAACTCTGCGAGGGAGTGCCCGAACTCGTACGGCTCGATGAGGTGGGGGAGCAGACGTGGGACGGCCTCGTCGCGGACGGCCTCGTCGGGCCTTCGGCGAGGGACTTGGCCTATGTCATCTACACCTCGGGTTCGACAGGGCGACCGAAGGGGGTTGCCGTCGAGCATCGAAGCGTCGTCGCGCTCAGCCGGTCGATGCGGAAGTTGCTGGATGACGAGGAGCTGGCGGGTGTGTTGGCGGCTGCCTCTATTTGCTTCGACGCTTCGGTCATGGAGATTTTGGGTACGTTGTCTTTGGGCGGGACGCTGGTGCTGGCGGAGAACGTGCTGGAGCTGCTGGAGCTGCCGGCGGCGGACCGGGTGAGGACGTGCGTTATGGTGCCGTCGGCGATGCACGCGCTGCTCGCGGTCGGCCGGCTGCCCGAGGGAATCCGGTGCGTCGTTTTGGGGGCCGAAGTGCTCAAACGGTCGCTGGTGAACCAGCTTCACGCGTTGGATCCAGGGCGGCGGGTGGTCAACGTCTATGGGCCGACTGAGGACACGGTCTATTCGACGACTGCCGAGGTTTCTGTCGGCATGGAGAAGATCACGATCGGCAAGTCGGTGTCGGGCTCTCGGTCCTACATCCTGGACGATTCGATGCAGCCTGTTCCCGTTGGAGTCGAGGGAGAGCTGTATTTGGCGGGACACAAGCTCGCACGCGGATACCTGCACGACGAGGAGCTGACCAGGGAGCGGTTTCTCGAGGTGGATCCGACCGGGCCGGTGCCCGAGGAGCGGCTGTACAAAACAGGAGATTTGTGCCGCTGGAGGGAGGATGGCGAGATCGAGTTCTTGGGCCGGATCGACCTACAGGTCAAGATCCGAGGCCACCGGATCGAACTCGAAGAGATCGAGTTGACGCTGGAGGCGATGGACGGCGTGGACAGAGCCGCTGCAGCGGCCGTGGACGGGGGCGGTGGCCAGAAGATGCTCGTGGGCTATGTGGTGAGCCGCAAGGAAGCGGGGACCCGCGAAGCAGTGACGAGTGAGGCAGCGCGGGCGTACCTGGCGGAGCGGCTGCCCGGGTACATGGTGCCTCAGGTCGTGATGCTGCTCGAGGACCTGCCTCGATTACCCAACGACAAGCTCGACCGCAAGGGGCTCCCAAAACCGGAGCCGAGTCGCCGTCAGGGCAGACACGAGGTCCGCGCCCCAAACCACGTCCCTAACGGCGCTCCCAAATGCAGCGCGGGCGTCACCAGCGACACTGGGGGCCTGGTGTATCGCTTGGCGGGCCTTTCCCAGGACGAACGGTATGTAGTCCTGCTCTCGACTATTCGGGGCGAAATCGCGTCCTTACTTCGCTTTCAGGATCCCGAGCAAGTCTCGCCGGACGACTTATTGGAAGACCTCGGCCTCGACTCGTTGGCCAAGGTGGAGCTGAGCTCTCGGCTTGGCGCGGCCATCGATCGAAAGCTGCCGGTGTCGGCGATGATGCAGTGTTCGACTCCCACTGCTGTGGCTGATTACCTGCTCGAGGTGACCGGGAGCGGCAGGTCGCAAACGTCGACGGAGACGGCGCGAAGTCGAGTTGTGGACACACTCGGTAGCTTTCAAACGCAGATTCAGTCCTGCTACCCACCGTTCCTGGCCGGCAAGGCACCTGCTTGGTCTGCTACCGACAAGGGGACGCTCGTCCTGGAGCTCAAGCAGCTGGTGAGCCGCCCCGGAGATCCGTTCTGCAAGCTGGTGCGAACGGGTAGCGGGCACCGAGGCCTTGTCGCCGATGTCGATAGCGACAGGGAACGCGAGGCGCTCATCTGGACCACTAACCTGTACCTCGGCCTGAATCGCGATCCGGAGGTCATCGCGGAAGCCAGATCTGCCCTCGAGCGTTTCGGGACCGGCATGGGAACCTCCGCCGCGGCATCCGGCATCACCGATCTCCACCTGGACTTCGAAAAAGAATTTGCCGAGCTGGTGGGAAAGCAGGCAGCCTGCTTGTTCCCCACGGGATACACGGCGAATGTCGGCGCGGTCGCAGGTCTTCTCGGAGCCGGCGACGTCATCGTGATGGATCAGCTCTGTCACGCCTCCATCGTCGACGGTGCTCGGCTGTGCGGTGCGACGATCAGGACATTCCAACACAACAATCCGGCCGACCTGGAGGCCGTCCTCAAAACGGAAGCGTCGCCCTATCGCACGGTCCTTGTGGTGATCGAAGGCGTTTACAGCATGGGGGAGGGGGCGGCACCGGTTGCGGACATTGCGCGCACGGCAAAGAAATACGATGCGCTCGTGCTCGTGGACGAAGCGCATTCCTTCGGTTTCTACGGCCCGCGAGGAGGCGGTCTTTGCGCTGCCCAAGGCGCCACCGACCAAGTGGATTTCATCATGACGACCCTCAGTAAGGCGCTCGGCAGCCTCGGGGGTGTCGTGGCTGCCCGAGAGGAGCACGTTGCCCTGCTGAAATCGTCCTCTAGAGCCTTTATATTCCAGGCCTCCACTAGCCCTGCCGACATCGCGGCAGCGCTCGCCGCCTTGCGCCGACTCCGCGTGGACGATGCTCTGCGAGAGCGACTCTGGGATACGACCGGCTACATGCGAAAGCGATTCTCCGAAGCCGGGTATGACCTTGGGACGGGAGACGGCCCCATCGTTACCCCGCATTTTTCCGACAAAGACAAGCTCTTTGCAATCGTCAATGGCTTATTTGAGCGTGGCGTTCACACGTCGGCGGTCACCTACCCGATCGTGGAGACCGGACGGGGTCGTCTGAGGTTCATCTGCTCGGCTGCTCACTCACGACAGGACGTCGACAAGACTCTCGAAGCCCTCATCGACGCGGAGCGCGAAGCTGAGGCGGCGGGAGCGGCTGCTGTCGATGGCTCAACCGACGCCCATCCAGGACGATCCGGAGTGGAGGCGTGGGCCGGCGCCTTTTCTGCCCACCTGAAGGAGATGGTGGCCAGGGCCCCCGGTTCGACTCCCAACCTTGCCGTGTCGGTCGGACTTCCAGATCATGGAGAGCCGATCACGATCGTGTTCAATGAGGGTGACGTCACGGTGGGAGTTCACGAGCCAGGAGCTCACGAGGGAAGGGATACGCCCTTCTGCTCATTGCTTCTCACGGACAACCGGGCGGTCTCCAACCTGTGCTCGTCTGATGTGCAGGGACTGCTCGATAGCATTATCAAGGGCGCATGCGTGTTGAACGGCCAGGTCGAGCCGTTCATATGGTTCATTGGAAGAATGGCCGCCTTCCGGCAGCCCGTCAGGGTCAGGAGCCGGATCGCCGCGATGGCATAGGGGTGGCTGAAACTGCTGCCCCTCGGTGAGGATCTCGCCCGCCAGGACGGGGCAAGCGAAGAGTAGAAGAGTGAGCAGGCTCAGGGAACGGAGTCTTTGCCGCCGGCGAGTCTTGGTTTATATGTTCATGATGCGAATTCCTTGCGTCGAGTCGTACGCGTGGTGAGTCACTGCAAGCGACCTCACCACCCCATGCGCAGGACGGAAGGAGAAGGCTCAGCCAAATTCACAAACCGCCGCCGGCGAACCGAGCGCGGCTAGGAATCACGCCGATTCCTCAGCGGGTGTCGCGGGCGCAGCCCTGATGTCGTGCAGGGTGTCGTGCCGGGTCTCGCCGCCGGCCTGGCCGTCAGTGCCGTCAGCACCGAGCTGCGTGCCGACGAAGGCATGCTCGAAGTCGACGTCACCGCCGGCCGCGACGCGGCCGCCGATGTGTGTGTGGTCCTGCGCCACGTCGCCGACGACAAAGGCGTTGAAGCCGCCGGCAAGGTGTCGAGATAGAGCTTGACGGCGTTCTTGCGTTGGTCCTGCGGATCGTTCCAACCCATGCTGCCCGAGCTGTCGAGCACCACGACCGTGTCG